>CACWFY010000073.1 GCA_902760345.1 uncultured Bacteroidales bacterium | reverse complement strand
AAGGAACTGTCTTTGAAGTCATATATGTTATCCTAAATCATATCTGCCTGCAATATTACAAAATGCCTATGACATTGTATTGCTCAACGCGATATTATTAAGAATAATTAACCTCTATCACGCCACCATTTTCCTTGGCATCAGCCGTTCTTGCAACCACTGGAAGATGATGAACAGGGCGGGCACGAAGAAGAGCAGGGCAAGGATACCCAACACCATGCCACCCACCACACAGGAGGCTAATGAGCGGCTGCCATTGGCTCCGGCTCCCGTAGCCACCATCAGGGGCAACATGCCAAGGAGCATGGTGAGAATAGGCTGAACCAATCTCCGGCTGACGGCTGAGTTCCTTGACGAAACGGTCTTTCACCTGTTGGAACTGTGAGATGCTTCCACCGTTACGGTCCTCCAGGTTGAGGTCAAAGCCACTGCTCATGCCAAAGCCCGGTATCAGCGACGGACTCATCACTACGACACTCGCTCCGGCAATGTCGGCAGCGGCGCGGTTGATCTCCTCCTGCCTATCGCTGGTCAGACTTATGTGGCGTGGCGCACGTGGCAGCTGATGCCTGACTTCATACCCTTGCGCATGGCCGTCGTGGGACTGATGGCATTGGCTTTTGTAACGTTCTTTGTCGCCATGTCGGGGGCTATCGACCGTTGGCCGATGTCCTTGGCGACCCTCACTTACGAGGTGGGAACATCGTGGCTGATGATCCTACTCTATCTCTTTCTTGTCTTCGTCTGTCTTGACGTGCTGTGCCTCTGCCATGTAGTTCCTTCTGCTGCTCTGCATAATAACGGATGGCTGTCAGGAGGTATAGCCGTTGCACTGACCATTTTGTTCACCCTCGCTTACTTCCATTACAACGACAAGAAGCGGGTGGAGATGGTGGTGACGACCATGAAGAATATGAAGAAAGACGTGAAGTTGGTTCTTGTCAGCGACCTCCATTTGGGTTATCACAACACACGTGCCGACCTTCACCGTTGGCTCACGCTGCTGAAGGCTGAGCATCCCGATGCTATTCTCATTGGCGGTGATCTCATCGACGCAGTTACCGGCCGGTAGCACAAGAACACATGGCTGAGGAGTTCCGCAACCTGGACATCCCTGTCATCGCCTGCTTAGGTAACCACGACTACTATACGGGACTCAATGCCGACTTGCAGTTCTGCCGCGAGGCGGGCATCATGGTGCTGCGCGACAAAGCTGCAAACTTGAATGAGATAGGCAATATCACAGTCATCGGCCGCGACGACCGCACCAACCGCCAGCGCAAGTCGCTCTCTGAGGCTATGCGAGGGGTCGACAAGTCCCGCTTTCTTATAGAGCTCGACCATCAGCCCTATCAATTGGAAGAGGCAGGAAATAATGGTGTGGATTTCGAATTTGCCGGACATACCCATCATGGGCAGGTGTGGCCCATCAGTTGGATAACGGATGCAATCTACGAGGACGCTTTCGGTCCGCTGCGAAAAGGACATACCCAGTATTATGTGAGCTCCGGACTGGGTATCTGGGGCGCCAAGTTTCGCATCGGCACACAGTCGGAATACCTTGTGCTGACCATCAGACGGCAGTAACCGTCAAACGGCAGGTAGACGAGGATAAGTATACAGGCATTCCTAAATCAAAAAGTAGTTCGGAAGATGAATAAAGGGCAAAGTTCAAACTCTTTCCACCTACATTTTGCCCAGGAATAAATATCTTTTTGTAACTTTGTAAGTAAACAGAAATAGTATTAATGTTAACATAGTATGGAATTGTCTACTGGGATATACGAAAGTCTTATCTATGAGGCGCTAAAGAAAAAGTTAGACGCCCTCAATAAGAGTCAATATGCTGTCAATACGCTGAGTATTGACAGTGCAGAGGTTCCACGCTTGTTGACAAATTATATTTCCAAAATCCTTTCCCGGTTACTGACTGACGACAAACTTTTTGAAAGTCTTGAAGAACGGATATCATTCATTAACAAGATCCTCCACTTCATAGAAGGCGAGTGGTCGTGTGATACTGCTGATGACTTGTTGGTCGTACAAAATT
>CACWFY010000072.1 GCA_902760345.1 uncultured Bacteroidales bacterium | reverse complement strand
CATTACCCTCACCACCGTCATTATCCAGAGTTGGCGCACGGCCAATGAGAATCCCATTAATAGTATCAAGAACGAGTAGAAACATGAAGAGTTATTTCAGATTCCTGTCGCGCAACAAGCTATATACCTTAATTAATATAGCGGGGTTGGTGGTGTCGCTGATGTTCATCATCCTGATGGGCGACTACACTTGGCGGCAATATAGTATCGATAGTTGGCACAAGAATGCCGATCGTATCTACCTGATGGGAAATGAGAAAATGTTCTTCATGTGGCCACAGGCAGCAGAAGAGATCAAGAATCAATGCCCTGAGGTGGAAAAGGCCTGCTGCGTGTTGAGTGCTGACGGTAGAATCAAGTATGGACAGCAGGAAGTGAAATCAAAAGATGCACAGGAAGGTATCATTATGCTGGCTGATTCTACATTCTTCCAGTTCTTCGATTTTGATTTGGTGAAGGGAGACCGCCTGACAGCCTTAGATGCGCCAGACAAATGCGTCATCACCGAACATCTGGCTAAAAGGCTTTTTGGCGATAGAGACCCCATCGGAGAATCATTACAGATAGTAGGTAATCGACATGTGCATATCGTTGATATCAACGGCACAGATCCTTATGACAGTACGTTGGTATATACCGTCAGCGCTGTTGCCAAGGATCTTGACCATACTGTCTTGCCTAACGAGACGCAGGTGATTGCGAGCATGGAGCGTTATCCTCAGGTGGTCGGCTATAGACTTGATAAAAATATGTTTGCTTATGCATCCACAGGTGGCATAAAGGCCTTTCTCATGCAGAAACCTGGCACGAACCTTGTGAACAAGAGAAAGCAAATACAAGATTACCTGCAAAAGAACTATACGAATGCATGGGGCAGTTATGAACTGAGTCTTACCCCGCTTACAGACGTCATATTTGCACCACAGAATGAAGGTTTGGGTATGATAAAGGGCGACAAGACAAGGCTCCAGATACAGCTTGCAGCCGTACTGGCTATTCTCTTCTTCGCCATCAGTAATTATATCAATCTGACTGTCGCCAATACAGGCTTTCGTGCCAAGGAAATGGCGACTCGCAAGCTCTTTGGCAGCAGCCAACATGATATCTCTCTGAAACTGATAGTCGAATCGACGCTAATGGTAGCCTTCTGCTTTGTCGTGGGCTTTGCCTTAGCCTGCTGTTTTCAAGACGATGCATCCGCACTGTTCAAAGGAAAGATAGCACTGCTGGATGACATACGTTCAAGCACGATAGGTGTCTGTCTCGGTTTTGTCCTGCTGACTGGTATCATCTCTGGTATTATGCCTTCATGGCAACTCTCGCACTATCAGCCCATTGATATTGTGAAAGGTAGTTTTCGTTTTCGTTCCAAGATGGTTTTGGGCAAGGTGTTTGTCATCCTGCAGAATGTCATCACCGTCACGATGCTGACTTCTGCCCTCGTCATCTGGCTGCAATTGAACCATCTCATTCATGCACCTTTGGGCTACAACACCAAGAACCTCTACTATGTCTATGCCCCCCAAGGACAATTCCAGACAGCAAGGAGTCTATTGGAGAAAATGCCGTTTGTCGAGGAGATTGGCGTTTTTCAAAATACAACATTCTCGAACTTAAGTTGGAGTTCTAATACCATTAGCCGTGGGGACAAAAAAGTCAATCTTCTATTGACCGATATGGACAGTACAACCTTTAGGCTTTATGGACTGGAGGTGTTGAAAGACTATGGCCTGACGGATGGTGGATATTATCTGAATGAGGAAGCCATGCGCCAGTTGGACTACACAGACAAAGACCGTGAGATAGACTGGGGTGGTGGGCAGAAGAGGCCTATAGCAGGCATTCTTCGCGACTTCCATCGAGTTAATGTGTTGCAAGATGTGCAACCTTTCGCTATTCGCCTACAGGATAATATGGAGTGGCCAGGCTTCTTGGTGAAGACAAATGGTGACAAGAAAGCAAAGACAGCTTTTATAGAGATGGTTAAGGATTTAGGCTGTCCTGAAAGTGAGGCAAAATGGTTTGTCTGTGGCTTAGAGGAGAGTATCGCCGAGACCTTCGAGGATCATCAGAACACACTGAAGATCATCTCGCTCTTTACACTTATCGATGGGCTCGACATCGGGCGAGGTGCTGCTGCTGATGCTCCGCACGTTCTCGATTCCTATGCTGATTTCGTTTGTCATTGCTGTGCCTATCTCGTGGTACTTCATGACCGACTGGCTCAGCAACTTCAGTTACCGCATCGCGCTCAGCCCCTGGATATTCGCTGCTGCTGGGTTTACCTGCTTCATCATTTCCCTGCTCACCGTTATCATCCAAAGCTGGCGCGCTGCTTCTGAGAATCCGATTAACAATATTAAAACAGAATAATATTATGATTAAGTTAGAAAACATTCAGAAGGTGTTCCGCACGGAAGAGGTGGAGACCGTAGCATTGGGCGGTGTGTCGCTCGAAGTGAAGAAAGGTGAGTTTGTGGCCATCATGGGGCCGTCGGGCTGTGGCAAATCGACCTTGTTGAATATATTAGGCTTGCTCGACAATCCCACCAGTGGCACCTATTACCTCGATGGTGAGGAAGTGGGCAAGTTGAAGGAGAGTCAACGCACGAAGGTTCGCAAAGGACAGATTGGTTTCGTGTTCCAAAGTTTCAACCTGATCGATGAACTCAATGTGGAAGAAAACGTGGAACTGCCGCTAACCTATCTGGGCGTTCCCAAGAAGGAACGTAAGCAACGTGTTGAAGAAGTGCTACGCCGTATGGCTATCTCGCATCGCGCCCATCACTTTCCTCAGCAGCTCTCTGGCGGTCAGCAGCAACGCGTC
>CACWFY010000071.1 GCA_902760345.1 uncultured Bacteroidales bacterium | reverse complement strand
CCAATCACGACGGCGTGACGCAACAGATTGACGACAGGCTGCAAGCCTTCGAGACTGAGAACACCATGCTCATTCAGGCTGCAGCGGGAGTACACAGCACGGCAGGTGACACCCGTCACGCCAGAGTAACGCTACGCGCTCAGAGGCACAGTCCTGCACCCTCCCGATCTGCCTCTGAGCTTTCAGACGCTCTCACCTCATCAATAAGTAGCACCCCTACACGCTCAGACGGCCTCTTTGCACCGATAAGTAGCACCTCTATGCCCTCAGAGGCACCCACCTATAGGCTCCGAAGCCCCCTCCAAGCCTCAGCGGCCCTACTTACAGGGCAGGAGAGCCCCGCTATACACCCAGCGTCACTTCTGACAGGACAGGAGCCATGCGCTGAACGCCCAGCGGACGAACATACAGGACACAAGACCACTAATATTCGGATAAATGTGAAGAAAAGAAATAAAAGCTACACTCTCGATGTCACTTTTTAGCCTCCTGTTTCGTTATTTATATGAGCGAGCTCAAAAGAGAACAATAAAAACATTGTATAACAGATAAAATGTAGAAAGTATGAAATTTGGAGAAACGTTAGTCCTCTTAGGGATTTTTGTAGTGCTTCCGACCATCATCGTTTGGTTGGTGTCACGCTACAAGAAACACGAGACCGACAAAAGGGCCGAAATAGCTTTGGCCGCCATCGAGAAGGATTCTGACCTGGACTTGGAAGCTTTCTTCAGGAAGATGAACCTGCCGAGCCGCACCATCAAGGAGAAACTGCTGGACAAATTGCTGTGGGGCTGCATCTTCACCATTTTTGGCGTGTGTATCTATATGGCATTGGCTGTGTTTGGGATGGTCATCGACAGCGTCATTGCTGATATGTTCACCCTCATTAGGTATTGGCATCGCTTTTCTCATTAATTATTTTGTGGGAAAGAAGGCTCTGAAGCAAGAGATGGAGGCAGAATTGAAGCACATGCAGACGGAGGAATGAACCACGAGCGATTCATAGTATTGATCCGAACTGAACAGGAGTCGCTCCGGCGGTTCCTTCTCGCCCTCTGCTGCGGCAACAGGGATGAGGCTGACGACATTGCACAGGATGCACTGGTCAAAGCCTATCTCGCTATCGACAAGCATGAGGACCAAGGGAAAGACACGGCTTGGCTCTATCGAATTGCATACAACACGTTCCTCGACACCAGCCGCAGCCGACGCACCCTGCAGCCGATAGAAACGCTGAACGAACAGCCCGACTCCTCATTTGCTGCCGACCGCGACTTCCGTTATCAGCCGCTCTATATGGCTCTGGAGCAGTTGCCTCCCAAGGAACGCTCCGCTATTCTGCTCTACTATATCAAAGGCTATTCCGTCCATGAGATTGCCGACATCGTGGCCACAACGGAGGATGCCATAAAACAGCAACTCTCGCGTGGACGCAACAAACTTAAAACCCTTCTGAAAGATGAATGACGACATAAGACTACAGGCACTTTTCGACAGTTTCCAGCCGACGCCGACCGACAGCGATCTGTTCACCGAACGGCTGGAAAGGAAACTCGCCCTCATCGATGAAATCCGACAGGCGCAGGCTGCACAAATACGCCGCTACCGCTTGGCCGTTGTCGCCGCCTTTGTGGCAGGCATTGTCTTCGGCGGCGGGGTCCTGGCCTTCATTCTCTCCACGCCCATCGATGTGCCCCTATTCTCTTTTGGTATCAAATTCTATCCGTTCTTGTGCATCGAGCAGAACAGCCGCTTGATCTCCGTGCTGCTTACTTCACTGATGATAACTTTCTGCATCGTAGCCATGATGAACACCCAAGACTTGGTAAGAAGGATGAAGCCCAAGAACAAGTACATCTATGAAGCAAGGATTTACCATTCTCGCCCTGGCCGTCGCGTGCCTTTTCCTGTCGCAGAACCTGAGAGCCGACACCATCAAGGGCTGCGTGGTCGATGCCGAAACGGGCGAACCGCTGGAAGGAGCGGAAGTAGTATTCACTGAAACATCCATCGAAGGGGGCAGTATGAGTCGCTACAGGCTCAGAACCGACTCGCTGGGCAGGTTCCTGTTTACTTGCACGATGGAGATGTCGAAACTGACCATCACGGCCAATTACTTCGGCTATCACAGCCAGACGGTGCATCGGATGGGCAACAACGACCGCGACACCATCACCATCGATGACTTCCGCTTGAAGATGGACGAGCATCTGCTGGGCGAAGTGACGGTGGAGGGACGCGCCCGCCGCTTCTACATGCGGGGCGACACGGTGGTGTTCAATCCCGAAGCGTTCAAGACGCAGGACGGCGCTCGGCTGATTGAGTTGATAGAGCTGCTGCCGGGCGTGAGTATCAACGACGGCAAACTGCTGTGGAACGGCGGGCCGCTGAAACTGATGATGAACGGTCAGCAGGCGTTCAGTGAGGCCATGCTAACGAACGTGCTACCCGTGGAGGCGGTGAAGGACATCAAGGCCTACGACCGCAAGAGCGACTTCGAGGAGCGGACGGGCGTAGCCGACGGCAAGGAAGAGCATGTGCTCGACGTGACCATCAAACCCAATTTCATGGACAAGCTCTATGGCGACATCGAAGCGAATGGGATGAACTGCAAGCACTATGCCGCCCATCTGCGCGCTATGCGAGTGAGCGATACGAATCCACTGATGCTCTATGGTCGCGTGGCCGACGACCCAAAAGTCATCGACGTGACTACCATCAACCGCAGCAGTTCACATGGGGGCAACAAGCCCGTGCGTCAGCAGACAGGTGCCGTGGGCTATGCCCATCTGTGGAAACCTGACTACAGAGTGCGGACACCCAACTTCTGGAGTATCAACGGCGGCGCTAACCACACCGACGACCGCAGCGACAGTTGGGAGAACCGTCAGACCTTCATGCCAGAAAGCACAGCGACGGAGACTGACCAGACGAGCCGCGACTATCAGCACAAGCTGAAGTTGCCAGTCGTTTTCGAATCGTTCTTTAACCTTAGTCCGAATATGATGATGTCATTAGACGCCAACATTACCTATCAGCGCGATTGTAAGATTTCGGGAAACAGCCAGCAGACTTTCGGCCTCGACACACCCAGCGCGAAGATAAACAGCTCAGACTACCATTCGCTGGCAACGGCGGAAGGCTTCTCGACCAACGTCAGGGGCAACTTATCCTCAAAGCTCGGCAAGACGGAACTCGGTGCAACGGCTTCCGTGTACTACGACAACATGAAGAATGACGGCGAATCGACGGGTTTCTACCAATACTTCCAAAGTGGCACGATGCAGAACGACCGCCAGCATTACCACATGCCCACCCGCAACCTCACAGTTGATGCCAGCCTGCAGGCTCGCAGCGCCTTAGGTCAGAACTTTACGGTCATGGCCCGTTGGAAGACCACCTACAACAATAATTTCCGCGACGAACAGCGCCATCGTGCCGACACGCTCGACACAGCCAACAGTCTGCGCCGCAAGGACAATTCATGGAGGAATGCCCTCTACTTGGAAGCCAACCTCACGCTGGGCAAGTTCAGCATAAAGCCTACGCTATACCTGAGCCACTGGCATGAGCAGTCGGACTATCGCCGTGGCCGCCTCGACACCCTCGCCCGTCGCAACCTCTTGTTAGCAATGCCAGCGCTGGATTTGACCTATAAATTGCAGAAGCAGACCCGACTCAACGGCCATGTCGCCTACGAGAGCCAGCGCCCCGACCTCATCGACTGCATCGGCTACCGCGACGACACCAATCCAATCTACGTCACATCAGGCAATCCCGACCTCAAGACCTCGCACACCCTCAACGCAAGCCTTGGCTTCAGCACCATGCTCACCAAGGCCAACCAAGTACTGAACGCCTCCGTGGACTACCGCCGCGACTACGACCCCGTCGGCACCGTCCTCCACTACAATTCCCAAACGGGTGCCTATTTGTCGCAGAAGCAGAACGTACGCGGCGGCCATCGTTGGGGCGCAAGCCTTCTTTACGAGCGCGACCTCGGCAAGCTTTTTCACCTGAAGAATAACCTTAGCGAGTCCTTTGGCCAGGCCTATGGTATCATGACGCTCGTGGATGGTGCGAACAACATCACCTATAATTGCCAGCGCAGCTCCGACTTCACCGACCGCTTGAACTTGGAGTATCGCAATGGTCCGCTATACCTCAGCATGAATCAGAACTTCGCATGGCACCGCTACACCTACAGTGATGCAGCGCAGCCCAGACAAGACATCTNNATGAACGCCAACCGCTTCCTGCTGAACGCCGGCATCGGCTACAAGTTCCTGAAGAACAAGGCCCGCCTCTCGCTTTACGCCAACGACCTCTTCAACCGCGACACCCGCTACCACAGCGACATAACGGCAACATCGCGCACCGAGGGCGGTTCCTCGTTCCTCCACCACTACGTGTCCCTCACGTCCAATTACAAGTTTGATGCAAAGAAGAAATGACCTGCTGCACCAGCTCAGCAACACTACCTACGAGGTGAACGCCCAGGGCCGCACCGAGACATGGTACCGCGTCATCCCCAACTACGTCATGCTCCGCGTGGCGTGGCAGTTCAACAAGAATCCGAAGAAGAAATAACCCCATAAAACATTTATCAACATGAAAAAGATTTTAGTGACCATGATGGTCCTTGCGCTGACGATAGGAGCGCAGGCACAACAGTATGACGGCATCAACACCTACACTTACGACTACGGTCTCAGCGGCCGCACTACAATGCTCCGCGCCACGTTCAAACTATAAATGCATAAAAATCAATACTATGCAATTGATTTGGCAATCTGACAGAGGACAAACTACTACAACCAAAGAAAGTACCGCTTAAAGTTTTGACACCATCAGGTATCGTCACAGATGTCAAGCTAATGCAATCTTTAAACGCTCCATTTCCAATGTCTGTAATCTCACCTTTGACGAATACTTTAATGGTATTGGTGGAGATATACGCAAAGCATGGAGGGATTATTACACCTTTGGAGGACTACCACAAGTGGCTTTGCTTGAAACGGAAGAAAAGAAGACTGACTATTTGCGTGGTCTGTATGAAACGACCTATCTGCGTGACGTAATTGAGCGCAACCATCTGCGTAATCCTGAAGGAATGAAGGAATTGGTGCGTGTAATAGCCTCGGGCATTGGTTCGTCAACCAATCCAACGAGAATAGCCAATACCTTTCAATCTTCACAAGGGGTAACCATAAAAAGAGACACTATAAAACAATACATTGACTATCTGAAAGACTCTTTCTTGATAGAAGAAGCCTTACGCTATGATGTGAAAGGCAGAAAATATATTGGTACCGAGACGAAATACTACTTC
>CACWFY010000070.1 GCA_902760345.1 uncultured Bacteroidales bacterium | reverse complement strand
CCTCCCATCAATCAGCATTTCGACCTGATGGCAGGCGAAGTGGCAAATGGTTTCGTGGGAGAAAGATTCAGTAAATAATTAATTCTACGAGGAATCTCAATATGGGTTCCTCGTTTTGTTTATGTAACCTTAAAAGTTCCAGAATCCAGTACCAGTCTCAGGATCAAATTTCCTGCCAATAGCACCACTGACAGTTGGACGCAGTTCAATTTCGGCAGTATAAAGAACGGTTGTGACCTTAAGATGTCCTCCCGCCATTCCATGCTGACCGTCTTTCTTGAATGAGAACAAGGCATGAGTATGATGGAAGAGTTTGCCGTCATCGTCTCTTACGACATTGCCGTTGAGCGATACCAATTCCAGCATCCCCTCTAACTGTTCAGTCTCAAAACTGCCTGTTGCAGGAATGAACACCTGTAGCTCTGCACTCTGACAGCCACCGATTCCAGAGAAAACGGCTGAAGGTATGGATTCCTTATCGCAGATTTCGAGGAGGTTGCTGATAATTTCGTCACCTCGATCCATACGAATATAGTAGTTATCGCCAATCTTTCTGTATTCCATCTTAATAATTTGTAAAGTTGGATGCAAAGATACGAATAATAAAGTAAAAATGAGTACCTTTGCCCTTCGATTTAATAAGAATTGTGAAATGACCATAGAAGAAGCTATTGAAGCCCGACACAGTGTAAGGGCATATAAGGAACA
Source organism: uncultured Bacteroidales bacterium (assembly GCA_902760345.1). Taxonomy (GTDB): domain Bacteria; phylum Bacteroidota; class Bacteroidia; order Bacteroidales; family Bacteroidaceae; genus Prevotella. The sequence goes on along the minus strand of CACWFY010000070.1, from coordinate 1,674 downwards.
GCCATTGACAGAAGATGTTGTCAAGGTGTTAGAAGAGAAAATCGCTGTACTGAACCGTGAGGGTAAGTTGCATATACAGCTTATCCAGAACGAGTCGAAGGCATTCTTGGGGACGATGGCCAAATATGGAAAGTTCCGTAATGTTGGTAACTATATTGTCATGGCCGGACAGAAGGCTGATGACCTTGACGAGCGCGTGGGCTATTATGGCGAGCAATTGGTGCTGCAGGCCCAGATACTTGGTCTGAATACCTGCTGGGTGGGACTTAGCTACTCGAAAGTGCCAGGAACCTATGTGCTTAACGAAGGTGAGAAGATAGCCTGCTATATTGCCCTTGGCTATGGTGAGACGCAGGGAGTTGGACACAAGATCAAGACTGTCAATCAAGTAAGCAATGCAAGCGATGTTACTCCTACGTGGTTTCGCAAGGGCGTTGAAGCAGCCCTACTTGCTCCTACAGCTGTGAACCAGCAGAAGTTTTCATTCGAATATATGGGCATGAAGGATGGCCGTCATCAGGTACATACCAAGAAAGGCTTTTCAATGATTGGATATACCCAGATGGATTTGGGCATCGCCAAGTATCATTTTGAGATTGGTGCCGGAAAGGATAACTTCGAGTGGGTATGAACATCGAACAAGTACGAGAATATACGTTGTCACTCTATGGCGTGACTGAAGACCAGCCGTTTGGCGGTGACATCTTAACCTTCAGACTGGAGGGAAAGATATTCGTATGCCTATGGCTAGGTGGCGGTGAGCATGATATGAAGGAGTCTTCAGAGCCCAGACTGGCTTTGAAACTATCGCCAGAAAGAAATGAAGAACTTCGCAGTCAATTCTCTACTGTTACACCTGCCTGGCATTGGAACAAGAAGCATTGGAGCGACCTATATTACGAGCAGGTAGATGATGCATTAGTCCAGGAATGGATTAAAGAGTCCTATCAACTAGTGGCATCAAAATTACCAAAAGCGATACGACAGAAGTATATTCAAATGAACTGATATGAAGATAATTGACGATAGCTTAATGAACGGACTGGCTGAGGAAGCCAAGAAATCGCCGAGGCTGAGGAAGAACTACAACTTCCATCAGAGCCTCGATGACAAATGCCATCGTTTCCTCAATGCCTTGGAGCCGGGAACATTTATCCCTGTGCATCACCATCCTGACAAAGCAGAAACATTTGTAGTTCTGAGAGGCAAAGTCAAGGTGTCCACCTACAATGACGATGGTGAGGTACTGGAGTCATATATCCTAAGTCATGAAGAAGGGCGCTATGGCGTTGATATCCCTGAGAACGTCTGGCATGGATTGGAATGTCTGGAACCTGCTGTATTATTGGAGTGCAAAGCAGGTCCGTTTGTTGAGCATGAGGTTGACGGCATACTGGAGATTAATAAATAATCATTCAAAAAGCAATGGTATGAACTGAAGGAAAGAGAAATGACGGATAGTGCAACTTTTCGCTTCGTTCTTACGTCTAACAGATAGAAACTTTTAAAAAGAAAACGAATATGATACTATCAACAACCCCACAAATTGAAGGTCACAGCATCCGCGAATACAAAGGTATTGTGACAGGTGAAACCATAATAGGTGCCAACATGTTCAAAGACCTCTTTGCCGGCATCCGAGACATCGTAGGCGGTCGTGCAGGTGCTTATGAG
>CACWFY010000069.1 GCA_902760345.1 uncultured Bacteroidales bacterium | reverse complement strand
TGTGGAATGTAAAATTGCCTAACATAATTATTCTGTTTTAAGTTTCTGGGTGCAAAGGTACACATTATATATTATATAGCTATTACACAAATTGGCTGACAATATACCAATTTCGCAGAAAGTGCTAAAAAAACGAAAAATATATACCATTATTAGACTATTTTTCCGTAACAATGCGTACCTTTGCAGCGTCAAACAGATAGAAGGACTAAAATGAGAAAGATGTTATTGTTGGCAGCCGCGGCTTTATTTGCAATCGCAAGTGTTCAGGCACAGCGCAGAGGGTGTCTTCACAGTAGTGTCACGACGCGGAGTGGCAGTTCATACATGCTGCCTGAACCATACAAGTTTGATGCGCAGAAGACCTACCGGGTGCCCGTAGTGCTCTTCTCGTTCAGCGACCTGGACTTCTCGATGGACAATCCTGCGGCGTACTACAACCGCCTCTTTAATGAGCCAGGGTTCAACGAGGGTAAGGGGAAGGGGTGTGTGGCCGACTACTTCCGCGACCAATCGGCAGGTCGCCTGAACCTGCAGTTCGACATCTACGGTCCCGTGAAGATTGACAAGGGAGCGCGTGACCATGCCTATAATAGCGATGGCGGGGAAGACATGAGAAAGGCCCTCAGTCTGTTGCCGGAAACTACCGATGCCGACTTTACCGTTTACGACTGGAACGGCGACGGCCGATCCAACGAGGTGATATTCGTTGCCGCCGGCCTTATGGGCAATGCGACAAACGGATTTTCTTACTTAGGACCAAACTCCTACTTCCAAATTCCGAACACGAAACTGCCTGGCGGCATAGATTACTACTACTACAGCCTGAACTGCGAGCGTCTACAGGGCGACATAATCAGCGGCATCGGCACCATCGTCCACGAGTTCTGCCACAGCCTCGGACTGCCCGACCTCTATCCCTTTGGCTCCGGCACCGCCTTTTCTACCGTCGATGAGTGGGATCTGATGGATGGCGGCAACATGACCAACTATGGCTGGTGTCCGCCCAACCTCAGTGCAATGGAACGGATGTACTTGGGCTGGGATTCACCCGAAGAACTGACGGCTCCTACCACCGTCGAGGACATGAAGCCCCTGGGCGAGGGGGGCAAGACATACCTCGTGCGCAGCACATCCAACAGCAATGAGTACTATCTCTTGGAGAACCGCCGGCAGGAGGGCTGGGACTATGGTTGTCCAAGCAACGGGCTCCTCATCTTCCACGTCGATTTCGATATAGATGCATGGCGGAACAATCTGGTGAACACCTCCGACCAACACTATCGCTATGGTCTGTTCCACGCCTCAGGCATGGACTTCCGCGCATGGTGCCCGAAGAACAACGGCACGGACTACACCAGATGGGCCGAGGACAACTGGCTGCGCAGTCGCTATCTCAGCACTTCTCCCTATCCCTATGCCGACCCAGCGACGCTCGCCATCAACAACAGACTGACCGATGAGTCGTCGCCCGCAGCCACGCTCTTCACACCTGCTGCCGACGGCCGCCTGTTCATGGGCAAAGCCATCACCAACATCCATCTGTCGGCTGACGGTGCCGTATCCTTTGACTTCATGAAGGGAGAAGAGACGGGCATCGTTGACATCACTACAATGCCCCCTGGCGGAAGCCAGTCCCCCGTTTGGCAGGGGATCTCCGGGTACACGATTGACGGGCGCCGCCTTCCGTCCAGGCCTACGGCGAAGGGCTTGTACATTCGCCGCTCCGCCTCCGGTGGCTTTGAAAAATGCTATCTGCCCTGACCATCCGTCTTGTCCTCGCTTTTTGACAAATAAACACTATATTATCATTGATTTTCAACCAAAATTAGATTTTTTTGCGTATCTTTGCCACCGACATGAGGAATATTCTGAAGATTGACAATCCTAACGACTACGCCCGTTTTGTGGATGCACCAGTGTTGCACCCATTGGTCAGCATCATTCACTATGACGAGTTGGCACCCTTCCGTCATAGCCTGAACAACTATGGCGTGTATGGGTTGTTCATCCAGCGACAGTTCCCCTTCAATCTCTCATACGGCATGAGGAAATTGCAGGTGAGCGATGGTTCTATCATAGCTGTAGAACCAGGCCAGATAGGTGGCTTGGAGGACAACGGCGAGCGTATTTCACTATGTGGTTGGGTATTGCTGTGGTCGCCTGAACTGTTGCACGGCACTGAACTGGAACGCCAGATAGACCGCTATCAGTTCTTCTCGTATTTCTTTGATGGTTCGCTGCGCATGGAGCCCGACGAATGGCTCAGCATCACGCAGTTGGTGGCACAGATGCGACAAGAGTTGCAGACACACGAGGACTCCCCGTCTTTGAGAAATGTGCTGCTTGGCTATCTGCACCTGATACTGGAATACTGTAATCGTATC
>CACWFY010000068.1 GCA_902760345.1 uncultured Bacteroidales bacterium | reverse complement strand
CAGATGAAGACCCTCATAGACCGCATGAACGGTATGTACGAACAGGATTATCAGTTCCGCGATGTCTATATGCTGTCAACGGCAGCAGAAGACGAGGACGATACTTCGACGAGAGCAGAAGCAGGCCTGAAAGGATGGGTGGATTGCTATCCTAAGTCACGCATGGCTGGCACACTATTCTGTGGAGGCGTGAACGAAGCTCGCGAGATAGTGGGTAATTCCAAACTCCAAAAGGCATTTGAATTAGGAGAAAATGTATAATATAGAAAGTAGAGAAGAATGAAAAGGTCTTTATATATGAGAAGATTATTTTTTGCTCTATTAATCATGATGATGACTATGGTAACAGCAAATGCACAGACGCTGACGGAGCGTCAAAAGGGATTGGCAGCATGTGCCTGCCTAATGGCACAGGGAGATATGAACCGTTTGGAGCCTGCCGTGCGTATGGCACTCGACAATGGTGTAACCATCAACGAGCTGAAGGAGGCTTTCTCGCAACTCTATGCCTACACAGGTTTCCCACGAAGTCTGAATGCACTTGGAGTGCTGAGTAAGGTTTTGGAAAACAGACAAGCGAACTGGCAGGAAGGCAAGCCTTGGAAACGTCCTGCAGAATGGGACAATGCCAAGAAAGCCTACGAACTGGGCACCAAGAACCAGACACAACTCTCAGGAAAGCCCTTCAACTACGAGTTCTGCCCGCAGGATGACTACTACCTGAAGTCCCACCTCTTTGGTGACATCTTCGCTGGCGATCAGCTCTCTGCTGCCGATCGTGAGATAGTTACCGTAGCTGCCCTGAGTGGTCTCGAAGGTGTAGTTCCACAACTCGCCGCCCACAAGCAGGGTGCCGTAAATATGGGCAACAGTCAACAGCTGGTCGATGAACTGTGCACTTGGCTCTGCAACGAGGGCTACACTCTAAGCACCAAGTGGCCCAAGGGCGAGCCTAATCCTTACGGAAAGTATTTCATTGGTCAGAGCTATCTGGCAGATGTCGGTGGTGGTGTGATAAATGTCACGTTTGAACCTCGCTGCCGTAACAACTGGCACATCCACCACAAGCAGGTGCAGGTACTGATTTGCGTTGCTGGTCGCGGCTGGTATCAGGAATGGGGCAAGGCTCCTATCCCAATGACTCCCGGCACCGTCATCGCCATCCCTGCCGAGGTGAAGCACTGGCACGGAGCACAGAAAGACTCATGGTTCCAGCACCTTACCTATCATAAGGATGTTCAAGAAGGAGCCAGCAACGAGTGGTGTGAGCCAGTAGATGATGCTACCTATGATACACTGAATTGTAATTGCTGTAACAAATGATGTTTTACTTTGGTTGCAGGCTTTGGCGGTATTCGCTGGGGGATTGACCGAGGTGCTTGGTGCAATAGCGGCTAAAGTAAGAGAGCGACGTGAAGTTCATCAGGTCGGCTATCTGGGTGAGGGACAGGCGTTCGTCATTCAGATAGTCTTTTAATATAGGTATGGTATGGCGGTCGATGTATGAGGTGACACTGTGTCCTGTCACGCGTTTGATGGTGGCGGAGAGATACTTTGGCGATACGTTTAGTCGCTCTGCATAGTAGTTCACATCACGTTCTGTTCGGCTGATGCCAGTAGCAAGCAGAGCCATCAGTTGTTTTACGATGTAGGCTGTTCGGTCGGTATGGGTATCTGTAGCATCACGCTGGGCATGGGCCTCGAAGATGTCGTACATCATCGTCAGGCAGAGGCTGCCCATCAGTTCGCGATGGAACAGCAAGTGACAGTTGTCCATGCGGTCACGAAGACGATGGAAGTCATCCTGCAGATGTAGTGCCTGTTCATCTGTCAGTTTGATGACAGGATCCTGGTTCAGAGAGATACTGCCACCGATGCTGTAGTTGTTCGACGGCAGCAGGTTCTGCAGAAACTTGTAATCAGCAGCAAACCATTCTACCTGCAAGTCTGCATGTGCCGCCAGGTTGCTGATACGATCGGGCATCGGTATCACAACCAGGTCGTTTTTCACGATGTGATAGCAATGCTCGTTGAACACAAAACCTGCCTCACCTGCCGTGCAAAGCAGATGCATGCAGGTGTGGCTCAACTCACGGGCATTCATCCCGTAGAAGTCTGTGGAATATAGAAAATCTGAATTCATATCTTTGTCTTTTGGGTGCGAAGATACACATTATTTTACATATTAAAGAATGATTTGTGTAAAAAGTGAAAATCGTGAAGTAATTTGTGAAACCGATATATCGAAAAATCGCCGTAACTTTGCATCCAGATTCAAAAGTATATTTAAAATGAATATCAAGTGTATCATTACTGCCGTTCTGGCTTTGCTTGTATCCACAGCATGCAACGGCGGTGCTAAACAGGAGAAAGTTATGAACAAAGACGGAAAGGCATTGGTAGTATTCTTCTCACATGCGGGAGACAACTACGCAGTAGGAAACATTGAGGTAGGTAACACGAAGATTGTGGCCGACTACATCACGGAATTGACCGGTGCAGAGCAGTTTGAAATCGTTACCCACAAGTACGACGGAATGGCTTATAACCCGCTGATTGAACTTGCCAAGAAGGAGGCGAAGAACGGGGAGTTGCCGGAGTATGAGGGCGACATCGACCTCGCGGGTTACGATGTGGTGTTCATCGGCGGTCCCGTGTGGTGG
>CACWFY010000067.1 GCA_902760345.1 uncultured Bacteroidales bacterium | reverse complement strand
CCCGTATGCTGATGATACGCTTTGACATAGAGCATTTGACGGGCAAGGAGGCAATTGAATTGGTAAGACAAAGAAATATATGACAGAAAAAGAAAAGATGTTGGCGGGCGAAATTTATTCCGCTGTTGACCCGCAGCTGATAGAAGAGCTGACGGAAGTAAAAGAGATAATCCACGACTATAACCTGTTGCGCCCGTCGGAGAAGGAGGAGGCAAGGGTGATCCTGAAAGGTCTCTTGGGACACATCGCTGATGACAATATTCTGATTAACCAGCCCTTCTATTGCGACTATGGCAAGCAGATTAGTGTGGGTAAGCGGTTCTTTGCCAACTTCAACTTCACCGTACTCGACGAAGCCCCAGTCACCATCGGCGACGACTGCTTTATCGGCCCGAATGTAAGCATTTACACAGCCTGCCATAGTACTGACCCCGTAGAGCGTAACAGCCGTAGAGAGTGGGCAGAACCAGTCACCATTGGCAATAATGTGTGGATTGGTGGTAGTGTGACTATCCTGCCTGGTGTGACCATTGGTGACAACGTAACCATCGGTGCTGGCAGCGTTGTGACGAAAGATATTCCGTCGAATTCTATTGCAGTAGGCAACCCCTGCAAAGTAATAAAGACTCTATGACACTTCGAGAACTCATCAATTCTGTAGATTCTAATCAATACAATCAGATAAATCGTAATAAACAAGATGAGATTAGAGACAGATAGACTCATTCTGAGGTCTTGGTATGATAGTGATGCCGAAGAACTGTATAAGTATGCCCAAAACCCACAGGTGGGGCCAGTCGCAGGGTGGCCACCACATCAGAGTGTAGAAGAGAGCTTGGAAATCATCCGTATTGTGTTTTCATACCCAGAGACGTATGCCGTTGTTCTGAAGGAAACGGGAAAGCCCATCGGCTGTATAGGTTTGAAAACAGGGAACGCAACGGACTTGACTGAACGCGACGATGAATGCGAACTTGGATATTGGCTGGGGGTGCCGTATTGGGGACAGGGGCTGATGACAGAGGCCGCAAAGGAAATGGTTCGCCATGCATTTGAGGATTGTGGAATGATGAAAGTCTGGGTTGGCTATTACGACGGTAACAATCGCTCGAAGCGGGTACAGGAGAAGTGTGGATTCAAATACCAGTGGACTACTGACAACGTGGATGTGCCATTGATGCATGAGACGCGAAAAGGGTATGTCAGCAGTCTCACAAAGGAAGAATGGATGATCCTATGATTGACTACGATTCCATATGGCGCACACAAGATGAAATCAGAACGGTGGTGAATGCTGTTCTGGGAGAGTGCATCTGGAATCTCAGCTACAGCGAGCGACGGATGGCCATAGAACTGGAGCTGACTGTCACACTCGATGATGATGCCATCAGCAACCTCTGCTGCCAGTTTCCTATCTCTGCCGATTATGATGGTCTGGGCGCAAGAGGTACAAAAATTGTATTCCCCCTCCCAAACAAAAGTTAAATGCGTTAATTTTTACCTCTTATTCTACGCATTCCAAAGCCCTCAATCCACTTTTCTACCGTTTAACGTGTAAGCAACTGATTATCAGTATTTAATATATTCTATGCTTTTCTCCTACTTTCCTAATGCCCTCGCTGCTGAGACTGCCATCGTATCGGCGACGGCAGTATTCATACATCAGCGTTCGCAACACGTTGTAGGCACCGGTGCCGTCAGTCAGTCCGTGGAAGAAGTCGATGGCCACGCAGTCGTCCCAACAGGCGAAGGCCAACTGGTGGTAGTGCGATGCCGCGCCAAAGAGTTCTACCGGCTCCTGGCCTATGTTCAGCACCCATGGGGCAGGATTGTCGTCATACTCATAATGCTCGTGCCCATTTGCGTCGGTAGTCACACCCAGCCGCACGCTGTAGTAGGGATTAGCGGGTCTGCGTCTGACGGAGAGCCTCCTGCATCATCGTCAGTTCTATAGCATCCTGCATCCTGACCGTCATGCGGCAGGTGTTGGGATGCTCGCGGTCTGTCCAATACAGGAACATCCGTTCCGAGATAACCGGTCTTTTCATCGTCTTTTATTTTCGTTAATATTTATATCCATCTTCTCGCGATAGTCGGAAATGGGTGCCAGCATGACCTTGTGTCGGTCTGCTATCTCATAGTCGATACCTTGCTGGCTCAGTTCGTTGAGGAAGGCGTTGAGGTAATTGTCCTCCGCAAACATCTGCATGAAACTGATACAGAACGAGCCGCCCGCAGCGCTGACCTCTACCAGAATGGCATGCAGCGAGGTGGCTTCGGTCTGGATCTCGCGGACGTACCTCTCGGCAGCTCCCATAGCTGCCCGCCCTACATAGCTCAGCGAGACGGTGGAGTGCTGACGAAGCGCCTGATGAGCCTCTGTCAGCAACTGGTGACGCATCGCCAAAGAAGGAATCTGCTCGAGTTGTGCCATACCATCGTGCATGCCGTAGTAGTAAGCCAGCAGGTTGTCGCGATGGTTTTGCAGGGCTATCCACTGACGGCAATCGCTAACCTGTTCTTCCAGGCTTCGTCCGAGCATCTCTTCACGGAATGGGATTGTAACCGAACCAACCATCGGCTGGTGTGCCAATGGTGTGCCGGTAGCCTTGCGGAGATTGACTGCTAAGGAGATGGTGGGAATACCGCTGGAGAAGTCCGGATGCAGACGGCTGACGGCTCGCGACAGCAGTACAGCGAACAGACTGGCAGGGGTGGCTCCGCAGGAACGCACCCGCTCCATCAGCTCATGCTCCGACACACGGATGTGGATGACCTCACGCTCATCTTCACGTAGCGGAACTACGGCATCGGTGAACAGGTTGAGCGCCTTGGGCTTGTCGGGAACAGGCTGTGGCCTGATGCTGTCAGGTCTTGGCAACGTGAGGGGGTCTGTCGTTTCCTCTTCGCTGATGTCGTCGCCAGCCACAGGGATGCCTGCGCTATTCAACGTGCTGTCGATAGGGGTATCGCTGTCGTGTGGCCTCTACGGCCTCTTTCAGAATTGCTCCGTCCACATCATCCTGTAAGTGAAGTGTCAGTCGGACTGTTTGGCTCGACTCCTTGCCGGCCATGTTCAGGAAAACCCGTTCGCTTTGTAGTTGTTTCATGCGGCAAAGTTAGTCATTTCTGATAAATATCGGAGATAAACCCGTAACTTTAACTTTTGTTGGAGTTAAAATGTTTGTATTTGCAACGTGTTTCGTAGATAATTAGTACCTTTGCAGCCATGAAACAAATAAAACTATGGATGCTGGCCACCATCCTTACATCTTGTGGCCTGATGATGCTCAGTTCGTGTTCGAATGAAGAC
>CACWFY010000066.1 GCA_902760345.1 uncultured Bacteroidales bacterium | reverse complement strand
GGGCATACACATCCGCATACTGCCCTGGTCTGAGCAGGTGGGCAACCTCACGTCGAAGGCCTTCCTCTCGAAGTGCGAGCTGGAGTACATGGGCGAGGTAGAGACCATCACCGTAGACGGCAAGAAGAAGATCGTGCTGCACCGACCAAGCGGTGAAGAGGAAGAGGGTTAAACGGTTGGGGCTCAGCCCCACCGTTTAAAATTGAAAATTGAGAATTGAGAATTGAAAAATGAGAGATTATGCTGAAGAAACGAATCATTGAGATTGCGGTGAAGATGCTAGTAGCCGCCCTCACCGCCTTCCTGACGGCCATCACGACCACGAGTTGTATGGGAAGAGGACCATTTTGAACAATAACCAATAAACAATAACCAATAAACGGTAAACAATAACCGAGAGATGGGAGCTGGCACAAGCGTGCCGGCTCCCATTACTATATGCTGACCCTCGACCAGTTGGAGATAGGGCGCAGCTATATCCGGAAAGATAGAGTAACAGAATTTACAAAAATTGTCTCAGCATTTTCAAAATCTATAGGTGACAGGCGTTTGATTGTTGCAAAATTGTGAAAAAAGGAATATCTTTGCAGATAAAAAAGCGAAACTGGACGATATTTGATAGAAACGATATATGTATTGATATGTACAAAGGTAAAAAGATAATTCAGCCCCCATTTTTACAGGCAGGCGACAAGGTGGCCCTTGTTTCGCCTGCCTATTGGGTGCCACAAGAGGCCTTGCAACAGGCCGCGGAAACGATCAAAGGATGGGGATTGCAACCCGTCATCGGACCACACACCAATAACCTCAACGTGAATGCCTATGCAGGAACGGCCGACGAGCGTGCTGCTGACTTGCGCTGGGCATTGGAAGACGACACTATCAAAGCCGTTTTTTGCTCGCGAGGCGGCTACGGCTCTATCCACCTGCTGAATCGCATCCCCGTGGAATGTTATCAGCAACACCCCAAATGGCTGATAGGTCATGGCGACATCACCATGTTGCTCTATGCCATCGCCTATGCTGGCGTGATGTGCATACACGGACCTATGGCATTCCAGATAGCAGCCAGCCAGGAACCCGCCACTACCATCATCCGTAACATCCTTTTCGGCACGCTGCCACAATACCGCATACCCAGTAGTCCCTATAACCGCTGCGGACATGCCGAGGGCATCCTTGTGGGTGGTAACCTTTCGTGCTATTCTGCAGTAGCAGGAACAAAAATACACTTGGCTACGAAGCACGATATCATCTTGTTTATAGAAGAGATGGAAGAGTCGCTGCACGACATCGACCGATTGTTCTATATGTTGCGTCTGCAGTATGACTTCGAGTGTGTCAAAGGCATCATCTTCGGCTCGTTCACTTCCATCAAGTATGACCTGCAGTATGGCAGCGTAGAGCAGATGCTGATATCCCACCTGCACGACTACGACATCCCCGTCTGCTGCGGATTTCCCGTTGGCAGCGACAGCTGCATCCCTCTGATTGAGGGCGCCCCGTGTTCGCTGGATGTGATGAGCGACCATGTAGAGCTGACGTTCAACATCAAAGGAGGCATAAAGCCCTATGAGGCAGACATGTCAATCCCCAGGCTCATCAAGGATTAGCCACATAAGAAAAATGGTAACAGCAACGCCTCGTGCTTTCAAAATTTACAAAAATGTTTCAGAATTTACAAAAATTGCTGGAATGGGAAGGCTTGCTCTTGTAAAAAACAGGAGATTATCGTATCTTTGATGAGCTAAAACAAATAATACCATGGACAGAAGATTAATCAAGATGGTGAACGAGGCGCGATGGGCTGACGGACAGACGGCAAAAAAACGTCTGGAGGACATCACGTATAATCCTATGCGCAGCCAGGAAGAGTTCGTCATAAGAATGGTACGCGAGAATAGCCGGACGGAATACGGGCTCAGGAACAATTTTAAGAATATCCATACGCTGGAGGATTTTAGGAGCTATATTCCGTTGACGTCGTACGACGACTATGCTGACTACATCGGTCGCATAGCCTATGGCGAAAAGACCATCTTGACAACCTATCTGACAGAGTATCTGACGTCGCAGGACGGCATTCGCACATTTCCACAGTCACGGTGGAGTGTGCAGGCTTTCTACGACTACAGCTTCGCGATGGCTTTCTATATTGCCGGCAACAATAGCTATCTCACTGATGGGGTGATGCTGAATCTGATAGACTGTTCGATGGAGACACTGGAGTCGGGGATGACCAGAGGTACAATGCTGGGCCGTCTGCTGACGAAGCGTGAGGCAGACAACAACCAGTCGTGCATCATCCCGCTGGACTTGACCAGTGCCTCGGAGAAGACGGATATCCGCTACTGTCAAGCGCTATATGCCTTGAGTCACAAAGACTTGTCGCTGGCCATCTGCGAACACTACGACGACATGGTAGAGCTATTGCGCTACATCGAGAAACACTGGCCCTTGCTGGCAGGGGATATCGAAAAAGGCAACACGCTGGTAAGGGCTGATGCAGAGCGTGCTAATGCCATTCGAGAGGTGATGGAGGAGCACCATATCGGCACACAGATAGTAGAACAGCTGTGGCCAGGACTGCATTGCGTCATCGTGAGCGACGTAGACTGTTTGAGTGCAAACTTCACCATGCTGCGCACCTATTGTGGCTCTCAGGTGCACTTTATCTTTGCGGGTATCAGCTCGCCCGAGGGTATCCTCACCACTCCGCTGAACCTCGACGACCCACAGACGGTATTGATTCCTGACGGTATGTTCTACGAATTCAAGCCTAAGGAGAGCCGCAGCTACAGTCATCTGCTGACCCTCGACCAGTTGGAGATAGGGCGTAGTTATGAACTGGTGGTCACTACGCTCTCCGGACTCTATCGTTACAAGACTCGAAAGACTTTCCTCGTCGTGGGACGCTATCACGACACGCCTACCGTGATTGCCGATCAAGGATAATTAGGTGTAAATTTGGCGTTTCGCATCTTTTTTATTAATTTTGCACCCAAAATAAAAGAGAAAGATGTTAGAAGTACGAAATTTACATGCCAAAATCGGAGATAAGGAGATATTAAAAGGTATCGACCTCGTGATCAATGATGGTGAGACACACGCCATCATGGGTCCTAATGGTTCAGGAAAGTCGACGCTGAGCGCTGTGCTGGTGGGCAACCCGCTGTACGAGGTGACAGAGGGCGAGGCTTACTTTAACGGTAAGAACCTGCTGGAGATGAAGCCTGAGGACAGGGCCCACGAGGGCTTGTTCCTGTCGTTCCAGTATCCTGTGGAGATTCCCGGTGTGTCGATGACCAACTTTATGAAGGCGGCTATCAACGAGAAGCGCAAGTATCAGGGCCTGGAGCCGATGAATGCGGCAGAATTCCTGAAGTTGCAGCGCGAGAAGCGAAAGATTGTGGAGCTCGACTCGAAGCTCGCGAACCGCTCGGTCAACGAGGGTTTCAGCGGTGGTGAGAAGAAGCGCAACGAGATTTTCCAGATGGCGATGTTGGAGCCGAAGCTGAGCATTCTCGACGAGACGGACTCTGGCCTGGATGTCGACGCCATGCGTATCGTGGCCGAGGGTGTCAACAAGTTGCAGACCCCTGAGACGTCGTGCATCGTCATCACGCACTACGACCGTCTGCTGGAGATGATACGTCCGCAGTTTGTGCATGTGCTCTACAAGGGTCGCATTGTGAAGACCGGTGGTCCTGAGCTCGCTGTTCAGATTCAGGAGCATGGCTACGATTGGATTAAGGAAGAAATCGGAGAGGAATAAGCGGGCTGCGCCCTAAATGACAAATGATAATTGATAAATGATAATGGGTAGCGAACAGCAATATATTGATCTCTATAAGCAGTGTCGCGGGATAATCTGTGAGCACAGCAGCGACGTGATGAATGCTGTGCGCGACGAGGCCTTTGAGCGCTTTGTTGCGAGTGGCTTTCCCACCCGTAAGGTCGAGCGCTATAAGTACACCGATATCCAAAAGCTCTTTGAGCCCGACTATGGTTTGAGTGGTAAACGATATGTTCTATCACGACGAGAAACCTAAGGGACATCTGCCCGAGGGTGTTATCATCGGTTCGCTGAAGGATTTTGCCACCAGCGAGTACTACAACCGCTTGGCAGGCAAAGCCAATGACGCTGTCACCGACCTGAACACCATGCTGGCACAGGACGGCCTGTACGTCTATGTACCCAAGAATGTGAAGGTTGACCGCGCTATTCAGGTGATCAACATTCTGCGTAGTGATGTCGACCTGATGGTCAATCGTCGTGTGCTCATCGTGCTGGAGGAGGGTGCAGAGCTGAAGATGCTGTTCTGCGACCATGCTGCCGACGACCGCCACTTCCTGGCCACACAGGTCATCGAGGCCTATGTGGGTGAGAATGCGTCGCTGGACCTCTACTGTCTGGAAGAGACTCATCATAAGAATGTCCGCGTGAGCAATGTCTATATCGACCAGCAGGCCAACAGCCGGGTAAACCACAACGTCATCACCCTGCACAACGGCATCACCCGCAACAAGCTCGACCTGACCTTCTCGGGCGAGGGTGCCGAGTGCCAGTGTTACGGCTGTGTGATAGCCGACAAGCAGCAGCATGTCGACAACAATACGCTGATAGTGCATAAGGTGCCGCATTGCACCAGCAACGAGCTCTATAAGTATGTGCTCGACGATAAGGCCACAGGTGCTTTTGCCGGTCGTGTGCTGGTAGAGCACGGAGCGCAGAAGACCACGTCGCAGATGACCAATCAGAATCTGACGGCGACGAAGGAGGCCCGCATGTTTACCCAGCCCATGCTCGAGATTTATGCCGACGACGTGAAGTGCGCCCATGGCTCTACGGTAGGTCAGCTGAACGATGCGGCGCTGTTCTATATGCGCCAGCGCGGCATCTCGCTGCAGGAGGCCAAGATGCTGTTGCAGAATGCCTTCATCAACGAGGTGATAGACCACATGCAGCTTGAACCGCTGCGCGACCGTTTGCACTATCTGGTAGAGAAGCGTTTCCGTGGGGAACTCAATAAATGCGAAGGTTGCAAGCTCTGTAAATAAACAACAAAAGGGAACCCGCGAAGGTTCCCTTTTTGTCGATGAAATGGGGATTTATTTAACAATTGTCTTTTTACCATTCTGGATGCGTAGACCCTTGGCGTCCTTGCTCATCTTCTGGCCCTGCAGGTTGTAGTAGATGCCGTCGTCAGCCTTCTGCATGTTGACACTCTGGATAGCCGTTACGTCCGCCTGTGCGAGGTGAACAATCTGCAACTCTTCTGCCGAGGCGTTCTGCTTGTTCCAGGTGAAACCACAACGGGTGGGCAGGAATTTCTGCTCGGCGGTCGTCTTCATCAGCACAGCTTCCAGCGGGGTCACCTTCTGCTGGGCAGGAATGCCGTAGCGACCAGCCTTCTCAATGCTTTCCCAGGCGCTGCTGAAGGTCACGACGTTGCCGTTGTTGTCGTTCATGCACACCACCTTCAGCTGGTTGTCAATGGCCATCACGTCGCTGTTCTTGACGCGCAGATACTGGCTCTTGGGCGAGTAGATCAGATAAGGTACACCTGCCTGAATGCCTTCGTTGGTGCACTCTACGAAATAGAGCTTCACGATGTTGCCCTCCTGCTGGATGCCTGCAAAGCGCTCGACCTTGATATCGCCCAGCTGCTCGGCAGAAACAGACATCGGCAGACACAGCGTGTTATAGCCTGCATAGAAATAACGGTTCAGCTGGATGGGCTGATCGCTCTGCAACATTTCTACATCCAGTTTCGTTGAGCTGGCATAGACGTTCTTCACTTTGTTTTGTGCAAAAGCTGTAGTGCAGACAGCTGTTGCAACGACTAATGTAAGTAATAACTTTTTCATAGGCAATGAATATTTAAGTGTTTAGTCTGGGTGCAAAGATACAAAATAGTTTTTAAATCTGCCAAGTTTTCTCATAAATATTTCGTACCTTTGTCGCGTCATTAAAGAATAGAATATGTACGACGTTCAAAAAATACGGGCCGATTTTCCCATTTTGCAGCGGAAAGTATATGGCAAGCCATTGGTATATCTCGACAATGCAGCCACCACGCAAAAGCCCTTGAGCGTGCTCGACGCCATGAGGGACGAGTATCTGAATGTCAATGCCAATGTGCATCGTGGTGTTCACTATCTCAGTCAGCAGGCTACCGACCTGCACGAGGCCGCCCGCGAAAAAGTGCGCCAATTCATCAATGCCCGCAAGACGGAGGAGATTGTGTTTACGCGAGGTACCACAGAGGCCATCAACCTCGTGGCCAGCTCGTTCTGCGAGTCGCAGATGCAGGCTGGCGACGAAGTACTCGTGACGGAGATGGAGCACCATTCGAACATCGTTTCGTGGCAGTTGCAGGCGATGAAACGGGGAATTATTGTCAAACATCTGCCTATCACCGATGACGGCCAGCTTGACCTCTCACTTCTTACCTCTTACCTCTCACCTCGCACAAAGCTCGTCAGCATAGCCCACGTCAGCAATGTGTTGGGAACGGTGAATCCTGTCGAGGAAATCATCCGCATAGCTCACGAACACGGCATCCCCGTTTTGGTAGATGGTGCCCAGAGTGCGCCCCACATGAAGATAGATGTTATCTCGATGGATTGCGACTTTTTTGCGTTCAGCGGACATAAAATGTATGGGCCTACGGGTATCGGTGTGCTTTATGGCAAAGAAGAGTGGTTGGAGAAACTGCCGCCGTATCAGGGTGGGGGAGAAATGATTGACAAGGTGACGTGGGAGAAGACCACCTTTGAGCGTCTGCCGTTTAAGTTCGAGGCCGGCACACCCGACTATGTGGCCACCCACGGACTGGCAAAAGCGATAGAATATATCGATTCCATCGGCTTCGAGGCCATCCAGCAGCACGAGCAGGAGCTCACCCGCTACTGCATGGAGCAGCTGCAGACCATCGATGGAATGACAATTTATGGCCCCGTAGGTGACCTCTCACCTCTCACCTCTCACCTCTCACCTCTAAACAAGGACGCTGTCGTCAGCTTCAACGTGGGCAACATCCATCATTTGGATATGGGCACACTGCTCGACCGCCTGGGCATTGCCGTACGTACTGGTCACCATTGTGCCCAGCCGTTGATGGACCGTTTGGGCATCAGTGGTACGGTTCGTGCCTCGTTTGCCCTGTATAATACGAAGGAAGAGATTGATACGCTGGTGGCAGGCATCCGCCGCGTCAGCCAGATGTTTTAATAATGTTTGACGGTTCCGTCGTCAAAAAGAAACGATATGAAGATAGGTAACATAGATTTGGGCGAGCGTCCCATCTTCCTCGCACCGATGGAAGACGTGACCGACATCGGCTTCCGCATGCTGTGCAAGCGCTTTGGCGCCTCGATGGTGTATACAGAGTTTGTCTCTGCCGAGGCGTTGGTTCGCGACGTGAAGTCGACCGTTCGCAAGCTGACCATCAGCGACGAGGAGCGTCCTGTGGGTATCCAGATCTATGGTCGCGACGTCGAGGCAATGGTCGAGGCGGCAAAGATGGTCGAACAGGCCGGTCCAGACCTGATAGACCTTAACTTCGGCTGTCCGGTGAAGAAAGTCGCCGGCAAGGGTGCTGGTGCAGGCATGCTGCAAAACATCCCCAAGATGCTCGAGATCACACAGCGCGTGGTCGACGCCGTTCGCCTGCCCGTTACCGTTAAGACTCGCTTGGGTTGGAACCACGAACAGCTCATCATCACCACGCTGGCCGAACAGCT
>CACWFY010000065.1 GCA_902760345.1 uncultured Bacteroidales bacterium | reverse complement strand
CTGGTTATTCTCGTTGAGATTAAACATAAAGCTGTAAATTTTCGGCAAAGGTCGGAAATTTACAGCTTATAGGAAAGACGGCCTATACTGAATGCTTACGGTCGTACAAGGGTTGCATGTAATATATAGGCAGGTCTACGGGGGTTAATACAATTCAGCAGACGGCATTGTTTTTTAGAAATGCCGGTAAACCAAAAGCGCGCCACAAGCAATTGCGGCGCGCTTAAATTTTATGATTGTCAGTGATTACTTAGCTACTGTGACTGCTACGCGGTTGAGTTCCTGACTTGGATAGATGTCAGAAGTAGCACCACCGGCCTTCGTAGAGATGCGGTCGGCAGCAATGCCATACTTGTTGACGAGCATATCAGCAACGGCCTTCGCACGCTGCTCAGAGAGCACCATGTTATGGTCAGCATTGCCCTCTGGCGAAGCATAGCCCGTGATGACGATCTTCTCGCCCTTATTGGCTTTCAAATAGTCAGCGATAGCCTTGACGTTAGCCTGCTGGAAGCTGGAGATATCACTCTTGTTGACCTTGAAGAAGACGTTGGGCAACACGGTCTGCTTAACGGTCTTCACAACCTCCTTAACCTCTGCTGGGCGGTTCTTCAGCTTCTCGTTCTCAGCCTGCAGTTCATTGATGCGCTTGTTGAGCGCCTCCATCTCTGCACTGTTGTCTTTGACGACAACGGCAGCCTTTCTGTCAGGCAAAACAAGAGAAACACCGACGAGGATAGACGAGTACCAGTCGTGGGAACCACGCTTCAGACGGCTATTGAACTGGTCGTTGGTGTTATCCGCACGATACTCTAAGTTCAGCGCACAGTTGCGCGAGATGCGCCAGTCGAGCTGAGCACCAAGACGCACGTTGGGTGAGAAGTGGCTGGAGTTTGTGGTCTCTGCACCCGACCAGTTCAGACCTACACCACCGAGAACGTAGAAGTTCAGCGGATGGTTCTTCTGACAGAACACATTGGTCACGTTCAGCATACCGTCGAAAGATCCGGTAGCATAAGTGAAACGGTTATAGGTGTACTTGTCTGTAAGGTCTCTGAAGCGAGAGTAGGCACCCTCTATACCGAGGCGCGCGGTAAAGTAGCGGTTGACATTTCTGCCCACGTTAAGGCTGAAAGCCGGTGAAAGCAGCTTGCTGCGGTCGCCGGGAGTATAAGGCATCTGGATGCCGCCCTGTACGTTAACGAACCAGCTGGGTACGAACTCGTAGGCACCCTGGTTCTTGCAGCATGTCTGCTGAGCGTTCGCCGTCATGACGGAGAACACAGCTGACAGAGCTAAAATAGATATTTTCTTCATTGTTGAATCGTGTTTAAATATTTAGAATGTCAGCTTAGCAGTGAGCTGCATACGCCAGCGGCTGTAGTAGTCGTTGTAGGAACGCATGTCGTAGTTGCCATCGTGAAGGAACTGATACTGCACATTCGTGACCTCTCCTGTGCTCTTGTTCTTTGTAGCCACTGCAGTAAGTGGAGAATAGTAGTTGTAACCACTCTGTGAGAGTGTAGCACCCCACTTCTTGTTGAGCATGTTTGTGAAATTGATGATGTCGAAGCCAATCTGCACGTAGCGGATGTCCTTACCCCAACGGAAGCCGAACTTATGGTCGACATGAAGATCAAGACGATTCTCCCATTTCTCATTGGCACCGTTGCGCTCAAAGTACTGTCCGCGGTGGTCTTTCAGGTATTCCTGGTTGGCAAGCCATGTCTTGAGGTTGGCACGCTGCTGGTCGGCAGTATAGGCCTTAGTAGCCTTGAACTGCATCTTGTCAATCTCTGCATCCGTCGGGATGTACATCAGGTCATTGTAACCACCATCACCATTGAGGTCGTTGTAATAGTAGATAGTATATGGTGAACCAGAGTTGCCAGTGTAGACAAGACCAATGGTAGTCACATTGTCGAACACACGACCTTCAGCCTTGTTCCAGTGGATATGCTGATAAGCCGAAGCTGTGACCTGGTGAGGCACGTTGAAGTTAGAGTTGGCGAGCTCAGGCTCGTTAGGATTGCCATGTGTATAGTTGTACTGCCAGTTGGAGGCTGCTACAGAAGAAGAACCGTTGTTGATAGTCTTCGATTTGCCATAGGTATAGCTTGCCATGACGTCAAGACCGAAGTCGAAACTCTTGTCAGCCTTCACAGAGAGGTTGTAGCTATATCCCTTGGACACGTTGTCGAGAACATAGATGCCAGAGTAAGGCACCTTGTTGATCGTAAACATAGGGCGGTTGTCACCAGCAATGCCTGTCACGTCTGCGAGCGTCTTGCCGGTAGCCGTGACATCATAGTTGCGGACAATCATATCATTAAGGGTCTTGGAATAGATACCCTCCAACGTCCAGTTGATACCGAGGAACTGAGCGTCAACAGCGAGGTCACTACGCCATTGCTGCGAGAACTTGAAGTTCTTGTCGAAGACGTTGATCGTCTGAGCAGACTGAGCAGGGACACCTGCAGAAGAAGCAGGGAGGTTGGTATATACTTCATTCGGATTGAGGATGAAGTTGATATTGCCAGTGTTATATGTACTATAAGCAAGCTGCTGGATACCCGTGTTGGAGAAGTTGTTGCTCAACCAGACATAAGGAACACGTCCAGTGAAGATACCCGTACCACCACGTACGACGAGCTTATTGTTTTTCAGCACATCCCAGCGGAAGCCGAGGCGCGGTGACCACATGGGAGAAGAAGAAATCTTCTGATTGGTCTTAAAGCCCCAACCCTGAGAAGCAGCGTACTTGTTAAACTCTGCGTTCTCTGTAGGCGTATCGAACATGACGGGCATGTCGATGCGCAAGCCATAGGTGAGGTTAAAGTTAGGTAAGATGGCCCATCTGTCCTGGAGATAGAAGCCAAGCTGTCCTGCGCTGAACTCCGGTACCCAGAGACGTGATCCCGTAACAGACTCTACTGCCTGACCATAGCGGAAGCGGTAGAGGCTGCCGCCATTGGCTGCGCTCCATCCGGTGATGTTACCATTAGCATCCTTCACGATGCCTCCAAAGAAATCGTCAGGATTGCTGAAATAATAAGATCCATAATAATCCTGGCAGAAGAGGTTCGCAAAATGATAGAACTCATCGTGCGTGCCAAGTGTCACGTTATGATTGCCGAGTGACCATGTAAAGTTATCGGTAAGGGTATAGATGTCCTGATCCAGCCGGTTGGCCATGGACGAACGCTCGTTACCGATATTCAGCGAACCATCACCGACATTAGAGATAGAAATCATTGGGAAGGCAGCACCTGGGTTACGCTTGTCGCGGACAGAAGTCCAGCTGGCGTGGAACTCGTTGTTCATATTGCTGCCGATACGGCTGTTGAGTTCGAAGACCAAAGCGCTGGTCTTGGAAACGAAGTCGTAAGCATAGTCGTCGGTGACGAGAGAGGAAGCCGAAGCTGTATTGTTATTCTGCTTGGCGTCGACGAAGCTCCAGCGCAGCGAAGCGTTGTTGCGGTCGTTGATGTTCCAGTTGAGTTTCAAGCCCACCTTATCAGAATAAGTATATTCTTTCGGTGTGCCGAGGACGCCAGTATAGTTGTAACCCTGCAAGGCAGCCAGCGATTTGATGTCGTCGAGAATTTCCTCAGCAGTATCGAAGTTGACCTTAGAATCAGATCCTTTTACTGAGTAAGCATTATCATACTCCTTCTTGGAACGCTCGAAATTGGCGAAGAAGAAGAGCTTATCCTTGACCAGCGGACCACCGAGGGTAGCGCCGAGGGTGTAGTCGGTCATGTCGCCATACTTAGCAGAAGTATTGCCGTTGTGGAGCTGATACTTGTCGGAGACCATGTCACCGTTCTGGAAGTAGGAATAGACGCTTCCGTGGAAATCGTTGGTACCCGACTTGGTGATGGCATTGACAGCACCACCGGTGAAACCGGACTGACGCACGTCGAAAGGAGCGATAGACACCTGCAGCTGGTCGATGGTCTCCATAGAGAAAGCCTGCGTGCCAGCCTGTCCACCATTAGCACCATTCTGTGTCAGACCGAAGACATCATTAGACATGGCACCGTCGATCATGATAGCATTGTAGCGGTTGTTGGAACCGGCGAAGTACATAGCGCCACCCTCTGTCACCTTCACGAAGGGGTTGATACGTGCGATATCAGCCACACTATGATTGATGGAGGGCAACTCTTGAATACGTGCGTTGTTGATCGACTCTGCGGCACCGTTCCGGGTGTTGTTGACACCGGCCTGACCAGTGATGACGACTTCACCGAGCTCTTTGGTGTCAGCCTCAAGCCAGACGGGGAGGTTGTATGACTCACCGAGGGAGAGGTTCACATCCGTGAACTCCTTGGTCTGGTAGCCGATGTAGCTGACCTTGACATGGTAGGGTCCGCCCGGACGCATACCACTGATGGTGAACATACCTTTAGCGTTTGTCACGGCATGATACTTGGTGCCAGAGGGCACATGTACAGCCTCGATAGTGGCTCCAATCACCTCTTCGCCATCAGCGGTAACTCTACCGCTCATGCCGGACGTAGTGATCTGAGCCATCATTGTCGTTGTAAGGCACAACAGCAACGAAATCAGAAAAAGCAGTCGTTTCTGCATAAGATGAAATTAATTTAATTAAATTAAA
>CACWFY010000064.1 GCA_902760345.1 uncultured Bacteroidales bacterium | reverse complement strand
CTTCTCTATCAGAAAAACTTCTTCAAGAATGTCAAGATATGTCTTGATGGTTTGCTTTGAGAATTGTACGTTCTTGACGGTTTTGAAAGTGTTCTCCAATTTCTGAGGGTTAGTGAGGCCACCTATAGTTGATGCTATGACATCCATGAGCTCTTCCAGCTCAGCATCTTGCTTTATTCGATATCGCTCCTTGATATCTGTCAGATAAGTCTTGGCAAAAAGACCTTTCAAATACTCTGTCTTCTGTGTATCATCATTAAAGGAAAGCAGTTTGGGTAGTCCTCCATATACAAGATACTCTTTAAGAGCGGATTCCCGTGTACCGTTATATACGGATACAAACTCCCTGAAAGAGAGCGGAGTTATCTTAATCTCCCATCCCCGCCCACGAAATTCTGTGATAACATCCTTTGAAAGGAACTTTGAATTACTGCCAGTAACATATACATCGGCATTTTCTATTTTCAGATAACTGTTCAGCACGTCCTCGAACTCCGACACCAGTTGTATCTCGTCCAGTAGAATATAGTACATATCCGAATCTTTCATTTGGTTGTCAATGTACTTCAGCAATTTGTCCGGATCTCTCAGCTCCATATTATGACGGTCTTCAAGGTCAACCATAATTAAATGATCGTCCTTTATACCCTCATTCTTCAGATAATCACGGAACAATTTAAAAAGCAGATAGGATTTACCGCAACGACGTATACCAGTTACGACTTTTATCATTCCATTATGTCTGCTATCTATCAGTCTCTTCAATAACTTTTTTGCGTAAATACGCAATTTTTGCCAATAACCTCCTACCTAACTTGCGCAATAATGGCACAAGCAGTTTTTAAAGCATACCCAATAAAAACATCAGCGAGACAAACAAATCGTTATTGCTTATCTCGCTGGTATTAAATGATTTAGACTAAATAAAGCCTACTAATACTCATCCTCGTTGAAAACTTGGCTTTTGTTGTCTTTCCGTTGATTATCAACCACTTGCAATTTTCCTAACTATTTTTTTCCAAATAAACCGCACGATCTAAGGCGGTCAAAGGCGATTCACAGGCGGGTTGGACAAACTTATTCTTTCGGGTACAAAGTTACAAAACTTTAGTGAATAATCGGTTCTTTGGCGGTTTTTCAACAGGAAGAGGGTTAGACAGCAGGAATTTCAGTACCTTTGCACCCAAATTTTGCAATTAATCAAGAAAACATGAAGAAAAAATGAAAATAGTTGGCTTTTCCGTAAAAAAATGATGGGTCTGAAGTGTCTTATATATAGACATGCCTCAAAAATGGGGCACGAATATGAATAGACTGATATGCTTGATAAGAGAACACTTGAAAATTGCGATTCAGCGAGTGCCAACCAAGCTCGCTTGGAGTTGGTTGAGCGAAAGCAATTTATCGAACAGCTTTTCCGCCAAAACTACAGCGAGATGATTCATCTGGCCAGTGTCTTGTTGGGCGATGACGAAGAGGCTGAGGACTTGGTGCAGGATGTCTTCTTGCGTGTAGCAGACGGTGACATTCCACCTAAGAATGACAATTATCTGATGACTGCTGTGCGCAATGCCTGCCTGAACAGAATCAGACAGATGCATCTTCACGACAAAGTGAAGAGATTGATGCCCTTAGAAGACGATTCCGCCATGCAACCCATTGACAAACGGATGGAACGGCTCGACGATATTGCCACTTACGTGGACGAGCAACTGGAGGAACCGCACCGCAGCATCTTCCACCTCCGCTTCGACGAAGACCTGACCATCAGCGAGATTGCTCGTCGGCTGGGTCTGAACCCGAATACTGCCTACAAGTATCTCATGCAGAGCATTCAGCAAATCAGACATCACTTCGGTAAACATTAAAATGACAACAACAATGGAAACGACGAAAGAGAGAGAGCAGAACCTAGCTCGCTTGAGTTCTGCCGAGCGAGAAGGAGTTCGACAAAGTCAAACGACCAACGAAAACATCCGCCAACTGATGGAAATGCTCGACAATCCCGATGCATATACCGAGCAGCAGATTCAGAACATCATCAACCATGATGAAGATACTCGTGAAACCTATCGTCTCATGGTAGAGGCCAAGCGCAGTAGCCGCCATCGTCAGAACAAAAAGCCTGTCGATGTAGATGCTGCATGGCAGAGATTCAATCAAAAGTCTCAGCCTAAGCAGTCAAGGAGCAATTGGATGAAGATAGCTGCATCTTTCATTGGTGTGCTACTTGTTTCTGGCATAGCCTTTGCCGCCATCCACATCGTCCGACAGTACCAGAAGCAGGAAACTCCGCAAACAGAGATTGCGGAAAATGTGACACCCCCCGTCACAACACTCCCTGCCGATACGCTTACCAAAGATACCATCACAGTGCAACCTGTCATCTACGACAATATTCCATTAGAGAAGATGCTGCCAGAGATAGCCGCTCACTACGATGTGAAAGTCGTATTTGCTAACGATGAAGCCCGTGGACTCCGTTTCCACTTTGTCTGGAATCCGCAGCAGGGCATCGACCAGGTCATCAGTGACCTCAACCAGTTCGAGCGTCTGAACGCCACATTAAAGGATAATCAAATCACTGTAGACGGGTTGTTGAGCCCCAGCGAAAAATAGCCAGCTGCCATGAACAGATATATGACTCTCATTCTTACCTTGCTGCTGACTGTCAGCATGCAGGCCCAGAAACGCATCTCACGCGAATATAATAATGTGTCGCTCTCCGATGCTTTGAACCAACTCGCAGAGCAACAGACTGGCTACACCATCTACTTCCTCTATAACGAACTGGAGGACTTCCGTATCACTACAACTGTAAAAAATAAGCACCTGCCTGAAGCCATTCTGCAGATGATAGGCTTTTATCCCATCCGTGTCACTACAAGTACCGATGAAGACGGACGGAAGATTTTCGTGGAATGTACCCACAAGACCGACCGCCGCCTGACGGGCACCATCATCGACGAACAAGGCCAGCCCGTAGCCTACGCCAATATTGCCATCCTCAACCCAACCGACTCCACGCTGCTTAGTGGCGGTGTCTCAAACGAGAGCGGCTACTTCGCCATTCCATACGAAAGGCCACGGGTAGGCGACGGCACGTCGGGAATGCAGGACAAAATCCTCGCCCGCATCTCCTATGTCGGCTACAAGACCATCTACAAGATTTGCAGCCAGCCCGAAGTGGGAACAATTCGTTTACAACCAGAGACTATCAGACTGAACGGCGTGCAGGTGAAGGGTGAGCGCATTGTGTCGGGCACTGAGAACGGTCACCTCGTCTACAACATGCCCATGCTGCTGCAACTCTATCCTGCCGACAATGCTTACGATGCACTGACCAGCATTCCCGGCGTGAGCGAGATGGGCGGCACCATCATGTTCTCTGGTCGGGCCGTGACGCTCATCATCAACGGCAAGCCCACCACGCTGAGTGCCGACAAGGTGGTGGAGCGGCTGCGCCAGATGCCTGCCGCCATGCTGGCCAAAGCCGAGGTGATGCCGTCGGCACCTGCAAAATATCACGTGCGAGGCATGGCTATCAACATCGTCACCAAGGATTTTGCCGGAACTAATCAGTTCTCCGGACAGCTGATGGGCGGCTGGCGACAACACAAATATGGCACGGGTTATGCGGGCGGCAGCATCATCTACAATCACGGCAAACTGGGCATAGACGCATCATACATGTTTACCGACGGCACGGGCTACGGACAGGTGGAG
This sequence comes from uncultured Bacteroidales bacterium, assembly GCA_902760345.1. Taxonomy (GTDB): domain Bacteria; phylum Bacteroidota; class Bacteroidia; order Bacteroidales; family Bacteroidaceae; genus Prevotella. Next base: position 1,717 of record CACWFY010000064.1, on the reverse strand, counting down.
CACGAGGCAAACCATCCTCTTAATGACCAGCGCATACCCTACAGCGACAAGACCCGCAACCGCAGCGACGGCATCGACCACGAATACCATATCGGTATGGACTATGCCATCAGCGATAACCACCGCCTCAGCCTGGCATATACTGGACAGTGGAACAGCACTCGCTCCACCAACACTACGACGGGCACGGCGCAGTCCAAGCAAAACTCCCGTCAGCATACCTACCTGCACAATGTGGATGCCAGTTACGTTGCACCCTTCGGTCTGCAGCTGGGCGTATCCTACACCAACTATCAGGAGCCGCGCACGCAACATCTGGACGGTCGGCTGAACGACATCAGCCGCAATCTCTCAGTTGATAGCCGACAGAAAGTGAGCAAGTGGCTTTTTACTGCCGACCAAACCCACGCGCTACCGAAAGGCTGGGAACTGAACTACGGCGGCAAGGCGCAGTTCACCAATAACAACAGCTATCAGACCACACTCGATGCAAGCGGACAACCCATGCCCGATGCTACTTCGCATGTGGATTATGACGAGCGTATCATGAATGCCTACGTTGGTGTGAGTAAACAGATTGGACAGGCGCTGAACCTTGAGGCCTCCGTAACGGCTGAGCAATACCATGCCACCAAGTGGAACGAGTGGCGCATTTATCCGCAGTTCAATGCGATGTGGAACATCAACGAGAAAAATATGCTCAACCTCTCGTTCAGCAGCGAAGCCATCTATCCCAGCTACTGGAGCACCATGAGCAGCATCTACTACGCCTCGGCCTACAGCGAGATATGGGGCAACCCCGACCTGAAGCCCATGTCGGAATACGACATCAACCTGATGTGGCAGCTGAACCGCAAATACACCTTCACCGCCTTCGCCATGCTGGAGCCCGACTACTTCGTGCAGATGGCCTACCAGCCTACGGACCGCATGGCCGTCATCATGAAGGAAACCAACTTCGACTACTCCAACTACTTCGGGCTGCAGACTTCGGCGCAGTTCCGTGTCGGCCAGTGGCTCAACGGTAACATCAATGCCACTGCCCTCTACCGCCACGACAAGACTCAGTTCTTCGACCTGCCCATCGACCGCGCCCGCCTCTCAGGCATCCTCGGCGGCATGGCCGTTGTTAAGTTCTCTCAGCGGCACAACATCCAGCTCATCCTCAATCCCTTCTTCCAGACCAAGTCCATTCAGGGTCTCTACGACATTAACCCATTACTGCGGCTCAATGCTACGATCCGCTACACCTCGAAGAACGGCAAGTGGAGTCTCGTGGTCAAAGGCGAGAATATCCTGAATGCCCACATGAGTACCAGCTCCACCATAGCCAATCAAGACTACACCATGCGCGTCTGGATGCCCTACACTAACTATTCCCTCACCGCCATCTACCGCATCGGCAACTTCAAGGAGAAGCAGAAGAAGCAGGTTGACACCTCGCGAATGGGCTATTAGAGCCCGACAATAGAAACACTCTCTCGTTCCGAAGGGCAGCCGTCGACTCCATGCCGACGCTGCCTTTCCTGTGTTTAAGAATATTTAACGCTCGACGATACAAGATTTACTGCCTTTCAGTGTTTAATCAAGTAGAACAATATCATCAATAAAATAACGAAAATGACAACAATGAAAATCTGGAAAATAGTATTTGTGTTGCTTACAGCCTTTTCCCTAGCCTCTTGTGACAAAGAAGATGAAAATAATATGATGTTGA
>CACWFY010000063.1 GCA_902760345.1 uncultured Bacteroidales bacterium | reverse complement strand
AGGCCTTCCTCTCGAAGTGCGAGCTGGAGTACATGGGCGAGGTGGAGACCATCACCGTAGACGGCAAGAAGAAGATCATCCTGCATCGACCAAGCGGTGAAGAGGAAGAGGGTTAAAAATGAGAAATGATGATGAAGAAACGAATCATTGAGATTGCGGTGAAGATGCTAGTAGCCGCCCTCACCGCCTTCCTAACCGCCATCACCACCACGAGTTGTATGGGCCACGGCCCCCTTATTTTCTAATTTTTTTTCTTCCTTTTTCTTTTTTCCGCTCCAAGGAGTTAAATCTACCTTGGGGCGGTTTTATATTACAAATTACAAATTACATTTTCCCCGCCCCGCACTAATGCACACAAACTATTTAACAATCATCTTACGACCTCCGATGATGACGATACCCTTGTGGCCTGGGCCGACGCGCTGGCCGTTGAGGTTGTACATCTGGCCACTCACCTCTTGCCTCTTGCTTCTTGCCTCTGTAATGCCCGTGGCGTTGTCATAGGCATAGAGCGTAATGGCCCATAGCGCTTGAAGTCCACCAGGAGTAAAGGTCAATGTGTTGGTCACTGGCTGTTCCAGCGTGAAGGAATAAGAGGCAGTGGTTCCTACACTCTTGTCAGGATATACATAGTCTGTTCCTCCAAAGGTCTGACCATTTAGCTCGTTTAGATAGGTGTCTTTCTCTGTGTTGTCATAGTTTGACTTGCCGGAAATCTCTACTTTTACAACTTTCAGCGCGTTGGGAATATGGATGGTATACTGCTGACCAGCGGAATACTTAATCCATGAGTCGACAGTGCCATATTCCTTATTGTTAGTAGTAATGCTGAAGCCATTGCTGAAAGTATAGGTGGTAGCTTTACTAGCGGTTGTCGAAGTGCTCTTATTCAGCACATACTCCTGAGGATCGGTATTGACAAAGATATCTTGTCCACTGAGCTCTATGCCGTCGACATTCTGAGCTGCTGTGATGGCTGCCACAAGCTCGTTGGCAGCATTTTCGATATTGGCGTAGCCGTTGGCGGCAATGTCTTTCTCGTTTTCAACAACCAGCGTAGTGCCGCTGGTTTCCAGTGTAGGCCAGGGACTGTCGCTGCCTGTGATAACGCTAGCCACATCGTTCTGAGTATTGATAATACCGCCTTTGTTGTTTTCACCCGTGCTGGTGGCAATGCCGTTACGTGTGTCGCTAACGATGATGTTGTCTAACTGGTCGCGCTTCAGACTACAGCCAGCATAGCTCAGCACGCGGTCGTAGGCCGTCTTGGCTGAATGAGTGGTTACGGAATAGTAGCTGACAGGTAGTGTCAGGTGCATCTGCTGCGCAACGGTCTCGTTGAAAGTGTTGTCGCACTGGCTGTTGTTGATCTGGCTATAGATACCGTCGGTCCAGTTGTCGGCAGTGATGTCGGCATGGAGACTGTTGTAGTTTCCATCAACATAGAACGTTCCCCATTTGTGCCACATGATATCCCACTCATTAGCATTGGCGGTACCGTGCTTGGTATATTCCGTGGTTCGGATGCCTATCTTGGCAATGCGTTTCTGCACCTGCGTGCTGGAACTCAGTGTACATGGTCCGGGCTTATAGTAGTTGTTGACGATGTTGACGTTCATACCTTCACCACCATAGCAGCCCTCACCTCCCCAGTTGTAGATGACGTTGTTGCGCATGTCCATACGTTCGTCAGTCTGAGTACCCGGACGCGGACCGAGACGGGGCGTACGGCTCTCATTGTGGGCTATCAGGTTGTGGTGGTAAGAAGCACCGCTGCCGCCCCAGTTGCCGCCATAACCGTGGGCACCCTTAGAGTGTCCGGCATTCTTCAGACTCTGTGAGGCTATGCACCACTGCACGGTTAGGTTCTGTCCACCATAGACGGATAGACATTCGTCAATACTCCAGCTGACAGAGCAATGATCAATAATGATGTTGTTGCAGTCCATTGCGCCCAGTCCATCGCCTTCATGGTTGGCCACATATTTATTGCCTAAGCGAAAACGCATATAGCGGATAATGACGTTGCTGCCTTTGATATCTACCGGATAGTCAGCTACGCAGATACCATCGCCGGGAGCTGTCTGTCCAAGAATGGTTTTGTTGCCTTTGATGCTTAGCGCACGGCTCAGATGGATGGTGCCACTAACGTCGAAGACGATGATGCGGGCAGCATCGCTCTCAACGCCTTTACGGAAGGTTCCCTGTCCGCCATTGTCTAGGAGACTCGTTACATGAAAGACGGTGCCTCCGCGACCTCCTGTGGTGTACATACCAAATCCTTCTGCTCCAGGGAATGCGGGAATTTGTGCCTGTGTCTGCTGTGTCGTGATGCTAAGCAGCAGGGTGAGTAGTGTAAGAAGTAGTTTGTTCATCAGATTAAATCGTTGTGTTTTTAAAGTCCTTGTATCTCTCCACCGACATTCTGTTGCTGCATCAGCTGCCCCACCAGCGTGCTCAGATAAATCTCCAGATAGGTATAGCCGCTGGCGTGTACGGTATTGCCGTCGGCAGGCTCGGTAGGGTCCATGCCCACCTCTTTCTCCCACTCGTCGGGCACTCCGTCACCGTCGGTGTCTTTCGGGGCGGGTAGGCTGTTCAGCACGGGCCATGCCTGCCAGTCTTTGGCGGCCTTGCCTGTCGGACGGTTGTCCTCTGGGTCGTCGATGATACCGGGATTGTTCTTGCGACCTTTAGCGTCAAGCTTGGTCCCTGTATGACTGGCCAGTCCAAAACGGGTGTCCATAACCACCATCTCGTCGACCTGATCGCGGTGCAGCGAGCATCCGGCATAGTCGAGTACCCGCTTAAAGGCGACATTGGCAAAATGGGTTGTGGTAGGAAAAATCGTGATGGGTTTTTGTAGGCGGATGGTATCCTTGGTGGCCTGCGTCCATGTGCCGTCGGTCTTGCTCTCGTCCACCTGTGCATAGATGCCTTCCGTCCAATTGTCTTCTGTGATGTCGGGATATTTGTCGTTGATATTGCCATCGACATACAGCTTGCCCCAGCGGTGCCACATCACGTCCCAGCGGTTGGGCTCGTCGGTGTCGTGCTTGGTATAAGCAGAGTTGCGCACACCAATCTGGGCGATGCGCTGCTCTATCTTCTTGCCGCGCTTAGCGGTTGCAGGCCCGGGCTTGTAATAGTTGTTGACGATGTTGATGTTCTGTCCCTCACCGCCATAGCAGCCATTGCCGCTCCAGTTGTAGAACACGTTATTGCGAATGTCGACGCGCTCGTCTTCCTGTGTTGTAGCTCGCGGCCCCAGTCGCGGACAGCGTGAGTCGTGATGGGCCAGCAGGTTATGGTGATACGACGCCCCACTGCCGCCCCAGTTTCCGCCATAGCCGTGGGCTCCCTTTTCGTGTCCGCTGTTGCGCAGACTCTGGCTGACGATACACCACTGAACGGTGATATTCTTTCCACCGTATACCGAGCAGCACTCATCAATACTCCACGAGATGGAGCAGTGGTCGACGATAATGTTGTCGTGGTCGGAGGCTCCCAGTCCGTCGCCTTCGTGAGCTTTAGGGTTGTCCTTCAGCGCTACGTTGCCCAGACGGAAGCGCATAAAACGGATGATGACGTTGTCGGCAGCAATGACGAAGGGATAGTCGGCTACGCAGATGCCGTCGCCAGGGGCTGTCTGTCCGGCAATGGTCAGGTCGCCGTTTTGTATCTTCAACTCACTCTTCAGATGGATAGTGCCGCTGAGGTCGAAGACAATGGTGCGTGGCCCTTTCTTGCGGATAGCCTGACGCAGCGAACCCGGCAGTGGTGCCTTGTTGTCGCCATTGTCCTCGAGCGTAGTCACATGATATACATCGCCACCGCGACCTCCGGTGGTGTACATGCCGAAACCTTCAGCTCCAGGGAATGCGGGAATTGGTGACTGTTGGGCCTGTGCGCCTACTGTCAAGACCGTCATCAGTAGTGTGATTAGTAGTTGTTTCATGTTGATTTGTTTTTGTAGCTTTCTATTAATGACTGCAAAGGTAGGCTGTTGTCCACAATAACAGGTGGAAATATTGACGAAAAGTGGCGATTCTCGTAGAAAGAACCGCCACTTAACCTATAAATATAGTGTGAATGGACTATTGTTACTTACTCGGCAGCCTCTTCTTTCTCGGCAGCACGGAAGTTCTCGAGGTCCTCAACCTGGAATGCCTTGATGTAAGCAGACTTGCCAAGTACATCTTCCTCGGTCATGCGAACATATACGTTGGCACTCTTCTTGAAGAGCTCAGGTGCCTTGCTGGCATCGCGGATGATGAGCAGTGACATCACAAGCTCAGCAGTCATATCGTACAGACGACGAGCCAAGAAGTCCTGTGCATCCTGATTCTCCAGAGCCTTCACGTTAGCAAGAGCCTCCTCGTAAACGGGGATGAGCTTCTCAACGCGGGCCTTAAGACCAGCCATGCAATCGCAAGCCTCGAGGTTTGCGGCCATCTCCTTGATATTGGCAAGCATAGTGCCATTGGTGATGTAGCGGATAGCAGCAACAACCTGCAGCTGTGTGGTACCCTCGTAGATAGAGAAGATACGAGCATCGCGGAACAAACGCTGGCTCTTGTACTCCATGATGAAACCTGAACCACCGTGGATCGAGATGGCATCGTAGGCGTTCTGGTTGGCATACTCAGAGTTCATACCCTTGGCCAGTGGCGTGAAAGCATCGGCCAAGCGCTGGTACTTCTTGAGCTCCTGCTTCTCCTCGGGAGTGAGCTTGCGGTCTCTTTCAATGTCTTCCAAACATTTATAAATGTCTACATAACATGCATAACATGCAGTTTCATACAAGAGAGAACGACCAGCATCAAGCTTAGCCTTCATACGACTTAGCATGTCGTATACGGCAGGGAAGTTGATGATTTTATCACCGAACTGCTGACGCTCCTTAGCGTAAGCCAGACCCTCGTTGTAAGCCTCCTGCTCAACACCTACACTCTGTGCGGCGATACCCAAACGGGCACCGTTCATCAGAGCCATCACGTACTTGATCAGACCCAGACGTGTGCTTCCGCAGAGCTCTGCCTTAGCATTCTTATAGGTCAGCTCACAGGTAGGTGAGCCGTGGATACCCAGCTTGTGCTCGATGTGACGAACATCAACACCGCCCTGGCGCTTGTCGTAGATGAACATAGACAGACCACGTCCGTCCTTAGTGCCCTCCTCAGAACGAGCCAGCACGAGGTGGATGTCGCTATCACCGTTGGTGATGAAGCGCTTCACACCATTCAGACGCCAGCAGTTCTCCTTCTCGTCGAAGGTGGCCTTCAGCATCACGCGCTGCAGGTCGGAACCAGCATCAGGCTCGGTCAGGTCCATACTCATACCCTCACCAGCACAAACGCGGGGGATATACTTCTGACGCTGTTCCTCAGAACCGAACTCGTACAGAGTGTCGATACAGCTCTGAAGGCTCCAGATGTTCTGGAAACCGGCATCAGCAGCCGAAATCATCTCAGAGAGCATTGAGAATACTGCGTTAGGCAGGTTCAGACCGCCGTAACGGCGAGGCATACTTACACCCCACAGACCAGCCTTACGGGTAGCGTCGAGGTTCTCGTAAGTCTTAGAGGCGTAGATCATACGACCATTCTCGAGGTGTGGACCTTCGAGGTCGACGCTCTCAGAGTTTGGCTCGATGATATTGGCAGCCACGTCGCCAGTGATGTCGAGAATCTGCTTGTAGTTCTCGATGGCATCGCCCAGGTCAACGGGA
>CACWFY010000062.1 GCA_902760345.1 uncultured Bacteroidales bacterium | reverse complement strand
GGGCATAGTGATTAAAGCCGTAGTCGTGGCTGGTGGAATAGTGCAGATAGAGCATGGCCTTCGCGGTCTTGCCGATGGTGAACCAGTTGCGGAAGTTTACCTCGAACTGTGGCTTATCAAGCGATACGGCAGTACCATACGCCTGTGTATCGAAATTCTGCTGATAGTAACTGAGTGTCAGCGTGGGGCTGTAGAAGCCAAACTTGGGCGAAGCAGTGAGTGCTGCATTGTAACTCTCGAACTTGTCGAAGTTGCGGCTGGTCCACATCGTTATCTCTGTCCCCTCTTGGAACAGGTCACCAAAGGATAGGCGTATGTCCTTATTGTGGCTGTAACCTGCCGTGAAGTTCAACCACGAGTAGGTGACGTTGAGGTCGAGGTTCTGCTTGATGGTTGGGCGCAACAGGGGATTTCCACCTTCATACTGGTAACGATTGTCGTACTGGATGTTGGAATTAAGTTGATTATAGTTAGGGCGGCTGATGCGCTTGTTATAGCCCAGTTGGATGCCCCATTTGTTCTTTTGCCAGCCGACGGAGAGATTCGGAAACAGGTCGTGGTACTTGCGGCTCGGCTCTGTCTGGTACTGGCCGAAGGAATAGTAGTCGGACGTGACGGCCTCGTAACGCAGTCCGCCGTTGAGACTCCAATCGCCCAACTTCAACTTGTATTCGGCAAATCCCGCTACATTGCTTTCCTTGATTTCATCATTGGACGGTGCCACCACTTGCTCCACATTGCTATAGATGCCGTGACTCTTGGAACGTGATATTTCCGTGCCTGCATTCAATTCGCCCTTCCATATCGGATAGGTCAGCACCAGTTTTCCTGCCAGCATGCGGTTGCGGTTCTCGTTGTGGGTAGTCACGGTGCGGTCGGCCAGTTGCAGGCTATGCTCAGTTGAAACTCCGTCGCGGGTAGATTTCTTCCATATCCACGATCCATTGAAGTCGATGCCCAGTTTGCCCGCCTTGCCCACATAGTAAATATTTGCAGCATGATGCGGACGGTCTGTAGCAGTGATGCCCATAAGCTGGTCAATGTTGCCTTCCAGCGTGTTGTTACGTGTAATAGTTTGCTCACACATCGCCTCACCTCCCTGATACAGCGAGCCATTCAGTTCATAGGAGAAACCGATGGAATTATCCTCGTCGAATTCGTAGCTGGCCCCCAGTTTCCCACCCATCTCGGTGTACCAAAAGGTGTTGGGTGCAGATTGGCGGATGCTGATATGATTGCCGTTGGCATGCGTGTCGGTTGTAATGGTATTATCCTCACTGTGACTTCCATTGGTAAACTCCAGCATGCCGAATACCTCCAGCCCTCCTTTGTGATGCTTCACGGTCACGTCATCGTAGGTTGTCAACTTGTTATTACGCTTCACCTGGCTATATGCCTCCACGCTCATGCCGTCACCTTGCCGTCGGATGGTCTTGATGCGAATGACCGCCCCGACTTCTGCATTGTACTTAGCACCTGGTGACGTAATCACGTCTACGCTCTTGATGTCTGTGGACTTCAACTGTTTTAGTTCGCGAGCGTTCTGCACCTTCTTGTTGTTGATGTAGATTTCAGGCGTACCCTTTGCAAAGACGGTGAAGTTGCCATCACTGCCTTGTACTTGTGGCAGCATCGACAGCACATCGTCAGCCGTGCCGACATCCTTCAGCAGTGAGTTCTGAATATCAACGGTCATGCCTCCCGTGGTCATCTTGTATTGTGGACGTTCGCCCTTCACCACGACCTCACCAAGTGTTTGCGTGTCGGGTTGCATCTGAATGTCGCCCACGTTACCCTGCCGTGCGTCTATATACCTTATTATATATCCTACATTCGACACTTTCAGCAGTACGTCGTTACGGTTGGTCTCAATAGAGAAAGTTCCGTCATCCTTAGTTACCACTCCTGTAATATAGACGGAGTCAGAACGATTGGCGAGTACGACATTAGCAAATGGAATTGGCTGTGATTGCTCGTCAATCACCCGTCCTGTTATTTCTTGCCCCTGTACCGCCATTGCAACAAGGGCAAGCAGTACGGTGATAAAAGTTTTCTTGCTCATTTTTTTTCTTTGTTTTTTACGAATTCTGACCGCGAGGTTACAAAAAGGCAAACAAATAAACCTCAGCAAGCCCCAAAAACGGGTGCCTATGGTGAAAGTCTCAACTTATGTTGAGAGTTTTCTTTAAAGATGCCCATAATTATAGTCATTTTATCTGTTTTAACATTGTGGGCAGCGTCGGCACTGAGGTCGACGTCTGCCTGTATATCGAGAGAGATTTCTCAATCATTTGATTCGTATAATTTCCTCTTCGTTATTTGTATTCTTCTTGAACACATTCTTGAATTTATTGATATTATATTTCACTGTTAGCGTAACACTACGCGTGTCAAGGTGTAGTTGCTGACTTGACCACACATTGCCATATTCGGTTTGTGAGTCGGGATCTGAGCGACGCAGCAGGTCGTTAACAGAGAGAATGGCTGTAAGCCGTTTGTCGGCAAAGAAAGTCTTGTAAACACCAATGCGGAGTTTGTAATGCGGACGGATAGTATTGCCCAGCGACCAATATGATGATGCTATGCCAAAGTCGCAAAATGCCATTGTCTGAGGTGCGATATCGAACTGGTTGACGGTAGATATCAAAAAGCGGGGCTTGAAATGATTCTCGCTGACTCCCATCACGGGGATGGTTGTCGCATCATAGTGCATGTTGGCATTGTAGGAAAAACGGTAAATCCCAAACTTGTCTGAATAACTTGCGTTCAGGATAAAATAGTGTGCATCAACGTTGACAGGGGAATTGATGATATTGCCAGATACCTGAGGATTGCTGCGGAAAGCATACATTACAAAGTTTTGATCGCGTCTGTAATTAAATTGAATTACAAGTCGCTGGCCAATGACACATGAAGCATAGAGGTTGTGCATGGATGTCATACGAAGACCTGGGTTACCTTGCTCATAGAGCATGGCATTGATATATCGGATGACTGGTGAGAGTTCTGTAAAAGTGGGGCGCAGGCTCTTATTGTTATAACCGACGCTAAAGATGAAACTGGGCGAAGCGGTATAGTTCATCTGCAAAGAGGGGTAGAGCCTGAATGTCTGGTCACCGTATATTTCCTGATTGTCTTGCCGATAGTCAGAATGGTAGTATTCGCCACGCAGTCCTGCCATCATGTAGAATTTACCGTATGTCTTGCTCAGTGTCAGATAGCCTGCTGCCAATTCATCATTAAGATGTGTGTCGTTGTGGAAATGGCTGACGTTTGTGATGGGGTTATAAGAATCTGATAGCCCTACATTGTGCGTATAAACGTATTTCGCTCCTGCCTGTAATCGAATGTCAGAGAAAATCTGACGTGAATAGTCTGCCTGTCCTGTATAGACATAGTATCGGTTATTCCCTTCTATGTTGTTAAGTTCATTGGCATTGGTCATCACGGAATAGTTGCGTCTGTCTGTTGAAAAGGTATAGCTACCGTCCACTGACAATGATCCCAAACCACTATTATGCTTATACAGCAGGTCAACGCTATGTAGCTGGTTGTCGTCGCTGTTATCCTGTGCTGTCGTGCGGTTGGTAACACTTTGCCCCATAACAGTCTGTTCTATAGTGTGGGCATGGTCGTGATTCAGACCTTTTTCCAACATATACTGTAGGCCTATATTATTGTGCTCATCAAGTGACAGCCCCACGCTATAAAGGAGTTCGTGCTGGCGGTTATGCTCGTTGCTATGGTTCTCAGAAACATTATCGCTTGGTAGCGACTCGTCTTTAATAGAATAGGTGTTGACAGCCCAATCCTTCTTGCGCAAGTCTTTATACTGATAAGACAGAAAGTGAGACCATGAGCCATGTGCCAAATTGATATTGGCACCTTCTGTATCACTGTAATTCCTGCCTATTGTTGATTTATGGTTTAGTTGCGCGTTCACAAAGTCTTTCAGTTGCGTGACTGTCGTAATTGATATGACCGCCCCGTATTTCGACGCATATTGTGCTGACGGATGCAAGTCGAGTGAGATATTCTTTAACATGTCTGGCTGTAGGGCTTCAATCTCAGCCATGGAGCGTACTTCTCTACCGTTTATCAGATAGAGCGTTGAACCTACCCCAAAGACAGAGACTTTTCCTTCTGATGTTTCCACAAAAGGGAGAAAAGCCAACACGGAGAAGATGTCTGGCTGGTCTTTGAGAAAAGTCTTGCTTACATTCAGCATGAAAGCCCCGTCTTTTACAGAAAGCGCATTTTGCTTGCCTTTCACTGTCACGTTTTTTAGTGTATATGTATCGGGGAACATCCGTATGGTGCCGAGTTCCGTATCTTTACAATGCCTATACGTGGTCTTGTAGCCTACGAATGAAACGCGGGCGAGGACGGGCCGTTGCTCACATGGAATAACAAACAGACCGCTTTCGTTCGACACGCCGCCAGTAATCAGCGTGGAGTCCTGCGGCGAGAGCAGGGCGATGTTGGCGTATGCTACTGGCTGGCCGTCGGTGTCAATAATGGTGCCCTTGTATCGGGGGGCGGATTTCTGTGGGCATTCCACGATGACTTCCTGTTGGCTGGGATTTGCAATCCCCGGTTCAATAGTCATGCGGATGGGATAGAAACCTATCATCTGGCGGATGGCTTCGGGAATGGTCTTGTGATGTACTGATGTCGTGATGCGGAAGTCCTCCAACTCGTTGTAGAGGAAACTGATGGTGTATTCTTCGCTTTGCTCATTCAACTGGCGCAGAGCCTCGCTGAGCGACACGTTGTTGTATTCGTGTGTAATCTTTTGGGCCTGCACTCCGGCAAAGACAAAGCAGCAGACAAGCATTGATATGATTCTCTTC
>CACWFY010000061.1 GCA_902760345.1 uncultured Bacteroidales bacterium | reverse complement strand
GATAGCGGATATAAAGAGCCAAGAGCACGATGACAAACAGCAGAACGCCCAAAGCGATTCCTACCCATATCATTTTCCGTTGGTGAGCCTCCTGTGCGGCTTGTTCATCAAACCGATGTTGATACTCAAGTATTGTACGGTCCATTTGCACTTTATGGAGGCTGTCCGAGATTGTCATCATTCTTTTCAGTTTCTCTTGTGCACCCTCCATATTCTTATGCGCAATGTCATATTGCAGTAAAGAAAACAGAATTTTATCTTTAGGCCAGTTATCCTTTATCTCATGTGCTTTCAAATACCACAGATGAGATTGTTCCTCATCCCCCTCCTTTTTATATATCCATGCCAGATAGTTGCAAGCGACAGCCGTTACCTTCACCATCAGCGACTGCTCCAAATATTGTTTTGCCTCTTCATACCTCCCGACTACCATATAATTGTAGCCTATGTTTGAAAAAAAGTCAGGATGAATGTTTTCGCCAACGACATTCTTGTAATCTTTCAGATAAGGTATTGCCTTGTCAGTATAGAAGGCAGCACTATCCGTCTGTTGCAAAAAGGCAAATGTTGTGGCTATTTGCATATATGCACCACAAATGGAACTCCTTCTCCCTATTCGTAAGATGTATTCCAACGCCTTTCTTCCATAGTCCAGACACATTTGGTAGTTTCCACTTTGCTAGTTGACAGCGGACAGAGGATTAGTTTCGATATGGCATTCTCATTAAAAGCAATATAAGATGCTCACCCAAGAGTCTTCTCAACTTTAATATATCTTTGCAAAACTATATCAGTTTCATTGCTAATGCTGTCTGAACGGCCTCCATTGAATTATCCACAGAGAGTTTTTCGAGGATATTCTGCCGATGCTTGTTCACAGTGAAGATGCTGATGTGCAGGGTGCTTGCAATCTCCTTGCTCAACATTCCCTGGCGGATGAGACCTAAGATTTCCTTTTCCCTGCGGGTCAGAATGTCGAAGCGTTCTTCATAGAGGAAAGGGGTAACAGACTGGCCGGTCTCCATGTTGATAATGTGGGGATTGATGCCGTGAATGGGTTCCTGCTCAGGCGAAAGCTCGTAGGTGCAGACTACCAGTCGCATATATCCGTCAGTCGAGTTGGATTGTATGCGCGTCAGATTCGAAACGTAGACGTAGTTCCCAACATCATCGCGCATCCTGATACGACAAGTGGCATGGTATTTGAGACGCTCCTCTGAGGGTAGATGTTCTACCTGTTCGAAGAATTTCACTTCGAGCATGCGCTTGTCCACCAGATCTTCCGGATGGATGCGCTCATAGATAAAGTCCTCATCGACGTCGGTCAGCTCTTCCAATGCGGTGTTTTGATGTAGCCCCAGTTTATTGGCCAACCTGCCAATAGAGGAATAGCTGTTGCCCACGGCTATATCAGTCAGTATAGCACAGCCTTGACTGACATCTGTAAAGGCCTTGATGATGTAGCGGCACTTTTCCACATCCTGCCCGGAAAGCCGCGTCGTGTCGAACGGCTGACGGTGGAAAATCTCCTGTAGTTCTCGTCTTAGTACATCCATAAATAGTTAAAAATCAGTATTGCACGGCTGAAGGAAACCTCGTACCTTTGCACCGCACTTTTATTCCTCTGGTGCAAAGATACGAAATGTTTCACTAAAATAATAAAGGTATGGAGAAAAATATCCAAGAAAGAAAGTTAGACGATTGTACACAATCCAGTAGTTCAGGCCCTTCGCATGTAAGTTGCATAGCCATTGTTAAGAAACTTTGCGCAGCTATGACTGCCTCAGCCGTCGTGTGGTTGGTGTATGTTGACAACTGCCATATGCCCAAGCCTTTTGCTTATGGAACTATGGCTCTTGTTATTTTATCCTTTATGAGCGGATTGTTTGTTTCTGTAGAACGGAAGAAGACAAGAGATGTTGTTATTGGACTGTTGTGGGCGCTGCTGTGGTTCCCTTGGCTATGTTATGAACTGCTTTCCCGACCTGATGTTTCTGTTCAGTCTTTTGCCTATACGTCAGCTTTGGTTGTGACCGCTACCGTAGTCGCTATGGTTATCTGGTTCATGGCAAAAGAACTTAGACGCGTGTTGTCTAAATCTGAAAAGAGCAAGCCTGTCCTCATTTTATGTCTGTTGGCGGGCGTATCATCCAATGTCATTGCATCAGCCCCGATACGCATAGAGCCGACAGACTGGTATGTAGGTCTGAAGAACCCTACGCTGCAACTGATGCTCTATGGGAAAGATGTAGGTGATGCTACAGTCAGAACAGACTATCCTGGCGTCAGAGTCGATTCGATAGTCCGTCTCGACAGTCCCAACTATCTGCTGGTCTATCTGAACATCGCCGATGCACAGGCTGGCGAGATGATGCTGAGAGTTAACGGGAAACGGATTCGATACCAGTTGAAACAGCGTGAGAAGCGCGGTGAGGAGCGCATCGGTTTCACCTGCTCCGATGTGCTCTACCAACTGGTGCCCGACCGCTTTGCCTCCGGCACGGTGGAGAACGACCAACTCATCACGATGAACCGCTACCAGTGCGACCGTTCCAACCCCAATCTCCGGCATGGCGGCGACCTCGAGGGCATCCGCCAACACCTCGATTATTTCAATGAGCTGGGCGTGACAGCCCTGTGGTTCACGCCTGTCTTGGAGAACAACTCTCCCGACCGTGACGGCTATAGTACCTATCATGGCTATGCCCCCACGAATTATTATCAGATAGACCCTCGCTTCGGCAGCAATGATGACTACCGCCGACTCTGCGACGAAGCACACGAGCATGGGCTGAAAATGGTGATGGACATGATTTTCAACCATTGTGGCTTTGAGCATCCCTGGGTGGCTGACATACCCAGCCGCGACTGGTTCAACTGCCCAGAATGGCTGGAGGATGCCAAGGGCGAACCAACACCCAATGCAAAATATCAGCAGACCAGCTACCAGTTAACACCCGTACGCGACCTTTATGCCTCTGAGATAGACCTGCACGAAACAACGAAGAGTTGGTTTGTGCCGACGATGCCCGACCTTAACCAGCACAATCCACACGTGCTGCGCTATTTGATTCAGAACTCCATCTGGTGGATTGAGACAATCGGCATCGACGGCATCCGCATGGATACTTACCCTTACGCTTTCGAGGATGCCATGTCCAGGTGGATGCAGGCTATCAACGAGGAATACCCCAACTACAACGTGGTGGGCGAGACCTGGGTGACAGAGCCTGCCTACACCGCCTCGTGGCAAAAGGACAACCGGCTGACGAAGGTGAATCCCCATCTGCCGACTGTGATGGACTTCGCCTTCTACGACCGCATGGTGCAGGCTGCCGGTGAGGACACTAATGACTATGGCCGTGGCCTCAACCGCATCTATAACTCACTGGTCTATGACTACCTGTATCCCAATCCCCGCAGCGTGATGGCCTTCATCGAGAATCACGACACCGACCGCTTTCTCGCTGACGGCTGTGACACATTAGCACTGCGACAGGCACTGGCTTTGCTTCTGACCATACCGCGCATTCCACAATTATATTATGGCGTAGAAATTCTACTAAACGGAACCAAAGAAAAGAGCGACGGCAATGTGCGCCAGGACTTCCCCGGCGGATTCTGGGACGACAGTCGCAATGCTTTCACCACTGAAGGGCGCACTGCTGCAGAAAACAGCATGTTCCGCTGGCTGAGCCGTCTGCTGCATTGGCGACAGGGCAATGAGGTTATCGCCAAAGGCAGTATGACGCAGTTCATCCCTCATCGCGGCATCTATGTCATCGCGCGGCAGTACACGGGAAAGACCGTACTGACCATCCTCAATGGCACCAACCACGTCACCACCATGCCCGTCAGCCGCTATCGCGAAGTCATCGGCCAGCATCGCCAAGCCACCGACATCGTCTGTGGCTGTACCGTTGACATCAGCAAAGATATCCAACTGCAACCCCGTGAAACGTTAATCCTTGAATTATGAAACCGCTTATCTTAAAAGAAGACATTCTCGCTGCATTCCGTGAACTCGGGATACGGCAGGGAATGACGGTGATGACGCACACCTCACTGAGTAGCCTCGGCTACGTCTGCGGCGGCGCGCAGACAGTCATCGAAGCCTTGTTGGAAACGGTTACCCGTGAGGGGACCATCGTGATGCCCACGCAATCGTGGAAGAATCTCGACCCCGACGTTGGGGTACACAGCGAAATAAGTGAAGCCGACTGGCAGAGACTCCGCGACCACTGGCCAGCCTACGACAAGCGGCTGACCCCGACGCAGACGATGGGAACCGTGGCTGAGATGTTCCGGCAGTGGCCAGGGACGCTCCGCAGCGACCATCCCGCCCGCTCCGTCGCTGCCAACGGCAGGCACGCCCGGCGGCTGACGAAGAGCCATGACCTACAGAATATCTTTGGCGACGGTTCTCCAATAGGTCGCCTTTACAATCTCGATGCTTACGTACTGCTCATTGGCGTGGGCTATGACAAGAACACCTCGCTCCACTTAGCTGACGCCCGCGCCAACTACCCCGGCAAGCACAATTCCTTGGAGCATAGCGCCGTCTACGAGTCTGGCAAACGAGTGTGGAAAGCCTATGAGACGCTCTATGTAGATGGCCACGATTTCGTGCAAATCGGCGAGGCTTTTGAGCAGACGCACACCGTCAGAAAGGTAACGCTAGGCAATGCCACGCTCCGTCTGATGCGCCAGCGCGAACTCGTAGATTTCGCCGTCAACTGGATAGAAAGGTTCAGATTGTAGGCTAGTATTATCATTGTGCTATTGTGAAAACGCAATCAAATTTTATCAAAAATGGAGAAAATCTTTCAAGATACATCGTAATCTCAAATATAATTTGTACTTTTGCAGCACGAATTGAAGAAGCAGCAGCTTTCTTTGCAATCTTCTCGAACCGCTAATTCAAAAGGACGCAAACGGAAAGACAGCTGCCAGCTCACACCCTTCGGGGCGTGGGCATTGGCAGTTTCAACATGTTTGCGTGGCTTTAGCGGGCCAGAGAAGATTTGTTGTTACTAACTAGATCAGGGGACGGTTCTCTGATCTATTGCTACTCTTTGAATAATCCCGTAACTGATGCCCGTTATTCGGGCCAGTTGTCTGAATCCAGCTCCCTGATCGCATAACCCTTTTATGATTTTGTTTCGTTGTTTCTTTTCTAAGTTCTGGACGGATCAGAACCGTCCCCTGATCTGGAAACTAATGCAATCTCCTGGGAATCTTCTCTGCTTATTATTTCGTATAACAAAGCGGTACGCCCTTGTGTTGATATGTAGTTTTACAAATGAAGGCCCCGGCTTCGACTTTGCTGTTGTTCTTCCTTCATATCCTGGGCAATATCAGAGAGTTGTCCCTTCACACGCTCACATTCATCCGCTTTCAGAAAGGGGAGTGAGGCATTGTACACAGTACCTGCGGCTTCCTCCTTATCGGGCTGGCCATTCATATAGCGTTTGATGTCGCCCTCTTGACGATAGGTGAAATTGCGATAGCCGGACTGGACATAATCAATAACAGCCTTAACAGCACCACGTAGAAGTTCAGAAAGAGTTGACAGATAATGACCAAGCCGTTCGCGATAATCAGTGATAATGCGTTTTTGCTGATTGATTATTCTGTCTTTCTCCTGATTGTCCTGCTGATGACGGAGCACCTCACTCTTTAACAGAGTCTGAAGTTCTTCAATTTTCTTGTCTTTCTCCGTGAGTTGTTGGCTTTGTTGGACTCGTTCTGCTTCTAAGGTTTGCTGATATTTCTGCTGTAAAGCTGCTTTTTGCTTTGGCAGTTCTTCTTTCAGCCGTTTGTTCTCTTTCTCCATCTCAGCATACTTGCCCTTTCCGAAGAGATTGGCGACACCTGATTTGATGGCATTGCCATTCTCTGCATCAAGTCTGTCTCGCTTCTCAGCAATCTCATTGTCGAGTTCGGCACTCTGTTTCCTCTGATTAGCCAAG
>CACWFY010000060.1 GCA_902760345.1 uncultured Bacteroidales bacterium | reverse complement strand
GATGACGTCCTGATCAACCATAGCGTCCTTGACAGCCTGGATGTAATCCCAGTCTTCCTCACCACCAATGGGAATGATGAGGTCTTTGTTTGCTTGCCACTTCACGTCGCTGATCTTCACCTTGTTCACCTCGTCGATGATACCAATGTCATGTGGAGTCAGCACCTGCGAACCATCGTCCCAGTATGCCTTGTAGCCGTTATACTCGCGGGGGTTGTGAGAAGCGGTGACGTTCACACCAGCCTGACACTTCAGGTGACGGATGGCGAACGAAATCTCCGGTGTAGGACGCAGGCTCTCGAAGAGATAAACCTTGATGCCGTTAGCCGAGAAGATGTCGGCAACACTCTCAGCAAACATACGACCATTGTTACGGCAGTCGTGACCTACTACTACTGAGCATTCCTTGCCTGGGAACGCCTTCTTGATGTAGTTGGCGAAACCCTGAGTAGCCATACCCACGATATACTTGTTCATACGGTTGGTACCTGCACCCATGATACCGCGCAGACCACCTGTACCAAACTCCAGGTCGCGATAGAAAGCGTCGATAAGCGCTGTCTTGTCGGCATCATCCAACATTGCCTGTACTTCCTTACGGGTCTCTTCGTCAAATGCAGGAGAGAGCCATTCCTTTGCACGTGCCTCGCACTGAGCAATCAATTGAGCGTTGTTTTCCATAATTGAATTGTGTTTAAGATTAGTATTTTAAACCTTCTAATACGCAAAGATACTGATTTATTTGGAAAATCAGTATCTTTCGTCTCGTATTTTTACATTTTTTAATTAATTCCGCATCAATTGGTCTATCTCTTCAAACTGTTTGCCCATATTCAGATGCAGATAGATGCGATAAAGTGCCGGAGCCCACCGCTGCTGGTCGGAGGGTTGCAGCTTACGATAATCCTCCATATACGGACGGGCCTGTTCGTACAACTTCGTCAGCTGGTTACGATATTTGCGTGGCTCGTTTTTCTGTTCCAGCTCCAATGCCTGATTCAGGTAGCACGTTGCCACATTGAAATAGGCCTCTGCCTGCTTGTCGTTGAGTTCAATCATCCGACGGCTGACAGCGACGCATTCGTCGTAGCGCTCAAGATTGAGCAATGCCAGCGACTTGGCCAACAGAAAGAGCATGTGGTCGGCATTGACCTTCAGACCCTGATCGGCAATCACCAGCACAGAGTCAGGACGTCCCACCGCTGTATAGTAGTCGGCCAGTCGTGGGAAGAAATACGGACTCTCGGGGTAGCTGTCGAAACCCTCGTGCAATGCAGCGGCATAGCGGGCATCATCCTTCAGCAGCTGGTAGGCCTCGCAAATGTATTGCATGGTAAAGGGACGTTTCTTCATGTCCTTCTTTGCCAGCTCACTATATATTAATGTACGCGAAGCATCACGCAGCTTGTTGCCGCACATCGTGGCCCAATAGGCTGCCTGTGGCAACTGCTGATCGGTCTGCTGGTAGTTGTAGCCCGTAAACAGCGGCTGTGTGTCTGCATCGATATAGTGACGGAAATAGTCGTAGGCATCAGCATACTGACCCTTGCGGACGTGGAAGGTGCCTCCGAAATAGAGGTTGGGGCGCAACTGGTTTAACGCTTCAGCATTTTTCTTGCGGTAATCCAGTTTCACACGACCTTTCTCGTCGGGCTGTGCGTCCAGCGTGTCCAACGTCTCGGCAATCTCGTAAAGACGCTTGGTGAGATTGAAGAACGACGCCGTATCGTATTTCTGCTTCAGATACAGACGCTCGTTGGCTGCGTCATACTGCCCCATCACCGACTCAAACCACAGATCGTAGATCTTGTCGTTCGTGCGATTGGCGGTATCCTTCAGCAGGCCCGTCATCAGCTTTTCAGCCTTGGCGTAGTCTTCTGCGGCCTTGTCGGCATTTTTGTTCTTCGCGCTCTTGATATAAGACCGTGCCTGACTAAGCTCTTTCTTTTGAGCGTTCAGGCACGGTGTGATCATAGTCAAGAGCAGCAGTAATAAAATCTGTTGCTTCTTCATTCAGTTATGTTTGGGTTTAATACCTGTCTGCCTCGGCAGCCTTGGTGCGGGCATCATCCTCGCCATAGAGTCCGTAGTAGGCCTGATAGCGGTTGTAGCCCCAGTTAGCCTGCTTTTTCTCGGGATCCAGCTCCTTGGCCTTGTCGAAGGCCTCGATAGCCTGCTTGTAGTACTCCTTGCTCTTGGCAGAGTCTTCTGTCGTAGCAGCTTGCGAGCTCAGGCAAACACCCAGATAGGTGAATACCACAGCATTGTCGGGCTTAGCGTCAGCAGCCTTGCGCAGCCACTTGGCACCCTCTTCGGCATTGTTCTCATTGATAGCCATCAGACCCTTGTCAGCCAGTGCGATGAAGCTGTTGGGATACTTGGCCAGATGGTTGTCCAGCAGTGCCTTCTGGGCTGCCTTGTCTTTCATGCCCTCATACATACCGTTCAGTGCATCGAGGATATTCTCCTCCTCCGGTGTAGCCTCGTACATCTCCTTCAGCTTGTTCACACATGCAATGGTGTCGGCTTTGCTCTTCAGACCAGAACGCATGACATACAGCTGGTAGTTCAGCGCATCACTCTTCTGCGTGGGGTCTTTCTTGGCCACTTCCAGATAGCGGTTGCTGCGCTCAAACTGCTTGGCATCATAGGCATAGCGGCCGGCAAAGAAGGCAACCTGTCCGATGAACTCCTTCTCAGAATCGTGGTTCTGCGTAGCAAAGAAGGGCGATTCTGCTGAATCGACGAAGGCACCCCAGTAGAGCAGCACCTTCTCGCTATTGCCCTTGCGAGCCTCTTCCTGACCGGTATTCACCAGATGGTGGCGTACAGGCCATACGCGCTGGGCGTTCTTCTCAGCAAACTTTGGAGCAACCTTACCCTTGGCATTAGGCAGCTGGTCGTACTTGTCACACTCGATAGCGGCATATATGGCGTCACAGACAGCATCAGCCAGACCCAGTGTGTCGTAAGGCACGATTTCGTTGGCCGCACGACCCATCTGCATACCCAGCTGGTTCTCCGTGATAATAGCCACGTTCTTCGTGACTTTATTCATAGCCAAGTCCACCAGATGATTGTAAGCCTTGGCTTTCTCAGCATTGTCAGTCAATGAACCGAGGTTTGCATTTACTAACTGTGCAGCAGTAGCATAGTCCTTGGTCTTCAAGATAGCCTTGAGGGCGTCACTGTCACCGGCAAAGGTCATGGTGCTTGCCATGAGCGCAATTGCCATCATCATCATTTTTTTCATCTCAAACTTAATTATTGGTTAAACGTTTATTGTTCTTCGTTGAATTCCACCTGGGGGGCAGCACCCTCGGCGCTCTCCTCAGCCACCTCTGCTTCCTCGATGTCCTCGTCTTGGCTGGACATCACCTTGCAGACGCTGGCAATGGTGTCGTTCTTCTTTGTCAGATTTATCAGGCGTACACCCTGTGTAGCACGACCCATCACGCGGACGTCGGCCACCTTCAGGCGAATCAGGATGCCGCTCTTGTTGATGATCATGAGATCGTTCTCGTCAGTCACCACCTTGATGGCTACCAGACGGCCAGTCTTCTCCGTGACGGCGAGCGTCTTCACACCCTTGGCACCACGATTGGTCATACGGTAATCTTCCACCTCAGAGCGCTTGCCATAGCCGTTCTCGCTGACCACCATGATGGTTTCTGTCTGCGGGTCGTTGACACATACCATGCCTACCACCTCGTCGTCGCCATCGTCAAGACGCATACCGATGACACCGGTCGATACACGGCCCATCGTGCGGACAGCATTCTCGTCGAAGCGGACGGCACGTCCATTGCGGTTAGCCAGCAGCAACTCGTTGTGACCATTGGTCAGACGAACGCCTACCACCTCGTCGCCTTCGTTGATGTTGATGGCGCGGACACCTGCGGCACGCACGTTCTTATAGGCATCCAGACGGGTCTTCTTGATGACGCCCTGCTTGGTGGCGAATACCACGTAGTGTGACTGCAGGAACTCCTCGTCGTTGAAGTTCTTGATGCGCAGCACAGCGTTGATGGCGTCGTCGGGCTCAATGTTCAGCATATTCTGGATGGCACGGCCCTTCGAGTTCTTGTCGCCCTCGGGCACCTCATAGCACTTCTGCCAGTAGCAGCGTCCCTTACGCGTAAAGAATAATAAGGTATTGTGCATCGTGGCCGGATAGATGTATTCCGTAAAGTCATTGTCGCGGTGGCGGGCAGCCTTGGCGCCTACGCCGCCACGTCCCTGCTCGTGGAACTCGTCGAGCTTGGTACGCTTGATGTAACCCATGTGCGAGATGGTGATCACCACGGGATCGTCGGGATAGAAGTCCTCGGCATTGAACTCGTGGTCGAAGGGAATAATCTCCGTACGGCGCTCGTCGCCATACTTCTCCTTCACCTCCTGCAGCTCGTCCTTCATCACCTGCTTGCAACGCTCGGGGTTGTCCAGGATTTCCTGCAGGTCGGCAATGAGCTTCATCAGGTCGTCGTATTCCTGATGCAGCTGGTCGACACGCAGGCCAGTCAACTGGCTCAGACGCATATCGACGATAGCCTTCGACTGCAGCTCGTCCAGGTTGAAGCGCTCCTCCAAGTTACGCTGGGCGTCTGAAGGCGTCTTGCTGTTGCGGATGATGTGTACCACCTCGTCGATATTGTTGACAGCAATGATCAAACCCTCCAAGATGTGGGCACGCTCCTGTGCTTTCTTCAGGTCGTACTGCGTGCGACGGATGGTCACGTCGTGGCGATGCTCAACGAAATATTTCACACACTCCTTCAGCGTCAGCAGACGGGGACGGCCTTTCACCAGCGCAATGTTATTCACTGAGAATGAGCTCTGTAGAGCGGTCATCTTAAACAGTTTGTTCAACAGCACGTTGGCATTGCAGTCGCGCTTGCAGTCCACCACGATACGCATACCCTGACGGCCCGACTCGTCGTTCACGTTGGCCACGCCCTCAATCTTGTGCTCGTTGGCCAGGTCGGCGATATACTTCACCAGGTCGGCCTTGTTTACACCGTAGGGAATCTCCGTCACCACAATCTTGTCGTGGGTCTCGGTGGTCTCAATCTCAGCCTTCGCACGCATCACAATGCGGCCCCTACCCGTCTCGTAGGCGTCGCGTACGCCCTGCAGACCATAGATATAGGCACCTGTGGGGAAGTCGGGACCGGGAATGTACTGCATCAGTCCGTCGGTATCGATATCGGGGTTGTCTATATAGGCACAGCAGCCGTCGATGACCTCACCCAGATTGTGGGTCGGCATATTCGTGGCCATGCCTACGGCAATACCGTTACCACCGTTTACCAGCAGGTTAGGAATCTTCGTAGGCATCACCGAGGGCTCTACCAGCGAGTCGTCGAAGTTGTTCACCATGTCAACGGTCTCCTTCTCCAGGTCGTCCATGATGTGCTCACCCATCTTCGACAGGCGGCACTCCGTATAACGCATAGCGGCTGGAGAGTCGCCGTCAACCGAGCCGAAGTTACCCTGTCCGTCTACCAAGGTGTAGCGCATGTTCCATTCCTGGGCCATACGCACCAGTGCACCATATACCGAGCTGTCACCGTGGGGGTGATACTTACCCAGCACCTCACCAACTACGCGCGCACACTTCTTATACGGCTGCGTAGAGACGTTGTTAATGCCCATCATACCGTAGAGAATACGGCGGTGTACAGGCTTAAAGCCGTCACGCACATCAGGCAGTGCACGGGCTACAATCACCGACATGGAGTAGTCGATGTACGAGGATTTCATTTCCTCCTCGATGTTGATTTTTACAATTCTGTCGTTGTCAAATGTCTGATCCATTAATCACTTATTTAGTTTACCTTTTTCTTTTTACTTTTTTACCCTTTTACCTTTATACTTTTTCATGATTTCGCGTTTAAGGCACTTTTCAGGCCCGCTGACGCGTTTTCTTCATTCTTTTAAGCGCACAAAGTTACTAAATTTTTCTGACATACGAAAATATTTTCCCAAAAACTATGGTATTTTACGCTAATTTATGAAACTGTCCCGTGTCACCCCTAAGGTTTTAAGAGATTATTTTTTTCGGATACAGTATACAGTATACAGTTTTTTAGGGAGCTCATTATTGGCTCTTGATTCAAGGAGCAAAGACAT
>CACWFY010000059.1 GCA_902760345.1 uncultured Bacteroidales bacterium | reverse complement strand
CCTGACGTCGAAGGCGCTGCTCAGCCAGTGCGAGCTGGAGTACATGGGCGAGGTAGAGACCATCACCGTCGACGGCAAGAAGAAGATCATCCTGCATCGACCAAGCGGTGAAGAGGAAGAGGGGTAAACGGTGGGCCTTCGGGCCCAACCGTTTAAAAATGAAAAATTTCGCTCCAAGGCTGTATTGACGGCCAAGGAGCGATTTTCGTTCTTGTTACCAACCGACTTCATTAGCATAAGTGTCAGACACCGGCTGATCTTCTGGGTCGGAGATCATCAGGAAGGCATGGGTGCGCAGGGTGTATATCTGGACCTTGGAGACTAAATTGTTTCATTACACAATAGGTTCCGGTGTGTATTTATTCGTTTCCTTTCTGTTTCTCAATAATGCTTTTCTCCAAGGCTTCCAGCATCTTGATGTCCTCGGCATCGGCCATCTGGGCATCAAGTTGTTTGCGTTTGGTATTGTAGGTGTCGTATATGCTGCGAACGATGTTCTCTGCTTCTGAATTGGATATGGAACCTTTGCCTTGCAGAATATCCTTCTCTTGGAAAGTAAGCAGGCTGTCTACGTTCTTGCGCCAATAATCGAGCGTCAGGTCTCTACGCCCCTTTACACGTTCTTCCGCACTGGTAATGAAGATGTCTACGAGGCGGTTCAGAGAATCTATCTCATCGCTTTGGAGATAGTTCTTAGCAATGATGACATCACCCTTACGAATGATGCTGCCTTTCCATGTGGTCAGCCCCATGTTGGGCTTGTCGGCATCCGCACGGGCAACTATCAGTTCGGCTGCTGTTTGATGGGTGACTGCAAATAGAAGTTTGTTCTGCGTCTCGGCAAAGAACATCTGCGTGGCCTTGTCCGTCTTATCGTAATCACTGCTCAGGGCAAACAGGTCGCGTACTTTCTGGTAGAAACGCTTCTCTGATGCACGAATATCGCGGATGCGAGCCAACAGCTCATCAAAGTAGTCGGGCCGCCCATCAGGATTCTTCAGCCTTTCGTCGTCCATCGTGAAACCCTTCACAAGATATTCTGTCAGATGCTCGGTAGCCCACTGCCTGAACTGTGTTCCACGCAATCCCCTGACTCGATATCCCACAGCAATAATCATCTCTAAGGAGTAGAAAACCACGTTATAGTTTTTGCCATCGGCGGCAGTAGTCAAGTATTCTTTGACAACTGAAATTTCATTTAACTCTCTGTCTTTCAGAATGTTAATTATGTGATAGCTGATAGTTTGCTTCGAGGTGGCAAAAAGTTCTGCCATCTGCTGCTGGTTCAGCCATATCTTGCCGTCCTTGGCATACAGCGCAACTGATGCCTTGCCGTCAGCCGTCCGATAAATAATTATATTCTGTTGTTCGTCCATATTCGTTGTTTATGTTTTTATGCATTCATCACTATTTTGCGCTCTTCCTCCGTCAGTCCGTAGAGGTCGAAGACGAGATTGTTTATTTCTTCGTCTGTAGCTTTTATCTTCGCTGAGAGTTCCTGACATTCAGCCAAGCGCTCATTGAAGAAGTCTTCCCATTCGTCCTGTTCTTTGACAGGAATGTGGATCTTCTGTTTCTTTAATTCTGCCATAAGACCTTTGAAGTCCAGCTGGTCGAACTGCTGCAGGGCTGTCGTTATCTTCAAACCTTCCAAATTTTCGTTCAGACGGCGGAGGAAACGGCTACGCTTCTCTTGTAACTGAGAATTAAGTGAGAGCATTGTGTTGGCTTGAGAGACAAAGGGTTGCTGCTCAGAAAGTGATATTGTTGGCACAGGGATTGTTCGTAATTGATTTATCTTTATTTCTAACCCCGATGTATATATTTTCTTAAACCAAATATTTACCAGCGCAGAATTCAATAAAGCAACGAGATATTCCATTTGATAGTTTCTATCTGTTTCAAATATAATATTAACTTTGTCGTTGCACAAATATTTGTTTGTATCAATCGTTGCATTTATTTCTGTAGCCATATCCTGTATGACAATTTTCTTATCAACAACAAAGTTTTCAAATATTCGTGGCCTACCTCCAGGTTTTTCACTTATTAATTCTGGTTTATACCACAGCCATTCGTCATTTTGTGGATTATTCCAACGCTTTATGTTTCTGCCACGTAAAAACAAGAAACAATCATCATCCTTCTTTTTCTCAAAAACAAAACGTTTGTCATCACTTGTTTTAATTCCAAGTGAGAATGAAGCTATTTTACCTAATTTAATTGTATCGACTTTATCTAATACAATAACTCTCTCAAAAGAAAATGATGTATTTGGACTTTCCATAATCTGCTTATATGGTAACCCAAAGCCTTTTGAAACAAACTCATTATTTGTATACTCTTCTAACTCAATAACATCATTAATTGATGGCTTTTTATTTGTGTAGAAGCATAATATTGTCGTTACTGTAGCTTCCGCAAAAACATCAGTAGGAAGCTTTACTAATTTTGTTACTTTAACATCATTTGCCAGAAATGATCTGAAAGCAGAGAAGCTATCGGTTCCCATCCAACTATTTGAGAAGATGAAGCCTAATAAACCATTTGATTTTAATAATTCAGATGATTTTTCTGTAAAAATAGAATATAAATCGGATTTGTTCTTTACTGTCTTATAAGTTCGCTGATAATATTTTCGTTGGCGCTCATCAAGAATATTTACCATATTCACATACGGCGGATTACCTATCACTACATCGAATCCTCCATTTTCAAAGACCTTTGGGAACTGCTCTTGCCAGTTGAAAGCCTTGTCGCCGGCAATGGCAGGATCGCTAATCAGCGAGTTACCACATTTGATGTTTTCGTTCAGCGAATTGAGTTTACGGTGGGGTTTGGCAGTACGCAGCCAAAGTGCCAACTGGGCTATCTCGACGCTTTCCTCATTGATGTCGACACCAAAGAGATTGTTCTCAAGGATATAGTTCTCCACGTCCTGAAACTCAAGGCTATAGCCCAAGACCTTCTTTTCTAACTCGTCTATCTGCTTATGCTCGCCCATCAGGAACTGAAGAGCGGCATTGAGGAAAGCACCACTGCCACAAGCTGGGTCGAGAATGGTGAGTTGCAACAACCAGTCGCGGTACTCCTTCAGTTGATCCAAGAGGCGTTGCTTGGTCTTCAGTTGGCGACGCTGATCTGAGAGATATTCATCTTCTACGATGTTCAACTTCTTTTTCTTCTCGGCACAAAGACGGCCCACGGTATTCTCTACGATGTATTTC
This sequence comes from uncultured Bacteroidales bacterium, assembly GCA_902760345.1. GTDB lineage: Bacteria > Bacteroidota > Bacteroidia > Bacteroidales > Bacteroidaceae > Prevotella. Next base: position 8,277 of record CACWFY010000059.1, on the reverse strand, counting down.
GTGATATACTGTGGCGTGTAGAATACACCATCTTGCTTGCGCTTCGAGGTTTGAGGTGCCTCGCCATTGTTTATCTGCTGAGTTACTTCCTCGATTTCCGACAAAGAGTTCTCGAAGATATGGCCCAGGATGTTTACGTCTACATCGCTCTCGAAATCATAGGCAGAGAGCCTGCGCGTATGTTCAGCAAGAATGTCGTCACTTATCTTCAGGTTGTCGAGCACCTCATCATTCTTGAACAGACCGCCATTGTAGGCAAATATCTCATACTTCTTACCTTGATAACCCGTATCAAGATAACCAAAATGTTTCTTGATGCGCTCATAGAGAGACACATCCATGTCAAGGTCTTTAAGTTGTTCCCATTCTTCGACAATTTGCATAATCATATTGGGAGGCAACAGTCCGCAATCTTCGGCAAAGAAGATGAACAACAGGCGATCTAAAAGTTTCTGGGTCTTTTTGAACAACAGCAGTTGCCACTCCTTTTCATCCTTTCCGTCTGGGGTTGGATTCTGTTTAAGAATATCGGCAAAGAGCACTCGCTTGAACTGCGAATAGTCTTTGTATAGCGCTTTGGTAATCTGGTCTTCACTCGACACCGACTCCTGCTTCATCTGCAAAGCTATGCCATGTTCCACCTGCTGCCAAGCCAGGCAGAGGTAGAGTTCGCGGAATTCTTCAAGCGTCATGTGGAAGATGTCCCACTCGCGGAATTCTACGGCATTGTCGATATAGAGACGTAGCTTCTCGAAATTGGAGATGATAACCAGTCGTGTTTCTTTATGCTTATTTTTATAGCCAAAAGCCTGTCCCTCGATACTGGTCAGGTCGGGTGTCTTATGGTCTTTCAATTCTATCACACCAATCACCTTCTCATCGAGTAAGATGGCTCCATCGGCCTTCTTCGACCCTACTTCATTCTTCAGCTCTGTGGTCAGATTGTAGTTAGGCGAGGGATTGATGGTATAGCCCAATACCTTTACGAACAGTTCACGAAGGAAACCTTCCTGAAACTGCTCTTCCTTAATTTTATGGATATTGGTGTAGTAACATATATCAAATTGTCAGGTTCACTAATATATCCGCAAAGATACGAAAAATAAGTGACATAACAAATAAATTGCACAAAAAAGTAGAAAAGTAGGAAAGTAGGAAAGCGGACATTAAGGTATTCTCAGGGAGATATAAATATGATATAATATGGTATTAATAATAATAAATTAAAAAAACTTATACTATGAATGTCTCTCTTCCGCATTGTCTGAAAATGCTTAATGTCCGCTTTCCGCATTTCCTACTTTCCGCATTAAACGAAGCAGCGTCTTTATGGGCAAAAAAATTAAAGAAATGCTTTAAAAAAACAGCGAAAATATTTGCATATTTGGAAATTATTTTGTATCTTTGTAGTGTCATTAAGAGTAATGGCAATGGCTGGCGAAAGCATAGGATTCAGGAGGCGAAAACATAGTTTTCAGGGCCCGAAAACGTAGGATTCGATGAGTGAAAACGTAGCTTTCAAAAGGCCGACAGTGTGAGTTAAATTAACCTTAGTATTCATTAAAAAATTAGGAGGACAAGACCATGATTAATTACAGATTGGTTCAAGACCACAGTTCGAACCCTCGCAAGAGCGGCAAGTGGTATGCGAAGGCAGTGATCGGCCAGACGGTGTCGACCGACGTGATTGCCGAGCGCATTGAGAAGAAGTGTTCGTGCACGATTTCCGACGTGAAGGCTGTGCTGGAGGCACTGAAGGATGTCATCGCCGACATCGTGAAGGAGAGCCAGCGTGCCCGTCTGGACGGCATCGGCTGCTTCAAGGCCGGCCTGTCGAGCCGCGGTGCCGAGACGGAGGACAAGTTCGAGGTGCAGAAGCACATCAAGGGACTGCATCTGATCTACCAGCCCGAAAAGACCAAGCAGGCCTCGGGCAAGTACGAGAAGAAGTTCCTGAGCGGTGCCCGCCTGCAGCGCTACAAGGAGTTCAACAACGCTGAGGAGAGCGGCGGTGGTGAGGGTTGATCTTTTTAACGACAACCCCAAAAAGAAACGGAGAGCCCTGAATGCTCCCCGTTTTGTCTTTTTATGCCTACTTGCCACACAAAACTTAAATATTTCATAATAAGAAGGTGGGGAATCCTAATTTTTATCAAAAAACTTTGTGTATCTCGCTGAAAATGCGTAATTTTGCACGTCAAATTTGAACAGAATGAAGAAGAACCTCCTCATAATAGGTATTGCGCTTGCGCTGTTTTCTGGATGTGGCAACGAATATAACCGTATTTACAAGTATGCCGATACGTCGTATAAATACGAGTGTGCCAAGCAGTATTTTGCCTTAGGCAAGTTCCAGCAGGCATCATCGCTGCTTCAGGATGTGGTGATGGTGCAGAAGGGCCGCTCGTCTGCTCAGGAAAGCCTTTACCTGTTGGCAATGGCTGAGTATAACAACCGTGACTACGAGTCGGCCAGCGCCACGTTCAAGAAGTATTTCCAGAGCTACCCGCGCGGAATGTTTGCCGAGCAGTCTGCCTACTATATCGGTCAGTCGCTGTATGAGAGCACACCCGAGCCGCGCCTCGACCAGACGCCTACGGTGGGAGCCATCAGCGCCTATCAGAACTTCTTGGACTACTTCCCCGATTCGAAATATCGCGACGATGCCCAGGCGAAACTGTTCCAACTGCAGGACAACCTCGTGCGCAAAGAGCTGCTGTCGGCCAAGCTGTACTACAATCTGGGCGGCTATTTCGGTAACATCAACGCCAATACCGAGTCGAACTACGAGGCGTGCATCATCACCGCACAGAACGCGCTGAGGGCCTATCCCTACACCACGCTGCGCGAAGATTTCTCCGTGCTCATCATGAAGAGCAAGTACTATCTGGCGAAGAACAGTTCGGAGGAGCGTAAGGTGGAGCGCTACCGCGAAGCTGAGGACGAGTGCTATGCTTTCCTCAACGAGTTTCCGGAGTCGAAGATGTGCGACACGGCGTTGGACTATATCGAGAAATGCAAGAAAATAACAAATGACTAAATATTGAATATGGATTACAAGAAATCAAAGGCACCGGTGAATACCGTCACCCGCAACATTATGGACCTCTGTGAGGAAACAGGAAACATCTACGAGAGCGTAGCTATCATCTCGAAGCGTGCCAATCAGATCAGCGTACAGATTAAGGAAGACCTGAGCAAGAAGCTCGCTGAGTTTGCCTCATATAACGACTCACTGGAGGAAGTGTTTGAGAACCGTGAGCAGATAGAAATCTCACGCTACTACGAGAAGCTGCCGAAGCCCACTCTGCTGGCTACGCAGGAGTTCGTAGAGGATAAGGTGTACTGGCGCGACCCTGCCCGCGAGCAGCAGGAAAGTGACGATATTCTGTCATAAACCATGTGGCAGCGTAAACAAACCGTTTTTCTCTTGTTGGCCGTCATCCTCGGTGTGGTGACGCTGTCTACGCGTTTCTACTCGTGGGCAATGTTCATCATCCTGCTGTTGGCGTCGTCGATAGACCTGCTCACCATATTTATATATAAGCAGCGCATGCGTCAGGCCGCTTTGTGTCTGGTCAGCCTGTTTGTATATATTGCATGGTATGTCGCCCTCATCGTCTACAGCAAGCAGACAGCCCCTGATGCCGCCTTCCATCTGTCGTGGGAGACCGTGCTGCCGATGGTTGCCGCCATACTGACGCTGATGGCCCGCAAGGCTATCATTGCCGACGAGAAGTTGGTGCGTGCCGCCGACCGCATCAGGTAGTAGCACGCAACACCATACAAGCCCAGTCGCCGTCGACGCGTGTCTGACAGTGCGACAGTCCTAACGTCTGTGCCTTGCCAATGAGCAGGGCACAGTCGTTTTCGTAAAAGCCGCTGAGTATCAGCGTAGCGCCGTCGGCCATCACGCTGCGGAAGCGCTCCATATCGTTGAGCAGTATGTTGCGGTTGATGTTGGCCATCACCACCTGGAAGCGCTGACTGATGCCGTCGAGTAGGGTAGCGTCGCCACACAGCGCGTCCATCTGCTGGTCTACATGGTTGATGACGGCATTGTGGCGCGTATTGTCGGCACTCCACTCGTCGATGTCGTAGCCCACACAGTGGCGTGCGCCCAACTTCAGCGCACAGATGCCCAGGATGCCCGTTCCGCAGCCACAGTCGAGCACGTCGGCGCCCTGCAGATGCATATCGAGCAGCGTGGCGCAAATCATGCGCGTAGTCTCGTGGGTACCAGTGCCAAAGGCCAGATGGGCGTCGATTTCTATTGCTATAGGGTAGGTTGCCGAGGGCAAATGGCGTCCGTCGTGAATGACGAGGCGGTTGGCAACGATAATCGGCTCGAAACCCTCCTGTTCCCATTGTTCGTTCCAGTCGCGGTCTTCAGCTTCCTCGACGGTATAGGTGATGCTGACACCCTCGAAGGGAAAGGCTTCGAGGACGCAGTCCATTGCGTCGCGGTCGAACAGCGACTGCTGGACGTAAGCCTTCAGACCCGTCTCGGTGTCTTCAAACGTCTCGCAACCAGCCTCGCCGGCCAGTGCCGAGAGTACGTCGCGTGCATCCTGCGTACAGGGTGCGATGGTGAAAAACAGCTCGTAGTATTTCATCGTTTAGTGTTAAATTTCTGTGCAAAATTACAAAAAATAGGGAAAAACCTACGCTGTCTTAGGGTTTTTCCCTACTTTTGCATGAAAAATTGTAGTATTTTTGCAACGTGAACAAATATAAAACAGATAAAATGCTTATGAAAAAGTGGATATTACTGACCGCAGTCACGTTCCTGGTCCTCCCGATGATGGCTCAGGACGACGACATGTACTTCGTTCCGACGAAGGAGAATCTGGCCAAGGAGGCAGAGAGTTACGGCATGCCCAAGAATACCTACTATTCGGGTAGCAAACGTAGCATAGACGACTATAACCGCAGGACGTGGTCGTCGGCCGTACCCATCGACTCGGCAGGCAACGATATCATTGACTTCTCGGCCGTTCGTGGCGTCTATCCTGACTCCACCTATACGGACGCAGGCAATGACTATAAGTACACGCGAGAGCTGGCACGCTTCGACAACTATGTGTCGACAGATGCCGCCTACTGGGAGGGTTATCGTGACGGACGCTGGTCGTCGCCGTGGTACTACACCAGCTACTATTCTACGTGGTACGACCCGTGGTACGATCCCTGGTACTATGGCGGCTACTACGGCTACTACTCGCCGTGGCGCTATGGCTGGTACAGCTACTACCGTCCGTGGGGATACTACGGCTGGTATACGCCGCGCTACTATTACGTAGGCAGGGGCCACAGCTACACGCGTCACTATGCCGGTCATAACCGTCCGAAGAGCCCGTATGCAGCAAACCGTACCACGTCGTTCCGCAACAGTTCGTCGAACAACGGTTCGTTCCGCAGCAGCACGTCCAACAACAGCTCGTTCTCCAACAGCTCGCGTAGTGCCAGCTTCAGCGGTTCACGCAATAGCGGCGGCTTTAGCGGTGGTGGTTCGCACAGCAGTGGTGGCAGCCGTCCCAGCGGTGGTGGCGGTGGTCGCTTTGGCCGGTAACGTGTGATAACAAAAGAAGAAAATTGCAATCATCTATTAAATCGTAAAACCATGATGAAAAAAGTATATGCAATAGCTGTCACAATGCTGGCTGCAATGCCGCTGGCAGCACAGGAGACCTACGAGAATGTGAAGATAGCCACCGAGGATCTGAACGGTACGGCACGCTATGTAGGTATGGGTGGAGCCCTCGAGGCGCTGGGTGCCGACATCTCTACCATCAGCACCAACCCTGCCGGCATCGGCCTCTTCCGCAAGTCGGGCGTCAGCGTGTCGTTCGGACTGAACAGCCAGCAGGGCGTCAACAATGCCGTGGGAGGCACCAAGACCAATGCGTCGTTCGACCAGATTGGTATCGTCTTCTCGCAGCGCGTCGACAAGACGTCATACGTCAACCTCGGCTTCAACTTCCACAAGAGCCGCAACTTCGACCAGATACTCTCGGCCAGCAACAGCCTGGACCATGCGTCGCTCAGCAAGCTGACCTGGAACAAGGCTGCCGACGGCCTTCTCTACGAGGAGTACAAGGATGCTCAGAACCGCATACTACCCGACATGGACAAGCCTTATATCACCTGCAACCAGCTCGACGCGATGCTTACCGAGGGTGGCTTGGACTACGATAGCGAGAAGAAGGATTGGAGCTACTATGATGCCGACAAGTATCGCTTCGACCGCTCGCATACGGGCTATATCGGCGAGTACGACTTCAACATCAGTGGCAACATCAATAATCGCGTCTATCTGGGTCTGACCGTCGGCGTCCACGATGTGCACTACAACCACTATAGCGAGTATTCCGAGGACTATCCCGTCAACAACGGCTATTACGGCATTACCGTTTCCGACGACCGCTCAATCACGGGCACAGGCTTCGACTTCAAGGCCGGCATCATCGTCCGTCCTGTTGAGACGTCGCCCTTCCGTGTCGGACTGTATGTCCACTCGCCGACGTTCTACGAGCTTCGTACTTCCAACTACACGACGATTACCGACGGCGACTACACCATCAGCTCCCGCAACATCTACGATGGCAATTTCCGCTCCAACTATAAGTTCAAACTCTATACTCCCTGGAAGTTCGGTCTGTCCTTAGGTCATACCTTCGGCAGTCAGCTCGCACTTGGCGCCACCTATGAGTATTCCGACTATAGCGCTACGGACAGCCGCGAGATTACCGACGAGCGCTACGACGCATGGACCGACAGCTATCACACCAGGAGCGAAAGCGACCGCAAGATGAACGACCACACGCAGGACATGCTGAAGGGCGTGTCCACCCTGAAGCTTGGTCTGGAGTACAAACCCGACGCCGCTATGGCCATCCGTCTGGGCTATAACTACGTGTCGCCGATGTACAAGAGCAAAGCCTTCAAGGACGGCGCATTAGATTCCTTCGGTTCCTATGTCAGCTCCGCCACCGACTTTGTCAACTGGGACGAAACCCACCGCATCACCTGCGGCTTCGGCTATACCATCGACAAGTTCAACATCTCGGCAGCCTATCAGTACAGCGTCACCAACGGCAGTTTCTCGCCGTTTATGAGTTGCAACGACGACCAGGGCCGTCCCGATTACATCAACAAGGCCACCTATTGCGACGTGAGCAACAAGCGCCATCAGCTGCTGCTGACACTGGGCTATACCTTCTGATAACTTCTGAGCGGGAACGAGCTCGCTTATTTGATTACTTTCCTGCCACCGACAATGTAGATGCCGCGAGGCAGTTGGTTGGGGGTGTTGCTTACTTGACGGCCGTCGAGCGTATAGATGCGGGCAGGGTAGGGACGCTGGTCGGTACGGATGTCACTGGCAATGTCGGTGACGACGCCCTGCAGGGCTCCCGACTCGTCGTAATAGCCACCATTCCGGAAGTCGAGGTCGGAAGTTTGGCTGGCATTGTTTTGCTTTCCATCGTTGAAGATGATGTGGGCGGGCTCGAAGGTCCACGTACCGTTATAGGTCCATTTCCACACGTTGTGACCGTTGTTGGTGCCCACCTTGGAGCAGGCAATGCCCGGCCAGCTGCCGCAAAACTCGGCAGAACCATTCCATGCATACGCCTTGACGGTGGTCCACGACGTGGGAGCCTCGAAGAAGGCGCAGACCTCGCCGTCGTTGACTACGCAGCAGTCGGGAGCGTCGAACGTGACATCCTTGATTGCCTCTACCTCAGAGAGGTCGACGTCTGTGGTGACGTAGAGCTGGAAGCAAGTGCCCTTGACGGCAAGCTTGTAACTGCCTGTCGGCAGATCAGACTCCGTGAGTGACCCCAACAGCAGTACGGCATTACCCTTTAGGCCCTGTGTTATGAGTATGTATCCATTGCTTTTGGCCTGCTGGGTGATGATGGCGCTCTGGTTGTGGAGTCCTATGGCACGGCGTGTGGCAATGAGTCGCTTGATGGTGGTCTTGTAGGTCTGCCAGTGCTTCAGCCATACGCAGGGGGTGCCGGGCATGGTGAGAATGTAGGCGTTGGCGGCCTCGACATTGGCATAGAGCGGACTGCTGGAGGGGCGCCCAGTGTCGTGATTGTCGACGAAGGTGACGGCATAACGTGCATAGCTCGCGTCGTTGGCCAGAGCGGCATTGTTGAGCTTGCTCCAGTTGCCTTCGCTCTTAAAGGCGTCGTTGATGTTCCACTTCGTGATGAAGTCGAAGGCTGCCGACTGAATGACACCATCGACCTTAGTGCCGTTGATCCA
>CACWFY010000058.1:1440-8736 GCA_902760345.1 uncultured Bacteroidales bacterium | reverse complement strand
AGGGTGTGCTGTCCTTCGCCGACGACGGTTTCCCGTCTGCTATAGGGCAGTCGGATGGTGGCCTTCCGGCCGATGGGGATGTCGATGTTCAGCACGAATGTCTTATGCGCTATTTTCCAGTCGGCCTTGACGTCTTCCATCTGTCCGCGGCACCAGGTGAGGTCGCCCACAGGATGGGGAGCGATGGTGATGTTGTCGCCCTCGCGCCAGATGCCCAGGAAGTAGGGGATGAGCAGGTTGTTCAGGTGTCCCATCATAAAGTGGTTCATCGAGGCGCCATGCTCAGGGTTCCATTGCTCTGTCAGCGTGGTATGCCCCAGCTTGATCTGATAGCCGTAGCCGGGCACGTCGTAGTGGTTGAGCATCTTGTAAAGCAACTCTTGCTGGCCGTTATGGATGAGGGCACCAAAGAGGTAGCGGTTACCGACGTCACCAGTGGTCAGACGGTCACCATGTGCGTGGATTTCGTTGATGAGCTGTTGCAGCACAGCCTCGCGGTCACCAACAGGTATGAGGTCCATCTCCAATGCAATGGCCTGTGCGCACTGGCTGCCTGTGGCATAACGATGTGTTTCGGAGTTGTAGAATTCGCGGATGAATGCGGCCTTGATGCTGTCGGCACGTGGCTCACCCATCAGCTTGTTCCACCAGTAGTAGTGGGCGGTCGACACCAGCGGCATAGGGGTGTTCTGCGCAAAGCCTGCACGTCCAGGTCCGTAGTCGTACCAGTCGCCCAGGCCTTGTTTCAAGATATAGCAGGAGTCTTGTGTGGCGAGGTAGTCGACGTAGTGTTTCATCTGCGTCCAATAGCGGGTGACGAGTTTGTCGTCACCATAGAAAGCGCGATAGAGGAACGGCAGGGAAATGATGGCGCCACCCCATTCAGGTGATTCGAGGAATGGACCTGCCCACGAACCCTTAAAGACGATGTATTCAGGTGCTATCTCAGGCACAGAACCGTCTGTATGCTGTGCATCCACGATGTTCTGCATGGTCTGCTCCAGCATTGTCCGACAGTCGTAGTTGGCCAAGAGCCCTTCGCCGTTCAGCCAGTCTTGTTCCAACCACCCCAGCTTCTCACGATGGGGACAATCGGTCCATACGGCCTGCCAGTTGCTGCGGATGGCACGATCAATCAAGCGGTAGGCATCGTTGAAGAGCGGATTAGCGCATTCGAAATCGCCCGTCTTCTTGGCGCTGTTGTAGACGAAGCACGACTCCACCTTCTTCACGGCATTGATGTCGCCCTCCACCTGCAGATACCTGTAGCCATAATACGAGAAACGTGGGTGCCACACCTCCTCACCTCCTCCCTTTCTCACTCTCTCACCTCTTAATATATAGGTATAGTAGTGTGGGCGCCCCGTCTGCTTTTGATTGACCAACCCCTCTTTGGTCAGCGTCTCGCCTGGCGTCAGCTTGATGCGCTGGCCAGCCTTGCCCTCAACAGTAATCTCAGGAAAACCGGCAAGGTTTTGGCCCATGTCCAATACGAGCAGGCTGTCGCCTTGTTGCTTCAGCGTCTGCTTTACAGGATAGCGCTCCATGATTTTCACAGGCTCTGCTATCTGTTTGCGCAGTACACCCTTGGGCGCTTCCTGCACGACCACCGCTTTCCACGTCTCTCTTCCTTCTAATCGCGCATCATAGTCCTCGCCGCCATAGATGCTGTTGAACGTGATAGGGCTCTCTGCCCATTGCCACTTTTTGTCGCTGACCACCTCCTCCGTCGTTCCATTGGCGTATTCGATATGCAGACGGAAGAGCAGGGTAGGAGGACCAAACGATATCTTCAGCTTTGCATAACGCTTGCCCTTTTCCTGGTAGAAGCCATTGCCCAACAGCACCCTAATGCTGTTGTGACGGACGGTTTTCCCGTCTGTTCCCACGAAGTAAGTACTCACGTCATACTCATTGTAAAAAACGCTCTTGTCGTAGTCGCTCCACAAAGGGGCAAACATGGCGTCGCCTACTTTCTGACCATTGATGGATAATTCGTAGAATCCCAAACCAACCACGTAGACCGTAGCCTTACTGACCTTACCTTTCACCTTGAGGGTACGCTGCAGGTATATGCTGCGGTCTGACAAACTGTCAACAGCCTGTCGGCGCGTCATGTGGCCTATCCACTGTGCTCGACCAAAGTCATCGGCCAGTGAGACCAGTGACACGAGTAAGGTCAATATGGTCAGGCAACCTTTCTTCATAGGGCATTTGTGATGACGAGTTTGCCTAAGTCGGAGCGCTGTCCCTTCAACTGTCCGTCGACGTAAACACGGAGGCCTCTGCCAGCATGGTAGCGAGAGCCGTCCTTGTCCCAGACGATGGTAAGGTTATGACCGTGATACAGCACGTTGTCGAGACAGAAGTAGTCCCACGTGTTCTTTGGCAACAGCGGATTGACTTCAATAGCGTTCTCAGCATGAGGACGCAAGCCACAGAGCCCTGTGATGATGAGGTCGTTCCACGTCGAGTGGTTGTAGTAGCGGCTACGCTCCTGGTCGCCCTTCAGCCAATAGCCTGTCGTCTCGTCGAGATATTCGCCGATGTAGGGTTTGCCACGCATGTGCTGGCTCTGCATGTATTTCTCCAATTCTGCGAAATACAGGGAATCGCCAATGACGGGGTTACTGTAATCATTGATGTAGTTGGCCATAGCTGTCAGCGTCTGCGAGGTGGCAAAGGGCCACACGGCACCATCCCACTCACATTTGCCTACGCCATGCGTACGGAACAGCGGGTGACGGCGCTCGGCAGTGGTCTGTCCGTAAGGGGCAGAGAATCCCTGTGGGGCGCCAGCCTGTAGCCAGGCGCCAGCATAGCGTGGGTCGTCCTTCGCCATGTGGGTGTACCAAGGCATGAAGCCGATAGCCTCGCGGACGTTGGCAGAGGAGTCGATACGGTGAGTCTCGAAGAACGCATGTTTTTCGTTCCAGAGCTTGGCGTGGGCTTTTCCCCTGAGGTCTTCAGCTTTCTGGAAATAAGTAGCAGCCTTTTGATTGTCGCCAGCGAGTTTGGCGATGTTCCCAATGGCCATTGCATTGCCATACATGTAGGCATTGATCGAGGGGCGTAGGTATTTTTTCTTGCGTCCGCCACTGATGGTTTCCTCCATCGCGTCCTGCACGTCGGCCTGCCAGTAGAGGCCGCCTTCGCGCGTATGGGTCGTCTCCCAATGGTTGTATTCCCACTCCAGCGAAGGGAGCATAGAGACAATCCAGTCTTTGCGACCGTCAACGAGATAGCGGCCCCACAACGAATGGGCTATCCACGAAGAGAAGTTAATGCTTTTCTTCATGGGCTGTCCCTCGTTGCCATGATACCACGTATTCATAATCTGGTCGAGGTAGGTAGTGTCGCGCAACCAACGGCTCTCATGGATGTGATGGCCCACACCAGAGGCGATGAGGTTCCACTGGTCGGCATAGCTTCTGTTCACCAGAAACTCCGTCATAGCAAAGCCCACGGGCGTCTGCTTGATGTGTTTGCGGAGCGTCCACCAACGGAAATAGAAGAGTTCTTCGAAATCCTTGTTGGGACAGTCGAAGAGAGGCACGTTCTGTGTCATCCACTCCCACGCCTTGCTGTTGGGAATGGCCTGCACGATATTCTCGTCCTCCATCGTGTTGAAGTAGTCGACGTAGTGCTTGTAGTCGTCGTACTTCAAAAATGCCGCAGTGCCCGAACGTTCTCCTTCGGGAGCGGTGACGACGTTGGCAATGGCAAACGCAGCCTCCGTTTCGCGCGCTCCTGCATTCTCAAGCGTGCCGTCCCAGTCGGCAGGGGTGTCAATATCAGGGAAGCGGCGCTCAGCGCCAGTACGGAACATCACGCGCTCGATGCTCTCCACAGGGGCGAAGAACATACGCTGACCAGCCTTTTTGCCATCGATAAAGACCTCTATCATCCGCTTCGAAACGCTTAGGATAGCCTCGATGTGATAGATGGTGTTGGGCTTGTATTTTCCCAAGCCGCCATAGCGGGCGCCACCCTTGCAACGCATGATACCCTCGTCTGTGAGTTCAATACGCGAACAGGCTGTTCCCTGGGCGTCGAGGAATTCTATCTGCAGGACTCCTGTGTTGTTCTGATGGGCCTTGAGGTCAAAGCTTACCTTCAACTCCTTCGTGGCAGGAATCTTCCGTTCTACGCGGGCATAGTCGAAGGGGTCGCTGTCCGTCAGCGTCAGCCACCCGTCGTTCAGCGTGACGGGAGCATAGACGGGCGAATAGATATTCCAGGTGGTGAGACCCGCAAGAGAACCTGCGGGAACGGTGGCTAAACTGAATTCCGTGCCGTCAGCGTGGCTATGTGCCTCTGTCTGCACAGGCACAGGGATGTGCGCCACCCACATGTCTTCCTTGTTCATCGAGTAGGCCACCCAGAGGTCGCTGTCCTTGGGCGTGCCGTTGCCCTCCTGGATGCCTCGCACATACTGTGGACCGTAGCTTTTGTAGTTGCCGCCATAGCGCATGGGGGGCACTTCGCCCTGCACGAGATTCAGCGTGGTGTACTCATAGCCGTCCTTCGACAACGAGATAGCCAACGGCCAACGGTATTCCGAAGGGTTGTAGACGGTGGCGTAGGTGCCATCGCTGAGACGCTGTCCCCAAATCTTCGCATTGCTGTTCACAAAACCTTTGGCGCGCTCTACGGGTTGTGCCCACGTCTGTCCGCCATCGGCCGATGTCGACGTCAGCGCGTGCTTCCACAAAGCAGCAATCTGACCGTCAGGCAACGTATAGTCGCAATAGGCCTTATACTCTTTGTGCAGTGGAATCAACGGGTCTTGCCTGTCAGCCTCTTCCACCCACTGCATGCGATAGCGGGGGTTGGCAAGAATCTCTTCGCAGGCCGTGCGGATATCCTTTGGGGCCTTGGTGTAATAGGGCCAATGGGGCTTATAGGTCTTATTAGTCCCATAGGTCTTATAGGCCCCATTCAGATAAAGAAAATAGATCGGCCCTAACGTGCCGTCTTTCCTTACTTCGCGGATGACGCGCCCTATGCCGTTGCCGTCGTTGGGGTCGTCTTTCTTGTCGAAGGCGACGCCATAGTTGCCGATAGCAAAGAGTTGTCCGCTCTTCGATACATACCAGCCGACACGTTGGTGCATAATGGCAATAAGGTCGTGAGCCTTTTCAGGGCGATTAGGCTTTTGGAAACCTTCAGGCACCTGCAATTCAGGGAACAGCACTTGTGGGGTGCTCCACGTATAACCGTCTTCAGACGTCTGATACATGGTGTGCGAGGGGGGCACGTGCTCGTCCTTAGGGTCGCAGAGGTAGTGTACGTAGAACTTGTTCTGCCAATAGGCCATCATGGGTTGGTGATTGTACGTCCATCCATTGCCGTTGGCCTCTGACGGCTGTTCGCGATTGGCGCGCAGTATCTGGATGTTGTGCACACCAACGACGGGCGACAGTCCTCCGTCGTGCCGATTGGGATTGCTCAGCGTTGTGCCTGTATAGTGAACCTTCTTGGCATTCAGCAGCCCTTGCAGAATGGCCTCGTCGGCCTCGAAGATGGTGCCGTGCTTGTGCAGGTTGGGGACTGTGGTCTTGTTGCTGACGTCCTCAAACGTCACAAAGTCCTTGGTAAAGTGGGCACCGAAGTCCTTCAGTTCGTAGCGGTCGTAATAAATCAACCAACCATCTGTTACCTTCACCGTAGTCGGACCTTCCATCATCTTGCCTGTAAACGGCTCAGAGGCTTTGCTCCAAGGACCGTAGGGCGACTTGGCGTATGCCACCTTGATGTCGCGCTCTGGTCGGGTGTTGTCTTTCAATACCATCACATAGTCCTGCTTGCCTCGTTTGACCAGTGTGGCGTCTATACACGAGAACCCTGGGTCAATCATCAGCTTGGTCGGCGTAAACGACTTAAAGTCTTTCGTCGTGGTATAGTAGAGCCGATGATTGTTCTTGTGTTCCTCCTGCCCATCAGGGAATCTGCCTGGAATGCACGATGCCCAGACGATGATGGCTTGCTGCTTGACGTCGTCCCAGAAGAGTTCGGGGGCCCAGACATTGACCGTCGACGTGTCGCTCATCACCTCGATGAAACGCTGCTCGCTCCAGTGTACCAGATCTTTCGAACAGGCATAGCCGAAGCCTCTGTCGCCTCGCCAACTGGAAGTCCACACCAGATGGAACATGCCGTCGGGCGTACGGATGATGCTGGGGTCGCGCATCACCTTCTGCTTGCCGACTTCCGGCCGTAGCCACAAGCCGTCAATCTGTTGCCACGTCCAACCGTCGCGACTGTAGATGAAGCGCAGTCCGTCAGTGGCGGGTTCGTGGAACGAGGTAGAGATGTATACTTTATTCTGTGCTGAGGCTGCTATGGCCGCCAGCACCATTACCATAGTAGTTAATAATCGTCTCATCGGCTATACTTTAATCTATATTTATGACTGATGATAGCTTGAAATGTCATCAGTCTGCCTACAGGCTACGTGTGCCTTAAAATCTCCGTCAGTTCCATAATTTTTCTAAAAAAGATGGTTTTCTCATTTAACTTTCTTACCTTTGCAGCGTCTAAGAAAGAAAACAATGATTATGATGAAGACAATAATAACCCTGCTGCTCATGGCAGCATTCGTCACCGCTGATGCTCAGGAGGTGATGCGCAAAGAGAAAGATGGTACTTATGTGGTTAACACTACGACCTTGGCAAAAGATGTAGAAGGCTATGCCGGTTCTACGCCCGTTGAGGTGTATATCAAGAAGAATAAGATCGTCAAGGTAGTACCCCTCAAGACAATGGACGGTCCGAAGTATGTCGCCAAGGTCAAGAAAGGTATGCTGCCCAAGTATGAAGGCATGAAGATTGAGAAAAAGAAGCCGTTGCCACAGGTCGATGGCGTCACTGGCGCCACCTTTACCTCAGATGCCGTGAAGGAAAATATCAATCGCGCCATTGAATACTATCAGAAGCACAAGTAAACAATCTTGTAGCAGAAGTAATCCAAGATGTAAAGAAAAAGTGCCGAAAATCGTGCTTGGTTTTTGAAGAAATCTAGGAGGATTTGCGGCAAGATTACGGTTGCTAAGTCACGAAGTGGGACATAGAGAGTAACGAAGTTACGTTTCGAAGGTCACAAAGTGCCACTTTCATGACCTCAAAGTTACGTATTCACGATGTGAAAACGGCACTTTCGTAGTGCGAAAACCATAGTTTTAGAGGTGCTTTAGACGATGTTTGTAGACGAAACGAACAACATTCCGAGGCGTAAAAAGGGGTCTAAAGCTGTAATGGTTTGTATATCAATATGTTGCGCATAACGCCTCATAT
>CACWFY010000058.1:0-1430 GCA_902760345.1 uncultured Bacteroidales bacterium | reverse complement strand
TGGATTTCGCGCGATTCTCAGCGACAGTTTTGTTAAGTTTATTCGCTAATGGTGCCTGATGTCTCTGCCCCGCCATTGCGACGAGTGCAAAATGGGGCTACTCATAAAATAGTACGAGTCCGGCTATGGCGCAATAGAAAATCATGTGGATGGGGTTGATTTTGATGACCTTAACCCCATAGAACGCAGCTGCAAAGAGGAAACAGCTGATGCAGAACTGCCAGAGGTTTTCTGTTGGTGTGCTGAAGTTTTCGCGCGTACATAATAATAAGGTGGCGGCAGCTAACAGACCTACGACAGTGGGTCGCAACGCAGCGAACACACTGGTTACGGTATAAGTATGCATGTACTTCATGAACATCTTGCTGATGAGAATCATCAGAATCAGCGAGGGTAACACAAGGGCAAAGGTAGCAGTGGCACTACCCAGTACGGCCATAGGCATGGAGAAGCCTGCATTCTTGACGGCAGTATAGCCGCAATAGGTGGCAGAGTTGATGCCGATGGGGCCAGGCGTCATCTGCGAGATGGCCACAATATCTGTAAACTCGCTGCTTGACAGCCAATGCCAGTGCTCTACAGTCTCGTTCTGAATCAGCGAGAGCATGCCGTAGCCTCCTCCAAAGCCAAAGACGCCTATCTCGAAGAATGTCACGAACAACCAAAAGAATATCATACGGCAACCCTCCCATAAATATAGCCGCCTATTCCTGCAGCAATAATAATCCAAATAGGTGAAACGCCCAATAACCATATCAGCAGAGCAGACACAATAGGAATCCAAATCGTCCATTTGTTTAGCTGAGCTCGTTTACCAAGGTTGAAGGTCGGAACGGCTATCAGTGCCACAACAGCAGGACGGATGCCCTTGAAGATGGCGGCAACGATGCGGTTGTCTTCAAACTGGTGGAAGAAGAAAGCGATCAGCAGGATGATGAGGAACGAGGGTAGGGCGGTGCCCAGCATAGTGGCAATGGCTCCACGCTCCTTTTTTAGCTTATAGCCAATAAAGGTGGCGATGTTGATGGCGAAGACACCAGGACAACTCTGGGCAATGGCAATCAGGTCGAGCATCTCGTCCTTTGACACCCATTGCTTCCTATTGACCACCTCTTCCTCTATCAAAGGTATCATGGCATATCCACCACCAAGGGTGAATATGCCAATCTTAAAGAATGTCTTAAATGATTCCCAGTATATGTTCATTACTTCTGAGCTTCCACCCACTTACGTGCATTTACAAATGCCTCAATCCAAGGTGTTACCTCATCGTTGCGGCGGTCTGCGGGATACCAGGCATTCTGCCAAGGGAATACGGCGCGCTCCAGGTGTGGCATCATGCAGAGATGACGACCATCAGCAGAGCAGATACCAGCTACATTATAATCTGATCCGTTAGGATTAGCTGGATAGCCAGCGTAGTTGTACTT
>CACWFY010000057.1 GCA_902760345.1 uncultured Bacteroidales bacterium | reverse complement strand
AAAACATAGTTTTGAGAGCGTGAATGTATAGGTTTATTATAGAATAGGTGTATGAACGAAAAAATGTCTGTGATGATATGTGATAATTGGCAGAATTGTTGTACCTTTGCCAATAAATTGGCGAAGTTACTACACTCGGCATAAAAAAAGAATGAATTCTTTTTGCATTTCGCTCGTTTTTTCGTAACTTCGCAGCGTGAAATTTCATTCGACGATATTGACAGCAACACTCTTGGCTGTCGTTCTGCTGTTGGCAGGCTCTTGTAGCCGGCAGGGAGAACGTAGTGCAAGAAAGATTACCGATGCGGACAGTTTGATAGAGGCGGCCCATCAGTCGCACAATTATGAAGTGTTGCGTCAGTTGGTAGACAGTTTTCAGCGTGCAGGCTCTCTTTCTGATATTCAGGCGAACTACTGGCTGGGTTATGTCTATTCGCGCAAGGGTCAGCAGCGTATTGCAGAGATTCACTGGAAAAATGCGCTCAATGACGAAGCGTCAGATGCGGTGTCGCTGGATTACTATGCACGGTCGGCCAGTCGTCTGGCCAGTTTACTGCTGTTGAAAGGTGACAACGAAGGAACGCTGACCGTTGCCTTGGCTGCAAAGAAACGAATGGATGAGTACCATCTGGACACGCTGAGCGAATATTCTAATCTTTTGGCAACTATTGGCAGTTGCCAGTTGAAGTTGCGAAATCCGGAGCAGGCAGCCAGCACGTTTGAGGAGGTCTATCAGAACTATCTGCAACTACTGAAGAAAGACCGGACGGGTTCTTTGTACAAGAGTGCTATAGTTGGTATGATTAATACAGTGAAAGTATACTTGGATGAGCATTCTTTCGAAAGTGCTTATTCGTGGACAGAGCGCTTCGATTCTATTCTTACCTACTATGAGGCACAACCTGCCAGCGATAAGGATTATGCCGATAAGCAGCGTGCACGCCTGAACATTTACCGCGCGACAGTCTTACAGGAAATGGGAAGGGATAATGATGCGGCGAAGGCTTATCAGGCGGCTTTGAATACGAACTATGCGCAGACAGCTGACGGCTATATTGAAGCCATCGATTACCTGATGGCGGCAAAACGATGGAATGAGGCTGCTGACAATCTGGAATGTTTGGACAGTCAGATCAGCCGCTACGGCATGTCACTTTCGCTTGACAATATTCAGAAGTATTATCTTCCTAAGTTTCGTGCCAATCTTGGTGCCCGACGTAAGGATTCGGTGATTGCTGTCGGTGCTCAGATTTGCAATGCCCTTGACAGTGCTATCTATCTGGCCAGGCAAGATGATGCTGCAGAACTGGCAACGATTTATGATACCCAGCAGAAGGAAGCGCAGATAGCCCGTCAGCGTGAGGAGATGACCCGCATTCAGATGATTGCGTTCATGGTTGCCTCAGTACTCGTCGTCGGCTTCCTGTTCGTCTATATTCTGAACAAGCGCAAGGCTTCCCACCGTCTGAAGGCGGCCCACGCCAAACTGGAGGAAGCCCACGGACAGCTGAAGGTGGCCTACGACCAGTTGGAGGATACCACCAAGGCTAAGGAGCGTATCGAGAGTGAACTGCGCATTGCCCGTAACATCCAGGCAACGATGGTGCCCAGCGTGTTCCCCAACAGAGAGGGGCTCGACCTCTTTGCCTCTATGACGCCGGCCCGTGAGGTGGGTGGTGACCTCTACGACTATCTGTTGCTGGACGACCAGCTCTATTTCTGTGTGGGCGACGTAAGCGGCAAGGGTGTGCCAGCCAGCCTCTTCATGGCTCAGGCCATACGCCTCTTCCGTTCTATCGCCAAGCAGCGCCACACGCCGGCAACCATTGCCACGCGCATCAACAACGAACTGACGGAGGACAACGAGGAAGGCATGTTTGTGACGATGTTTATCGGACTGGTCAACCTGAAGACCGGACGGCTCGATTATTGTAATGCTGGCCATAACCCGCCAGTCTTGGGTGTCGATGGCAACGACCGTTTCATGGAAGTGGAGTCGAATGCGCCCATCGGACTATGGCCGGAGCTGGAATATGTCGGCGAGTATGTGGAGACAATTAAGGGTCAGATGCTGTTGGTGTACTCCGATGGCTTGAACGAGGCTGAGAACCGTCAGCAGCAGCAGTTTGGCGACGATCATCTGCTCGACATTCTGAACCGTCAGCACTTCCATAGCAGCAAGGCGCTCATCGACCATCTGAATGCAGAGGTCGTCCGTCACCGTGATGGCGCGGAGCCCAATGACGACTTGACGATGCTCAGTCTGATGATACTTTAGGCGACCTGAAGGTCTAATTGAGAATTGAGAGTTTATATATAAATAGTTAGTAGTTATTATTATGGCAAAAAAAGCATTATTGATGATTCTCGATGGATGGGGAATCGGTAAACAAGGCAAGGGCGACGTGATTTTTAATACGCCTACTCCTTATTTGGATTATCTGACAGCCGTTTCGGCACACTCTCAGCTGCAGGCGAGCGGCGAGGATGTCGGTCTGCCCGACGGACAGATGGGTAACTCAGAAGTCGGTCACCTGAATATCGGTGCCGGCCGTATTGTATATCAGGATCTTGTGAAGATTAACCGCGCCTGCAAGGACGGCTCTATCGTAGAGAATCCTCAGGTGAAGGCTGCTTATACCTATGCCAAGGAGAACAACAAGAAGTTGCACCTCATGGGCCTGTGCTCTGATGGTGGTGTGCACTCAAGCCTCGACCACTTGTTCAAGCTCATCGAGGTGGGCAAGCACTATGGTCTGAAGAACCAGACCTTTGTGCATTGCTTCATGGATGGTCGTGATACCGACCCCAAGAGCGGTAAGGGATTTATAGAGCAGGTGACAAAGGTTTGCGCTGACAACGACGCAGCCATCGCCTCTATCGTTGGCCGTTTCTACGCTATGGACCGCGACAAGCGTTGGGAGCGCGTGAAGGAGGGCTATGACCTCATCGTTAATGGCACCGGCAAGCAGGCCACCGATATGGTGAAGGCTGTGGAAGAGAGCTATGCTGACGGCGTGACTGACGAGTTTATCAAGCCTATCCACAATAGCAGCGTGAATGGTTGTATTGAGGAGGGTGATGTGGTTATCTTCATCAACTTCCGTAACGACCGTGCCAAAGAGCTCACCATCGTGCTCACTCAGCAGGATATGCCTGAGCAGGGTATGAAGACTATTCCTGGCCTGCAGTACTACTGCATGACGCCGTATGACGCTTCATTCACTGGTGTAAACATTCTCTTCCCCAAGGAGAATGTAGAGAACACGCTGGGCGAATACCTCTCTCAGCAGGGTAAGAAGCAGTTGCACACTGCCGAGACAGAGAAGTACGCTCACGTAACGTTTTTCTTCAACGGTGGTCGCGAGGCTCCCTACGAGGGTGAGGACCGTATCCTCGTTCCTTCTCCCAAGGTGGCTACCTACGACCTGAAGCCAGAGATGAGTGCTTACGAGGTGAAAGACAAACTGGTGGCTGCTATCAACGAGAATAAGTACGACTTCATCGTGGTCAACTTCGCCAACGGTGATATGGTAGGTCATACGGGTGTTTACAACGCCATCGCAAAGGCCGTATGGGCTGTTGACCACTGCGTAGAGGCTGTTATCGAGGCTGCCAAGGCTAACGACTACGAGGCTATCATCATTGCCGACCACGGTAATGCTGACAACGCTATCAATGCTGACGGCACCCCCAATACCGCTCACTCGCTGAACCCCGTGCCCTTCATCTATGTAACGAACAATAATAGCGCTACGGTGAAGGACGGTCGTCTGGCCGATGTGGCTCCCTCTATCCTGCATATCATGGGATTGGAACAGCCCAAGGACATGACAGGCGAGAATCTGATAGTGGACTAATCCTCGTCCATATCCTTATCCAGCTGGCCGCTCCAGAGATACTTTTTGGTCTCTTGGGCGGCTACGCTGCTTAATAGCAGCAAGGCCACCAGATTAGGAATGGCCATGAGTGCGTTCATGCAGTCGGCAATGTTCCAGATGATGTCGAGATTGATGATGCTGCCAAAGAAGAGTGCTACGATATACAAGATGCGATAGAAACGGTTCGTATGGCGTTTCTCAATGTAGTTGACAGCACTCTCGCCATAGTAGCTCCACCCTAAGATGGTGCTGAAGGCAAAGGTCAGAATGCCAAAGGTCAGCAGGGGAGCACCAACGTATGGAATCTTTGAGAAGGCAACCTTCGTCAGCGCTGCACCATCAGCACAGCTGATGTCTGGATAGGCAATAATACTGCTCACCAACACAATACCCGTCAAAGCACAGATGACAACCGTATCCCAAAATGTTCCTGTACTCGATACCAATGCCTGACGAACAGGATTACGGGTCTGGGCAGCAGCTGCCACAATGGGGGCAGAGCCCATACCACTCTCGTTAGAGAACAGACCGCGGGCAATACCATAGCGGGCTGCCATCATCACCGTAGCACCCACAAAGCCTCCGCCTGCAGCAGCAGGATTGAAGGCAGCATGGACGATGAGCTGAATAGCAGGCCATACATAAGCGCTGTTCATACAAAGAATGACGATGCACCCTATGACATAAAGCAGCGCCATGAAAGGTACAAAGATGGTACACACACGGGCTATAGCTTTGACACCACCTAAAATGACACAAGCTGCCAGGATACAGACGAAGAGGCCCACCATCCACGTAGGAATGCCAAAGGTCTCGCTGGCCAATAAGGCAATAGAGTTTGCCTGTACGGTACAGCCAATGCCAAACGAAGCCAACGCTGTAAAGACAGCAAACAGGATGGCCAGCCACTTCATACCCAACCCACGCTCCAAGGCATACATCGGACCACCGTAAGTATGGCCATCCTTGCCGTGAACGCGATACTTGACTGCCAACAAACCCTCTGCATACTTCGTAGCCATACCGAAGATGCCCGTCAGCCAGCACCACAAAACAGCACCTGGCCCACCTAAAGCTACAGCTGTGGCTACGCCCACAATGTTACCCGTACCAATGGTGGCCGCCAAAGCCGTTGCTAAGGCACCAAACTGGCTGACATCGCCGGCAGAGCCAGGATCTTTCTTGACAGAAAGACGGATGCCAGTGAATAGCTTTCGCTGGGGTATACGCAAACGGAAAGTCAGGAACACGTGCGTACCTAATAATAATATAATCATGGGCCACCCCCAAAGGAAGGAACTCAGCAGTTGAAAGAATTCATTAATCGGCTCCATAGTCTAGTTTTATTGTTTTGTGTATTGAATGGCAAGCATGGTCAGGTCGTCACTCTGTTCGGCATTGCCGACAAAAGACTGAACGGCTATCGTCATTTTCCGGATAATCTGTTCGGATTGCTGATATTGCAGGGGTGACAAGCTGTTGGCCGTGCTAACGATACGCTTGTCGCCAAACTGCTGCTGGTATTCGTTTTCAGCCTCGTTCAGTCCGTCGGTGTAAAGGAAGATGGCAGTTTGCGATGGGATGGTAACTTCCTGTACGGTGTATGCCCAGTCAGCCTCGATGCCTATGGGCAGGTTTGCGTCGCAAGGTAGCTCCTTGACATCTTGGCCTATCAGTAGCGGCGATTCGTGGCCGGCATTACTATAGCGCAGCACGCCAGTGGTCAGGTCAAGGATGCCGATAAACATCGTCACGAACATCGTCATCTCGTTGTTTTCGCTCATCGACTCGTTAATGGCCTTGGCAATGACATGGGGCTCTTGCACATGGGCAGACACATTGCGGAACAGCGAACGTGCTACGGCCATGAACATGGAGGCAGGTACACCCTTGCCGCTTACGTCGCCAATGCAGAAGAACAGCTTCTCGTCGCGGATGTAGAAGTCGAAGAGGTCGCCGCCGACGGCCTTGGCAGGTTTTACCTGTCCGTAGATGTCAATGTCCTCACGTTCCGGATAGGGTGGGAAGGTCTTGGGCAGCATCGACATCTGGATGGTGTGTGCTATCTTCAGCTCACTCTCGATAGAAGCTTTTTGGGCGGTTGTCGTCTTGAGCTCATCGACATACTTGGTGAGCGACTGCTGCATCTGTTCGAATGAGTCGCGTAGCAGGTGTATCTCGTCTTGGCTCTTCAGAGAAGGAAGCTGCGTATTAAAGTTTCCCTTGGAAACCTCATTAGCTGACTCTGCCAGTTGCTTCAGCGGTTTGGCGGCTTTCTTGATAACCCTTCGACCGAAGAAATAAACGACCAGCAAACCGAAGAGAATCATGAAAATCATGATGCCACCGATGCCATATCCGAATATATTGACAAAGATTGACGGAATGACCAGCGCAAGCGTCCAGTCGGTGAATTTGACGGGTGTATAGCTGATATAGACCTCCTCGCCATCCAGCATGAATTCAGAGTCGTTGCCGCTACGAAGACCCAAAATGTCTTGAGTGGTGTTGTCAGGATCGTCACCTACATAGGTCTGGAATTTATCCTTGAGCACACGCTTACGGTCAGGGTGTATGAGGAAGGTGCCTGTAGAATCGACCATGAAGTAGTAGATATTGTGATCAGCGCTCCATTCAGCATCTTCATCCACATTGGTGGTAACGCTAATGGAATCATCATAACGCATTCTTCTGTTCTTGCCGAAGAGGCGTACTTTCTCGTTCAGCCATTCGAGCGACATGTCGACACCGAGGATGGCCACCGTGCGGTTATGCTTATCGTGGATGGGCATGGTGTAGGAAACCAGAGGCGTATAATGGTCGATGCTGTCTATATAGCCCTTACCCCACAAGCCTTCATTCCTGCTGAGCGCCTCCTTGAACCATGTGTCGTTCAGGTAGTCGTGCCGCTTATCGCCTAGGATCTTTGTCTCGATGGTGGTACTGTCAACACGCACGGCATAGGGACAGAACCAACGTCCTTTCTTGGGATAGTAGTTGTCGACAAAGCTGATGCCACAACTGCGCATGTAGGGGTTCTTCTTGAGCATGCGCTCCATGAGCCCCATCATCTTATCAGGTTGGTCGAGACAATCTTCGATAACGGGAGCATTATTGACAGAGGCAACATAGAGGTCGGACGTGATGCGGCGAATCTCCTCGTATTCACCCTTCACCAGACGGTTGCTGATAACGGCGGCGCCTGCGTAAACCAATAAATAACCAATCCAGAATACCAAGAAAGTGGGGATGCCCATGATGATGAGCATACGCAGCATGATGCGCCACGTCAAACGTTTGGCAAAGGAGCGGGGATAGCCTGACTTTTGCTTTTTCTTGAAGATAGATAACATAACCTTGATAGTTTGCTTGCAAAGATACAATTTTTTTCCTATCTTTGCAAACAAAACAGTAAAAGATGACCAACGTAAAGATAGAACCCACGTGGAAAGCACATCTGCAGGCGGAATTTGAGAAGCCTTATTTCGCTGGACTGACAGGTGCTGTACGTCAGGAATATGCTGCAGGAACGTGTTATCCGCCAGGCAGTCTGATCTTCAATGCCTTCAACCTGTGCCCGTTCGACCA
>CACWFY010000056.1 GCA_902760345.1 uncultured Bacteroidales bacterium | reverse complement strand
GTTCAGTACAACAGTTAACATGGCTAAGGTTGATAACGACCTGTATATCCAAGGTTTGTATGGTGAAGCATGGATTAAGGGTAGCCTGACAGCAGAAAATACCTATACATTCGGAAATGGTCAGTCATTAGGTGTATACGGCACTAAGTATATGCTGTTCTTGTTGGGTACGGATGCTTTAACGGCCCCGATCAACGTAGTTAATCCTGTTATCGTATATAACGCTACAAAAAATCAGTATGAGCTCGTTACCAACTTCCTTGTCAACGCTACATACACTGATCGTTCATACTTATTGAGAAGATATAACATTGGTTCTGTTATTAACGCTACACCTACTGGTATCGATACTGTAAAGGCTGATACGAAGTTTAACGCAGACGCTCCTGCATACAACATGGCAGGTCAGCGAGTTAACAACAGTTTCAAGGGTATGATTATTAAAGACGGCAAGAAGTTCATGAATAAATAATAGTGACATTTATTCGTGATATAATTTACAATCGGGAGGGTCAAAAGACTCTCCCGATTATTTTACACTTTATGATAATTTTACGCCTTATTATTGGCCATTTAAAAATAATTGCTTACATTTGCATCCATTAACTAATATGGAATGTAATATTAAACAAATGAAAAGATTGTCAATCATAATGGGCATGCTGACCATGTTGACTGTCAGCATGATGGCAGTACCAGCCAACAGAAAGTCCGTAAAAGTAACACAGCCCGACGGGTCAACTGTGACCATCCAGTTGCAAGGTGACGAATGGCAGCACTTTAACACCACGACGGATGGCTATAGTGTGGTGAAGAACCAACAGGGGTACTATGTGTATGCCGAGAAGAAGAACGGTGACCTGAAGGCTACGCAGATGGTAGCACACAATGTTCAGGAGCGCAAGACCAACGAGCTGGTTTTCTTGCAGAACGTAAAAAAGTATCAAGTTCCAGACATGGCCCCAGCTGTTGCTGACATGAAGGGACGTGTAGAGGCTATTGGAGCTCAACGACGTGCACAAGGGAATCGTGCTACAAACTATTCAAACTTTAAAGGCCTGATAGTTCTGATACAGTATAATGACAAGGAGTTCTCACGCGAAGATTATCCTACGATTATCAACGACATGGTGAATCAACAGAACTATACGGGATATGACAACAATCAGAGAACCGGTAGTGTACGTGACTATTTCACAGACAACTCGGGAGGTAAGTTCCAGCCACAGTTCGATGTTGTTGGTCCCTACACTGTAGACTACAGCCAATATGACGCTAATATGAAGAATGGCAAGTGCAGGAAAATACTCATCGATGCACTGAATCAAGCTGATGCTGACGTCAACTTTAAAAACTACGATGGCGACAACGACGGAAAGGTTGACCTGGTGTTTTTTATCGTGGCAGGAAATGGTGCCAATTATAGCGGAAATGACGAGAACCTGTGGTGGCCTCACCGTTCAATGATATTTGACGATGAGAAATACAATACAGGAAAAAGCCCTTATCTTTATAAAGACGGCGTATTGCTATGGGACTATGCCAGCTCTACTGAGTTGTGTGGCTACACCAACAATCCTCAAAGTGTATTTATTGACGGTATCGGTACTATCTGTCATGAGTTTAGCCACGTATTAGGTCTGCCCGACTTCTATGACTCTGATTATGAAGAGAACGGTAAAAGTGTTACACCCGGTGACTGGTCATTAATGGATTCAGGATGTTATCTTAATAATGGCTTTACCCCAGTAGGCTACTCACTCTACGAACGTTACTTGGTTGGATTCACAGACAAGCCGGAAATAATTAGCCAGGCAGGCAATTATACACTGGAACCTTTATTCAGCAACCAGAAAGGGTATTGGCTGAATACACCAAAGCCGAAAGAGTTCTTCCTGCTAGAGAATCGCCAGAGGAATCAGTTTAAGTGGGACGCCTATCTGCCTGGTGACGGCATGCTGGTACACCGCGTAGACCGTAGTGACGAAAAAATATGGCAGTCAAACAAGGTAAATGCCACCCCAGAGCACAACTACTACGTATTGTTGCGAGCAGGAGGAGAAACAACATCATCTGCCTCGGACCCCTTCCCAGGTAAAAAAAATGTATACGAACTTACCAATGAATCATCACCAGCCAATCTGAAGACCTGGAATGGCACGACCAACGACTGGGCAATCAGTAATATCAGCATGAATAATGGTATTGTTACCTTTAACGTCAGTAACTATGATGTGGTGGGTTTGGCCATTGAACCTGCAGTCTTGGAAGAGCTACCTATTGGCGTAACAAAACAACTGAAAGTTGTCGTAACACCTGTGTATGCCGCTAACAAGCTAATGTGGTTAAGTGACGATAAAGCGATAGTTACTGTTGACCAAAACGGAGTAGTAAAGGGCATCAGTAAAGGGACAACAACCATTCGAGTGCAGAGTGACAACGATATAGAGGCGACATGTCAGATAACGGTAAAGGATATGTCAGTCTGCTCCATTGCAGACTTTAAACAGCGTGAGTTGGGATCTACAATGCTTCTGAACCTGACAGATGCTGAGGTGCTGTACGTATATCAGAACGATGCATACGTGCGTGGAGCTACAGGCTGTATCATACTGGACAACGAGCCTCTGCAACTGAAGAAGAACGACCGTGTCAATGGCACCATCATTGCGATGTTGGATAGTCGCAACAAGATGCCCCTTGCCATGAGTACTGAAGGGACTAACGCTGATGCGCTCTCTGTCACTGCAGGAAGTGATGTACAGCCGCACGAGGTTACCATCGACGAGCTGACGGAGGCAGACTATTGTGACTATGTGCTGGTTAAAGCTGGGAAATTAAAGGCAGACGGTGGCGTGTGGGTTGTCAATGGTCAGGATGAGAAGATGGCTCGTCTGTGGAATGCCATGAAGATTACGGGCATCAGCTTGAAGGACTATAACGGAAACTATTATGATATTCCAGCCATCTATGGTACGGATGTTGTTGGTGGCAATGTTATTAACGAGTTGTATATGCTGAAGACGCCGACTAAGGTGGAAGCACCTACGGGCATCATACAAATTGTCAACGACCAGGATCAAACAGCTAACAGTCCAATATACAACATGGCTGGTCAGCGCGTTAACAGTGCTAAGAAGGGCCTGTATATCGTGAACGGTGTTAAGACTGTGGTTAAGTAATTTGCCCACCCTTGTCCCTTCCCCAAGGGGAGAGGAATGGCAGAAAGAAGGACTACACTTGAGCGTTAGGACAGGATTATGCTGGGAAAATTAATTTTCTCAGCATAATTTTATTTGCATAATTCGAAAATTATCCTTATCTTTGCAAACGAGAAAACATAATGTATATAGGAATATGACTACCACAATGTTAAGATCAAGGCTGGAAAATAGGTGGAATAGCCTTAAATATTTAGATGAGAAATCAAAAATTGATCTCATAACAATGCTTAGTATGTCATTAAGCCAAAAGCGTAAAAAGAAATCGGTCTCTGCTAGCAAATTCTATGGAATATGGGGTGATGATGGTATGAGTGATGCAGAGTTTGCAGAATTTCTGAAAGAGCAACGTACCTTTAATCAAGAAATCGTTGAGCTATGAAGGAAAAAGGGTATATTCTTGATACGAACGTATGTGCGTTTTATCTTCGTGGAAAATACAATGTTGACAAGGCTATTGATCATGTAGGTTGGGATAATTGTTATATATCTGAGGTTACTGCACTGGAGTTGAAATTTGGAGTAGAGTTGTTGATTCAAAGAGACGGTATAGATAAATCCTCGGAACTTAATAGTTTTTTAAGTGAGATTAGAATCCTTCCTATGTCAGATGCTATAGATCTAGCCGCCAAAGAAAAGATTCGGTTGAGATTAGCAGGAACCCCATGTGAAGATAATTTTGATTTGCTCATAGGTTGTACAGCTATCGCATATGACTTTATATGCGTTACAGATAATACAAAACATTTCCAGAATTTCCAAAATATAAAACTTGAAAACTGGATCAATAGATAATCACTATTCAATTCGGGAGGACCTTGCAGTCTCTCCCGTTTTTTTTAGAACGCCACACTGCTTGCAGAGTATTATATGTTGAGAAAAATACGATTGCATTGACTTTAGTGTTTACAGCATGTTCTCAGCAGGAAGAGGCTGGCGTGGCAGAGACTGTTCCTGCCGATGGTCAGAAAATACGCCTTCATGCCATCATCAATGGCGGCACGCGTATTGACGTGCCTTCCGACAACAAGACCGACTGGGCAAAAGATGATATAATATTCTTCTTGCTTGACGGCGACAAAAGCGACAAAGGCATCAAGGCTACTTATGACGGCACAGCATGGACCTTTACAGAATGGTACCACCATCGTGATGTGTGTCAATGCACGTACCTATCCAGGCATCGGGGCTAATGCTGACATGGGCAAATCAGGCCAGGTGGCTTACTGGAGAAAGTTCCCTGGAAAGTCCATTCGACCTGGTGACAACATCTATATCTATGGTCCGATGAGTGATGAAGAGTACATGCTGTGGACATCGCAGGCCGTCACGGCTGAGATGAACTTTACGACCCCTGAGCTGAATCTTACCAAGAATCAGGAGATTGCCCTGAAAAAATACTGCAAGTGGACGACTCCTGCTCCTACTAACAGAGACCTGACCTTTAAGATGGGTACCTCAGGCGTAATCTCTATCTCTGAGGATGGTAAGACGCTGAAAGCGATAGGTGCGGGCTCAACAACGCTGACGGCTAAAACGGTCGACGGCAACGAATCAACGATGACCATATATGTGAAGTAGCGTCAGAAACAACATACAAATTGGGAGAGCCCTCACGGCCCTCCCGATTTCTGTTTACGCCTTCAGCTCCCGATACTCCTCGGCAGCATCGAAGCACGGACACTTCTTGTGGACGCCAGGCAGGTCGCGGTGGCCCAGGATGCGGGCGTCGGGATAGTCCGCCTTTAGCGAGCGCAGCAGGGCATGCAGGGCGTGCTTCTGGGCTGCCGTGCGGGTGTCGGCGTAAGCACCTTCGGGTGTAAGCCCGCCCTCGTAGCAGATGCCGATCGAGTGCTGGTTGTAGTGGCGGGCATGTGCCCCCGGCAGATTCTCGTGGCGTGTCTGATACAGCTGTCCGTCACGGGTGATGTAGTAGTGGTAGCCGGTGAACCCGAAGCGGGCATTGTGGCATGCGATGAGGTCCTCGACGGAGAACCGACGGTCACTGCGCGTGGCGCTGCAGTGGATAACAATCAAATCAATTTTTCGCATAGGCTTCCTTCTGTTTATTGTTTATTGGTTATTGTTTATTGGTTATTGTTTAATGTACACACGACGTCGTCGACAGCGAGGTGACGACGGCGGTGAGCACCGTGATGAAGAACTGTATGACAGCCTTCCACTTTTTCATATCCATATTAATCTTCATACGCTTTAATCTCTCCATTTCTCAATTTCTCATTTTGATGTTTCACATCGAGCCTGCTTTCGCTCGGCATAGCTTATGCAAGCATAGCTCTGCTCTCGCTTAATCGCAGCCTTCTCAATTTTAAACGGGGGCCCGAAGGCCCACCGTTTAACCTTCGCCGCCGCCCTCGGCCTCGGCGCTGAACTCCTTGTAGCGCTGCACTTTGGCGCCGCTCAGGAACACCTTCTCGCGCTTGCCGGTCGACAGCTTGCGGGTGACGGGCTGGTAGATCAGGTGCAGGTTCTTGATGTGTTTCTGCACCTCGAACTTGTCCTCGCTTTCAGCTCCGCGGCTCGACAGGCCTGCCTTGAAGCAGCCGATGCCGTCCAGCTGTGCGCGCTGGCTCTCCTTCACGATGTCGGCGATGACCTCGGCCAGCTCCGACAGTACGGCGACGACGTCCGACTTCTTCATCGAGCAGTTTTTCTGGATGCGGTCGGCAATCTCATCGGTCGACACCGTCTGGCCAATCACGGCCTTTGCGTACCACTTTCCGCTCTTGCGGGGATTTGAA
Source organism: uncultured Bacteroidales bacterium (assembly GCA_902760345.1). Classification (GTDB taxonomy): domain Bacteria; phylum Bacteroidota; class Bacteroidia; order Bacteroidales; family Bacteroidaceae; genus Prevotella. The sequence goes on along the minus strand of CACWFY010000056.1, from coordinate 1,958 downwards.
CTCTTGTCTTGTACCAATCTGTAGTTAATCATACTTGTGTGTTTTTTTAATTGTTAATACTAAGGTTCATTTAACGCTCGTTTTGCCTTCGCGAATACTACGTTTTCACGTGGTAAAAACTATGTTTTCGGGCCCTGAAAACTATGTTTTCACGCGGTAAAAACTATGCTTTCGTTTTGACATTACAAAGGTACGACATTCGGCAGCCCTGATTCATACGTTCTGTGACATACCATACGATACAAGGCGATAAAGTATAAAAAAATACCATCCGAATAGGGGGATGGTATTGAAATGTATAATGATTCTTTTTATCGATATATCCTTGAATTCTTATCGTACTATCGTTGACGGTTTCCATTTCTCAGGAACTTCGTATTGTTTTACTCCGTCTGTAACCACATCCGGCATAATGGCATCACGGAAACGATGTTCATTCTTATACATAATTACTGGTTTGCTGCTATGATGCAGCAGGTTATCTTTAAGGTCACAGCTAAAATTCGAGGGTGGAAAATATACTTTAATCCGTTTTTCCGGATTCAAGGGTGACGCAGTAAAGTAGATGACTTTTTCCAAATGTTGGTTCTCTCCAAGAAAGCCCTCACATAGTTTAACCATATCTATCCAATAATAGTCAGCCCACTGTGGTTCATTGCGCTTTGTGCGACGCAGACCATAGTAGAAATTGAAACCATCTATGTAGAATGTCACTCGTTGTTCCATGATGTATAATTAAAGAAAAAAGCCGTCCGCAGACGGCCATATCCATTCAAGAAAGAATGGCGGTGCTTATAAATCTGTTGCAAAGATAATACTTTTTTCTGAAAGAACAAACAAAAAGCTCATTTTTTTCTTTTCGGGTGTTTTTTTTCTTACGGCTCGCCCAGGTAGTGGGTGATGATTCTGACGGATTCCTTGGAGTAGTATTTGGCGAAACGGCTCTGGTGACATCGGGCCAGGTCTTCGACCAGCGGTGGACAGCTCTTGATCCACTGCAACAGGTGGTTCATCGCCACATGCGGCGTGCTGTTGGGAAAGTATAGCAGTGCCAACTCACTCTTGGGATAGCTCTTGAGGATAAACGGAGATTCTACACGGCTTTCAAAAGTATGTGGTTTTTCGTTCATAAGTATATGATTTTTCAGTGAAAAGTATGGTACTTTTTGATGGTAAGTATATAAGTTTTTTTCTAATACACCTATACACTTATACAGTAATAATTGTAAAGTTATCGCGTACCGCGTATACGCACGGTACGCGAAAGGTTTCAGAAAACAGGTGTATCAGGTGTATGTGTATCAGTATTTGCCAGTCTGCTACGCAGATTCTCTATCTCTGCCATGCTGCGACGTACGACGACATATCCCCGAACGTTATGGTATGTCTTGCGTTCGAAACCGAGGTCGATAAACGCATGCCCCATCTGTTCCTTGCTGATCTTTGCAGATATCTGTCCGCTGACAATCTGCATGGCCAGCCCTACAGGCATAAACTCGCCCTGTTCGTCTTCGTTGGGCTTACGGAAGTTCCAGAACACCAGCTCACGCTCAGTGCATGGGCTCTCAAACTCCTCGTTATGCCGCTGCAAACGCTCTATCTCGGACTTGTCGAACCAGTAGCGGAAGCCCTGCTGGTAGAGAGTGTAGGCCTGACTGTAGATGCCATCGTAGTCGAAGGGTGCGGACAGCGGTGACTCGATGCTGTCCACCACGAAGGGCAGCCAGCGACGCGTTCCCGTCGTGTCCGACAGGAACTGCTGGTTGTTGCCCGTGCCGCAGAACGACGCCAGGTGCGGACGGTTCTCGTGATAGCGGGCATACGCCGCCCGTTCGTTGATCGACGGCATGGTCATCGCTGCCTTCAGCTTGTTCAGCTCCTTGTGCTGCATGGTGTCCAGCTCCTCCCAGCATACCAGTCCGTACTGCGCCAGCGTCAGCAGGTCGTCCTTCGACATG
>CACWFY010000055.1 GCA_902760345.1 uncultured Bacteroidales bacterium | reverse complement strand
GGGAGGTCTGTAGAGGAGGCTGTCAACAAAGAAGGTGACGAAAAAAAGGTAGTTGCAGAGGAAAGGGACGAAGAACAGTTCCATTTCATTCACCCGGAGATTGAGGATAAAGAGGCTTGGCGTATTCACAAAGCTATAAAACGATTAGTGGCCTATCAAAAAGTGCCGGAGATTTGTGCCTATCTGAAAGAGAAGAAACAGGAAGGTAAATTGTATCTGCCACCGAATCCAAGTTTTGTTTATGAAGAGTTAAAGCGTTTGGGTATGCCTACAGGTGACGGATACAGCGATAAGTATTTTGCAGGTTGCTACAAAAACATAACGATATCGAAAGATTGATAGTTAAGCATCAGATTTTATTCTGGTGCTTTTTTTATGTCTTGTGGTGTGGATATTAGTTGATATTTCAAGAAATTCCAAGATATCACAAGATATTGCAAGACGGCTACTTTTTAAGCCAATTCCCTTTAAAATATTATTCCGAATTTTGTACTGTCGAAAGTTCTTTCTGAGGAAAGCGACCCAAGGTCGAGCGCGAAAGGACAAGCGACAGTGCTCTTTGAAATGTTTACATACACAACTTCCAAATACGCATATGCGCCACACGCACATGCACTCATACGCACGTACCTTTATCTAATTGATAATTGACAATTGATAATTGACAATTGATAATTGAAAATTGATAATTGAAAATTTAAGGAATATGACTACCGAAGAGAAAAGGATGATGCAGCCCGCGCAGGAATACATACGCAAGCTGCAACACAAACGTAATGCGGGTACTGAGGACTGTATGCTCTCCAGCGACTTGGGGAGGGATATGGGAATCACAGCCCTGGATCTGCACCACTATCTGATAGATGTGGGGTTCCTCTTTCGTGAGCGTTCAACTTACGAACTGAAGCTCTGCAAACGTTATGCAGGGCTTGGATATGCTAAGACTCGAAGCCACTTCCGCTACAACTCGAAGGGCGACCTCATTGAGACGCGCTTCCCGGTATGGACCAAGAAGGGGCAAGAGTTTATTAAAAACTTGATTCAAGGAAATCGACATAAGGAAAAGGAAACAACAATTCAAAACAGGTTTAAGATTTATGGAAAAGACTGTTAGAATTTTGGAGCAGTCGGCACTTTCTACACGAAAGTACACCGACAAAAAGACTGGTCAGGAAAAGGTGATGAATGCTGTTACCTTTAAGCTGACTGATGGTATCGACACATTCTTGGGCGAGGTGACAGGCGAACGAGCTGTTAACTGTCCGATGTACGACAAGAACTACTTCTACAGGGTTCAGTGTTCGATGGTTGTTAGAGACTGGATGTCTCAGCAAACTGGCGAACAGATGCAGGCTACGACGATCTATATCGACAAAATCAATGTTGCATGAGTATGAAGAAGCTGCTGAAATCGTTTAAGTCGAATACCCGTCTGTATGACGATAATTCGATAGAGGTGACTCCCCAGGCCACTGGGGAGCCCTCTCAGAGGGATGTAAAGAAGGTTGGCCGTTCGAAGCGTTACACCACAAACGGTAAGAACCCGCTGACGTGTCTGGAGTTGAAGTGTCCCGACAACGTGCCAGACAAGGCGGCTTTCTTTCACAAGGAGTTGGCTAAGTTGACGAAGGACATGGAGATTGAGGAGCCGCAGATGCCTGAGGGTGAGTTCCTGTTGGATGAACCCTGCGTGAAGGTACGCTTTGCGGCAAAGGAGCACAAGGTGGTAGCCTGGCTCACATTCGAGGCTAAAGGATTGATAGACGTAAGGAGAGAGCTGTACAATCTAACAAGCAAGATTGACAAATGTTTTGTTATCAACGAAGCTTCGGTTTGCCAACTGAAGTAGTAACTCTGGAACAGTTTCGGGCGCTGATATCGGCGCCTGAAACTTTCAGAAAGGTGAAAGAGGCCCGCGAGGCTCTGGCTCGGGGCGACAAGAATGGTTACGACAATAAGAAAAAGTCGCTTCCTTTTGTGATTTTTATTGCTACCTACGATGAATGGAACAAGGAGTTTGAGAACAAGAATACTCACGAAAGATTCTTTAGAATGGGCTGCTGGCGCAGTCAGGAGCATTGTAGGCTAAATGGATTGTGTGTGATAGACTTTGACCACGTAGAGGGCGATCCTCGCGAGGTCTGGTCTGCTGCATACGCCAAGCTCTCGGATGAGGACAAGGCGAGAATCCTCTTTGTTTTTATAACGCCATCTGGTCATGGATTGAAGGTTGTTTTTATGGCTGATGCCAATATTGGCAACCTGATTGATAACCAGATCGTGTTTTCTCAAAAGTTAGGTCTTAACCCCGATGAGGCCTGTAAAGATGCCAGCCGTGGGGCATTTCTGACTACGAGTGAAGACATTATTTTTATTGACGAAGAAAGACTGATTACATATGAAAGTGAAGATTTTGGTAAGAGGTATAATGATGAATATCATGCTGGTAATAGCCAGCCTACTATTGACGTTGCTAAGAGCGGTGCTGATGGTGCTGATATGGCCCATGTGGAAGGTGCTGCAGAAGACCGACCTGCTGTATCAGGAAGTGATGGAGAGAACAAGTTGGCTGTTGATGCTCTGACTTACAACAACGTGCCTGTTAGCGAGATTATCGATAAGTGGATGGAAGGCGTTGACCTAACCAACAACCGCCATAACACTCTGGTAGAGCTTGCTAACCACCTGCGTTATGTAATTGGTAAGAACGCTAAGAAGATTACTGAGGTGGTCTTGTCTTTGCCTTGGGTGCAGGAACTGCAGGCTGAGGGTGAAGATGTGCCAGGTACCGTGACTTCGGTGATGGATTTTAAGTATCGGGAATACATGCCAAAGAAGATGAAAAAAGTGGTAGAAGAGCTTAATCACTCCACCCCTACCCCCTCCTCTCAAGAGGAGGGGAATAGCGGTGCTGACAATGACGTTTATGCTATGCTTCCGCTGGATGCTTGGGCTGAGGAGCTGGAGGAGATGGCAGAGTATTATCCCTGCTTGAAGGAGCTCTTCCTTAATGTGCATCCGCATAAGTTGCCAGCGGTGTGGTTCTCCTCGGCGGCATTGTTCGGAACGCTGATGACAAGGGCGTGGTATCACTTCTGGTATGAGCCGGAGATAGTCAGGAGGCTAAATTACAGCATTTTTATTATCGGTGACCCAGGTGCTGGTAAGAACATCGTGGAAAAGTTCTACAAGAAGATTGCCGACCCGATGATTCAGTCGGATAAGTGTCTGATTGATGCGGTGAACCGCTATAAGGAAGGCAGAACGGAACGTACTACTTCGACTAAGGCACAAAAGGGCGAAGCCCTGAAAAGGCCTGTGGTAGGCATCAGAGTGCATCCGGCCCGTACCGCTACTGGTGAATTTATCCGCCACATGAATGCGGCTATTGAGACGGTTCAGGGCGTGCCTTTGAACCTGCACATGTTCTCGTTTGATGCTGAGCTGGATAACGTCACCAAGCAGAACAAGGGCGGCGACTGGAAGGACCGCGAAATCCTTGAGTTGAAGGCTTTTCACAATGAGGAGGATGGTCAGATGTATGCCAACCAAGAGTCTGTGACGGGAATGTTCAACGTGTTCTGGAACTTCATCTATACCGGTACGCCTTATGCCCTGCACCGCAAGGTGAATCAGCGTAATTTCGGTACGGGTATGAGCACCCGCCTGGCGGTGATTCCGCTGCCTGATAAGGGCTTGGCAAAGCGAAACCAGGTGGTAGATTCTAATGCCAACGAGACGCTGAAGACATGGGCTTATCGGCTTGACAGGGTGGAGGGAGAAATCCCCATAGAACCGCTGAATGATGAGACCTACGACTGGCAGTCATCTCGTATGGAGATAGCTGAGTTCAACGGCGACAAGGCAGATAGAACGCTGCTGAAGCGTATTCCGTACTACGGCATCGGCATATCCTTGCCTTTCATCCTGATGCGTCATTGGGAGGAGTGGCAGGAGTCTCGCAGCCTGACGATGGATGACAGGGATAAGCGGCTTTGCCGACTAGCTATGGAGATTCAGTACAAGTGCCAGCAGTTCTTCTTTGGCGAAATGGCTTTCAACTACTTTGCCGACCAGAACAAGGAGTTTGTGCAGCGTCGCCGCACCACCCGCTATGATGAGTGCTTCAGGAAGTTGCCCGACGAGTTCAAGACGCAGCAGTTCATGGATTGCTTCGGCTGTTCTCAACCTTCGGCTTCTCGTGGCATTCAGCGTCTGATGGCAGACGGTGTGCTGGAACGAGTTCAGCATGGCCGGTATAGGAAGCTTTTGCAAGAGCTGCCGTAAAGTATGCAAATATTAACGCCCTGACTACATGATTAGCCGCCGATACTCTGTTTCTCGCAGGGTGTCGGCGGCTTTTTGTTTCAAGCAAATATGCAAATTCAGCTCTGCTTGTTGATGTAGTCCATAATGATGTCGACGGCAGCATCTTCAGTCATGTGGTCCATCGAGATGACGAGTTGGTAGTTGCGGGTGTCGTAACGTGAGGTTTTGGTGAACTCCTGCACGTAGTTTTCGCGCATCTCGTCGACCTGTTCGATGGTCTTGCGTGCCTCGTCCTCGCTGATGCCCTGTTTGCGTACCAAGCGGGCCACGCGACTGGGCAATGAAGCCTGAATGAGTATGCTGAGGTGGTTGGGATGGTCGCGGAACACGAAGAAGCCGCTACGGCCTGCCACGATGCACGACTCGTCGGCGGCAATGCCCTTCAGTATCTCGGTCTCAGCCTGGAAGACTTTGTGGGTATTCAACTTGTCGGCCTCGTTGGCCACGCGCGGAATGTACATGTTAGACGAGACGACGGAGCCGGTCATCTGGCGCTTGAAGCTGGCCCACCACCCGTATTTGTGGCCCTTCAGCTTCTCAATCTCCTCAATGGTGAGGTTGAACTTCTCTTGCAGTCCTTTGATGACGGCCTTGTCGTAGTACTCGACACCCATTCTCTCAGCCAACTTACGGCCTACGGTACGACCACCGCTACCCAGCTCGCGGTTAATCGTAATGACAAATCTCTCGTTCTTGTTCATAGTACAGCAATTTATGTTTTCAGGTTATTTGATATTTCTTCTGCAAAGATACAATTTTTTCTTGAAAGTCCAAGGATTGCAGCTGTTTTTTTTTTTCATGAACAATGATATTACAAAAGCGTTTCAATCGCATGACAGAATTGTTACGCCGCTTCTTGTAACAGCATTGTAACATCTGTGTAACGGAAGTGTAACAATATTCCATTACCTTTGTCGCATCATTATAAAGACAAAGGAATGGACTTGATTATCAACATTTTCTCGCTTGTGGGTTCGCTGGCGTTGTTCCTCTTCGGAATGAAGACGATGTCGGAGGGCCTTGAGAAGTTTGCGGGCGACCGCCTGCGCAGTATTCTGGCGGCTATGACCAAGAACCGCGTGATGGGTGTGCTGGAGAAAGAACGACAACAGTTCGAACTCCTGTTTCGTGCATATCAGTTCCTCGCCATCGAGGGTGACGGTCTTCGCATTCAGGTCGAGCGTAATGCCCTCATAGCAAATCCTGTTGTCAGAAGATGTGGGCGTATCATCGGTTCCGTTAATGGTAACGTGAAAGTCCTTCAAGTCCCTCGTAGTTGGTGATGGCCTGGCGCCACTCGTCAGGAAGAGGAATGGTTTGATGATGTTCCAAATCGTATAGTACCATGATCGATGTGCAATGGCTTTTGACTTCCTGCGTATCAGTATCTATGATATCCTGTTCAAGATGGAAACTCTTATTTCCTATCTTGGTTATACGAGTACGTCCGGCAATATGGTTATTGCCTTTAATCTGAGAAACAAAATCAGCCTCAATCTTCACAACTACAATAGCCAGCCGTTCCCAATCCACATCCTTGCACACGGTGGCAATATAGTCTGTTTTTGCAGTGTCGTAGAACTGAAAATAGATCGTATTATTGACATGACCGAACTTGTCTACATCGTTAAATCTTATCTGTAATGGTATGATGTGTCTATACCCATTATTTGTTTCTTCTGCCATCTTGCTTTATTTGTATTCGTATAGTTGAATGTGCAGAAGTTTCCAATCGCCTACGCTGATTCGGGCATGGCGGCCCTGATGACTCTGGTCGCCGTTATGACGACGAAGGAATTGCATCTGCCCTTGATGGTCGATAGTGACTTCATCAACAGAAAGAAGCCCAAGACGGGAACCTGTGAACTTTGAGGTTTGAGATTTGAAGTTTGAGGTCTTATTGCCTGCTTCTGCGAAACCGTCTTCGCCCAATATTTTCTGTTGTTCCTGCTGTTTCTCTGTGCGAGTCTTAAAGTCAATCACTACCCCACTGCCTGCCAACAGATAGTCGAATTTGCCCAGTCGGATCAGCATGGCGCCACCCTCAGGCCATGTCGAGCCATCAGTAGCACGAGGATCCCAAGGCAAAGTGAAATAGTGGCGGCAAGTCATCAACACGCCTTCGTCCTCGATGACACGCTCCTTATCGTCTTGATCGAAAAGCATACCCCAAGTATTCTGCGGTTTTACATTGAATACCTGAGACAAGAGGTTATAGGCCTGCGTTACCGATTCCGTCTCTTTAGGTGATGCCTGGTCGATGGCGAAAGGCGAGAAGCCGAGTGCCTGATGTTCACCGAAGGCATAGAGGGCACGTACACCACTATTCTCACAACAACGGCTCTCAGGAATAAAGAGGCGGTTCTTTACTTTACCACCATCTTGTGGTCTCAAAGGCATAGCATATTGAGATGCCCACGACTTAAAGCCTGTATCATAGATGTCAGGGGCGAGGATATCGATGCTGGGAGCACCTGCTTTCCAAATATCAGCGAGATGCGCCAGCGGACCAGCCGACGGATATTCACCTGGTTTACGGCCTCGGCTGTTCATCGCCGCGTTCACATAGAGTGGCATATCATGGATACGTCTTGCAGCCTGTGCCAGATGCTCCACATAGCAGGCATAGTGCCAGGCCATGAACTTCTCGTCGGCATAGTCATCGGTACCGAACACTTCTGCCCATGAACCTTGTTGCTTGAGCCCCAACGCCTTAAGCAATGTTTGTGGTACAAGCTGTTTGTAGGCTTTCTCGGCCAAAGGCGAATGGTCACGTGCTGACTCTAACATACCTGTCTCGTTCTCTATCTGCATCATGATAACCACCTCGCGCTGCGGGTCTTTCTCAGCGATGTGCTGCATCAACGCAGAAAAGGCTTTCAGGTCGGCCTGCAGCACGTTGTTACTGAAGCACGAGGCTATCTCCAATGGTTTTCCTTCTGCCGTCACGGCCCGAGGGAACCGCTTAACATCGCGTTTGAACCACGCAGGCGCATAGCACGACATTGAGTTTTTCCAAGCTCCAAACCACAACGGAACAATCTTCAACCCCTGTTGACGGGCTACATCGATGGTGCGGTCAAAAAGTGTGAAGTCCATCTGCCCCTCAACAGGTTCAAGGAACTCCCAATAGACAGGTACCAGCACCGTGTTCAGCCCCAGCACCTTCATGCGAGGTAACACCTCGTCAATATCACTCACCGACGTCGCTGCCGAGTTGCTCAACTCACCGCCGAGAATATGAAACTGTGAAATGACGTCGTCAGCTCGCAATGTATTTGACATGAGCATCATGAATATGCTCAACAATGCCGATATAATTCTGCTTTTCATCATAAACTATCATAAATATGGCTGCAAATATACGAAAAAATGGGTAATAATGAGTACCTTTGCAAATAAAAAACAGTAAAATGATGAAGTTAATAGCAATTCCAACACGTGATGAGTACTGAAATGGAACTTTTGTTTGTGCCATAATTCAAAATAATTATTAGTTAAACATCGGTTTTTTGCTCTTTGTCGCCCTCCCGGTAGGTCGGTCATCTTGTGCCACATCGGCGGCCATCTTGTGCCACATCGGAGCTCATCTTGTGCCACATCGTTGCTGACCTTCT
>CACWFY010000054.1 GCA_902760345.1 uncultured Bacteroidales bacterium | reverse complement strand
TTAAAATGGTTAATAGATACAGTTAAACGATTCGGCTTAAGGCGTGTTTTTCGTCATCCTTTTTCCTCCTCTTTTTCACTATGCAAAGATACAAAATTTATTGCCGTTTTCCAAGGTTTTCCCCCAGACAGTTGCCTTAAAAAATGTTAACAGATATATTCGACTGCTTAGGTAGGTGTCAGGTTACTGTCAGTTAGGTGGTAGTTAGGTGTCAGTTAGGTGGTGTGACGCCACCTAACTGGCCGCAATTCCTTTGTATATCGGCATTTGAGCGGTGTCATGTTAGGTGGTTAGGTGTGTGGCACTTGTTGGACGTCGATGTGGCACAAGATGGCCCTCGATGTGGGACATGATGAGCTCCGATGTGGGACTTTGTGACCGTCTAGGCGGCACTTTGTTGCTGTCAAAGTTACGTTTCGACGACCTCAAAGTTACGTTTTCATGGTGTCGAAACATAGTCTTCTACTGCCTTACCATTCGTTTCACCTGTTCCTCGTCGACCAGCACATACACTTTTCCCAGGATGCCCAAGGTCACAGGCAGATTGACACCCTTATAGTTCAGCATACCCACCGTCGCGACATAGTAATCGTCCACCCTCATGTGACTTTGCAGATAGAAGCCTGCATCATCACCACCAGCGCCACACCTAACAAAATAGTCACAACAATAAATACCTTTTTCATATCGTCTTCGTTCTTTAGTCCACATCAATAGCTGCCAATCAACCCTATTGGCTTTTCCGCTTGCAAAGATACGAAATTTTTCGCTTACAATCAAATATCCGCACGGTTTGCGAAATATGAGACAAGCGCCAGTCCCTTGCTTCTATGCTTCAATATGCCATTCCATTCGTAGTCCAAAACCATAGGCGATACCCATTATGTCACAGAGGGACGGTTCTTTTGTTACATACTCTATTATTCTGGCTTGCCTTCTTCTATCTTTAACCCAAGATGATAGTAGTCGGAGATACGCTTCAAATCTTCAGATTTTGTCCCGTTGCTGATATTCGAGTATATGTACCAGCCATCGCACTCATGCTGCCAGATTCGACCAGGAACGGTGGGACGCTTGTCTCTGCTCACAAGGTTATAGCCATTACCATGCTCGACACCTACAGCAGGGATGCGCTCCAAACCTATCTTACGCAGAGTATCAATAAAGGTATCGATGGCCTGACGATGCCAGATGACTGTGCCGTCAGGGAAGGTGACGCGCATACCTTTCGTGGTGTTCTCTATGTGCTTCTTGGGTTCATGCGGCTCTACTTCTGTAGGTTCCTCTTCACTCTTCACAGGCGTACTACTGCGAGGTGTCAGCGTCTTGGCACCCATAATCTCACTAATCTTTGTCTTACGACTTAGCGCAACGCTGATTGGCTCACCAGGATGATACTCCACTACAAGCACCAAGTCGCGCTTGATGGGTTCCAAGCGTGGTGCGATATCATTGCCCAAAGCAGGCAATATCTCTTCCTTGATAATACCCTCTTCAAGTTCCTCCACTTGCTGAAGTACATCCTTACTCAGCTTCACCCCCACTTCGCGAGAGTTCTCTATGATGCTGTATAGTTTTTCAAGTTTCGTCATATCAACAAATTATAGTGATTCTGTTGATCGCTTTAATACAATACGAATATCAATATTCAAACGCTCTGCCACTCTCTCCAACATGCGTTTCTTATAAGTTGTGGGCATATGTGTACAAACATAATAGTTATTATCTAACTTATTCATTTGTATCCTATAATCTTTGTTAGGAACTATTAACGGTAATCCATCCACCTTTATATCTTTCATAGCCGCAATAGTTTCTGGCCCCAAAAACCTAAGAACCGAGAGGAATGTCTCTGTTGAATTCTTTTCTTTAAACTTTTTCCCAGCAACAATAACAATCATTGTTAATGCAGGCGATTTTTTCTTTCTTTCTAAACTCATATTTTATCGATTATTTTAATGTCTTCTAATGATAGATTATACAACTCTGCGACCTTGAGATCGATTAAGTTCTCCAATTCTGAGGTGTCAATATTTATGTTCTCTTTCTTAATAATTAGAATTTTCATTACCAAACGAGATAGTTCTTCCTGCTGAGCGTTTGAGGCATGAGGTATAGGAAAAATAGATAATTCGTTTACTTTAAATTGTGGGAACAAGCCTCTTTGAAGTTTCCCAAACTTATGTGCAAACCAAAAAGATAACGGTTTGGAATTCAAAATTCCTAATAGGTAAAACGGATTACATCTTATATCATAGATTATCATTGAATTTATATCGTTGAGTATGATTTCATCTGTATAGCATGCATTTATACTATAGGGTAATTTCGATGGTATTTGCCTAACAAGTATTCTTGGAGATGAGAATAATTTCCAATCCCCTCTTGGTGCAGCTAAATTATCACCATATTTAAGATATTCCTGTTTTTCCCATGAAATAATATAACGTTTAACATCTCTTCCGCAAATATATGGATAATATGTGTTATCTTTTTTATATACAGAGTGGTAACACCTGCTCTTCTTCATATCTTCAGTTTGAGACGGGATTCCTTTACCGACCTCGTATGCTTTTAACCCCGCTTTAACAATAGATATGTCTTTAAGTATAATAGAATTGGCTTCCATTTTACTCATTATATCATAATATTCATCGTTTTTAAACAAATCTATATTAATAACATAGTCCTTATTCGAAAGAAGATAGCCTGATGTAATATCCTTTACCCTGCTAATATCTCCCAAAGTGAGAACTTCGGACAGAGTTACAATTTGTTGCTTGTCATTATTTGTAAAAATCAATATACTACTATCTACATCTGCATTTTCAAAAACCTTTTTGTAAAAATTCGTTATTTTGATGTTTGATTTCGTCAAAATGTATTTCCTAAAGATTTTGTTTGTATTAATTGTCATCCAATTGTTTGGTATAATAAAGGCAAAAGTCCCATTCTTATTGAGCAGGTTAACTCCTTGTTCTACAAACAAATGATAAAGATTTATCTGATATTTTGCTAATGCGAACTTCTTATAATAGACGTCTTTGTCTTTTTGGCTCATTCCTTTCTCTTCGCTATTCCTAGCAAAAACATATGGTGGATTGCCAATTACAATATCAAAGCCTCCTTTAGAGAATACGTCATAGAACCAAGTATGCCAAAGCATGAACTGGTCATTTCCTGAAAGGTCTAAACTACCAAAATCAACATTGATTCCTTGTTCATTTAGTTCTTGTATGACAATATCCGTAATTCCTTTACGCAGAATTTTCTTTTCATTATGGTTTGGACAATTGTAATATTTGTCAAGTTTATCACGTAGTTGCTGACGATATACATCAAGCATGTTATCGAAGATTGTAAGCATTCCTGTCTCGTCTGCTTTCTTTTCTGTCATTGTCGACAGATCAACACCTCTATACTGCTCTAACAACGAGTTGCCCTGCATAATCTTGAAGTCAAGATTGGGCAAGGCTTGTGGTGTTTCTTCGTCAACAATCAGGGAGAGCCAGAAGCGGAGGCGGGCGATGTCAACGGCACCACGCTCGATATCTACACCATAGATATTTTGCTGGATGATGTGCTTCTTGATTTCTGCGGCTTTGCTTTGTGTAATTCCTTCGAGGGCTGTGCGACATTGGAAGAGTTCTTTCAGCAGACCCATGGGGAATGCACCTGAGCCAATGGCAGGGTCACAAATCTTAACGTTGCAAAGTGCTTCATCTACCTGTTGACGGAACTTATCGTTTGTACCAAGAGCATTGACATCATGAGTGGTCACAAACTGGCGAATAGCCTCCTTAGTTGCTTCATCCTCAATGTCTGTCTGGAGATAGGCAATGAGGCTCTCGCGACACATGTAACTAACGATTTCCTTTGGTGTATAGAAGGCACCCTTATCTTTGTTATCTTCCAGCAGGTTCTCGAAGATACGACCCAACATCTCTGGGTCAACTCCAACCTCTGCATCGTCAGGATCGTTCTCATCGATGGTGAAGTTATAGGAGGCAAAGAAGTCAAGCAGGCTCTGCATATATTTCGCAGGCAGAGGAAACGCCGTTTCGTCTGTGGCATCACGCTCGAACAAGCCGCCATTCAGGTAAGGCAACTTAAATTGATAATTGAGAATTGATAATTGAGAATTATCTCCTTCGCGCTCTGTGTTGAGGTCGTTGAACAAGACCTCTAAGACGTTATCTACGAAATGGTCTTTATCTGCTGTTTGAGCAAAGAGGTTCTGTATGAACTCCGCATCACCCGTACCCCATTCAGCACCAGCAGGCACACCCAGCCAACCTTTCTTCTGAAGGAACTGGAGGAAAACCAAACGGCCCATCAGTTTCTTTACATAATCGCGAATCGCTTTCTCTTGATTGTCAAACTTGGCAAACTGCTGCATGATATACTCATTGGGTTCACCCTCCTGACGCTCTTCCCACTTGTTGGCAACCTTTACCATCCGCTTGCCAGTAACAAAGAAGATGATGTCTTCGTATTGCTGCTTATAACCCTTGAAGAACATATCGCTGACAGCATCTACTGAGAAGGCTTTGGTCAGGTCTTTCAACGTAAGACTACTGTCGCGCAGTTTCTCAAACTGCTGAATGGCAGTGCGGCTACGATGCCCTTCACCCAGCAGATAAGTGAAGCGTTTGGCATCAGTCGATTCTTTCTGATAACTGCCATCATCGGCAAACGTCCAGGCTTCACTTACGTATGAGAATCGAAGCACGCTCTCGTTCTTGCGATAGCAGAACATAAAGGCTCCCGCATTGCCGTTGTTTCGCCAATCAGTTAGCAGCATATCGCGGATACCTCGACGATTGCGTTCTATATCAACGCTATCAGAGAGTTCAACTTCGTAGATGCTGATGGTCTGGTTGTCGCTCAATGTGATAGTACCCAGCCACAATGCCTGTTTGGCAAACTGGCTACTGGTAGGAATTGCTGATGGCGTATTCCAGAATTTTATCTTGTTGCCAAAAATGTCGTGTAACAGCAACTGCCAGTTCTGGCGATTGTATCTCGATTCAATGACTTCTTTATAGTTCATAGGGCTTAGTTGTTTTGAAATGATTCTGATAATATGATGACAGCAGCCGATTCCTCTTCTGCATGCTGACTCTCTCGATAATAGGTATTGTATTTGTTGGCCATGTCGAGCACTTGCTTTAGCGCATCCTCAAAGGTCAGTTTGGCTCTGCTTCCACCTTGACGCTGCAAGTCCTTCTGAATACGTTGCAGACGCTTGGCAATATAGGTAATAGTGCCTCGCTCAGTCAACTCTTTCAGTTGGATAATCTTCAGGCGAGTGTCGCCATCATCTATATGAGGCAGCATGCTGTTTAGCAGGCTGACAGCTGTCGTGACCTGAGCGCCAAGATTGCTGCGCTGGTTCTGGTTCGATTCTTCCTCGTGCAGTTCCTGCTCCTTGGTTTTATTGAATTCCTTCAGGGCTTTCTCCACATGTTCATGATGCTGTTCCAATCGAGGCACGGCTTTCTCTTCTGGCTGAGCCTTGAAGTAGTTCAGGGCATCCAGTACAGACAACTCGCGTGTCTGCTGGTCGTTCACCAGATAGAACAACTTGCGGAAGTTGGTTTTGAGGAAAACCAATGAGTCACCTGACAAAGTAACTCCTTCTAACTCGCGAGGTTCACGCCCCGTTCGGCTACGTAATGACAGCCTTTCTATGCGCTTATATTCCTTGCGGTTCTGCTGATAAAGTGCTCGCAATTCTTCATAGAACGGCAGTTCCAGATTGCGGTCTTCCTGTTCGCGCTTGATGCTTTCTTTGAAGAGCTTGTCAAGGTCGCGATCAATAATCTCTTCAGTAGAATATATCTGATTGTCCTCGCCAAACGTGGTATGGAAGGTCTGAATCTTACTCAATGCTATCTGGTTGAGTTTGATTTCCTTGTTACCCTGACGCGACGGGTAGAATACGTAGTTGTAGATGATGCCTGCCGTAGAGCCGATACGATTCACACGTCCTATGCGCTGCATCAGACGGGTAGCGTTCCAAGGCGTGTCGTAATTGATGATGATGTTCGAGCGATGCAGGTTGACACCCTCGGCCAACACATCTGTAGTGAGGATGATGTTATACTCGTCTTTCCGCTGTTTCCAGTTGGCATCAAAGTTCTCGCGGATGGTCTTGAACAAATGGCTACGATTCTGGGAGGAAATCACCAATATGTCTGTTGCGATCCTTCTTGAACAGCTCATGCTTCAGCAGGTCTTCGAACTTGGCAAACTTCGAGTCATCATCGTCATCGATATATTCCCACTCCAGCCACATATCGTCAAGCAACGTTTGGTCGTGTCTCAGCTGCTCGATGTAATCCTCGTCAAAGTGTTCGCGCTTGAAGGAGGCATTCTTGGGATTCGTCTCTGCCTTCTCGTTCATCTTCTGCTCAATCTCCTCCTCACTATAGCCAGCCTCTATCAGCGCATTAATGTCCAAATCAGGAGCGATGAATATCTTGTCGTTCTCCCACATGTCTATCATGTTCTCGTTGGCCTGACGGAAGGCTTTCAGCGATTTGCAGAAGGCATAGAAGCTACTTTCCAGACGCTTTACCAATCCGTTTTTACGGATGCCTGCCAAACTGCGGCTGATAACCTCCGCATTGTCGTAGAGTCCTGGGGCAGCATCGGGTTTCAGATAGGCGATGGCCTGATAGCGGGCGTAGGTCAGTTCCTTGTCGAGGATGTGCATCGCCTTTTCAAAGAGGTTGGCCAAGTGATCGTTCAATTCGTATTCCTTCTTGATGGGCTTATCGACCTTGGGGAATCCGTTGACATCCTTGTTATAGCGAGCGATGTTCTCGATGTCTGTTCTTGTACGCCGAACGGTCAGAGGTTTGATCACTCTGTCGCGAACCTTCTCTGCCAACTTCTTAAACTCCTTCAGGTCGAAGTTCTCCTGTTTGCGGAACTTACGGAACTCCACCACCAAAGGCGAGAAGAAGGCCGTCAGGTTTGGAACACCGTCGATGGTACAATGACGGGGATCTTGGAACATCAGTATCTGGTAGTAGATGTCCGCTGGGGTATTGTTCATAGGCGTTGCCGAAATCAGCATCACCTTTTTCTTATAACCAGGAATATAGCCTGTTTCTACACGAGGCATCTTACAGATTTCCTGTAGTTGTTGGAAAGCACCTGTCGTATGATTACGGAACTTGTGGGCCTCGTCGACCAGCACCAAGTCGTATTCGTCGGCATTCCAAACGTCATAGTTGCTATCGTCAAGTACCTTGCTCAAACTGCCGTTACTTACAAAGCAGGCATATTTTTCAAGGCCGAAGTCCTTGAAGGTGGTCTTCCAGTTCTGTTCTACGGCAGGCGGATAAACCACCAGAATCTTTGTGTGTTCTGGGCCGTTCTCAATCAGGAACTTCTTGGCAATCATCGTGGCAATAACTGTCTTGCCAAGACCCACTACATCAGCGAGGAAGAATCCGTCATAACGTATCAGTTTCTGATAACCCTCTACTACCGCATCTGCCTGATAGTCAAACTTGCTATAGCCCTCAGGCATATCGAAGGGATCATCTTGGTCGATGGCCAGCACACGGTCGCTGAAATATTCCATCAGCATCTTAATGTATAGCTCGTAGGGGGTGACATCGCCTTTAAGGTAGGTCTTGTCGAGTGTGGCCTGATAGTCCTCTGCATTGATGGGCACATTCTTGGCCTCTTCCCACAGCAGTTCAAACTCGTTCTTGGCAAACTGCACATCGTCGTACTGCGTCAGTTTGACGTTGAACTCGTATTGTCTTTCTTCTGTGATACCCAGGCCGTTGCCGCTCAGGTTGCTGCTGCCCGTAATGGCTGCACCAAAACAATGCTGGTTGTAATTATCGGGATAGAGGATGTAGATTTTGGCATGAATCTTCTTGGAGGGATGGGCGCGAAGTTCCAGTTTACCGTCAATCAAGTCCTGAACCATCTGGAGCATACCGTCCTCAACCTTCTTGGTATAGTGAGACTGTTCGATATCATCTTTCAATAGTCTTAGGCATTCTTCCTTCACTTCCTCTTCTGCGCCAAAGAAGAGTTCACCCTTTTGGTGGGCGCGGGCAATATACTTGTCAACATCGATGCCAATCAGGATGCGCACTTTGTTGATACCGTCAAGAAAGGGGCGTAAGGAAAAATAGCCTGATGCTCGAAGAAAGCCCACAACGGCATCAAGATTCTTCACTTGAGGGTTATTGCTAAGAATGCCCTCAAACTCTTTCATCAATGTGTTCCCATCCCTGTTAGTGAAGAAATGGGAGGAAATAGGTATGTCTGCCATATCTACGCTATAGTTTCAGGAGCGAAAGGACTATCTATTCGGATGAAAATGGGTTCTTGGACTAGAACCTCAGGACACGAAAAGCGCGGATTGGCGCTCATCGATGTCCCAAGGTCCTAGGAAAACCCATTCACAGAGATAAGTCCAGTCCACGCTATCGCGTAGACGCTGGTACCTATTCGTTCTGTGAGTGTCTTGTGAATTTCCTAGGTTCAGGGACATCACCGAATATAGCACTTGCGCTATAATTAACCAACGAAAATCATACCGCCACCCTGCACTCAGGGACTCGCTGTGGCTTGTGCCGTTTACGACCATCGGCAGTACTTAAATGCAAAGTTAAAAAAATAATTGTAACAAAGCAAGTTTTTCTTCAAGAAAGTTCAAAGAAAATGTGGAAGGCCCTATTCATCGCAATCGTCCGACAAAATCCAATTTTTATCTGAATGCCTGAATGGCAAGGGACTATCCCGTGATTCTCTAAGATTGCTTAGTACGACTCAAGTAGTCCTTTTATAGCTAATTTAAGTGGTGGAAGATCATCATTTATGGTGGTTGGAAATAGACTCCAAAATGGAATCGAGTCTGTCGCGTATGGTAAATTGGTTGTCAGACATAGATGACATCTCTTAGAATGTTTGACTTAAACAAGGGGCGGAGGGAGTCTCTGAACCTAACAAGATCGACCTCGCAAGCAAACAAGGCTTTCAATGCTTCCTTCAATTCGTACATCAATTTCAGAGAAGGCTTCTGCACCTCTACAACAATATCAATATCACTATTCTCAGTATTATCACTCCTTGCGACAGAACCAAAAATACCGAGCTTTATGATGCCATACTTCTGGCTGAATGCAGCCTTGAAGTCGGCAAGTTTATTGATGCAATCTTGAAGGACTAACATGTCATTTCACTTTATTACGTTTGCAAAGATAGGAAGTTTTTCGTAACAAAGCAAGTTTTTGACTAAGAAAATTCAAAAAACAGAATCCGCAAGGCTTGTGAAATAGTGTTAAGAGGTTGGGGTCGTCATCTATAAGAACAAGCAAAACGGATAAAAGGGGTACTCGTTCTTCGACCTGACATATGGTCGTTCGTGTTTCTTTTATAGAATTTCTATTATAGAATTTGTATAATTGAAATTATTTGCTTACTTTTGCACCCAAAAGCAGTATTATGGAGAATCCGTTTTATATCACCGGTATTATCCCTGAGCCCTATTTCTGCGACAGGGAGAAAGAAACACAGTGGATTATGCGCACACTTGGAAACAAGGCGCACATTCTGCTCACCTCGCCCCGAAGAATGGGCAAGACGCAATTGATACGCCATGTTTTCGAGCAGCCGTCTATCAAAGAAAACTACTTTACCTTCTATTCGGATATCTACGCAACAACCAGCCTACACGAGCTTGTGTTGTTTCTGAGTAAGGAGATTTACTCGGTATTGGTACCCAAAGGAAAGAGTGTGTTGGACAAATTTCTGGCAGGACTTCATTCCTTGGCGGGGAGTTTCGGCTATGATCCGGTATCTAATACACCGACTTTCAATATCAAACTGGGCGATATCCACGCGCCTGAGTTGACGCTGGAAGAGATTTTCAGCTATTTGGAGCAGGCCGACAAGCCTTGTATCTTTGCCATAGATGAATTCCAGCAGATAGCGAATTATCCTGAGAAAAACGTAGAGGCCCTGCTTCGCACCCATATTCAGAAGTTGAACAACTGCCTGTTCATTTATGCTGGCAGTAATCGGCATGTTCTTGAGAATATGTTCAACTCTGCAGCCCAACCTTTTTACAACAGCGCAGAGCAGATATATCTGGACAGCATCTCCAAGAATGTCTATACGAGTTTTACAGAAGAACAGTTCACTAATGCCAACCGAAATATTTCGCCCGAAGCTGCAGCTCTTGCCTACGACCTTTTCGAAGGACATACCTACTACGTTCACAATGTGCTCCACAACGCATTCGCCTATATAGCCCCCGATAAGGCCATTGATGAATCCGACATTTACAAGATACTTGGTGACATCCTGGAGGAGAAAGGCCGTTCATTTGCCTCAGTGATGAACCAGCTCAATTACCAGCAGAAAGAAACGCTGATTGCCATTGCCAAAGAAGGCAAAGCCAGCGGTGTCACCTCTGTTGCCTTTGTGAAACAGCATGCGCTGAAATCACCCAGTTCCGTGCAGTATGCCATTGGTGCCCTGCTGGAAAAACAACTTCTGACATACACTAATGCGGAACGTACAAAGGTATATAGCGTTGCTGATAAATTCCTGGAAATGTGGATTTGCAAGACGTACTAATGTCTATTTCTTCTCTCACCTCCACTCTCTTATATTCGCCCTGGCCTCCACCTTTTTCTCGATGTCGTCGGGCAGCGAGGGGAAGAAGTCGTAGCCAGTGATACGCTCTACCTGGTCTATCGTGTTGTAGTACAGATCTTTCTTCTTCGCTCCCTCCGTATTCTTTACTACGACACCGATGGCCTTGGGTTTGCCCTTCAGGCAGAGCACGACCTTAAAGAACGCCTCGGGCACTACCACCTCGTTCGGGCCAATCGCCTCGTGTGCCTTGTTCAGATAGACAGGACCACAGACTACATATACCTCGCCATACTTTCTGGCCCACTTACGACAGTCCATCTCTATGCTGTTCCACACGCCGCTGTTCAGACGGGCATTCTGCGGACAGACGTTCACCAGGCTGAACGACTCGGCCATCGCCTCGCTGTCCCATTTGTTGTCGCCGGCTGGACACATGTGACCACGCGACCACCCGCTGCCCTTATAGTCGCGCAACGTTGCCCTCGGCTCCGGCACGTCGTCCTCCTCGTAGAAGTTCGCCCTTTTATACGGTCCGTCGGTATGTTCTGCCGTCAGCTTCCACGCCACCCAGTTCGGACAGCGGGTCTCCTGATTGTACGACACTGTATATGCCTTCTTCTCCAGCACTATCTCCCCCTCGATGGGGGCAGGACGCTCTACGCCTTCCCCTACCCTCACCTCCTGCCGCTGGGCACACGACACCAGAGAGAACTGGCGGAGCTGTCGGATGTATTCCTCCTTATGTGCCTGATAGGCCTGCGCATGTTCGGCACCCTTGGAGATCCACAGCTGCTTCGCACCAACTTTGGCCGCATAGAGCGGATAGACCATCCGCGTAGGGACAAAGGTGTCGTTGTCGCCATGGATGAAAAGCATGGGGTAACGACATTTCCTGACCTGCGCTATGGCAGACGCTTCGTCAAATCGCCAGCCATAGCGAAGGCGGCATAACAGACTCGTAGTGTACATCAGCGGGAAGGCGGGCAGGCCGAACTGTGCTTTCAGCTGCATGGCAAACTCGTCCCATACGCTGGTATATCCGCAGTCCGCCACGAACCGCAGGTCCTTGATGCCCTCAGGCATCGTCTCGCCCGACAGCATCATCGTCGTGGCGGCACCCATAGAGACGCCATGCACCACCATCGTGTCTGCCCGGAACACCTTCATCCATTCCATGACGTCACGGCGGTCCTTCCACCCCATCTGGATGGCGTCGCCCTCACTCTCGCCACACGCGTGCAGCTCAGGCATCACGACGTTATAGCCCAGCGCGCGCTCATAGATGCGTGCCAGCCATAGGAACTTGATAGCACAGTCGCGCCAGCCATGCAGCACCACGGCCGTCTTCCCCACGCCTTTGTCGATATACAGCGCGTGGTGCCGCTCGCCCGTTGCCATCACCACAAACGTGTCGCGCAAGGCATTGATGCCTCGCAGGCTGTCCATCCACTCCCCACATTCCGGATACTCCGCCAGCAGCTGCTGGTAGCACGAATCCACGTCCCTCCGGTTCGGATCAGGTGCCAACGAATAGTCCAGCATATAGACGCTGGCGCCCACAACGGCCATCACCGTTGTCGCCACGACAACAGCCACCAGCATCAGCCACTTTCTCTTTCTCATGCTGCAAAGTTACAACTTTTCTGTAAAATATGCAAGTTTCGCCTGTTTGAGGAGACAGGGAGACAAGAAGACAAGGAGACAGGGAGACAGGGAGACAGGGAGTTCAAGACGTTACATGGAAGGGCGACTTGAAAACGTAGTTTTGAGTGAGTGAATACTACGTTTTGACATCGTCGAAACGGCACTTTGTCGTCGTCGAAGCGGCACTCGCGGGGTGTGGTGGATGGTGTTCTGGCCAGGCAGGAAGCGGGCAATGAAATAGTAGGTAAAGCCTTCATTGGCTATAATTCCGAATATCTGCTCTAACTTCATCATCAGCTTTTGTATATCTCGTTTACAAAAATGGATTTTTTTCGAATAAACAAATAAAGTACAAGAAAAAGTTGTATCTTTGCAGACAGAACGCTAAAACAAAACGGAAAGAGGTATGGACTGGATGCATATTGCAGCGGTAGCACTGCTGGTGATACTGGGAGTGGTCATCTATAAGAACAAGCGAAACGGATAGATGAAGAGGCAGGTGGCAACCATCGTGGGCTGGCTGGCAGCAGTGACGCTGTGGGCACAGCCTGTGTGTGACGTGACGAAATACGACGAGGCCGACGGCGTGTCGTCGGCACATATCACTCAGCTGCTGCAGGACGAGCAGGGCTTTATGTGGTTTGCCACGTGGAACGGCCTGTGCCGCTACGACGGCTATGACTTTCAGACCTTTAAGCCACAGGTGGGCGACGGCTGTCACATGACGACCGACCGCATACGCAACATCAACCTGTTGCCGAAGGGGCGCATCCTGTGTCAAGTAGACGAGGACTACTACCTGTTCGACCTGAGCGACTATCGTTTCCGCGACCTGAACGCCGACGAGCGACAGCACGCGTCGGCCTATCGGCAGCAGTACCGCCAGAGCCGTTCGCTGATGAAAGGCAAAGGAATAACGTGGACAGACGGCCAGCAGATAGCATGGACGCTATATGGCGACGGCCACCTGACCTATCGTGAGCGCTCAGGACAGGAAGTGGACTATCCCCTAACACAGCCATTCCATACGCTGACGTTTGCTGCACCCGACAACCAAGGCAACCTCTGGGCCATAGACTATGGCAACATTTATCGCTTTTCTACCAACCAGCAACCCACGCGACGGCTGGCCATAGAGCCCAAAGGCGAGGTGAAGTGCCTGTTTGCCGACAGTAAGGGCCACTACTTTGTCTGCAACAAGGGCGACAGGACCGTGCGCGTCTACGACAGTCGGGACGACAGGCTCGTGGGCTACCTGGGTGCCGACGGACATCTGCACCAAGGATATACCACTTTTGGCGCAGCTGTCTACTGCATGTATGAAAGCGCAGACGGAACGCTGTGGCTGGGCACCAAGCCCGACGGACTCTTCCGACTACGACCCAACGGAGATAAAACATACAAAATAGCCCATTTCAGCGACATTCCCCATCGTGATGTCTACCACCTTGCGGAAGACCGCTGGGGACGCCTCTGGGTGGCCACGCTGGGTGGCGGCATCAGCTATACCACCGCACCACAAGCAGAAAAACCCCACTTCAATACCCCACGCCACTATCCGAAGGCGTATGGCCAGCGCGCCCGCTACCTGTTTCTGACCCACGACGACATCCTGTTGGTAGCGACTGGCGACGGCCTGCTGGCAGCCAAGCTGGAGAATAACGCTGAAAACATGCGATTCCAACGGCATCAGCGTGAGCCCGACCGCCAGGAAAGCCTGAGCTGTAGTGCCGCGATGGATGTCGCACAAGACCAACAGGGACGCTACTTCATAGGCACCGAGAGTGGCGGCATCAACATGATAGAAGATCGCAACCTGCTGGCACCCTCGCTGACATTCCGCCATCTGAGGCGACAGTTCCACGTACAGCCCAACGACATCGTGCAGTCGCTGACCGCCACCCCTGAAGGTGGACTCATGGCCGTAGGCAGTCACCTCATCACACTGACCGACAGCAGTACGCAGGGCCGTGTGCTCGACGCCCGCTATCTGAATGCCGACTACCGCTTCAGCGAGGCCCATCCGCTGAGACTGACAGACGGCCGCTGGCTGTTTGGGCTGATGGACGGTGCCTTTATGACTACCATGGAGCAGCTGTCACGACAGGCACTCACGCCCAAAGTGGTGCTGACGTATTTAGAGGTGAGAGGGGGAGAAAGTGAGAAGGTGAGAGGGTGCTATGGTGCTGAGAGTCTGGACACGCTGACACTACTGCCGCGAGAAAGGAGCATCACCATCCACTTTGCCGCCCTCGACTTCAGCGCCCCTGACCGCATCAGCTATGCCTTCCGCCTGTCGGGCAACGACGAATGGACCTATATCGGACATAACCGTTCTACCACCCTGCTCGACATGGAGCCTGGCGAATACCTGCTGGAGATTCGCTCGACGAATGCCGACGGCGAATGGCAACAAAACGAGCGACGGCTGACCATCATCGTCAAGCCGACGTTCTGGGAGGCGTGGTACGGCCAGCCTTTATTATATATACGCCGCATCAAGCGTCAACAGCGCGAGACGCTGGAGAAGTATCTGGCGCTGATAGATAATAGAGGAGAGAGGAAAGAGGAAAGAGAGGAGAAAGAACTCGATCCGATGATGGAACGCGTGATGCAGTTTGTCGAGGAGAATATCGGCAATAGCGACGCCGGTGTGGGCGACATGGCTCAGGCTGCTGCCGTCAGTCGCAGCGGACTACAACGCAAGTTGAAACAGGCGATGGGCATTACACCCCTTGACCTGATGCGCGAGGCCCGTATCAATCGCGCCTGCCAGTTGCTGACACAGACAGACAAGAACATCAGCGACATCGCCTATGCCTGCGGATTCACCGACCCCAAATATTTCAGCAGGAGCTTCAGGCAAAGCACAGGACTGTCGCCAACAGAGTACAGGGAAAAAGAATAAGCGAAAAAGGGAGAGAAATGCGTCAAATGAGTAGTTTGACGCATTTTTTATCCCCTTTGATGCAAATATACCCTATTCCATCGCAATAATCATGTACCTTTGCAGCAAATGAAACAAAAGCTATTTCGACTGATGCTCGCCGTTGCCGCAGTACTCACGCTCGGCAACCTGCAGGCAGGCAAGGTGCACACGCTGGGTGACTCGACGATGGCACCTTACGACGAAAGTGCCACCAACACGCGCGGCTGGGGAATGTATTTTGGCAACTTCCTCACTAACGGATGGTCATCTATTAACTACGCCAAGGGCGGGCGCGACTCACGTGGCGGCTTCAACGAACTGTGGCAAAATGCCAAGAACAATGTGCAGGCTGGCGACTACGTGCTCATCCAGTTTGCCCACAACGACGAGAAGTATAATGGCGTAGACAACCTGGAACTGCAGGCGTACTATACCGCCAAGGGTGATGCTACCAATGCCGCTGCCGTGAAGAGCGACGGACGAGGCACCGTGCCCTCTACCACCTATAAGGAGTGTCTGACACAGATTGTCAACGCCGTCAAGGAGAAAGGCGCTACACCTATATTAGTATCTGCCGTATGCCGTTGCTACTTCAGCGGCAGTACGATTACCCGTCCTGGACGTCACGACTTAGGCAATAAGTACGACGCCATCGTCGACGGCGTGCTGAAGACAGGACTGAACCTTCCTGAGAGCGACCACACCATGGACTACAGCTACCAGATGCAGCAGTTGGCCACAGAGCTGGGCGTGTCGTTTATTGATATGACTACGGCCACCAAAAACCTCTACGAGAGCTACGGAACGTACGACAAATGCTATGCTGCCCTGTTTGACAAGGGTGCGGAGACGGATAATACCCACTATAACCTGACGGGAGCGCTGATGGCTGCCCGTCTGTGCGCACAGCTGATGAAGGAGAAAGGCATTCTGGCCGACAATATCGAGATACCCACCGACCTGTCGATAGCACCCTCGAATGCCGACATGGGCGACATCTATGTGGGACAGTCGGGTAGCAAAGAACTGACACTCACCGGTTTAGGACTGGAGCCCGCCACAGGCACCATCACCATTACAGCCTCTGAGGGCATTCTACTGTCGACAGACAAGCAGAACTGGCAGAACACGTTGGAAGTAAGCTATGAGAGCGGAACGGTCATTAAGACCTTCTATGCCAAGGTGGCAGCTACGGCTGCTGGCAGCTTCAACGGTACTGTGACAGCCACCTTGGGCGACAAGACCGCTGTGGCCAACGTGACGATGAATGCCGTAGAGCTGGGCGGTGGCGACCCGTTCAGTGCCACATGGGCTTTGACGGCTAACGACCAGGCCGTCGTTAACGGCAATGCCGCTGCTGCCGACGCTAAAGTGGAAGGCATGGTGAAGTATGGCAACAACAGCCAGAAAGGTCTCATGGTCAGCACCAGCGACGGTGGTATCTGGGTAAAGGCCGAGGACGACTCACCCAACCAGTATGTACAGTTCAGCGTGACTGCTCCTGACGGCAAGAAACTGGATATCAACAGCATTGCCATGAAGGTAGGTGGACATGGTGGCAGTGGTATGCGTTGCCACGTCTATTACTCTACCGACGGCTTCATCACCCGTACGACTATCTATTCTCCTGGTTCTATGGCCAGCGGCGTGATGAACGAGGTGTCGGCAACTCCCGTCATCAAACTCGAAGAGGGCGACCAGCTGCAGATTCGCGTCTATCCCTGGTACACCAGTGACGCCACAGGCAAGTGGCTCTGCATTTCTGACGTCGTAGTAGGCGGACAGTCGAAGGATGCTGCAGGTGTGAATATCGAAGGCACAATCACCTATGCACTCGATAAGGGTGGCTTGAGTCAGGGCGATGATGCTGTGATGGATCCTAATGAGTTGAGTGCTGGCTTCGCAGGAAAATCTTGGACAGCAGGCAGCGCTCTGACAGTTGAGGGTACGCAGAGCTATCGTGGTGCTGCTGGTGAAGCTAATATCCCTCAGACACGCATCTACAACGGCACAGGTGCATCATTCCCTTCTACTGCAGATGCTGACAATACGCTCACACTGAATCTTATTCCAGAAGATGGCTTCTCATTCGTACCAACAAGGCTCAGCTTCCAGGCTGCTCGCTATGCTACGGACGGCGGTAATATCAGTGCTTCTGTAGATGCAGGTGAGACACATGTTGATTTGGTTGTCAATGCTGGTGTAAATCGTGACGGCAAAAGTCTTACTGTGGCTTCTTTCTCTGAGGAAATAAGTGGTGTGACGGCAACAGCAGATAATCCTTTGAAGGTAAACTTCTCTTTCCTGGGCTTGGGTAAGACCAAGTCGATGGGTCTCTCTAACCTCGTTATTGAGGGAACGCTCGTAGGTGCTCAGGCACAGGTGACAAAGTATGCGCTCACCACACAGGTCGTACCCGCTGAGGCAGGCTCGATTACGCGCGACCCCGACTTGGAACTCTATAAAGAAGGTACGCAGGTGACGCTGAAGGCCACCAAGAACTTCGGCTATCAGTTCAAGGAGTGGCAGGACGCTACAGGTGCTACTGTCAGCACGGAGGCCGAAACCACCATCACGATGGACGCAGAGAAGAGCATGAAGGCCGTCTTCGAGGCTGTACCCGTCTACAAGGTAAAGACCAGTGTCACCAACGACGCAGATCGAGAACTGGGCAGCATCACGCTGACACCCAACGACCACAACGGTGGACTGACGAGAACGAGAATGCTGGTGCTTCCAAGGAGCGTGAGCTGACAGTCAACAGCGACATGACGCTTTCTGCCAACTACGAGGTGCAGGACTTCATCGCCGTCTTCGACGCCAGCACCACGGCCAACTATGCCTATAGCACCACGGCCGGCTACCCCTTTGCTGCCGATGTGACATGGGACACCAACCGCAATGCTCAGGCAAGTGTGGTAAAGATCAGCGACGGCTCGCTGTGCTACACCCAGAATGGTGGTACTCCTGTGGTGCGTAATCGTCAGAGCGTAGTGATTAGCAGCATCAACGGACTCTACCAGAACGGCTACCATACGGCAGACATTGCCTGGCAGTATCAGTTCTCTACCAAGGGCTTTACATCGGCAACATTTAATGCCGACATGTGTGCCAAGAATGCTGCCACCAAACAGTATAAGGCGCTGATCAGCGTCGATGGTGGTGAGTTCACAGCGTTGAAGGAAGCCTGGGACGTTACGGCCAATGTGGTGAACCCCATTGCTATCCAACTGCCTGCAGAAGCTATTGGCAAAGAAAAGGTGGTTATCCGCATTACGGGTACGGGCGAAGAGCTCTACACGACAAACTATCCTTTCGACAAGACTTTCGACGGACTGCGCTATAGCGACCACTCGGAGAGTGGCGTGGGTAACGCCGACGAGACGGCTCCTGTAGTGACAGGCACCGTTCCTGCCGACAATGCTACAGGCGTGAGTGCTTCGGGTAAGATTACCATTTCGTTCGACGAGCGCATCGAGTCTGCCAACAGCGATGGCGCCGTAACGCTGGGTGATAAAACGCTACAGCCAGAGTGGAACAGCCGTTCGGTAAGCTTCAATTACAGTCAGTTGGACTATGGTACACAATACACCTTCCAGATGCCTGCTGGCTATGTGCAGGACAAGTCGGGCAACAAGTATGCTGAGGCTGTGGTTATCAACTTCACCACCATGCAGCGTCCTACCGTTGCTAAGGCTTTGTACGACTTCATAGTACCTACCGATGGTACCATCGACGAGGCTTTGGCTGCTGCTAACAGTCGTCAGGACAAGACTACCCGCTTCCGCGTATTCATCAAGAATAGCACTGAGCCTTACGTCTTCCATCCAGAAGGAACCACGACTGGTGGCGACGGCAAGACCTACGATAATCCTACATCTATTCTGACAGCAGCTAACACCAGCTTCATTGGTGAGTCAATGGAGGGTGTTGTGCTGACCAATGTTACTCCGGATGCTACGTGGAACAATGGTTTTGGTGCTGCCTGTCCGCTGGAGGGCATCGGCAAGGGCGACGTGCTGCAGATTAAGGGTCAGAACAGCTACTTCCAGAACCTGACCATCAAGACCTCGATGGGCGATGATCACGGACGCGATATTGCTGTCAATGACCAGTCAAACAAGACCATTTTCAAGGATGCCTGCCTCTGGGGTTATCAGGACACCTACGTATCCAACAACCAAAACGGTAAGTTCTACTTCGAGGGTGGTGTCATCCGTGGTCGTACGGACTACATCTGCGGCAAGGGCGACGTCTATTATAATAAGGTGAACTTCCGTCAGGTCAAGGACGGTTACCTCGCAGTGCCCTCACAGCCCAAAAAGTATGGTTATATCCTGCAGAGCTGTAAGATTACTGGCGATACTGATGACGTAGATGGCCATTACACCCTAGGACGTCCATGGGGTAAGGGTACACCTATCGCTCTCTTCATCGATACCGAGATGGAGGTTCAGCCTTCTGCTATCGGCTGGTCAGAGATGTCTGGCGGTTATCCGGAACGCTTCGCAGAGTATGGCTCACACACACCTTCTGGCGCAGCAGTAAGCACCGAGGGTCGTAAGACAGAGTATGATGCCTATGACAAGGTGGAAGAAGTGGAAGACCCCAACGATCCTACGAAGAAGATAAAGGTCTATACCAACCGTCGCATCGAAACCTGTGACCCAATTCTGACCGCTGAGGAGGCCGCAGTGCCCACACTGGCAGCCGTCATGGGTCAGGACGATGACTGGCAGCCCACACTGCTCACCGAACAGGCTCCCGTGCCTACAGGTCTGCAGGCTAATGGCGGTGAGCTGTCATGGACAGATAGCGACTATGCACTGCTCTATGCCATCGTCAAGGAAGGCAAGGTAATTGCCTTTACCAAAGAAGCTGCTTATACCGCTACCGAGGATGGTGAGTATGCTGTCCGTGCAGCCAATGAGATGGGTGGTCTGAGTGCTGCTTGCGCTGCCATCATGGTCAACACTACAGGCATTCAGACAGTAGAATCGCAGCATAGCACGTCTACAATGGAAGCTATTTACACGCTCGACGGCAAACGTCTACAACAGCTGCAACACGGCCTGAATATTGTGAAGATGAGTGACGGAAGAATGGTTAAGATAATCAAAAAATAAAGGTATTAGTATTTAAGGTAAAAAGTT
>CACWFY010000053.1 GCA_902760345.1 uncultured Bacteroidales bacterium | reverse complement strand
CTGCAAGTTGTGTCCCTCTCCGGGGATGTACGAGTTAACTTCCTTCTGATTAGTCAGACGAACACGGGCTACCTTACGCATAGCCGAATTAGGCTTCTTGGGGGTCGTTGTGTAGACACGAACACAGACACCACGACGCTGAGGACATGAGTCCAGCGCGGGCGACTTGCTCTTGTCAACGAGCACCTTTCTGCCTTTTCTTACCAATTGTGAAATTGTAGGCATAATTGTTTGTTTTTTAATGAATTATATTTGTTACGTTATAATCAAATTGGCATAATACGCCCATACACACTGAGCGCTTTTGGGCTGCAAAGGTACGAACTTTTCCGCGAACCACCTAATTTATAGGATATAAAAAAACGCTTACCTTATGCATTTTAACATAAAATAAGCGTTTTAATGTTTATTAACTACTGTTTTGCTATGCTTCTCCCTTTCCTACGGGAAACGGAGCGATGGTACGAGGCTCCTGATTGGGAATTTTGATGGCCCCAAATTCACGCTCGTAGCGCATGATATTTTCCTGCAAAGCAGCCAGCAGTCGCTTGGCATGTTCCGGTGCCAGAATGACGCGGCTTTTCACCTGTGCCTTCGGCAGACCGGGTAACACTCGTGCAAAATCAATGATAAAGTCGCTGCTCGAATGGGTGATAATGGCAAAGTTGGCGTATTCGCCCTGTGCCACCTCCTGCGGCAGTTCTAACTGCAACTGGTTCTGCTTGTTATTGTTATCGTTAGACATACTGATTAATCCTCAGGAACAACTTTGTCGTTGACAATGTTAGACAGCGTCTTGGCGTACTTAGACATCACCTCAGACTCTTTCAATGAGTTCTCCAAAGCCTTCAAGCGGGCAATGTTGGCACCACGCTCGTTGACGAGGTAGAAAGCCTGGACAGAGATGGTTCCGTCAGGATTGGCGTGCTTCACGCTGAAGCTGGGCTTCAACTCACCGCGAATCTCCTGCTGTACCTTGCCTTCGTAAACGGCATAGAACTTGTCGAACTCAGTAGCCTGGTTAGCGACGTCGGAAGCCATATCAGACAGCACGCGACCCTTCAGCTGAAGGCTGGCACGGGTAGCGTAGGCATTGGCAGCACTGTTCTGGGCAGCAGCGGCAGCCACATTAGCTGAACGGGCCTGGCTGTGTCCAACAAACTCGATCACGTCGTCGCCACCCTTCTCCAAAGCGGTGTAGTGCTTGGTGAGTGCCACTTCTAAGGTGCGAGAAGAACCAAAAATCTCATAGCCACCCTTCTGGAAGTCCTTCAACTTGGCTTTCACTTCTTTCTTGATAGCCTTTTCCTGTGCTTTGGTCAGATCCTGAGCCTGTACGGTTAGCGTCAGGCAGAAAGCCATCAGCATCAACATCAGTTTTTTCATAATTCTCAATTTTTTAGTTATACATTAATAATATATTCTCAAAAGTCGCTGCCATTGATGAGTCCGAACGACGGGTCGTCACGTCCCCAGTCAGCGTGTATATTCGGATCGCGGTGTGGTTGCCACGTACGTACCTTGATACAGGGCTGGTCAATCTCGTTCAGGTCGACCATCAGGAAGAGATAGCCCGTATCGGCATACGACGACGAGTAGTAGTCCTGGTGGATCTGGATACCGAAGGTGTCGCCACCCTTACCCATCTTGCTGACGGAATTGTCAGTAAAGCGGATATTGATGAACTCGTTGCTGCCGAAGCTCTTCTCGAGGTTCTTGATATAGGTAGCCTTGTCCTGACGGGTGTACTTCACCATGTCGTTGTTGATATACGACTGGTTCTCGTTCTTCTTGCCGGCATGCTTCACCATGTGACCCACGATGATGATGGCGTCGTCGTCGAAGATGCTCTTGATATAGTCCAGGCGCTTCAGGGCGAAGGCTGTCTTGTAGTTTTCGAGGAACGTGGCAATAGCCATACGCGAGTCTTCGCTCCACGGGGCCTCGCGCTGGAAGATGTCGTCGCGTGCGGCCTGGTCGAGACCGAAGGCCACCGACTCAATCTTCTGGTCGGCATTGAACGTAAACGTCACGTCCTCGACGAACGAGCGTTTGTTGTTCTTGAACGTGAAGCGCATAGGTACGGCACGGCAGATGGTGCGGTCGCCCAGCTTATAGAAATTCAGCGTGGGATTGCCCATCACGGTGGCATTGCCGTAATGCATCAGCTTGTCGAACATCTCGAAGCCCTCGGCCGTAAACTGGCTAGACACAGAATTATACTTCTTCTGCTTGACGGCATTCACCACTGCTTCAATGGTCTTTGCAAAGTCTTTGGGCTGGGCGACGGCAATGGCGTGCGTCACAGTACCCATGTTCTGCACAGCCGACTGGTAGGCGACCAGAGCCTGTTTCTGCTCCGACTTCTTACCGGAGACGACAGACACCGTAGCTTCCTTGTAGTTGACATTGTTGAAGATGTTCATCACCTGCTCCAGCTCGGGGTCCTGGCGCATCTGGCTCTTGAACTCATACTCGTACTGGATATTGAACTTATCCGTCGGAGCGCCGGGGCGCATCTCCACCTGATACATACCGTCCTTGGCAGAACAGATGTTGGAGTAGTTCATACCATCCCAATAATGGAAGTCGAGACTGCTGACGGGCTTGCCGTTATAGGTGAACAGCATGCTGACCTCCTGACCTTCGACCTTCGTTACCTCGGCCTTGATCTGGCTGAGGATGGTACGAATCTGTTCCGGAATCCACATGGTGAGCTGGAACTTGATGCCGTCGATAGAGGTCTTCACCTGTTCGCGGTTAGGCATACCCTTCAGCAGGCAGGAGGCCCAATAGTACTGGCGCAGTGCCGCGTCGATACGGCCGGCCTTCTCGGCATTACGGGCCTGATAGACATAGCTGAGCACATTCTCTTCGCGCTCCTTGAAGGCTTTCTCTATCTCCGAGCGGTCGATGTAACGCAACACCTCAGCCTGTGGCTGCTGCTTGAGAATGATGCTATGCGTATTCTTCAGCGTACCCTGGGAGTACGTACGAACCACATTCTGCACCGTAGATGTCGCGTCGTTGCCCGCAGCGGTGTTCACCTCACGTTCATCAATCACAAAGTCGCTCTCGATTTGTACCGAGATCTTACTCATCAGGTCTGACAGTGCCGCCTGGTCAGCTTCGCGCACCGACACACCGAAGCCCTGACCCCAGAGATAGTTGGGGTTGGCCTTCACCTGTTCGGCAAGCTTGTCGGCCTGGGCGGCAGCCCAGAGGGGAACAAGGACCAGCAGACATGTTAATAGTTTCTTCATATACATTATTTATAATATAGAGACGATTAGGAATTCAGAAAGTTGCTTTTACCACCACTTTCTTTCCATTCCGGATATATACACCCTTCTGACTCGGCTTTCCGTTCAGCTTACGTCCATCGATTGACCACCACTGCTCTGCCCCACTCCATTGTGGCTGTTCGATGGTCTCAATGCCGGTGGTGCCTTCCATCAGCTCGTCCAGCGAGATGAAGCGTGACGGATTCTGATTACCTTCATGGTAGGTGAACGCCTGGAACGGCAACGCCTCACGGTAGTTCACCTCGAACACGCTACCCTCAGGATGACCGCCGCGTGCCTCGCCGACGTTCAGTACATAGTAATACTCACTGGCATAAAGACGTAAGAAGTTCGGCATCAGAATGATTCTACCGTTATCCGTGGTAAGCTGGCTGGCCCTATAAATGGTTTCAGGCACTACCACACCTGCGGTGGCAAACGTCACGTTACCTGCCAGATTATACTCAGCAGGATACTTACCATTGTTGGGCATAGAGATAAGGTAAGCATGGTTTGCCTCAATCTTTGTGGCACGCGCCAGACCTTGCTCGTCGACCAGCGTGCGCAGCCAGAAGTGCTTGTCGCTGGCACTGCTACCAAACGGAGCTATCACACCATTCTTCTCGTGGGTGATGGTCTGCACGTCGAAGGGCAGTGCTATGGTTTCCCAACCGCGGCTGACACCAATCTCCGTAGCCTGCTTGTAGTTGTGGGTATAGATGATGGAGTCGGCAAAGAACTCCTGCGGACACCAGAAGTCACCATTGCCGCTGGCAACATCGCTCAGCACAACCTTTCGTGCCTTGCCCTCAATCACCACATTGTTACGGGTCAGCGTCGTCTTATCCTTGTTGCCGACGAAGATCAGCATGTTCGGATTGGTAAAGCCGTCGAGGTCGCTCTCGGTCAACACGACGCTGCTGTTCCAAACAATAGACCTAATCCGCTCAGCTATCGGCTGACGACCACCCGCCTGCTCTACAGCCTGCTGCATAGTCAGATCGCCCTCTACTATCAACACACCCAAGTGATCATCAAACGTAGCAGTACCCGCGGTCGCGGTGCTATTGATCTTCACCAACTCGATCTTGATGACGGTCACTGCCGACCAGCTGTCGCCCTTGATAGCGTTCAAGTGAGCAAAGCCCTTGTCGGCCACGATCTGCTTCAGGTCTACCGTCCATACGTTGCCCGAATGTGAGAAGTACTTAGACGACCAGCCACGCTGTGTAGACTCAATCATGTGAGACAGGGACTCGTCCTCATTCCACTGACCACCTACAGAATCACGGTTGAGCAGAATACGCGGCGTATTACCTGTGGCTGTTACCTCCAAACGGTCATACATGCTCACATCGGCATAAGTATAAGGATTGACATCCGGTTCGCCATAAGGTATTTCTGCGGACTGTCCAAGAATATAGTAACAATTCGGATAAGGTGACTCGCTCTTCTTAGTAGCGTTGGCCTTCATACCAGTCCATTCGAAATAGTCAGCAGCAGTCAACGGCTTCCTGATCAACTCGGTCAGGTAGCCAGGATTGTCTATACCGCCATCAATATGGGCATAGGAAGTGCCGATGTTGTTTGCATCATATCGCGTGCCGGCACCACCGACGAGTGACGTACAGCCTGAGAACATATTGTCTACCCAGTTGTCTGTCGCATTTGACATATCCCAACCAGAGCCAACATAGATAGTGGTAAGCGCTGTACATCCCTCGAACATTCCTTCGTTCTCTGTTACATTGCTCGTATTAAGAGCACTCAGGTCGAGGCTGGTCATACTCGTACAACCATGGAACATGGCAACAGTACGTTTCAAACTGTTCGAATAAAAGTTGCTAAAGTCTGGACCGCCAGCCGCCGGGTCGCTGGGCAGTGACGAACAATCTTCAAATGTGCCCCACATATCTACTATATTCAAAGGATATAGATTCTCCCAGCCACTGACAGACTTAAGGTTTTTACAACCATAGAACCACCAGCCCGTACTGACAAGTGAAGTATACTGAGACATGGATGGATCAATCACCGCATAGACGATACTCTCGCGTACATCGTGCCAAGGACGCTGAGATTCGCCAAAGCCATGCTCCAGATAGGCAAATGGACCAATGTCCATACCACCACGCGCACTCTTTTGGTCGTCATAGTAGAACGTCAGCACCGTATTGTTATTGCTCAGCACTGCGTAGGGCTCAGGAGTAGTTGTAGTAGTCTTAACTGTGAAGTAGCCCGGAGCGCTTGTGCCACCGTCAATACGAGCATAGGTCTTGTCAACGTGGTTAGAATCATATCTTGTACCTGCACCTCCGACGAGACTAGTACATCCATTGAAGATATAATCACCTTCTGTCACAGCTTCCGTGCTCCAACCACTACCGACATAAATGGTCTTCAGTGAGGAGCAACTCAAGAACATCTGGTTCATAATCGAGACTTTGGAGGTGTTAAAGCCGCTCAAGTCAAGGGTCTTCAGACCAGTACATTGCATAAACATAGCATACGTGTCAGTCACGTTGCTCGTATTCCAACTGCTCAAGTCAAGACTTGTAAGACTAGAGCAATAGCCGAACATACACTCCATGGTCGTCACGTTAGGGGTCTTGAGGTTTTCTATGTTG
Source organism: uncultured Bacteroidales bacterium (assembly GCA_902760345.1). Lineage (GTDB taxonomy): Bacteria > Bacteroidota > Bacteroidia > Bacteroidales > Bacteroidaceae > Prevotella. Next base: position 3,299 of record CACWFY010000053.1, on the reverse strand, counting down.
CGGACTGTCGTCAGATTGCTGAAACTATAGAACCAATAATCGGTGCTCGTCAGCGTCGTGCAGTTGGCAAACGACTCGTCAAAATCGACAGTCGTTATTGCTTTGGCTTGGTCATTCCATCCAGAGTTAACACCCCATACACCATTATACGTACCAATTTGGAATGGCTTGACTTCCATGCCACCACGTACGACCTTCTGGTCGTCATAGTAGAACGTCAGTGTCTTACCAGACAAGGTCGTCCCTTCGCTATCCGTAACTACGGAACCATTGTCACTCAGCACTGCGTAGGGTTCCTCGCCATTCGTTTGCACACCATCAACAGTAACGGTGATATCGTCGAAATAGAAATCCACTTTTTCTTTCTCACGTCCATCCAGATGGAATGCAAGGGTCTTAAAAGAATCAGACTGTGACGTAATCTCTAACTGATAGGTATTCCATGTCGTGGACAGATCAAGAGTTCCTTCTGTAGTGATATACACAAATGGTTCCTCTTGCTGTTCATAAGCTATGTTTACTGCATCACTGGCTTTCGCCCGCAGAGATATATGTATAGTTTCTCCTTTAGGAATTGCCTTATTAAATTTAACAAAGAACTGGCAATCCCATGAATTCTGGGGATATGGAGATGTGGTAACCTTAAGACAGTGATTCGTCGCATCCTCACTATCCGTCACAACATCTTGAGCCGTTACAGCAATCTCAGTTTCTTCTCCATTCAGCTTGTATACGAAACTGCTATAGTCGTCACCTTCGAAATTACCATTGGTTACCCATCCGTCGGAAGTGCTGCTTGCCGTAAAGTATCCGGGATTATTCTCACCACCATCAATATGGGCATAAGCGTAGTCAACATGAGAATCATCATATTCTGTTCCTGCGCCACCCTTTAGTGAACGACAGCCGTTGAACATATCGGAGCCTGTGACGCTGGATGTCGAGCCGTCAGGACTAACCGTTCCCTCAGCTCCATTCTGTGCAGGCCAAGTGTCATTTACCGTAATGGTCGTCAGAGCGCTACAATTCGTGAACATGCCACTGGTGTTGGTGACGTTGGTCATGGTAAGATTACTCAGGTCAAGTGTCTCCAACTGCTCCATGCCATAGAACCAGAAAGCAGTAGAGGTCGGCGTGTAATTCTTAAACGACTCTGTAAACGTCACCCCCTTGATGCTGGCAGCAGACTGATACCAAGGACATTCTTGAGGATTCTGGAAGGTTTCAATTGTATAGTCCTTGTCTGTCTTATTCTCATCGTAGTAGAATGTCAGCGTGTCATTCAGGATACGAGCATAAGGCGCTGTGCTGTTCTCGGTAACATCAAAATCGAAATTCTGCAATGAGGCATAGGCTCCAGAAGGAGTGATGCCCTGAACGTTGAGCGTGTGAGATCCTGTTGAGAGTGTGCTGATGTCAAAAGAGAAGGTAACAGAACCTTCTGTAACCTGTTGGCGCTGGGCCGAAGAGGTGTCCTCGTCAATCCAGTACTCTACAGCTTGCAGGTTGGCAGCGCTAGGTTGGTAGTAGAACATATAGCGCGCGAGACCGCCCTTCTCATTGTCTGCTCCCAGCATACGGAAGTTAAGGTAGTGCAGACCAGCAGTCAGCGTGCTAAGGTCAATTGCCAGAGTCGAAGGTGCTGTCCTCTGTGTCACCATTTGATGGTTCGCATAGTCTTGGTCAATCCAGTACTCATAGCCTGCTATAGCATTTTCCGGAGCATTATAAAATAGCTGGCGCGTGATGCCCCCCCACTGCCCTTCGTCATTTTGCAGCCGAATACTACACGAGTGTAGCCCTATTGGCAGTTCTGCTATGCTTATATTTAGCTCTACTCGGTTGCTGGTAACGGCAAAATGCTGAACAGATGTATAACTGTCATCAAACCAGACTTCACACTGCTGTGCAGGCAGTGTAGACTGGGCCATAGCCAGTATTCCTGGTAGTGCTATCAACCATAGAAACAAGAATAGTCTTCTCATAGTAGTAACTACTTTAGTTGCCAATAGTCAAGGTCACATTCAGAGTCTTCTGTGTGTTGTCCACAGAGATAGTTTGATTTGTCACGCGTGGAACGGAAGGTGTCAGCGTATAAGGGGCCGCACCACCATTGCAACCAATGACAGTGCCGTCAGTGCCGGTGTAAGAAGCAAGACTTATGGTCGCTTCTAAGTCAGTGTCCATAAAAGTACTATCTACATACCAACAATTCCGCCGTAACGTATTGGAAATCGTAGGTTGCGATTCGTCTCCATGTATTAGACAGTTGATAAAGGTAGTATTATTGGAATAAGTGCCTTCGTAGTTATAAAAATCATTAATAAGACAGTTCGTATACGTTGCCTCAAGTGTATAACTCCAGCCGCTACCATTTTCATTATTCATCTTCTGTATGTTACAGTTTGTTATAGTTGCCTGACTAGGAGAACTTTGGCCGAGTACAAGTTCTATTTTGCTATTCACCACGTTTATAGGATTGGAGTTTAGATAAAGTTGCTTAATATAGCATCTGTCGACAATTGTTGGGTATTCGTGAGTATTACCTAAAAACAGTTCATTCCCAATGCGACATTGTGAAATTAGCGTCTGATTTGGGATAGCTTCTATATTGAGAGAACCTCCGATGTCAACATTTTTAAGGACATGGGCACTTTCAGGAGCAGCAGTAATTTTAACATTCTTAGCTATATAGGTTCCCATACCCGCCCCGATAACTGATATTTTCTTGCTGATAGTTAGGTCCTCTGTATTAGATATTACTCCTTCACTGAGAAATATGGTGTCGCCGTCCACAGCAGCTTCGAAAGCGTTGTTGAACTGGGCAGAGGTATATACCGTTGCCTTACCCTCATGGTGTAATACGGCTATTGCTTGCTGAGCTTTTATGGTTATTGTGCTAAGAGACAATAGACACAACGTGGATATTAAAATCTTTTTCATACGTTCTATTATTAAGTTATTATATGCTACTTAGTATTTTTATCAACTGCTTTAAAGGATTCTATCTTTGTTTGTCTTGCGTCAGGCGCAGCCCTTAGCGTCTCCGCGACAGCTGCGGGTCGGGATTGTCGCTCTCGCCGGGTATGGTCTTGTCGTCGGACGTGGTGATGGTCACCACATTGGGACTGTACTTCACACCGTTGCTGCCATAGACGAAGCCACGGACGTAGTAGGTGGTCCTGGGCTTGAGGCCCTTGACCTCGACACCTACGCCGCCGGAGGTCTTGCCGCTGCCGGCCACCACCACCGAGTCTCTCATATCGGGCGTATGGTTCGTAGGACTGTAGACCACGCCG
>CACWFY010000052.1 GCA_902760345.1 uncultured Bacteroidales bacterium | reverse complement strand
TTCTTGGATGAACGAGCGCGCTATCCTCTATCGTAAGATGGAAGGTATCCCCGACGAGTGGGGTACAGCCGTATCAGTGATGGCAATGGTATTCGGTAATATGGGCGACACCTCTGCTACTGGTGTATGCTTCAGCCGTGACGCTGCTAATGGTGAGAACCTCTTCAACGGTGAGTATCTGGTTAACGCTCAGGGTGAGGACGTTGTGGCTGGTATCCGTACTCCACAGCAGATCACCAAGATTGGTTCTCAGCGCTGGGCTGAGCGTGCAGGTATCTCTGAGGAGGAGCGCGTAGCTAAGTATCCTTCTATGGAGGAGGCCATGCCCGAGACCTATGCACAGCTGAATCAGATTCAGGAGAACCTGGAGAACCACTACCACGATATGCAGGATATGGAGTTCACCGTACAGGAGGGCAAGCTGTGGTTCCTGCAGACCCGTAACGGTAAGCGCACAGGTGCTGCTATGGTGAAGATTGCTATCGACCTGCTCCACGAGGGTATGATTGACGAGAAGACTGCTATCCAGCGCTGTGAGCCTCAGAAACTCGACGAGTTGCTGCACCCTGTATTCGATAAGAAGGCTTTGGCTTCGGCTAAGGTTATCGCTCAGGGTCTGCCTGCATCTCCTGGTGCTGCCTGTGGTCAGATTGTATTCCACGCTGACGATGCCGAGGCTTGGCACAACGATGGTCACAAGGTAGTGCTCGTTCGTATCGAGACTTCTCCTGAGGACCTCGCTGGTATGGCTTCTGCAGAAGGCATCCTCACAGCACGTGGCGGTATGACTTCTCACGCTGCCGTTGTGGCTCGTGGTATGGGTAAGTGCTGCGTATCGGGTGTAGGTGCTCTGAACGTAAGCTATAAGGACAAGACTGTCGAGATTGACGGCGTTGTATATAAGGAGGGTGACTACATCTCTCTGAATGGTACCACTGGTCAGGTTTACGCTGGCGAGGTTCCAACAAAGGCTGCTGAGCTCTCTGGCGACTTCAAGGAGCTGATGGACCTCTGCGACAAGTACACCAAGCTGCAGGTTCGTACCAATGCTGATACTCCTCGTGACGCTCAGCTCGCTCGCGAGTTTGGTGCAAAGGGTATCGGTCTGACCCGTACTGAGCACATGTTCTTCGAGGACAAGAAGATTGTTGCTATGCGTGAGATGATTCTGGCTGATAGCGTTGCCGGACGTGAGAAGGCTCTTGCTAAGCTGCTGCCTTATCAGAAGGCCGACTTCAAGGGTATCCTCGAGGCTATGGACGGTCTGCCCGTTAACATCCGTCTGCTCGATCCCCCTCTCCACGAGTTCGTTCCCCACGATCTGGCTGGTCAGGAGACTATGGCCAAGGAGATGGGCGTAAGCGTAGAGGACATCAAGCGTCGTGTTGACTCACTGGCAGAGAACAACCCAATGCTGGGTCACCGTGGTTGCCGTTTGGGTATCACATTCCCTGAGATCACCGCTATGCAGACCAAGGCTATCCTGGGTGCAGCTTGCGAGCTGAAGAAAGAGGGTAAGAACCCAATGCCAGAGATCATGGTTCCTCTGATTGGTACTATCAACGAGCTCAAGCAGCAGAAGGAGGTTATCCAGTATGCCGCTAAGGAGGTATTCGCTGAGTACGGCACAGAGGTTGAGTTCGAGATTGGTACAATGATTGAGATTCCACGTGCTGCCCTGACAGCCGATTTGATTGCTTCAGAGGCTCAGTACTTCTCATTCGGTACTAACGACCTCACTCAGATGACCTTCGGTTACAGCCGTGACGATATTGCATCGTTCCTGCCTGTATACCTCGACAAGAAGATCCTGAAGGTTGACCCATTCCAGGTACTCGACCAGGAGGGTGTAGGCCGTCTCATCAAGTTCGCTGTGAAGGAAGGTCGTGAGGTACGTCCTGACCTGCGCTGCGGTATCTGTGGTGAGCATGGTGGTGAGCCCAGCTCTGTGAAGTTCTGCGCTAAGATTGGCATGAACTACGCTAGCTGCTCGCCCTTCCGTGTGCCCATCGCACGTTTGGCTGCCGCACAGGGCGCTCTGGAATGTGAATAATTTTCATATTTTTGAGATACTTAAAAATGCAAGTGCTTTATTATCAAGCACTTGCATTTTTGTTTCTCTTGAGAAAACGTGTTTTTCTGGTCAACACTTTTTAAATATGTAAACTACTGATATATAGGTAGTTGAAAAATTGTAAAATGCTCTTCTGTGTGCCAATAGGAAGTTCTGCATCAAATTTGTTTACCAAAAATTTAGCGTGTTTACCAAAAATCTGAGTACATTTTTTGAAACCAATATTATAATGCTGATATGTACCAGATGTACCTTTGCTGGTTATTCTCTTCTATGTGTCAATAGGTAACATTATACCAAATTTGTTGTTAAATAGAGAATGTCTTCTAGAGTCTGAATTATATTATATGAATGCGCACTATTGCGTGTAATCATATAACATAAATTTAATATGGCAACATTAAAAGCTACGGTAAAATCAAAGAGAAAAGATGGAATGTATGTCGTATACATACGTTTTGCCCACAATCGTAAAGTCTCTTATCTAAGGACTTCATGGATGGTTAACGATAAGGGGTTGAGTCGGAACAAAAAGGATATTCTTGATCCTTACGTTATTCAACAAACCTCTAAATTGATTGATCAATACTACAACACTCTGAATAGGATTGACACACAAGACTGGACGGTCAAGGAAATTGTATATCGTTCTCAATGTACGCTCGTAAGCATATAGAGAAGATGAAAGCCAGAGGCCAGGAAAGGACTTCACGCGACTATAAGTGGGCACTTTATAGCTTGGAGAAATTTGCAGGTGGTAATGAGGTCATGTTTTCACAATTGACATACTCATTCCTTTCTAGATGGATATACTCTCTTTCCCAGACGGCAAGGTCTAAAAACAAATACCCAATCAACATCAGACAGATTCACAAAGCTGCCATGTTGGAATACAACGATGAGGAAAGAGGTATTCAGTTAATCACAAACCCTTGGCCCTTGGCCCAAGATTTCAATACCCAAAGAAGATACACCAAACAAGAGAGCAATAAGCCCCAATATGCTTCGCAGGTTCTTCGCCGTTGTTCCCGACTTCAGTAGATTTACGCATCCTCTTCAGGAACTTGGGCAGGATGTTGCGCTGATAAGCTTCTGTATGTGTGGCATCAATAGTGTTGATTTATTCTACGCTGAAAAGAGCCAGTATCACGATGGCATTTTTCACTATAACAGAAGAAAAACAAGTAAATCCCGTTCAGATAACGCATACTTTGAGATAAGGGTGCCACAATTTATAAAGCCCACATTCGAGAAGTACTTGTCCAAAAACATAAAATCTCCCTGGCTGTTTGACTTTCAAGACCGTCTAAGCACATCAGACTCATTCAATGCCAATGTAAATGCAGGCATCAGCCAAATCTGCAAGAAAGTATCTCCAGACTTCCATGCCAGTCTGTATTCCTTCCGTCATTCATGGGCAACGATAGCACAGAATGGTTGCGGTGCGTCCCTTGGTGACGTTGACTTTGCCCTCAATCACTCTACCTACAAGATGGCAAGAGTATATACGAAGATAGATTACTCTCCGGCATGGGAGTTGAATGAAAAAGTCATAGACTATATTTTCTTCAGTAATAAGGAACCGGATAACAATGAAGACTCAACAAAGTCTTTTGAGAGAATGTCGAAGTATAATATCATCAGAGGTGAAGTATTCATCAGTGGTGATTGTGTATCCATAATCGAAGACTCTGGATTTACAAATGTTGAACAGGTAATTACACAACTCCTTTCGGCCTTCCCTGAGGATGTCGAACGTCCAATCAAGGTACAGATAAGGATTACTAATATGGACAAGAAGCAGACTCAATTGTATCAGAGAATATTGCAGTAAGAAAGAGCTGCGAGTGTCGGCCTATACGGACTACTGAGGAACTATGAAAATGGTGATAGTGTGTGGCTGATGGTTACAATTTTGGTGTACAAAGATAGCAAAATGTCAGGAATTCGACCGCTTTTTGTCAATTTGTCGATGGAAATGAACAATAATTGAAAGAAAAAGTGTAACTTTGTAGCGTTTTTTTGAGAATTTAGGCATGAGAAGGATTGAAGTGATAACATTGTTTAACGCGAATTGTTTGGCCATGTCAAATAATTCGTTAACTCACTCACTCACTCACTCACTCACTCACTCACTCACTCACTCACTCACTCACTCACTCACTATACTTCTATAGAGGCTAAAAAGACATTGAGCGACGACACTTGTGTCGGCGCGCGATGGCGATATACGGCTTGTTCTGCACGAATGGCAGGACAAGCCGCTCTGTTTCTGTACCCCAACGAGACAAATAAAGTTAAACCATAAAGCATAAGCGATAATGAAAAATCTGACTTTCTGTAGAAACATCTTCGTGATGGTTGCTGCCATCTTCCTCGCCTCATGCAGCAACAGCGACAACGAGCAGGACAAGCCGTTTACGACAGACCCCGTAGAGCAGACCAGGTTCTTCGTCTGCGAGGCGGGCGGCGATACAAGGGGCGCGACTGCCGCCATCGACACCCTCTTCACCGAGGACGATATAGAGTGGTTCAACGTCAGCACCCGCGAAATCCGCTTCAAGAAGCAGGACGAGCAGCTTTACACGAAACTGATGAAGAACTATCATAAAGAGAAGCTGGAGTTCCACCTCGGCGAGGACGTACTGTTCGAGGTCAGCCGCTTCGTATCCGACATAGACAGTCGCATATTCTACGACCTTGTGCTTCATTATTCAGTGATTGGCGAGGATGCCGACAATCCCCGCTACTACCTACACGACTGCTATCCTGCCCAGTTCATCGACGACGAGCGCACGCAGGCCAATATCAAGAAGAATGCCGTGCAGTGGGAGACCTTCACCAAGTATCTGGATGGCAAAGGCAAACTGAGATAGTAATAAAGTTAAACCATTAAACATAAACAATAAAAAAGAAAATGAAAAATTCGATTAAGCGAGAGAAGAGCCAAGCTCGCTTGAGCTACTCCGAGCGTGAGAATGTTCGAGCAACGCTCAAAGCGACAAGACAGAAATTCAATCTCATCCTCACCCTCGCCTTGATGCTCACGATGGCGCAGACGGCGTGGGCTACAGACGACGTAACCGTAACCTATCGGCTCATCACAGGGACTCAGGGGTGTATCAAAGCCAACATCGGCGGAACAGAGCAAAACATCATAACCCCGATTGGCAACCACATTATAATTACTAATAATGGTACAATTACTAATAGTTCATTCTCCCATGAAACAGAAAACTTGCAAATCAGTGCAAATATCAACGGCAAGATAAAGCAGATTGAGTTGACGAAAATAGGGAAAAGAGGCATCACTACCGCTTTAGGAGATACCTACTATTGGGGAATTGATGGCATGAAATACGGCAATGCCGATGCAGTGACAGAAACTGGTAATGATGAAGCTAGTTTCACTTTCACAAGCAATAATGGTATCTCTGGTAATCCCATTATAAAATTGGGTGCACTGTCAAGTTTTACCATAAATAGCAACTGTGATTTGGTCATCACTTATGAGCCCAGTGCAGCGCCAGTACACACGCACAACTTCTCGTTCAACGCCGTTGGCAATACGCTGACCGCCACCTGTGGACACTCCGACGGGTTGGCGTGCTCGCTCGCCGATGCAGACTATAAGGCTACGCTGACACTCTCGTCGCCAGTTGACACTTACTATCGTCCCTACACAACATACTCTGCTAAGCACAACTTGACGGCATTCAACGCACTGACGGGTCTCAACACTACTGCTACTGATATTACATACGTGAACAATACCACTGGCAGTAATCTTGGTTCTACGGCACCGACGACGGCTGGAAACTACACCGCCAGCGTCACCGCCACTATCGATGGAACTAACTACACGCTGACAACGGACTTTAAAGTCAACACTGAGAATAGCATCAACAATAACATTCGTCAAATCAGCCTGAACAAGACCAATGCTGCGAATGACGAGGAGATAACCATTACCTTCACACCAAGGTCGCACGAACTGGTGAACACGCTGACAGTGACGGGCACAACCACTGACATGAGCATCGGCAACGGCGTTACCAAGGTGGACGAGTACACCTACACGTTCTTGATGCCTTACGAGGAGGTGACGATTGGCGCTACGTTCAAGTCATCGAATACCTCGCTATATAAATACACTATCGGCACGGACATTACCGGCTCAGGCGAGGCAGATTTTAACGCCGTAGAGTATCTGGGCAATGGCGACGCAATCACGATGACGTTTAAACCCTATCTGCAAGGCAATCTGGAAGCAGGCTCGGTGGTGCTGGAAGGGCTGACCGTGACGGGTACGACGACGAACATGAGCGTGGGCAACGGCATCACGGACAACGGAGATAACACGTACACGTTCACGATGCCGGGCGAGAATGTGACGGTGACAGCTAAGGCGTATCTGTCGGCTGACGCCATATTGTCGGGCACTATCAATGAGCCTATCTACATCAAGCAGGGCAACGGCATCCAGATAGGATGCAACAACAAATGGACTTACGTGAATGACGGTGCTCTGCCACTGGTCATCCCTGACGGAAACACACTGAGACTGGCAGGCGGAACGGACGTCAGACTGGATTTAGCAGACAAGAACGCTATCGCGTGTGAGGGTGACGCAATCGTCGAGTTGATTCCCAATGAGGTATCAAACGAGATATGGATAGGAGACCGCCCCGAACGCAATTCGGGCAAGGCAACGATTAAGGTTGGACCTTCTGGCAAGACACTTACCATCCGCGTAGCTGACGAGAGTATAGAGACTGTACACCTAACTGTAAAAAGCATAAGCCAATATGACAGAAATTGCGATGTGATAGGTTGCGACGAAGGCGGTTCGTGCGGCAGCATCGTTGTTGAGAGCGGTCAAGTGGAGTCGAGGGAATATTTCAACCATAGCGGACGAGCTTTCCGCACGACCGACGGCACCATCACTTTCGGATATAAGTATCCAGATGACAAGATTATCTTCGATGGCGGCAGCGAGGGTACGGTGAAAATTGAGGATGGTAAGCAGTTCCACTCCTACACCGACAACAACACCAAGTACAGCGGTACCATCAACCTGCAAGGAATAAATTACTTCTATGCTCTGCCTGACAAGTACACCGTGACTTTCGACGAGAACGGTGGCAGCGATGTGGACAACCAGACGGTTGCCCACGGCATGAAAGCCACAGAGCCAGCAACAACTCGCGAGGGCTACACCTTTGTGCGTTGGAAGAATGGTGAAGATGCGTATGACTTCAATACAGTCGTGACAAGCGACCTGACGCTGACGGCAGAGTGGACGAAGAACGTGCTGGAGCTGGCTAACGCAGGCGACAATGGAGATGCCATCACCACAGCAGCAGGAAGCGGTAAGGTATATGAGGTAACTCTCAGCGGCCGCACGCTCTACAAGGACGGCAAATGGAACACGCTGTGCCTGCCATTCTCGTTGAATGCTGAGCAGATTGCTGCCAATGCGGACTTTGCTGGTGCTACACTGATGACTATGGACGTGACAGAGAAGAACGGCTTCGATGTGGAAGATGGAACGCTGTATCTGTGGTTCAAGAAAGCGACAGAGATTGAGGCAGGAGTGCCATATCTGGTAAAATGGGATAAGGCTGCAGACTACGACAACAACCCTTCAGTCTATGATATCGTAAGTCCTGTATTCGAGGGCGTGACCGTAAGCAACTCAACGGCTCAGATTGTGGAGAGTAAGACAGTTGGACTGGAGACAGTACAGATGGTAGGTACGTATTCTCCAGTCGGCGTTACAGCTGATGACAAGAGCATCCTATTCTTGGGTGACGCAAACACATTGTACAACTCAACAGTTGACCGCCAGATTCGCTCATGTCGTGCCTACTTCTCAGTGCCGTACATCAATGGACACGCTGGAGCTAAGGCACGTGCGTTTGCATTAAGCTTTGACGGTGAAGAAACAACAGACATTCCTGAAGTTTCTGCAAATTCTAATGAAGTGAAGGATGATGTATGGTATTCGTTGGACGGTGTGCGCCTGAGCGGAAAACCGACACAACGCGGAATGTATATCAATAAAGGTAAAAAAATACTTGTCAAGTAAGCGATATGAAAAAAGAATATATAAAGCCCTCTATGACGGCAATTGAGTTACAGCACATGACACGGCTTCTGGCTGGTAGTGGTGATGTAAGAGGTCTGCAATCAAGTGGCTGGGATGATCCTGAAGATGAACTGGACATCAGTGACCAGGGCGGTGGCAGCAGCATTTGGGACAGATAGACGTTCTGTCTAAATCTGAGAAAAAAGTAGCGGCGTTAATTCTATAGCGTCGCTACTTTCATTTGTATATGGGATGTAAGGGTAAAGAGGTTTACCAAATAATAGTTACCTACTTGAACGAAAGTGCAAAGTGAAACACTTTTTTGAACTGTATATCTGCCAATTGAGGCATTAAGTATTCAAACTTTATTGCTAAAATCAAGAAAATCAGGAAAACCTTTGGTTATATCAGATTATTTTAATACTTTTGCATCGTTTTAATGGTATATAAAATGAAGCAGAATGGTTAAAACGAAAGATGTCTTCATATTGGGCAGACCTATACAGCTGCAAGAACGAAGCAAGGCGCAGATGAAAGGTGTCACCATCGGAGACTCGCTATCGTACAAGTTCTACGATGGAGAGTTTCATGGTATGCCATTGCTTTTCGCTGAACCCAAAGGTAAAGTTGCTGCACCTCGCATCTTGTCTGTCACGGCAAGCAATCTTACTTCATTATTCCAGCTTCCTGTAGTCTTTTTGTTGCCTGCATGTCCTGCATACGAACGACAGAGGCTTATTGACAAAGACGTTTATTTCGTCATCTCTGACAAATACGTTCATTTGCCAATGCTTCTGGCCAATGAGCGCATACGCAAAACAAAACAGGCGAAAATTATGACACCGGTAGCCCAATACCTGCTGCTCTATCATCTGCAGATAGAAAGCATAGATGGATTGGCAGCACGAGACATAGAGGATAGGATTCCTTATTCATACGCAAGCATTACACTTGGCATTACTTGCCTTGAAGACTTAGGGCTGTGCCGGAAAGAATCAGAAGGCTCAAAACGAAAGGTCATCCACTTCCATAAGAAGGGGAGGGATCTATGGGATCAAGCTCAACCACTCCTGATTAATCCCGTTGAAGAGCGCATCTACTGCGATGAACTATTGACTGAAGACCATTTTGTGATATGTGGCATCAATGCCCTGGCACATTACACAATGCTCAATCCTGATCCCGAAAGGATAATCATGATGACTGCCAAACAAGTTAGAGACTTCATGGTATCAGGTGTCATAGTACGCCCCAATCAGTATGATGGCAACATTCTCATCGAAGCCTGGAAATACCCACCGGTAATTAATAATGGTGAAAAAGCCGAATGGGTGGACAGGTTATCATTGGCCATTTCTCTACGTGAGGATGCAGATCCGCGGGTGGAAGGTGAAGTTGAACGTTTAATAAATGAAACAGCATGGAAGGGTTAGATAAATTCCGTGAAGCTTTTGAAGCCTACTCTGAGAACTACGTCATCATCGGTGGCACGGCTTGTGACATTGCCATGACCGGCACGGCTGTTCGCCCTCGTGCCACGCATGACATCGACATGATAGTCATCGTTGAAAAGATGACAACCGACTTCGCTGAGCATTTCTGGCAATTCGTGCGTGAAGGTGGGTATCGTCCTGAGAGACGCAAACAGGAAGAGGGCGAGACTCCGAAGTACGAACTGTACCGCTTTGTCAATGGCAAACCTCACTATCCCGAAATGATTGAACTGCTGTCACGGCACCCTGACATCCTCGGCGAACCGAAGGGGCTGACCATTGAACCAATTCCCACCAGCGAGGACACATCCAGTCTGAGTGCAATCATCATGGACGATGATTTCTACCACTTCACAATCGAGCACAGCAAACTGACCAATGGACTACGCCATGCAGACTCTGCTGCGCTCATAGCTCTGAAGTCACGAGCATATCTCAATCTTCTGCAAGACAAGGCAAACGGAAAGCATGTCAACAGCAAAGACATCAAGAAGCATCGTTCTGATGTGCTGAAGAACGTGGTCATCATAGAAGATAGTCAAATTACTGCTCCAGAACCGATAGTAACTTGCATAAGGGAGTTTGTCTCTTCAATCAAGAAAGAATGGAATACTCTTTCTGAACCACTTTCCAAGGCTCTTGACCAGGATACATCATTCGTCGAAGCCTTGCTGGAACAATTGGACGGATTATTTGCCACAGAACAGCAATGAAGATACAATATGCCTCTGACCTCCATCTAGAGTTTGCCGACAACTGGAGATATCTGAAGGAGAATCCCCTGCAAGTAACAGGGGACGTTCTCGTCCTGGCTGGTGACATTGGCTACTTGGGAGATGAGAACTATAGTAAGCATCCATTCTGGGACTGGGCTTCGGAGAACTACCGTCAAGTGATTGTTTGTATGGGCAATCATGAGTTCTATAAGTTCTACGACATCGCCAAGCTTAACGATGGCTATTGCCTTGAAATACGTCCGAATGTCCACAGCTATTATAATGCTGTCATACACATAGGGGACATTGACTTCATCATAACAACATTGTGGGCCAAGATTCCTCTGAAGGAGTCATATTATACTGAACAAGTGGTAAGCGACTTCCGACGTATCATCTTCAATGGCGAACTTCTGACGTTTGCGGACTTCAATGGCGAACACGAAAGGTGCTTGGCATTCCTGAAGGATGCCATTTCAAACAGTAGAGCCAGAAGAAAGATTGTTGTAACCCACCACGTGCCATCCTTCCAGATGCAATGTCCCAAGTTTGCCGATAGCCAAGCCAACGGAGCCTTTACGGTTGAACTGGAAGATTATATCAAGGATAGTGGTATCGATTACTGGATATATGGACACTCTCACTACAATGTGGATGTCAAGGTCGGCAATACCAAGTGTGTGTCTAATCAATTGGGATATGTCTTTCATGGTGAGCATGAGTTTTTCAACCCAGGCAAAAGTCTCGAAGTGTAAACACATATCATCATTCCTAATCTGTAATGACGATGTCGGTCAAAAAAAGATGATGAAAGATTATCTTTCCAAATCTCAAAAGGAAACTCGTGAATTTGCAAAATTTCTGCAAATCTGTGAGTTTTCTTTCTAAATCACGGAAGATAACTTTTTACGAGCATCAAGTTAATGTCGTCTGTGACTTCAAAAGTTTTTCTCAGTTAAAAGAGAAGAGGATTAGAAGGGGAGGGCATAAGAAGGTTCATTCTCTTTTAAAAGAAAAACGTGAATTTTGGGAAACATCAAGTCGTTTCATTCTGCAAAGTTTAGGTTTACGTTTACTCATGTATATATACATGCACCTCTAAACTTAAAGATTAAACCTACAATCATCTGCTTCAGGTTTACTATACCTTATTATATATATAAGCATATCTAAACTTAAACCTAAACTTATGGCATTGAATTCCATCCATTTTTCTTTTAATCGAAACAAAAATTTGGTAACAGAATGTCGTTTCCACCTTAATATATATTAAAATCATACACGTTCTGCAAGAAAAACGTGCAGAATGAACGTAAAGTCAGAAGAAATCATTAACTTTGCAAACAAAGTTTGCAGAATGTGCTTATGGGGATTATATCCCATCTAAAGTATGTGATGCGTCTATAGTAAAAATGGTCAGTCAAGATGTTGACCAGATTGTTGACCAAATAGAAAAGTAACTCTAAAGATTAAGATAGGATTAGATGATGACAGAATTAATTACGTAAGTGACAATTTTTGCAGAAGAATACGAGTCAGAAACGTGCAGAACGTGCAGAACGTGTATGATTTGCATTCGGAATGTTGACCAGTCCTTTCGTAAGTCATTGATAATCAGCATTCGTTAGCCGCCGCACAGGCTGCTGTTGAGGAGTAAACAGAAATACTCTGAATATAAAGCGAGCGCAGTTCCCTTTCGGAGCTGCGCTCAATATTTTTATCAATATGTCATTTGTCGCTATTGTGACTATTCCCCTGTCAACCCTTTGTAGCTCTTAGCAGCGGCTTGGAGTGCTTCCTCGGTAGTGTAGCGCTCGTAGTAGGTGCAGCGGGTGACAATGCGCTGGGACGATACATGATTG
>CACWFY010000051.1 GCA_902760345.1 uncultured Bacteroidales bacterium | reverse complement strand
TCGGCAATATTCTTTCTCTGCTGGTTCCCCCTTTTGGTCTTTCTTATTGATGGTGTCCTGAATTTCCAGACATTGGTTGATTATTTCGGCTCGTATGCAGTTGTAGAGGTTGCATTGCTGCTATTGGTTCTTCTACCAACACTTGCAGTATACGCACAAAAGAAAAAAAGTGATGGCAAATGCTCTGCTATATTATCTGATAGTCATCAACGTCGTGTCCTTTCTGGTCTATGGTATAGATAAGTGGAAGGCCAAGCAAGGCAGCTGGCGCATATCGGAGGCAACCTTGCTGATACTTGCAGTCATTGGTGGCAGCATTGGTGCATTGCTTGGTATGAAGGTATGGCATCATAAGACGATGCATGGCACAGATAGCACTTATTTATTTCATCTGCAACTTTTCGCATCGTTCTTACGTCTAACAGATAGAGATTGAAAGAGAACGAACATGAAGCTATTAGGTAACATTATCTGGTTGATCTTTGGCGGGCTGCATACTGCCATTGAGTATTTCATCGCAGGACTGGTTCTGATGATAACCATCATCGGCATCCCTTGGGGAAAGATGCACTTCCGCTTGGCAAGGCTGGCCCTGTCACCGTTCGGCATGGAGGTCGTATAGCCTATGAACAAAGACGAGAAACGAGCATTGAGGCGTAAGCGGCTGATGGACAACAAAGCCTATCAGACGATGAACGGCTTGACGCGCTACATGGATCGCTACTATCTCGATGCACTCATTGGCATCATTCCTGGATGGGGTGATGCCATTGCCTTGCTCAGCGTCGTGCCGTTCGTCTATTTCTCGTCGAGAGTCATCAAGAGCATTCCCCTGACGCTGGCCGTCCTGAATAATGCCCTCCGCGACGTACTGATGGGAATGATAGAGCCTGGCAGTCAGCCATCGTTCTCATCGTCCTGCTCTTGTTCATAGCCCTGATGATATGGGCACTCGTCAGCTTCGGCAGCTACCTGTATTCATTGCTAACATCCATCTTCCGATAAGAAAATATTGGCTTACAAAAAGCTTACAAAGCCCCTTGGAATCCCTTATAAATAGGGAAAACTTTGCTGCCGCACAGGCTGCTGTAGAGGAGTAAATATCATTCTTACATAATTTGCAAAGAGACCTGTCCGTTTGGGCAGGTCCCTTTGTATTAATATGCTCAGTGTATATACAAAGAAAGTAAAAGTTGTCAAATCAATAATGGCATCATGCCTCAAACAAAATCATACGAGTTTGTTCTCACATATACGTTATTTCAGTTTGTAGAACAGTGAGTAAAGTACAGGGATGATGATGAGCACGATGATGGTTCCTGCAATGAGTCCACCCATGATAGCAGCAGCTATAGAGGCAAACATATCATCAAAAAGCAACGGTACCATACCCAGTACAGTGGTGAGTGATGCCATAGACACTGGTCTAAGACGCGAGAGCGATGCGTCAATAAGTGCTTGTAGGCTGTCTTTCCCGCTTTGTAACTGCAGTTGTATCTCATCGACAAGTACAATACCGTTTTTAAGCATCATGCCCACCAGTCCCAATATTCCGACGATGGCCACAAAACCGAAGTTCTGACCAGAGAGGAGCATGGCAGGGATAACGCCTACAAAGACGAACGGAATGCAGCAAAAGAGCAGCAATGAGGTGCGATAGCTGCGGAACAGCCATACCAGAATGCCCACCATCAGCAGTACGGCTAATGGATAGTTGGCAAAGAGGTTCTTTATAGACATGTCGGTAGCTTTCTTCTCACCGCCCCAGTTGACTTCATAACCGGAAGGAATCTGTAACTTGTCAATCTCCTTCTCCAGAATCCGACGGGCTTCTTCGATGCCATAGCCAGGAGCCGCTGCACCTTCAATGGTCTGTACGCGTTTTCCGTTGTAATGCGGAATAACCGGTTCTTCCCATTCTATTTTCAGGCCGTCGCTCACCTCAGCCAGTTGTGCGGTATTGGTCAGTTGCGACATTTTCCCGTTTTTCAGGGCCTTCAGCAATTGCTCTTTGTCTGTAAATTTGTTGATGTCTGGCAACATGCTGAATACCGTAGCATCGTCAAGGCTGGCTTGCGGCTGACCTTTACTGTCCATGATATTCACATAGATGTTGTTTTTCTCGGTGCCACTGTAGAACACGCCCACAGGCAGTCCGTCTGTGGCAGACATCAGCGACAGACCGACATCGGAACGTGTCATGCCTTTATCGCGTGCGCTGGGCTGATTATAGGCCACACGCAGCGAAGGATAACGCGGCATCCAGTCACTCGTTACGGGGTCCATGACGCCCGTTTTGCGCACGATGGCCATCGCTGTGTCGGCCAACTGATGCAATACTTCAGGGTCAGGTCCCAGGAAGCGCAGTTCGATGGGATAGCGCATGAACATCAGGTTATACTTCTTCACCTTTACATAGGCATCGGGATAATCCGCAGTGAGCTGTTCCTGCAACTCATCGATGTGTCTGTCGAGGGTGTGTGCATCCTTGAAATCAACAATCAATTCACCGTAAGACAGCGATGGCAGTGCTACCGAACGTACCAGATTGTAGCGGCAAGGGGTAGCTCCTACTGATGTGGTGACATGTGTCACATAGTCTTTAGCCATCAGTTTCTTACGCATACTTTCAAGGTCGGACTTTACCTGCCTGGGGTCGTGACCTTCCGGCAACTGATATTCAATATACAGCTGGTCGTACGTCATATCTGGGAACAGTCCCTGCGGCATCAGCTGATAGCCAAGGACTGCTGCCAACAGCAGGAGGAGCATCAGTGATACCGTCAGCTTACGATGGTATAGCGACTTGTTTAGCACGTTTGCGAGCATGCGATGCCAGCGGCTGTTGTAAAGGGCTTGCGGTGTCTGTTCTTCTTTTGTAACCAACCAGCGTTTGGCGAGAATCGGCACAAACATTAGTGCGAGCATCCATGACAGGAAGAGCGACACAGCCAGTACGATGAACATATCGCGAACGTAGAGACCTGTGACATCGGGACTGAGATAGATAGGCAGAAAAGCCAGAATGGCTATCAGTGTGGCTCCCAGTAGTGGTATAGCAGTCTTTCGTCCGATGGTTGTGAGGGCTTCGATGCGTGATTTTCCTGCGAGGCTGTCAACTAGGATGCCATCGACGATGACGACGGCATTATCGACCAGCATACCCATCGCCAGCACGAATGACGCCAGAGAGACGCGTTGCAGCGTTCCGTTGAAATAGTACAGCACAAAGATGGTGCCCAATACGGTAATCACCAAGGTAATGCCCAGAATGAGTCCTGAGCGGAAATTCATGCAGAAGATGAGCAGCACGATAACCAACAGCACTGACTCGACGAGGTTGAACATGAAGGTGCCCAAAGCCGCGCTCACGCGTTCGGGCTGGTAGAACACCTTCTCGCACTTCACACCGGCGGGCAGGCGGGTACTTTCTATTTCTTCCAGCTTTTGGGTGACTTCATTTCCTACCTTGATAATATCGGTACCTGACGCTGCTGAGATACTGATGCCTAAGGCGTGCTGTCCGTCGCGCATCATTTCTGCACGCAGGGTTTTCTCGTCGTCTAACGTCACATCGGCTATATCTCCCAGTCGGACTTGGTCGTTCTGATGTCCTTGAATGACAAGACTCTTGATGTCGTCGGGCGTTTGATAACGGTCATCCACACTGACACGGATGCGTCGTCCGCCACTTTTGAAATAGCCGGAATAGACATTTGCATTCTGTCCGTTAAGTGTGGCAACGACTTCTGCCGGCAATACGCCCAGAT
Source organism: uncultured Bacteroidales bacterium (assembly GCA_902760345.1). GTDB lineage: Bacteria > Bacteroidota > Bacteroidia > Bacteroidales > Bacteroidaceae > Prevotella. The sequence goes on along the minus strand of CACWFY010000051.1, from coordinate 7,317 downwards.
TGGCAAGTTGATCCTGTCGGAGCGACACATTGATGCAACGGGGTATCTTACCGTAGATGTCAATTCGTCCGACATCGTCAATCGCCTGCAGTTCGCGTTGTATCATGTCGGCATAGGTCTCTAACTCTTTCGGACTCATGCCGTCGCCTGTCAGGGCGTAGAACATACCCGATACGTCGCCGAAATCGTCCTTCACCATATATTGTGCACCTTGTGGCAACGGTGTCTCTGCCAACCTGTTACGCATCAGAACCCATTTGCGCTGCAGTTCGTCAGCAGGCACTTCGGGGTCGAGTGTGACAAGGACGTAGCACATGTCGGCATAGCTATAGCTTTGCGTGAAACTGATGTCGCCAGTCTTGTTGATGCTCTTCTCAAGCGGTTCGGTGAGTTCCAGTTCTACCTGATGCGACGAAGCACCCGGATAGATACCTACTACCACAGCCTGTCGCACAACGATTTCGGGGTCTTCCAGTTTGGGCATGACGTAATAGGCTAGCAGTCCGCCCAGCGAAAGGATAGCAATGAAAAGTGCCACTAACCTTTGGTTGCTCAGTGCCCAGCGCGAAAAATCAATATTCATCATGGGGATTTCTCAAAGTTATTTCAGATTTCCAACGTTTAGACTGGATGTTTTCTTGATCATGCTAACCTGTTGACCATCCGTCAAATGATGAACGCCCGATGCAACAATATGTGTGCTGTTCTGCAAGCCGGAAGAAACAATCAGGCTTCCGTCATTCTCCAAACGTTCTATCGTCACCTGTGTTTTCTTCACCGTCGAGCTTTTCTTGTCGTACACGAAGACGAAGCTCTTCTGGTTTTCCGTCCACACAGCTCCTATAGGTACTTTAACACCGTCGTTAGCCACCTGACGCTGCCCTACTTCTACCATTGCGGTCATGCCGGGTGTGATATCCCGAACGTTGTCTTTCAGCGATAGGCGCATTTCGTATAGATGGTTGTCGTTGGCCGTGGCTGCCACGCTCCTCACGGTAAGCGGGAAAACCTTGCCTGGTATGGAATGGAATGTTGCCGTATAGGTGACAGCCTGTTTGCGCTGTGCATAGGCGCGCTCAGGAATGTTGATGACCACATCGACACCCTTGGAGGAATAAACCGACAGCACGGGCAATCCCGGACCTGTCGTCTCCTTCGACTGCCTGTAAACCTCGTCAACATATCCGCTGAAGGGTGCATATATCACACAGTCGGAAAGCTGATTGCGGTGGTGTGCCAGCTTTTCCATCATCTGCTGCAGTCCGTAGCGGGCCTTGTCGTAGTTGTTGTCGCTCACGGCACGTTCTTTGTGCATCGCCATGATACGTTCACACTCTGCCTTCACCTGATTGTACTCTGCCTCCGTAGCTCGCAGCTGGGTGCGGTAGTCGCGGTCGTCAAGGCGAGCCACTGCCTGTCCCGCCTGTACGTGGTCGCCTTCTTTAACCAATACCTGTGCAATCGTTCCTGCCACCTTGAACGACAGGTCTGTCTTGTTCATTGCCTCCGTCTCGGCAGGGTAAGACGCACTGGTTGTTCCGGCCGATGGTGTTACCTCAACGACATTCACCAGTTGTGACTGGTTGTTCTGATTCTTCTCTTTACAAGCTGTCATCAGACAGAGTGACAAGGTAAGTGCAAGCACTTGTGTGCCGCAGTACATAAAATTCTTTCTCATTGTTGTATTCTTCCAGCAGCTTTACGCCATTTCATCATTTTTACTTTTGCCATATAGCGCGACTCTACAAGTTGGGCATAAGCCTCTTGCCACAACACTTGTGCAGTAAGCAGGTCACTTAATGTTTCCATACCCACAGAATAGGCACTGCGGCTAAGGTGCAGGTTTTCCTCGCATTGTTCTAAATTGCGTTTTCTGAGTTGCAGTTCCAGTTGTGCCTCGTCCATGTCATTGGCTTGCTGTTGTAGATCCAGGTTCATCTTGTCTGTCAGTTCCTCCTGACGAAGCAATTCCTGGTGAAAAGCCTCCTTGGCAGCTGCAACCTTATGCTTGGTTTCATTAGCGTGGAAGAGGGGCACCTTTAGCACTGCTCCCACAGCCACGTTGAAATTACTGCGGAACAGTTTGTTGTCCTGCAGTTGCATACCGTCAATCATTCCGGCATTAAATAACAATCCCAATTGCGGCATGTAGGCCGATTTCTCCATGCGTACCTTTTCATATGCCATCTGCGAGGTCAGTTCAAGCATGTGATATTCTGTCCTGTTGGTAACACTGGCATCTTTATCGACTAATCCCACAAAGTCTTCATTATGTTGTATCACCGGATCAATCATGCTGTCAAGTGGCTTGCCTATGAGTTGACAAAGGTTCATCCTTGCCAGTCGTATCCCATTCTCTGCCTGACGGATTTTCAGTTCGGCATCGGACTTCTTCACAGCCACCTTCATCTCGTCATTATGACTTGCCATACCATGTTTCACGGCACTCTTTACCTGGTGATCAATTTCTGTCAGCAGAGAGTCGTATTTGTGTGCCACCTCTGTCATCTCCTTGGCTTTTACCAATAGCTGGTATGCTTCATATACCTCCACGACAATCTTCTCACGGGCAAGTTCCTGTGCATGCGTGGCTATCTTCACGCCCAGCAGTCCCATCCTGTTGGCGGTAGATATCTTTCCACCGGTATAGATGGGTTGTTCCAGTGTGATACTTGCTGTCAGCATATTTTTAGCCTTGTATTCTATCTCAGGATTCAGCGGCTGGGTGGCTTGTGTGACTCTCTGTGATATCTGTCTACGCAAAGCGTCATTGACAACAAAGGGAAAGGTGTTCTGTATCTGTTGTCCGATAAAGTTGCCAATAGGTGTGGCGATATCCATGAGAGTGCTTGTTTGAAGCGTGCTATAGGTGTCTGTCGCATTCAGGCTGATATTAGGAAAGAAGTTGGCATAAACCGATTTCTGCGTATGCTTGTACTGGTTCACCAAGTGGTCGGTAGCCCGTATCTGCTTGTTCGACATCATTGCCATCATGACACATTCGTCAAGGGTCATGACCTGAGCCTTGATCATTCCTGTCAGCGACAATAGACATATCAGTATTGTCGTTCTGATTAAACTACTTATGGGAATATTTTTCACAAACAAGATGATTCATTCAATATTAAAATGATACTGCCTCCAACTTTCCGTCAACAGGTTTCAGGTAACCATCGTGCTCGCTGCCGTAGTAACTGGAGTCAGTTTTGCAGATAAAGCTCATCTTGAACTCCTGCTGCTGCTTGTATCCCAGTACCTCAAAGCCCTTGGGCAGTATCGTCGCCAAGTCGTCATCGAGGCGTTTCAGCAGTTCGTAGTCCATCTGTGCACCCTCTTCCAATACCAGGTGAGCCACTATGCGCGGATGTTGTGTCTTGTCGCTGTCAATAGCAGTGACGAGGCTCTCCTTGACATCCTTGTCCTGGCGCAGTCGGTTGGCTATGTCGAAGAGGTAGACGGGAGTGCCGTCGGGAGTCACTACGGACTTGCCCATGCGTCCGTATATGTAAACCAATCCGTCTTCATCCATCTCACAGAGGTCTCCGGTATGTATCCAACCGTCTTCTTCCGCACAAGGCACTAGCTTGCCGTTGTCCAGATAGCCCGCCAGTCGGGTAGGGGTGTTCACCCACAACTCACCTCGCTGATTATATCCTAACTCATGGCCGTCTTTATCGAATATACCTACGATGAAACCCGGGTATGGATAGCCGACACTGATTGCGAGTTTGTCATTACGTTTGTCGATGACTTCAGGGCGGTAGTCAACGGTGATGACGGAGAATACCTCACTCATGCCGTAGCCTGACACGATGCCTAAAGGTGCATTGCACTTCCTTGCCAGTTTGTCCATCCAAGCCAGTTTCTCCGGCGTACATCCTTCGCCTCCCATGATAGGCAGTCTGAAATGGCTCAGGTCAATCTTCTTGCCTTGTGCCAGCAGCTGTTCTACCTCACGGAAGTAACCTACCCACAGCGGACCGGGTACCAGCGTCATGTTGGGACGTATCTTTTGCAGGTTTTTATTGAAGGAGTCTTGGTTCAGACGTGGCTCCATGTATATCGTCATGCCATAAACCAATGGTATCAGTACCAATACGAACAGTCCTGTGCACACGAAGGGTGGCAGTTGACAAAGTGATGTGTTGCCGGGTACGAAGGCGTGTATGCGCTGATTCATTACTTCTGCTCCGCGAAACATCTCTACCATAGCTTTGTCGGTCATGCAGATGAGCTTTGCCTCGCCGGCCTTTGTCGTGCCGCCTGATGAGAAAACCATCGCTATGCGGTCTTTCTGAAAAGGTGCCTCGATAGGCCCGTCATACTTGCTGAACTTGGCAATAGCCTGACGCATGGTCATATACTTCGTATGGCGGTTGCGCGTTTTACGGGTCTTCACCCAGTTGGCAAGACCTAAGATTTGTTTCAGCGGTGCTCTCATGGAACTGGTGACGTCCATCAGCACTACGTATTCAAACTGAGGCTTCTTCAGTATCTCACTAAGCAGACCTTCCATACCATCGAATACGAATGCTACCTTTGCCTGGGCATAGTATCTTTTCAGGGCTTCCGAGCTGGCTGACATATTGGGCATGATGGTGGTCACACCAATGCTGTCGGCAGCAAAAAGCACGTAGTAGGATTCGGGGGCTGCAGGACTGAAGAGCAGTATTTGGTCACCCACGCCCAGTCCCATTCCTTTCATTACACGAGCCCATTTCTCTACTTTTGCCAATACGGTGCTACGCTTGATATGGCGTCCGAAATAGACCATAGCATCGTGCTCGTCATTGTCAGCCTTTATCGCTGTGGAGATGAACTTCCACAGTGTCTGCTCCGGCATAGGCTCTTGTAACAGCTCTACCGAACCGGGGACATAGTGCTTCTGCCATATCTTCTCTTGCGAAGGCTTGATGATTTTCTTATTTGTTTCTGTCATATTCTATTCCATTAAAGTGATTCAGGATCTAACTCGCCCGCCATATCAGCAGGGTCTTTCACGATGCAGGCATCATACAGCGAGAGTATAGCCGAGAGCATATGAATGGCATGTCCATTGAGCTTTTCTTGGATTTGTTCTATATTGACAATATTTTTAACTACCTTGGGTATATAGAAATCATACCAGTTTATATTGGTATTCACCATTCCGTCAGGCATGGTTCGCAACTGGGTATAGTAATTCTTCAATTCGTCATAGTTGATGAGTTCGTCGTCCTTGCAGCATGACATATAGAAGGGCAGACGCGGATTCCAGCCGTTATGGAACTTCTGCGTTGGCGGATTGGCAACGGCGCTCTCATATCCTTTCAACTGACTGAGCATGGTCGGACCCTCGCCGATGTAGGTGGCATGTAGTTTGAAGAGCTGCTGCAGGTCAGGGGTGGCGTCGTTCTCCATATACTGTGCAAAGCCTGTGGCACCGACTGTTCCGAGCGATGTTCCCCAGTTGTTGGAATAACCGTTTTCTGCCAGTGTCACACCCTCCTGACTCATCACCTCAAGGGCCGCCAGCACACAGTCGGCCATCTGCAGAGCAAGCAGGTCGCCCTGCAGATTCTCTCTGATCAGGTCTGTCATATCCCTCTTTGCTCCCTGACCGTCGGGTTCTATCACGGCAGAATTGTGCAGCGCATGCATAGCCATCAGGGTTACTGACTGAGATGCCAGCCATGATTTATCGAAATAAGCCTGATGGTGATAAAGCGTCAACACATCTACCTGATGTGGTTGGCCAATGGTGTTGGTGGGGAAAATGACGCTGCCCACAAGCGTAGTGTCATTGCCCGTCACACTCGATATACTCTTATAGGTGAACAAGCGACGCTTCAGTTTCCACCGACGCGAACCGTCGGCAGCCGTTCCCACACGCTCCTTAAACAGCGCATCCATCTGGGGAACACGGGTCAAGGCCACCGTCTTGATTGCGGTCTTCAGCAGTCGGGCAAGAGCATCGCCTCCAAAGCTCAGCATCGGCCAACTGCCCATGGCATCGCCAAACTCCGTGGGAGTATATTCGCTTTTCTCGTAGATGTCACGCAATGTGCGGGTAGATGCGTTGATGGGATGAAAAACGTCAGATCCGGGATCTTGGCCCGGCTCGTTGTTGTCATCACTACTACATGCTGTCATCATACCTGTTGATATCAATGTGATGAGACAGATCATAGTCGATTTAGCAAATATCTTTTTTATCATAAATATGTTGTTGAGATGTTATTTTAGTTCGCTAAGGTACAAATAAAAACGTATATAACCAAATTTTAGTCTAATTTTTTATATATTTGAATATCAGTGTGTGTATATCCGAGATATCCCAATAAAACAGAAATCCCAGGGCTTTATCTGTTTTTATAAGATATTTAGGGCTATCGTTGCACATGCTTCGGCATCTGCCAAGGCGTGGTGATGGTTCTCGAGGTTGTAACCACAGGCAGCAGCTACGGTGTGGAGCTGGTGATTGGGCAATGACCGGCCGAACTGTCGACGGGATGCCGTCAGAGTGTCGTAGAAACGGTAATCAGGGAAATCCATCTGATACACCTTGAACGCGGCCTTCAGACAACCTTCGTCGAAACGGGCATTACAGCGATATTTCAGTTTCCAAGACATCTTATCTCTTCAAAAAATATCAGATTAGAAATGATGCTGCAAAGTTACGAAAATATTTGGATTCTTCCTCATTTTTTCGTAACTTTGTAAGAATTCTCAGCTTTTCTTTGTATAAAGGCAGTCTGGGAGATTGTGGAAAAACTGGGTTACGAATTGGCAACTGTACTCAATTCCACATTCTGCTATAAACTGCATCAATGAACACCCGATGCTGAGCCTGCAGCCGTACTATGGCTCATCATCGAGTGCAAAGGTACAAAGAAAAAATGATAACGCCAAATTCTTCAGGAGGCAAATTGCATTATGTCACTGTTTTTATGAAAAAGATTAGTAAATTGGAGGGTATTATGTCCACCACTCCTTAAAAAATATAAAAGAAAAGCATATTTTTGCTTATCAAAACTCGTTAATAACAAAAATTTTATTATATTTGCACCAAAAAGTATTGATATGACTCTTCAAAAGTGGATAAAGGACAGAGCTATTCATGGTTATCCCACGTTCTCCATTGAGGATGTGAGAAATATTGGTATGTATTCTTCTGAGCAGATTCTTCAGAATGAACTTTCAAGGCTTTGCGCTAATAAAACCATTGCTAACGTTTACAGGGGATTCTATGTTATTTTCCCTGTTCATTACATTTTAAGAGGTTCCATTCCTGCAAGCTATTATATTGACCAGTTGATGTCCTATCTTGGCAAGCCT
>CACWFY010000050.1 GCA_902760345.1 uncultured Bacteroidales bacterium | reverse complement strand
AAATCATTAAATGTATTACAATTCTATTTTGTCGGTCGGGGTTGTAATACATCCTGTAATACATTTAGGCTTTATGATGTCGTAAGACCAACCATGATGTCGTATGCATTTTCAGCGGTGTCCATCCCCTTATTAGCCTCGCTTTCAGCGAGTTAAACTAATAAGGTGCTGGTAATCTGATACTAAAAATGGGAACCCGTAAGGTTCCCATTTGTGCTATTTGGCGGAGAGTGAGGGATTCAAACCCCCGATACCCGAAAAGGGTATACCGGATTTCGAGTCCAGCGCGATCGATCACTCTGCCAACTCTCCGAATAAAGTGCGCATAAATAATCTTTTCGCTTTAATGCGGGTGCAAAGGTACTATGAAAATCTGAAATATCCAAATGTTATCTTGGTTTTTTTGAAAATTATTCGTAACTTTGCAGCCGATTTGTGAAAACAATATTTTTAAAGGATAAAAAGAAAATGAAAGCATTTGTATTTCCTGGACAGGGTGCACAGTTTGTTGGTATGGGTAAAGACCTGTATGACAACAACGAAACAGCAAAGGAATTGTTTGAGAAGGCTAACGAGATTCTTGGTTACCGCATCACCGACATTATGTTTGCCGGTACCGACGATGACCTGAAACAGACGAAGGTTACACAGCCTGCTGTCTTTCTGCACTCGGTTATCAGCGCTATTTGTATGGGCGACAAGTTCCAGCCCGAGATGACTGCCGGTCACTCGCTGGGTGAGTTCTCTGCACTGGTTGCTGCTGGCGCTTTGTCTTTTGAGGACGGTTTGAAGCTGGTGTATGCCCGTGCTATGGCTATGCAGAAGGCTTGTGAGGCTCAGCCCTCTACGATGGCTGCCATTATCGGTCTTTCTGATGAGACGGTTGAGAATGTTTGTGCTGAGGTCAGCAAGCAGGGCAAGGGTGTCTGCGTTGCTGCTAACTACAATAATCCCGGTCAGTTGGTTATCTCTGGTGATATCGACGCCATCAATGAGGCCTGCGAGCAGCTGAAGGCTGCTGGTGCCAAGCGTGCACTGCCGCTGAAGGTGGGTGGTGCTTTCCACTCTCCGCTGATGCAGTCTGCCAAGGATGAGTTGCAGGCCGCCATCGAGGCTACCGAGATCAAGGCTCCGAAGTGCCCCGTTTATCAGAATGTAGATGGTAAGCCTCATACTGATCCTGCTGAGATTAAGGCTAACCTGATTGCTCAGCTGACCAGTTCTGTTCGTTGGACTCAGAGCGTTCAGAATATGATTGCTGATGGTGCTACGGACTTCACCGAGTGTGGTCCTGGTAAGGCTTTGCGTGGCATGATTGCCAAGATCAACAAGGATATTCCTGCTCACGGCATTGATGAGTAGAAATGGGTAAGGTAGTTATTTATCAGGTATTTACACGTCTTTTCGGCAATCGCAATCTTTCTCGTAAGGAGAACGGTACGATTGCCGAAAACGGTTGTGGTAAGCTGGCCGATTTTACGCCATCGGTACTGAAGGATATTGCGTCGATGGGTGTCAGCCATGTGTGGTATACTGGTGTCATTCGCCATGCTACTCAGACTGACTATACGTCTTACGGCATTCCCCGCCAGCATGCGGCAGTCGTCAAGGGTAAGGCTGGTTCGCCTTATGCCATTACCGACTATTATGACGTTGATCCCGACTTGGCTGTCGATGTTAACAAGCGCATGCAGGAGTTCGAGCAGTTGGTTGAGCGAACCCATGCTGCAGGCCTGAAGGTTGTTATTGACTTCGTTCCTAACCATGTGGCCCGCCAGTATCATTCCATCTGCAAGCCCAAAGGTGTGGAAGACTTGGGAGAGGGCGATAATCCCCAGCACGGCTTTGACCCTCAGAACAATTTCTACTATTGCCCTGGTGAGCGCTTTGCCCCTTACTTCGATTTGTATAAAGGCGAGAAGGAACCTTATCTGGAGGAGCCAGCCAAGGCTACGGGCAACGACCATTTCGACAATGCTCCTTCGATGACTGACTGGTATGAGACGGTGAAGCTGAACTACGGTGTAGACTACTATGCCGGAGGCGTCGGTTGCTTTGACCCGATTCCTGACACGTGGTACAAGATGAGCGAGATACTGCTCTTCTGGGCCGCCAAGGGTATTGATGCTTTCCGTTGCGATATGGCCGAGATGGTTCCGTCAGAGTTCTGGCGCTTTGCCACGGATATTGTGCGTGAACGCTATCCCGAGGTGAAGTTCATTGGCGAGGTGTATAACCCCTACGACTATCGCCGCTATCTGTTGAACGGTTTCGACTGGCTGTACGACAAGGTCGGTATGTACGACACCATGCGTAGCGTGATCTGTCATCATGCTCCAGCCTCGGCTATCAGTAATGCCTGGCAGAATACCGATGATATCAGCGACCACATGCTGTACTTCCTGGAGAACCACGACGAGCAGCGTGTTGCCAGCGATTTCTTCGCTGCCGATGGCAATAAGGGTGTTCCCGCCATGATTGCCTCATTGCTGATGCAGCGCAACCCGTTCATGCTCTATGCCGGTGAGGAGTATGGTGAGCGTGGAATGGATCGTGAGGGCTTCAGCGGCAACGACGGCCGAACCACGATCTTCGACTATTGGAGTATCGATACGCTATGTCGTGCTGCGAAGAAGAAGCTGACGGCAGACGAGCGCCAACTCTTTGATATCCATAAGCGTACAATGCTGATAGCCCGCAAGGAGAAAGCCGTTGCTGATGGCGCCTTCTTCGATCTGATGTATGTGAACGGACATCTGGAGCGTCAATATGTGTTCCTTCGCAAGCAGGATAACGACCTGCTCATGGTGGCTGTGAACTTCGACGACAGCGAGACGGAGGTGGATGTCTGTCTGCCTGCTCATGCCTTTGACTACTTAGGCTTGAAGGAGAAGACTGCTATGGCTACCGATCTGTTGAGCAAAGAGAAGCAGAGCGTGATGCTACGTCGCGACGGTCTGGTGCGCATGAAGATTGCTGCCCGTGGCGGTCGTGTCTGGAAACTGAAGGTTTAACGTTGGTTATGGCTGAAGACTATATACTGAATGAACACAACAAGGAGGAGTTTCCTCCTGCGCACACAGCGGAACATCTGCTGAATCAGATGATGGTTCGGATGTTCGGCTGTGAGCGTTCGTTCAATGCACATATTGAACGCAAGAAGAGTAAGATGAGTTTTCGTCTCGACCACAAGCCGTCGCGCCAGGAAGAAAAAGATATCCAGCGCGAGATGGAGCGGTTGATTGACGAAGACCTGCCCGTCACTTTCGAGTATGTCACCCAAGACGAACTGCCTGAGGGTATCTCCCTGGATCGTCTGCCCGATGCCGTTTCCGATACAATTCGCCTGGTGCGTATTGGCGATTACGATGTTTGCCCTTGTATTGGCAAGCACGTTCGTTCAACGTCCCAGATAGGGCGTTTCGAGATGTTGGGCACTAACTGGGATGAACACGAGCACGTCTTCCGCGTCCGTTTTAAAGTCTTATCTTCATAAATACCGGATAGTGGTCAGAGTAGGTGAGCTCTGACTTGTAGTATTCTACACCTTTGAGCGCTGCATCATGGAAGATGTAGTCGATGCGTACTGCTTTCTTTCCGCGGAAGGTGTACATCCATCCTTTTCCGCACTCCTTGAAGCCGTCGACCATATCGCCGAGCATGGTGTTATAGACGAACGAGTAGGGGACGTCGTTGAAGTCGCCACATAGAATAACGGGCAACTGTGACTCGCGTTTCTCGTTGGCTACGGTGATGGCCTGTCCCGAACGGAACATCAGTCCCCATGTGTAGTTGCCGTAAATGGCGTCGAGCAGCTTGTTGGTGGTGACGTCGTGGTGCTGGCTGCTCAACTTGGCAGCCTGGTGCAAAGTACCGTTGATGCCCGTTGTCTGCAGATGAACGTTGAACACCCTGATGTCGTTGCCCTTGACGTCGATATCTGCCCACATGGCGCTGTTGTTGGTGTCTTCAAAGAGAATGGTCTTCTTCCCCGTAATGGGATAACGGCTGTAGATGACCATATCCTCGCGGCCTACTGCCATATAGGGGAAATACTCCTTATAGCTGTTCGAGTTCTTCTTGTCACCGCTGATTTCGTTGTATTCCTGCAGACAGAGGATGTCGACCTTCTGTCGGCGCATCTCGGCAAGGATGTCCTGAGCCATGAATCCTGATGTCTCGCGGTTGAACATCGCTACGTTATAGGTTGCAATCTTCAGTCCTCCCTGGGTCTTCTCACCGTTGCCGAAGCGAAACTGGTAGATGGTGCCGATGTAGGGGATACAACAGGCTATGGTGATTATGGGAACCAGCGCGAAGAGCCATTTTCTGCGGATAATCCAGTAGACCAGCAGCAGGATGTTAAGGAAGATGAGTATGGGCAGTATATAAACCAGCATGGCGCGTGCACTATTGCCGACAGGACTCACGTTTCCTCCAAAGAGTGCCACGATGGTGAATACGGTGGCAATCATCTGTAACACGAGGAACATCATCATCACATATTTGTATACTGCTAACTTTCCCATGGTGCGTATTGTGGGGGGTTATTCTTTGATATATTTCTGAACCATATCCAGCAGGTCTTCCACGCGGAACGGCTTGGCCATGAACTCGTCGCATCCGGCAGCCTTTGCTTCGCGGATGTTCTCTTCGAAGGCATAGGCGCTGAGTGCCACGATGGGTATATCGTGGTTGACTTCCTTGATGATGCGGGTAGCGTCCAGTCCGTCCATGTCTGGCATGCGGATATCCATCAGTATCAGGTCGGGATGCTCGTCTTCGCAGAACGTGACGGCTTCGATGCCGTTCTTGGCGCGCATCAGTCGGTAGCGTTTGGCCAGCACTATCTTCACCAGTTCGTAATTGCTGTCTTCGTCTTCAGCCACGAGTATCAGCGGTGCGTTCTGTACGTCGGTCTTGGTGCTGACGCGAATGGTTCGCGAGTTGGTGGTGATGCGGCTGTTCTTCGACATGCCTCCGATGGTCCCTTCAAAGGGTAGCACGAAGCGGAAGGTCGAGCCTTCACCGAGTTTCGACGAACAGCTGATGGTGCCGTGCATCTTTTCTACGATAATCTTACACAGGGCCAGTCCCAGTCCGTAGCCGTTCTTTTGTTCGGCGTCGCGCGAGACATAGGTCTCGAAGATGTGCTCCACGTCTTTCTCTGCAATACCTGAGCCGGTATCGGTGACGAAGAACTCTACTTCCTGTCCGTCGTTGATGAGTCGGTATCCGTAGTTGATGCTACCTTGCGAGGTGTGTTTCAGCGCGTTGCCGATGAGGTTTGAGAAGACCTGCGTCACGCGGTTCATATCGGTGTTCAGCGTGATGTTCATGTTGGGCTTTGACCACGACAGCTTGACGGTTTCGGGACAGCGGAACTTGAAGACGAGCTGAATGTTGCGGCACATCTCGCTGAGGTCGGTCATCGACTTCTTGATAGAGAGCTCGCCGGCTTCTACGCGTGAGAGGTCGAGTATCTCGTCGATGAGTGCGAGTACGCGTTGGTTATTGCTTTCCACGATTTCCATGTATTTCATGCGATCTTCAGCAGAGTCGGTCTCTGCCATCACTCGCGAAAAGCCTTCGATAGCGTTCAGTGGTGTGCGGATTTCATGGCTCATGTTAGCCAGGAAGAGAGATTTCATTTGGCTTGCCTTCTCTGCTTTCTGGGTCTTCACTTCGTATTCGTCTAGTTTTTTCTTTGCTGCTTGTAATTCTTGCTCTACAGTCTGCAATTTCTGATTTGCATCTGCGAGTTTTTGAAGCAGAATTTCTTTCTCGTTTGGGTTCATTTTTACGAAATCGTGTGTTATCCGTGCAAAGGTAATACAAATTCTTCAAACGGCCATACTTTTTAGAATTTTTTTATCCTCTTTTGGCTTTCTCCCATGTCCCGCCGCCCTGATGTGTGCTCAGGTACTTGATGCCTTGCAGCACGTTGGCGTTCATAAACAGGAAGTAGTAGGCCACGTAGAGCAGCTTGTTGCGGTGTCCGCGGCGTTCCATCTCGAGGCTTAGCAGGGCAGCCAGATAGAAGAGTATCTGGAGTATCCAGATGATGGTATAGACGTTGCCGGCTTTCAGGAATACGAGTGCTGTGTTGAGGGGTATCAGGGCAAAGAGTGCGAAGGGGGTGACGGTCCAGCGTAGCACGCGGTGCGACACGAACTGGAAGGCTACAACGGGATGGCGCAGGGGATTCATCATGGCGCGCAGCCACCAGGTGCTCTGCAGTCCTCCTGCCGCTATGCGCCTTTTGCGCTTCGACTCCTCTTCTGCGTTGGCCGATCCGTACTCCATGGCGTAGGCTTCTGAGGTGTAGGCGATGCGGTAGCCTTCGTCGACCATTCGCATCGACATCACGAAGTCGTCGAGTAGGGCATTGGTGGGCATGGGCTGGTAGAGTGCGGTGCGGATGGCGTTCAGCTCTCCGGCGGCACCCATAGCCGAGTAGAGTTCGCTGTCGAGTCGCTTCAGCGTGCTCTCGTATTTCCAGTAGAGACCTTCGCCCTGAGCAACCATTTGTCCTTCGTTGCGTGACAGCACGCGTTTCTCTCCAGCCACGCAGGCCACTTGCGGGTCTTCCATGCAGCGCACGATTTCGCGGATGGCCTCGCGATTGACCATCGTATTAGCGTCGGTCATCACGGTTATCTCGTTTGTAACCAGACTGATACCGTGATTCAATGCAGCAGTTTTTCCACGGCGCTCAGGACAATATACCACCTCGATATCGTCGTATTTGCGCAGTCGCTCGTTGGTGTCGTCGGTCGACCCGTCGGTGACCCACATCAGGTGCAGCTTGTCTTTGGGATAGTCCAGTTGGTGGGTGTTCTCGACCTTCATGTCTACCATGTCCTGTTCGTTGTAGGCACATACCAGGAAGGTCACATGTGGAAGCGCATCGTCAGCGGGCAGCTCGCGTTTTTGGGGCTTTCCCTTGACAATGCGCTTGATGGCAACCAGCAACCACAGCAATACTCCATAGCCTACATAGGTGTAGACCACCAAGACCAGGCAGGTCCAGAACAGGATTTTCAGTATTGCCATAGTTATTGGGTTGGATGGTTCTGCTTACTATTTGCTTTCTATTTCTTCCTGCATGTCGATGTACTGGCGGTCCTTGTCGTAGAACTCGTACTGGAGGAATGCCAGTTTTTGCGAGGGTACGATGCGGACGCCCAGGCCGTACTTCATCTGCCACTTGCGCTTCAACGATACGAAGCCTTGGTTGATGTAGGCCGCGACGTAGGGGTGAACGTGCAGGTAGAAACTGCGAATGCCTATCTTGTTGACTAAGCGGTCAATTTTGCTCTCTAACTGGTCGGTAAACAGTACCGACGACTTGATTTTTCCTTTTCCGAAACAGGTGGGACAGGTCTCCTCGACGTTGACGTCCATGGCCGGGCGCACGCGCTGACGGGTAATCTGCATCAGGCCGAACTTCGAGAGTGGCAGGATGTTGTGGCGCGCGCGGTCTTTCTGCATGTTCTTGCACATACGCTCGTAGAGCATCTGGCGGTCTTCGGCCAGATTCATGTCGATGAAGTCGACGACGATGATGCCGCCCATGTCGCGCAGTCGCAGCTGGCGAGCCAGTTCGTCGGCCGCTCCGAGGTTGACCTCGAGTGCGTTTTGTTCTTGTCCGTTTTCAGAGCGTGTACGGTTTCCTGAGTTGACGTCGACGACGTGCATGGCCTCGGTGTGCTGGATAATGAGATAGGCTCCGCGTTTGTAGTTGACGGTGTTTCCGAAACTCGACTTGATTTGCTTCGTAACGTTGAAGTTGTCGAAGATGGGAACGGTACCGTTGTAGCGCTTGACGATGTCTTTTTTCTCGGGAGCTATCATGCCGACATAGTCTTTCACCTGATTCAGAATGTCGTCGTCGTTGACGTAGATGCCGTCATAGGTGGGGTCGAACAGGTCGCGCAACATCGCTACGGCGCGGCCGGTCTCTTCGAAGCAGAGCACGGGGCTTTTCTGGGCTTTCTGTACCTTGGTGATAGCCTCTTCCCATCGTCTGAGCAGTACTTTCAACTCTGCGTCAAGCTCTGCCACACGCTTGCCTTCGGCCGATGTGCGCACAATGACGCCGAAGTTCTTGGGGCGGATGCTCTGAACGAGTTGTTTCAGACGGGCTCTTTCTTCGCCTTTTTTGATTTTTGAGGAAACCGAGACTTTATCGCCAAAGGGGATGAGCACCATGAAGCGGCCTGCAAAGCTGAGGTCGCACGACAGACGCGGACCTTTGGTGTTGATGGGCTCCTTGACCACCTGCACCAGTATCTCCTGGCCTTGCTTCAGGGTGGTTGCCACGCTGCCTTCCTTAGGCAGGTCGGGCAGTCGCTGTGCCTTGCTGATGGGATAAAGTTTCTTCTTGTCGCTCTGTACCTGTTTCAGGTATTTTTCGTAAGAGCTGAATTGAGTGCCTAAGTCAAGATAGTGCAAGAAAGCATCACGCTCTGAGCCCACTTCTACAAAGCAGGCGTTCAGCCCGGGCATGAGCTTGCGCACCTTGCCCAGATAGATGTTGCCTACCGAAAAGCTGGCCTCTTCGCGCTTCTCGTTCTGGTATTCCACCAGATTCTTGTCTTCGAGCAGGGCGATAGAGATTTCTTTCGGCTGGACATCGATGATTACTTCACTTGTCATTTTCTTGTCTCTTGGCGCTTGTTTTTACAGGAAAGGAGCGCACCGTGAGAATGGCTTCTGCTGGTACACTCCTTTCATTTTGTCTAACTTTTTTCGGGTTGCCTTTCAGAGCTTACTTGCTCTTATGGCGATTCTTGCGCAGTCTCTTCTTACGCTTGTGAGTAGCCATCTTGTGGCCCTTCTTCTTTTTTCCGTTTGGCATAATTCTTGAGTTTATTTAAAGTGTTAATTATTTCATCTTGGCAACAAAGCTCTTAGCCGGCTTGAATGCGGGGAAATCGTGAGCGTCGATAACCAGTGTGGTGTTCTTCGAAATGTTGCGAGCAGTCTTCTTGGCGCGGTGCTTGACGGTGAACGTGCCGAAACCACGCAGGTAAACGTTCTCTTTCTGTACGGCCATGCAGTTACGAATCTCTTCCATAAAGGCCTCTACGGTAGCGGCTACGTCCTTCTTAGGAAGGCCTGTGTCGCCTGCAATCTTGTTGATGATATCAGCTTTTGTCATCTCTGTATTTCGTTATTAAAAATTGATTATTTAATTTTCGGACTGCAAAGATACTGTTTTTCAACGAGATAAGGAAATTTTCCGTGCTTTTTTTTCATAAAACCCCGTTTTTTTTGTAACTTTGCACCAACAAACACTATTTTCCACGTTATGAAACAGACAAAAATCGTCGCTTCTGTGAGCGATCGTCGTTGCGACACCGACTTTCTGCGCCAACTTTTCAATGCTGGCATGAACGTTGTCCGCATGAATACTGCCCATGCCTCAGAGGAGGGTATAAAGAATATAATAAGGAACACACGCGCGGTAAGCCGACATATCGGCCTGCTCATCGATACTAAGGGCCCCGAGGTGCGCACCACGGGGTGTGCCGAACCTATAGAATACAAGACGGGCGACGTCGTCAAGCTCTTCGGACGACCTGACGTCGACTCGACCCACGACATCGTCAACGTGTCGTACAAGAACTTTGCCGCCGACGTGCAGGAGGGTGACCACGTGCTCTTCGACGACGGAGCGCTCGACATGCTGGTCATCGGCATTAACGGACCGGCCGTCATCGCCCAGGTTACAAACGACGGCGTGCTGGGTGCCCACAAGAGCGTCAACGTGCCAGGGCGCCACATAGCGCTGCCTGCGCTGACGCCGAAAGACCGCAAGAACATCATGCTGGCCATCGACCAGGACATCGACTTCATAGCCCACAGCTTTGTGCGCTCAGCGGCCGACGTGCGGGCCGTGCAGGCCATCCTCGACGCCTATAATTCCGACATCAAGATTATCTCGAAGATTGAGAACCAGGAAGGTGTCGACAACATCGACGAAATCATTGACGCCTCCTACGGCATTATGATAGCCCGTGGCGACCTGGGCATCGAGGTTCCCATCGAGCAGATTCCCGGCATCCAGCGCAAGATTATCCACAAGTGCATCGCCAAGAAGAAGCCCGTCATTGTGGCCACACAGATGCTCCACACCATGATACACAATCCGCGGCCTACGCGCGCCGAGGTTACCGACATCGCCAACGCCGTCTATTCGGCTACCGACGCACTCATGCTCTCTGGCGAGACAGCCAGCGGCAAATACCCCGTCGAGGCTGTACAGACCATGGCCGCTATTGCCGAACAGGCCGAGCGCGACCGTGCCGACCACACACTCGTGGCACCGCTCTCTGCCGGTTGCGACATCCGCGAATTCATGGCCCATTCGGCCATTGAAGCCACCGAGAAGCTCGGTGTCAAAGGCATCATCACCGACTCGACCACGGGTACCACAGCACGTTCGCTGGCAGCCTTCCGAGGGCCCCATCCCGTGCTTGCCATCTGCTATAACGACAAGTTGCAGCGACTCCTGAACCTCTCGTATGGCGTCATCCCCGTCTATCAGAAAGAGCACATCGGCTCCGAGCGACTCTTCCTTGCCGCCGTCCGCATGCTGCGCCAGAAAGGCTACGTCGAGCTCGAAGACAAGATAGCCTACCTCAGCGGCAACGTAGGAGACGGTGGTGGCACTAAATTCCTCGAGGTTAATACCGTCCGCGAGGTCTTCGACCAGAACTACCAGTTCCATATTCCGAAGATGTAAACTGCATCCTTTGCCCAGAGATGGATATGAAGCAACAAAAAGGAGCACCCGATGCGGATGCTCCTTTAATTATGGAGGTGTGTCAGCGGCAAAACCGCTGACAACACGGTTTCAAGGATTAGTCCTCCCAGTTCTCCTGAGACTTGCGGATGTAAGTCTTGTAGCGGAGCTGAGCCATCTTCTGAGCCTCGGCGAAGAGTTCCTCGGCCTCGTTGGGATAAGCCTTCTTAACGGACAGGTAACGAACCTCACCGAGCAGGAAGTCGTGGAAGTTCTCCCAGTTAGGCTCCTTAGAGTCGAGAGAGAATGGGTTCTTGCCTTCCTCAGCCAGAGCTGGGTTGAAACGCCACAGGTGCCAGTAACCGCACTCAACAGCCTTCTTCTCCTCGGCCTGGCTCTTACCCATACCGCCCTTGGCCTTCAGACCGTGGTTGATACATGGA
>CACWFY010000049.1 GCA_902760345.1 uncultured Bacteroidales bacterium | reverse complement strand
GCTGGTCCACACCGCTACCGTAGGAGGCGCGATGTTAGGGTACTGCTCGATAGGCAGTGAAATCAGTCCAATGACACCCAATAGCACGATGAGGATAGATATCACCGTTGACAGCACCGGGCGTTTAATAAAAGCTGTAAAAGTCATACTTTCTTAACTCTTAACTCTTAATTCTTAACTCCTAATTACTTTTTCATCGCGCCTACGATGTCACCGGCTGTCATAGCCTTAGCCTGTTCCTTAATCTTCTGTTCGTAGCGCTCAGGGGTGATAGGCTTGATTTCCATGCCATCGCTCAGTTTTGTGATACCGTTGGTCACGTACTTATCACCAGGTTTCAAACCCTCGGTCACAATAAAGTTCATGCCGTCGTTCTGCGGGTCAACCTTAATCTCGCTATACTTCACCTTGTTGTCGCTTCCCACGAGATAGATAAACTTCTTATCCTGAACCTCTGAGACACAACTCTGAGGAATGATGATGGCGTTGGTGGTCTGACGGGGAATGATAATCGTGCCTGCGCCACCGCTCTTCAGCACTCTCTCAGGATTCTGGAACAGGGCGATGAGCTGTACCGAACCAGTAGTCTGGTCAATGACACCACTCATCTTGGTAACGGTACCTTCATGGTTGTAGATGCTGCCGTCTGCCAACTGCAGCTTTACGCTGGGCAGCGACTGCAAACCTGCGGCCTGTAACTGCATGGCAGCCTTCTCGGTCACAGAGAAGTATACCTCCATTGACGAGTTGTTCGACACCGTTGTCAGTGTGTTCGATGAGTTGACCAGCGTACCCTTCTTGAAAGGCAGCGTACCTACGACACCAGCGGCAGGGCTCTTCACGTAGCAGTAGCTTAACTGTTCTTTAGCTGTTGCCAACTGAGCCTGCGCCTGAGCCAGCTGCGCCTGAGCCACCTCGTAAGAGTTCTGTGAGGTCTGCAGCTCATAGTCGCCAATCACGCGGTTCTGGTGCAATTTCTGCGTATTCTCATAGGTCAGTTTGGCGGTGTTGCACTGCTGCTGGGCAGTATTCACGGCAGCTTGTGCCTGACGAACCTGCTGTGTAGCGGTCTCGTTGTCAATGACAAAGAGCACCTGTCCGGCACCCACCGTCTGACCTTCCTTAACATTGATTTGTGTGATAAAACCCTGTACCTTCGGGCGAATCTCAACGTCCTGTACACCTTTGATAGTAGCAGGGTAGGTGGTTTGCATGTCGGCCTGAGACGTACCTACTGTTGTTACAGGGTATTCGTTGTCACCGAAATTCGGGCGACCACCGCCTCCACCGCATGAAACAAGCGTTGCAGCAATCGCCGCACACATCACAAATTTCTTCATTTTCATAACTTACGATTATTTATTATTTAATTATTCGTTAGGAAACTCAGTCCTTGTATTTGGTTTTCAAACTGCAAAGATACGAAAAATGTCGCACACGTTGAATTTTATGTGGCGACATTTAACAATCTTTATAGTGTTTTGAGACCCATTTGGGCTGCTTTCTCCTTGAGTAGCCGCATAAGCGGCTCTCGTTCGTTGTCTACGCGGTTGTCGAGAACGGCATCCTTGAGATATTGTTTTAGGACACCCACCTCGCGAGACGGCGGCAGATGGAACATCTCCATAATCTCGTTGCCGTCAATGACAGGTTGCAACAGTCGTTTATAGTCCTTCTCTTGTAGGTCGGTAAGTTTTTCGCGTACCATTCGGAAGTTCTCAAGGAACATCTTCTTTTTTGTCTCGTTCTTCGACGTGATGTCGGCCTCGCACAGCGTCATTAGGTCGTCGATGTCATCGCCGGCATCATTCAGTAGGCGGCGTACGGCCGAATCAGTCACCTCGTTGTCGGCAATGACCTGGGGCCGCATGTGCAGGTCGACCATCTTCTGTACGTATTTCATCTCAGCGCCCATCGGTAGCTTGAGACGACGGAAAATGGCAGACACCTGCTTGGCACCTATCAGATTGTGGTTATGGAAAGTCCAGCCAATGCCCGGTTCCCAGCGCTTCGACTTTGTCTTGCCGATGTCGTGAAGCAGTGCGCCCCAGCGAAGCCATAGGCTGTTCTCGCTCCTCGCTCCTTGCTCCTCGCTGCGCACAACATTCTCCAATACCTCAAGGGTGTGATGGAAGTTGTTCTTGTGTGCCCGTCCGTCACGCTTCTCTACAATGTCAAGTGCGGCAAGCTCCGGCAGTATAATCTGTAGCAAACCAGCACGTTGCAGGTACTCGAACCCGATGCTCGGGTGCTGTGCCATCATGATTTTGTTTAACTCCACTTCGACGCGTTCACCGCTGACTATTTTGATGCGCTCTGCCATCCGTTGCAGGGCCTCGAAGGTCTCTTCTTCTATCTGGAAATTCAGTTGGGTGGCAAAGCGGATGCAGCGCATCATGCGTAGTGGGTCGTCCGAGAAGGTGATCTCTGGGTCGAGGGGTGTGGCGATGATGCCGTCTTCGAGGTCGGCGATACCGTTAAAGGGGTCGACGAGTTCTCCAAAGCGACTCTTGTTCAGACAGATAGCCATTGCGTTGATGGTGAAGTCGCGACGATTCTGGTCGTCTTCCAGCGTGCCGTTCTCGACGACGGGCTTTCGCGAGTCGTGACTGTAGCTCTCTTTGCGTGCCCCCACGAACTCCACTTCTGTGTTGCGATATTTTACCTGTGCCGTTCCGAAGTTGCGGAATACGGAGAGATGAGCGTGCTTGCCCAACCGCTTCTTCAGCGCCTCGGCCACTTCAATGCCGCTGCCCACCACCACTACGTCAATGTCGTTGGAGGGCCGTTCCAGAAAAATATCGCGTACATAGCCGCCCACGACATAGCATTCTACGCCTTTCTCGTCGGCCACTTCGCCTATCTGGTGGAATATCTCTTGGTCTAATATCTTTGCTAATGCTTTGTCTGAATACAGTTTCATGGGTGCAAAGGTAGCAAATAATTCTCATAAATTTGGCATTTCTCCCGTTTTTTCTTACCTTTGCACGCGAAATGAAGAAGTTGAGCGTAATGATTATCCTCGTTGCCTTGCTGTTGACGGCGTGCGGCAATAGACGTGAGGCAGAGAAAGAAGCCCTGCGTCAGGAGGTGCGCAAGCAGTTTTTTGCTTCCGAACTTGTAAAGGCTCAGCGCCAGTTGGCCCGTACCGACAGCCTGTTGCAGTTGGCTGAGGCTGATGCTGACACGTTCAATGTCGCTAAACGCATTCTTCTCGACTCCCTGAAACTCGAAGCCGACGTGCAGGGAGCGAAGATTCGATATATTCATAAAAAGCAGAAAGAAATGCAATAATTTGGTCATTTCAATAGAAATGCGTAATTTTGCACCCGATTATGGCTAACAACGAAGCAAAAACAAACGCTCAGTTCGAGCAGGTCATTGGCGAATGCCGCAGCCTGTTCGAGAAGAAGCTCCATGATTACGGTGCCTCTTGGCGCATCTTGCGCCCTCAGTCGCTTACCGATCAGTTGTTCATCAAGGCTAAGCGCATCCGTTCCCTGGAAATCAAGAAAGAGTCGCTCGTGGACGAGGGAATCCGTCCTGAGTTCATTGCCCTCATCAACTATGGCATTGTCGGACTGATACAGCTCGACAAAGGCTTTAGCGACACCGTCGATATGTCGAACGACGACGCGATGGCGCTCTACGACCGTTATGCCCACGAAGCTTTGGAGCTGATGAAACGCAAGAACCACGACTACGATGAGGCTTGGCGCGGCATGCGTGTTAGCTCGTATACCGACTTTATTCTGACGAAGATCGAGCGCATCAAGGAGATTGAGAACCTCGAGGGCGGTACGCTGGTCAGCGAGGGTATCGACGCCAACTATATGGACATCATCAACTATGCCGTCTTTGGCGTGATAAAGCTGTCGGAGTGGTGAGAGGGTGAGAAGGTGAGAAAGATTGCAGTAAACATAGCCCGACTGGTACTGGCGGTGACGCTGATACTCTCAGGATTTGTCAAGGCCGTCGACCCTCTGGGCACGCAATACAAGATAGCCGACTATCTGACGGCACTTCATCTGGGCAGCTATGTCCCGGACTTCCTGGCGCTGGGTGCGTCAGTCGTGCTGTCGGCCGTAGAGTTCGGCATGGGCATCTGCCTGCTGTTTGCCATCCAACGCCGACTGGTGACCACGCTGGCGCTGATATTGCTGGCTCTGATGACGCCGTTGACGCTATGGCTGGCTGTCGCCAATCCCGTCAGCGACTGTGGCTGCTTTGGCGATGCAGTGGTGCTGACCAACTGGCAGACGTTGTGGAAGAATGTTGTACTGTTGTTGCTGGCCGTCATCGTGCGCTGCTGGCCAATGGATATGCCGCGATTCATCTCGCTGTCCAACCAGTGGATTGTCACCAACTATTCGGCCGTCTTCATTCTGGCTGTATCGGGTTGGTCGCTATACGACCTGCCATACTTCGACTTCCGTCCCTACCACGTAGGTACCGATTTAAATAAAGGCTGGCAACAGATGATGGAGGGTGAGGAGTCACC
The DNA here is from genome assembly GCA_902760345.1 of uncultured Bacteroidales bacterium. Taxonomy (GTDB): domain Bacteria; phylum Bacteroidota; class Bacteroidia; order Bacteroidales; family Bacteroidaceae; genus Prevotella. The sequence goes on along the minus strand of CACWFY010000049.1, from coordinate 6,928 downwards.
CTATGCCGACTTCTTTATCGAGCACGACGGCGAAGATCTCACCGATTCGCTGCTCAGCCGCAAGGGCTACCTGTTTCTGCTGGTGGCGCCCCATCTGGAGCAGGCCGATGATAGCCAGCTGGATCTCATCAATCAGGTGTACGAGTATGCCGACGACTACGAGTACCCCTTCTATGCGCTGACAGCTACCGGCGAACGAGGTATCGCTCTGTGGCGTGACCGTACGGGTGCTGAGTATCCGTTCTGCCAGACCGACGAGACGGTGCTCAAGACCATCATCCGCAGTAATCCCGGTCTGCTGCTGCTGAAGGACGGCGTCATCATTCGTAAGTGGAGCCACAACCGGCTGCCCGACGAGTATGCGCTAAGCGATAGGCTGGAACAGTTGGAGCTGGGACAGATGCCGCAGGACTCCATCCCCCAGAAGGTGTCGCTCATCTTCATGTGGTACATCCTGCCGCTGTTGCTGCTGACCATTGCCGACCGCCTGTGGGCGTGGTCGCACTGGATTAACAAGAAACGACAAACTAATATATTTTATCAACTCTTTAATAAAAAGAAAAAGAACATGAGAAAGAAGATTGTAGCAGGCAACTGGAAGATGAACCTGAACCTGCAGGAAGGTGTGGCTCTGGCCAAGGAACTGAAAGAGGCTCTCGCAGCTGACAAACCCAATTGTGATGTAGTCATCTGCACGCCGTTCATCCATCTGGCCAGCGTGGCTCAGACCCTCGAGGGCAGCGTCATCGGACTGGGTGCTGAAAACTGTGCTGACAAGGAGAAGGGCGCCTTCACGGGTGAGGTATCTGCCGAGATGGTAAAGAGCACTGGTGCTCAGTATGTAATTCTCGGCCACTCTGAGCGTCGTGAATATTACAAGGAGACTCCCGAGATTCTGAAGGAGAAGGTGCTACTGGCACAGAAGAACGGTTTGAAGGTTATCTTCTGTATTGGTGAGAGCCTGGCTGAGCGTGAGGCTAACAAGCAGAACGAGGTCGTCAAGGCTGAGCTGGAAGGCAGCGTGTTCAATCTCGCTGAGGAGGATTTCCGTAAGATCATCATTGCCTACGAACCCATCTGGGCTATCGGTACCGGTAAGACCGCTACTGCTGAACAAGCTGAGGAGATTCACGCATACATCCGTAGCATCATTGCCGAGAAGTATGGCCAGGCTGTTGCCGACGATACCAGCATCCTCTATGGTGGCTCTTGCAAGGCCAGCAACGCTCCCGAGCTGTTTGCAAAGCCCGACATCGATGGTGGCCTCATTGGCGGTGCTTCGCTGAAGTGCGCTGATTTCAAGGGCATCATCGACGCTTGGAAATAAGCGGACTGCGTCCTAAATGAAAAATGATAAATGATAAAGGATATTATTATGACGAAAAATTTATTTCATGACAACAGTAAATGCATGATAGTGATAGTTTTATCATTTATCATTTATCATTTGTCATTTAGCCCTGTAAGTGCGCAGACGTTTACCCAGCGCGTTCAGCAGCCTGCACAGACGGGGAAGGGTAGTGTGACCATTCACCAGAGTCAGGCCATCGACCAGTTGGTCAACAATGCGGCGTTGGGCAATAAAGTTGCGGCCAAGCCCGCTAGTTCTACTAGTACGACTAGTAAGACTAGTGCTACTAGTACGACTAGTACTCCTAGTACTGCCAAACCTGTCAGCCCATCGGCGACTACTGATACCGTCGGCATCAACAAGCCCGTGCGTGGCTATAAGGCTACGGGTTATCGTGTACAGGCCTTTGCCGGCGGCAATTCGCGTGCTGACCGCCAGAAGGCAGAGCGAACGGGCAACAGCATCCGCGCACAGTTCCCCAACGTGGCCGTCTATGTACATTTCTATTCGCCGCGCTGGATATGTCGTGTAGGCAACTACCGCACCTACGAGGAGGCCCATCAGATGCTGGTCAGCCTGCGCAATATGGGCTATACCGAGGCTACTATCGTGAAAGGAAAAATTTCTGTCGCCTATTAATTCGCTATGAATCAAGAAACAAAACTGGCTGCTCACTACAAAGACATCCTCCAGCTGCTGGGTGAGGACCCTGAGCGCGAAGGACTGCTGAAGACGCCTACCCGCGTAGCCAAAGCCATGCAGGTGCTTACGCGTGGCTACGAGGAGGACGCCCACGAGGTGTTGCGCCAGGCACTCTTCCGTGAAGACTACTCGCAGATGGTCATCGTCAAGGACATCGACTTTTTCTCGCTCTGCGAACACCACATGCTGCCTTTCTATGGCAAGGCACACGTCGCCTACATTCCCAACGGCTACATCACAGGACTGTCGAAGATAGCCCGCGTGGTCGACATCTACAGTCACCGTCTGCAGGTGCAGGAGCGTCTGACGCTGCAGATCAAGCAGTGCATTCAGGACACGCTCCACCCTCTGGGTGTGATGGTCGTCGTCGAGGCACGCCACATGTGTATGCAGATGCGTGGTGTGGAAAAGCAGAACAGCATCACCACCACCAGCGATTTCTCGGGAGCCTTCAATCAGGCCAAGACCCGCGAAGAGTTTATGAACCTCATACACAATAACTCCAAACTCTAAACTAAAAACACTAAACTTTACATACATGGACCAGTTCAACAGAGATACCTACAAACAGGAAACCCTTTTCCAGTCGTTCTATCGCAGCTGCATGGGCAAGATTATCATCATTGCCGCTATACTGCTCTTCCTCTTCGTAGCAGCCGTCGTGACCCGTCCCGACGCAGAAACCGTGCTGCTGGGAGCCGACGAGAACGTACAGGAGTGCATACAAGACAACGACAGCACTAAGTACGACGAGCTCGACGAGTTTTTTGCCAACATCGTGCGTACTTTCTCGGAAGCCGACACCACGCTGACCAATCGCGAAGCGTATCGTGCTTTCCAGAAATACAACCAGATAGAGTTCTACGAACATCCCGCATTTTCTACGGTCTATGTTCGTAATAACCTCCATCCGCAGGGCGTGCGCATTGCCATCGGCATCTTCAATCTCGTCATATCTACTGTCAACTATAGTGATCTCATGCTCGACCTTGGGCCCGCTCGTGGCAAATACAACGAGCACCTCGCTCCGGTCGCTGTTCCTGAAGAAGACTACGAAGCCGAGAACCCCAACCTCAAGCCCTACCACTATAACGACAATCCCGACGACTAATCATATAGGAAAGCAGTCACGGCCCAGCCGTGACTGCTTTTTGAATGAGGTCAATGTCAATAAGGTATATTTGTTACTTTTTGACAATCTTCTTTACCGTTCCGTCTGCCATTCTGACGATATTCAGACCACGCGTAGCGTGCTGGTAACCGGCGAGTGACCAGATGCTACGGACTGCATTCTGTGCAGGAAGCGTGTTGGTGCGGATGCCTGTGGGAACAATATCTGTGTCTGTCACGCTATAGCTGACGTCAGAGACGGTAGGATTCTCAGCAGTCAGCGTTACCTCGGCAGGTGCTGACAGCGTGCAGCCGTCGATGTTAGGCACTACCTGATAGGTGCCGTAGTCTACGTTCTCGAAACGGAACTTTCCGTCGGCATCTGCAGCAACCTGTGCTACGATGTAGCCCGTTGAGGTGTCCACCAGATAGACCATGATGGCAGTCTCTTCCTCTTCGCTCAGGGCTGGAGCACGGTTGGTTGCGTGCGTTCTGGATATCACACCCTCTATGACGCCATTACCCGTCATCTGAGCCGGAATGGGCTGTAACAGTATGTTTGCTTCGTTGCCTTCCCACGCATTGTCAAAGTTAACGTCTATCAGCGTTGCCTTTTCCCATAGCGGTGTAGCAGGATAGTAGGTCTCCAGTGTGTTGTCCGTGGCACGTGCCTTCAGATAGTACTGGCCGTAGAACAGACGGCTGTCTGTCTCAGTTTCCCAGTCTTGCTCAAAGATGGCTATGCCCTCTTCTGCGTTTGCTTGTTGTGAAGCCATTACCGTCCATTTGCCATCAATGTTTTTTCCGATGGCATCAATGGTGGTGGCTACGGGTGTCTCACCAAGTTGTGCCTTCACTGTCACCTTGCCCTTGTAGCGGTCGCTCATCAACTGTACTTCACGATACCAGTCTTCACCTTCTGATCCCATTCCTTTATATATAAAGGTGAGGAAATAGGCAGGGTTTGACAGTTCGTAGATGCCATAGTTGTATTGGTTTTCAGGTATGCGGAACTTGTATGTTCCCGCTTCAACCTCGCTAATACTGTTGGGGTCTAACGTAGGAGTCTCCTCCGTCCACGTCTCGCCCAATACAAACGCCTTCTGCGGATCTGCAATCACATAGTCGGTATTTAGGATGAAGCCGTCGGGACCGATGTAGGCGACAGAAGCCTGCACAGGTACGCAAACCACACCGGTGAGCCCGTGATAAAGGTAGAAGTCCAGGTGCTTCTTGTCACCTCCTACCTCTATCACCAGTTGGTAGCCTGCATCTTCCACTTTTGGAGTGTAGATAGGGCTGGTGGCTCCTGAAATAACTGTCATATCGCCATTGTTGGGGTTTCTGAGATACCACTGATAAGTAAAGTATTCTGGATTTTCTTCCGTGGAGTACTCTGTGATTTTTCCGTCCTGATAGGTCTCTGCGCTGAAAGAGAGTTGGCTGCCAACGGGGACGCCCACCATGCAGTGCTCAACGGACGGAGACTCCGACCAACTTCTGTAGCGTGAATACATGCTCAGTGGCTTAGTCGTCACGATATTCGATACATAGCCGTCCATCTCTCCACCATGCAGCACAAGCTGATAATCGTACATCGCAAATGCAGTGACACTGGTGCCTACGGTGTTCTCAGAGTAGTGTCTCGGAGTGTCGCCGTCCATTATCGTTTCCCAGGCAGATGTAGCATTCGCCCTCTGCTGGATAGTGTAATACTCGCAGCCTACATCTTTCACCAGAGGGAACGACAGGTTCGCTTCATTGTGTGTCCAACCATTTACAATATAGGGGTCGAAGCCCTCATCTGCAAGGGTGAGAATAGGAATCTCTCCTTCCCGTGCGGGAGAGATGGTTGTCAACTGTGGAAGATTGCCTTTTGCGCCCGGTTTTACTACCTCGGATGGGGTGGGCTGGGCGTTTGTCAGACCTGTGCAAAGCAAAATGGTCAGAATAAGTAATAATTTTTTCATAAGCAGTTTTTTGTTTAAGTAATATCTTTTCTTCTATATTTTGACATAAAGGTACGCAAATGCTTTTATATCATTGATTTCATTTTCGCAGAAAAGCTTTTCAATATCACAATTTAACGGTTTCTTATCTGAAAAACGGCCTTTATTCTCACATTTCCCGAGGTAAAAAGATACACAATCCGCCTAAAATGATTATTTTTGCAGCATGAAAACAGTTTTCTTTACTTGTATGCCCATGTTTGTCTGCCTGTTCTGGAGCGTGATGCTGACGATAGATCTCAGCATTCATTTCAGACGTGTTGACACTCGACAGCCTGACACAAAATATCTGCCGAAGCTCTGCTTATTGCTGTTTATGCTGACTGCCGTCGTGCTGTATTTTGGACATTGCGTATTCTTTGCTCACGATATTGCCTTCATACCACTAAGCGACACCCTGTACAGTATGGCCAATCTTGCCGTATTCCCACTATATTACTTCTACATCTGTTCGCTGACCGTTCGTCACAGAGACTGGAAATTGTTGTCACTGCTATTGTTGCCCACACTGATAGGTGGATGCTGTGTGGGCAGCTTCTATATGATGATGTCACAACAAGAGACTGCTACCTTCATTGACCACTATCTCTATCACGGCCAGCGTATCGGGTCGACAGGATTAGTGGCCTGCCAAACCTTTGTCCATGACCTCTGCAAGATGGCGTTTGCCTTTCTGGTCGTTCCCGTTTTCTTCTATGGACGTAGAAACATTCAGCGGTACGACAATCTAGTAAACTGTACCTATGCCGATACGGAAGAGAAGTCGCTGGCCTCCCTGCACTATATGTTTATTGTCTTTGTTGCAGTCTCCGCTCTGTCGTTTGCCGTCAATATTGTGGGGCGCCATCAGTTTGACGAAACGCCATGGATGCTTGCCCTCTCGTCGACGGTATTCTCAGCCCTCTTGTTCACCATTGGCTACGTAGGCTATCACCAGCAGTTTTGTATTCACGACATAGAACAGGATGAGAAGCAGGCAGATGCCGTTGCGTCTGTACTGCCGAACATCGGCGATTTACGTATCCGTATCGAACAACTTGTAGAGAAAGAAGAACTGTTCCGTCAGCCCAACTTCAAGATAGTAGATCTAGTGCAGCAGTTAGGTACCAATCGAAACTACATCTATCAGGCCATCAATCGCGAGATGGGAACCTCTTTCAACGAGTACGTCAATCGACTGCGCGTCGACTATGCTTCCCGTCTTATTAGTACCTATCCAGATATGTCGCTCGTTGAGGTTCAGGAACTGTCAGGTTTCAATAGCAGCACTACATTCTATCGAAACTTTAAACACTACAAAGGTGCCAGCCCCAAGGAATATAAGACAAAGCAACGAGGGCGAGAAATTACAGTATCATCTGTAGCATCTGCCTCCAGGCAAAATGAAAACTATGTATTCACCATGCGAAAACATAGTTTTGAGACCGCGAAAACATAGTATTCACCGCGCGAAAACATAGTATTTGAAGAGGGTGCATCAATTAGCGAGAGAGGCGCAATAGAAGTGGGCGCTGAATAGAAATAAGGAAAAAGAAAAAAGTCTGAGCGGTAATTACTGCTCAGACCTTTTCTTTCAGTCGGGATTACTGCCCTACTTCGCGCAAAATCCATTTAATTCTATTAAATTCGAGAATTTTCTATGTGGTTTAATATCAGCGCGTTACAAGACGCGCTGTAGTTCGAACCAAGAAGACGCAATCATACTAATTACAAATTATCACGCCAAAAACACGCCAAAAATTTGGTAGTATCCATT
>CACWFY010000048.1 GCA_902760345.1 uncultured Bacteroidales bacterium | reverse complement strand
GGGACAGATACAGAAGATGGTTGGTCACCGCTCGCGTGTCACAAAAATAAAAATCATCAACTATCGCATCTTCTCCGCCAGCTACGACGGCAGAATCAACCTTTGGTTAGCTGACCAGCCGAAGATAGAGCCCATTACCATTATTACCACAAATGGCTGGATTATGAACTTCACCTTCGACGAGAAAAAGGAGTACCTATGGTGTGGCGACCAGAAAGGAACGCTCACCGAGTCAGTCATCTCAGTGCCTATGATGCGTAAGATGCTGAAAGATAAGGTCAAGAGAAACCTGACACAAGAGGAGTGGGACTACTACATCGGCCGTAACATTCCTTACGAAGCATTTATAGGAAAGGAGGCCCGCCCATGAGAACACTACTGCTAAGCATTCTCTTCACGCTGTTGGCCTCTACTGGTTGGAGCCAGGGCATTCCTTTTATCCGTAACTATTCAGCTACGGAATATGGTGGCAACAACCAGAACTTCGATATCATGACTGGCAAAGACGGAATTGTCTATGTGGCCAACTTCGAAGGTCTGTTGTACTACGACCATGCAGAATGGCACATGCTGCACACGCCTGGTGTGACCCGCATAACAGCCCTCTTCCGTGACTCGAAAGGTACCATCTGGACAGGTGGTTATAACTATATTGGCTATATCGAAATTTCAGCCAATGGTTCTCCCATGCTGCATAGCATTGACAAGAAGAACGTCTTCCGAGGTGAGGTGCAATGGATATGGGAGCGTGACGGTGCTGTCTATTTCCTCGTCAGCGACAAGGAGGTGTACACCATCCGCAACAAGAACAATGTCGTATGGGCTGCTGGTGCCAAACTGCCAACGACAGGTCCATCAACATTTATCGGAGAGGCTCACGTCAACCAGGTTCAGCAACTGGGAGACTATAATCTCCAGGCACTGGCCACCGATGGCGAGGGTGTGGTTTTCCAGTATAGAGACGGAAAAGAGATATTCCGCATCACAGAGGATAACGGTCTGTGTTCCAACAATGTAAGATATGTCACCTACGACGATCATGGACTCATCTGGGGTGCAACGGACAATGGTATCTTCTGCATTGGTTTCCCCTCGGTTTATACCCACCTGACAGCCAAGGAAGGACTGCGTGGCGAGGTCCTGTCATTGATAAAGTATCAGCAGGCATTGTATGCTGGTACCCAGTACGGACTGTTCCGCATGCAGGGCAAGTCCTTTGTACAGTTGCCTGAGATTACCTATGCCTGCTGGCAGTTGGAGCAACAGGGCGATGACCTGCTGGCAGCAACTGCTGACGGTATCTATCGCATCAATGCCAATCACCAGGTCACCCAACTGACAACGAACAACACACTATCACTATTGGTCGTTGAGGACGGCTTCTATAGCGGTGAGGCTGACGGCATCTTCTTCTACAACAACAAGACGCATCAGCACAAGAAGATCAGCGACATCGAGAAAGTTGTCAAGATTGTACGCGACAAGAATCAAATTATCTGGATTCAGAATCTGTATGGACACATCTGGGAGAGCACTTCCGGTCACCGGTTCAAACCGATAAAGGACAGCGAAAGCGAGATAACCACGCTGGTAGAATATAAAGGTGAGGTGTCGATGATCAAGGCTACGGAAACAGAGCCGATTCCCTACCCTGCTTTCAGTTATGCAGATGACAGCGGCTACCTGTGGTTGACAGACAATAAAGGAAAGCGACTCTATGCCATGAAGGACGGCGTAAGGCATAAGTTGATGTCTACTGCGACATACCCGTTGATGGACTTCTCCGTTCGAGCCATGTTACACGATGATGACCTGCTGTGGACGGGTGGTGACAAGGGTGTCAACGTGATTTCCCTGGTACATAAGGACCCTGTTAAGGAGGTCAAGCCTACCCTCTCGATACATTCCATCTATCTGCATGGTGGAGACAGCGTTCTATGGGGTGGTTTTGGAGAAATGCCCAAGGCTGCTAAAGACGCAATATCGTACGCGCATGGACGATGGTAACTGGAGCGCATGGGACTACGACACCCGCGAGGAGTACCCCAACCTGTCACCTGGAAAACATGTCTTTGAAGTGGAGGCTCGCGATGTCTATGGACGAAGGACAGAGCCGATAAGCATTTCCTTCACCATCACTCCTCCCTTCTATATGCGCTGGTATATGGATCTGCTCTACCTCCTACTGCTGGGCCTCATCATCTATGGAGTGATACGCTGGCGACTCTACAGTCTGGAGCGCGACAAGCGACAACTGGAGACATTGGTTCAGGAGCGTACACAACAGGTTGTCAGACTGGAGAAGATGGCTACGGTGGGTAAACTGACGCAGGGTTTGATAGACCGCATACTGAACCCGCTGAACTACATCAACAACTTTGCCAAACTCTCGGAAGGTCTGGTGAAGGATGCAACAGCAAACATCGAGGACGAGAAAGAACACATGGATAACGAGAACTACGAGGACACCATGGACATACTCGACATGCTGAAAGGTAATCTGGAGAAGGTGGGTGAACACGGAGCCAACACCACACGTACACTTAAAGCGATGGAGGAGATGCTGAAAGACCGCTCTGGCGGATGTGTCAGCATGGACCTGACCAGTCTGCTGATGCAAAACAAGGAGATGCTGGAGAAGTACTACGTCCAGGAGATAGCGACACATCATATCAAGATAGACTTTGACGTGCCCAGCCAGAAGTTGCTCATCAACGCCAATCCCGAGATGCTGAGCAAGACCATGATGAGTATCCTTGGCAATGCCGTATATGCTGTCGTGAAGAAAGCCTCGCGCACTGCTTACGAACCAGTCATCTCACTCAAGGTGACAGCGCAGCCACAGGTCATCACGATTGTCATTCGCGATAATGGTATCGGTATCGAGTCAACCATCATCGACAAGATTTTCGACCCCTTCTTTACGACAAAGACCACCGGTGAAGCCTCTGGTGTAGGCCTCTACCTCAGTCGTGAAATCATCCAGAACCACAATGGTGACATCAAGGTGGAGTCTAAGAAGGATGAATATACAGAACTTATCATCACATTACCAACAACATAGGTTATGGAACAGGATATAGAAACCTTACGACAGCAATTGAAGCAGCAGGAAAAACTGGCCTCGCTGGGCATGCTTAGCGCTGGTATTGCCCACGAGATACAGAACCCGCTGAACTTTGTCATCAACTTCAGCAAGATGTCTACCAAGTTGCTGAGCGACTTGAACGACATCATGGAGGACAATGAAGAGAAACTCTCTGATGACGATCGTCAAGAGGTAGAGGACATCATCAGCGACCTGAAGGATAATATGGGAAAGATTGTGGAGCATGGTGAACGCGCCATCAGCATCATCCACGATATCCTGCTTGTCTCGCGTGGCAAGGAGAACGAATTCCTTCCCACAGATGTCTGTAAGTTGGCAAAAGAATATGTCTGGCTGAGTTACCATGCTATGCGTGCCAATCACAAGGACTTCAATGCCAGCATCCATGAGCAATATGAGGACAGCATACCCCAGATGATGGTCATCCCACAAGACCTGAGTCGTGCCATTCTCAATGTCATGAACAATGCGCTCTATTCTTTGTGGAAGAAATCACAGAGTGCCCCAGACGACTACAAGCCCGAGGTCACCATTCATGTCAGCAAGCAGGAGAATAACTGCATCATCATGATCGTTGACAATGGTGTCGGTATGACGGATGAAGTGAAACAGAAACTCTTTGAGAACTTCTTCACCACCAAACCCGTAGGCGAAGGAACTGGTCTTGGCATGAATATTGTGCGCGACATCATTGAGAACAAGCATCATGGAAAAGTCACCTTCGAATCAGAGGAAGGTCAAGGTGCCAGCTTCACATTCACCATTCCTATTACAAAGTATTAAATGCCACAGCCCAAAACTGCAAAGTTCATCCTCAGGCTTTTGGATTCATTGAAGATGAATGAAGACAAGATAGCTATCGTTGACCAGAATGGCCAACGGCAGACCACCTATCATGAGCTCTATACGATGACTTGCCGCGTGGTTGGCTACTTACAGCAGAAGAACTATCCTTCTCACTCGTTCATAGGCATCTGTCTGCCTGCTTCTATGGAGTATGTGGCTGCTGAAATAGGTATCTGGTTGGCAGGTCATGCCATCGTCCCTATGGGCGACAACTATCCCCAAGACCGCATTGACTATATCATGCATCATTGCGAATCTCCGTTGTTGATTGATGACGATGTCATGCAGGCAATCATGAAGACAGCACCTACAGAAAGCTATGTACTGCCGGATGAAGATGATATCAGTGTATTGTTCTATACTTCAGGAAGTACAGGTGTCCCTAAAGCTGTGATGGACACTTTCTCATCCTATAGGATTTCTCCAACCTATGATTCCATGATCGATGAGGAACATATTACCGTGATGGGTATCACGGCTCCCATGTACTTTGTTGTCAGCAAACAATTATATACCATTCTTGTCAAAGGTGGTATAGCGAACATCATTCCATCAGCAATCAGTAAGGATATTCGTCTGTTTGAAGCCTATCTCGCCAAACACCTGATAGAGTTTGTATTTATTCCCCCTTCTGTTCTTGCTTATTTTCACAACCAATCACCCCATCTGAAGGTCGTCTTTGCTGCTGCCGAACGACTCTCAGGAATATACGCTCCAGAATATAAGATTATCAACAACTACGGGCAGACAGAAACTGGTGGCGCTATTTTTACCTTTCTCGTAGATAAAAAATACGAGAACACACCTATCGGTAAGCCTGACGCAGATGTAGAGTATTGTATCTTAGACGCAGAAGGAGAGCCTGTCGCACAAGGGGAAGAAGGCGAATTGTGCGTTCGCGGACCGTTTTCTCCTAGTTATTATAAGGAACCTGAACTGACAGAGAACCTCCATCGTGATGGATGGTTACACACTGGCGATATTGTCAGCCAGTTGCCAGATGGAAATGTCGTCTATGTAAACCGTAAGGACTGGATGGTAAAGATCAACGGCCAACGCGTTGAACCAGGTGAAGTGGAAATGGTTATGAAGCAGGTTGATGGTGTCAAGAATGCTATCGTCAAAGGCTTCACCACTAAAAACAGACAGTTCCTCTGTGCTTTTTATATCGCCAACGACAACGTTTCTGAAGAGGCTATCCGCACGTATTTGCATTCTAAGCTGCCCGATTATATGGTTCCAGCATATTTCGTGCGAAAGGAGAGTTTCCCTCTTCTTCCAAGCGGAAAGACAGATCGCAGGGCACTACTTGCCCCTACCGATAAAACAGAAGATATCGTTCGAACTCCATACGCAGCACCTACAAATCCTATTGAGCGTCAACTATGCGAGGCTTTTGAAAAGGCTTTAGGCATTGATCGTATTGGCATTGACGACGACTTCTTTGAGCTTGGTGGCGACAGCATCAGAATGATGGAAGTGCAGACGCTATGTCCTGAACTGGCGCTTTCTTCACGAACGATTTATGCGAATCGCACACCTAAAAAGATTGCTGAGGTCTGCGCACATACGGAACAGGTCAGTTTCACGCAACAGCAAGATTATCCACTGAGCCAGACCCAATTAGGCATTTATGTAGAGTGTATGTCACAACAGGGAAAAGCACTCTATAACAACGCCCTGCTCTACAAACTTGCTGACGATATCGACACAGACCGGTTAGCACGCGCCTGTGAAGCTGTTGTCGAAGCACACCCCTATATCAAGACCCGATTGTTTGTTGACGAAGAAGGACACCCCTGTCAACGTCGCAACGACAAGGAACCTTATCACCAAGCCGTAGAGAGCATGAGTGAGGCTGATTTCATGAAGTTGAAACCCCAACTTGAACAGCCTTTCCGACTACTCAGCGATCAACTGTTCCGCATTCGAATCATCAAGACAGAGGAGAGTGTCTATCTCTTCATTGACTTTCATCATATTATCTTCGACGGTACATCTCTGAACATTTTCCTCTCTGACCTGAACAAGGGCTATCGTGGCGAATCGATAGACCATGAGACATTCAGCGGTTTCGAGGTTGCCCAGGAAGAAGAGATGTTACGTCAGACGAAGGCTTATTCAGATGCCAAGAAGTGGAACCTACAGATGTTTGGAGACTTGGACATCACCTCTTTACCCTTATCCGACAAATCTGAACAGGCTATCACTTTTGGTCGCCAGGAATTAGACTTAGGGTTAGAAGAAAGTGAGTTGAAACAAGTATGTAGCCAGTTTCATGTCACTCCAAATATCTTTACCCTATCCATTTTTGGCTATCTGTTAGGATATTATAATTATGCCAATGAGTCTCTGTTTGCCACCATCTATCATGGACGTCATGACTTGAAACAAAACAATACCATCGCCATGATGGTAAAGACGTTACCTGTCCATATCAAATGGGACGAGCAGACAACACTCAACACACTGCTTCAAACGACCAAAGAACACCTTCATGGCAGTATGGCCAACGACCTGTTCTCATTTGCAGAACTAAAGGCTGCCAACAATTACATCAACAGTGAAGTCATCTTTGCTTATCAGGCTGATTTAGACAGCACCGATATGATAGGCAGTGGTCCCTACACCCAACTGCCACTCATGGATAATGCTACGGGTGAGTCGCTCACATTCGAGATTACACGTCGGGGGAAACGTCTTATCTTACGTGCTGAATATCATAGCAACTCTTACTCTGACGGTTTCATCAGAAGGATGATGTTGAGTTACATCCAGCTGGTGAAAACTTATGCGACAGTGAGTGATAGCCATATACTTCTGTCACAGCTACCGCTTCTTTCTGAAGAAGACAGTCAGGTCCTATTAACAATGGGCTGTGGAGCGCCCACTGATGTGGATTTGTCAGAGACATTCGTCAAGATGTTCCGTCGTCAGGTAGCACAAACGCCCCATGCGACAGCGGTTGTCGATAAGTATTCATCTATCACCTATTCAGAACTGGACCGTCAATCTGATACACTTGCTGCTTCACTCATGAAGGCTGGTGTTGTCAACGACTCTGTTGTTGCCCTGATGCTTCCCAGACGTAAGGAGTTCTTAATTGCTGTCCTAGCAGTTTTCAAGGCAGGAGGAGCCTATATATCTGTAGATCCTGATTATCCAGAGGCTCGCATTGATTTCATGCTAAAGGACTTGGACGTGAAATACTTTATCACGTCCAGCAAAATGGCCACGAAACGGAACCTGCATATAAAGGATGAAAAAGCATGCCTCATCATGCTTGACCAGTTCGATTTCTCTGCCCAAGTCCCATCTGTTGATTGTAGCCGTCCTAACTCATTGGCTTATATCATCTATACTTCTGGAACCTCTGGCAATCCAAAGGGTGTCATGGTTGAACATCACGCTTTATGCGCCATGCTGTCATGGTTGATTCCAATGGAGAACCTGAAGGCAGGAGACAAGTGTGCACTACAATCCAGTTTCAGTTTCGACGCTTCCCTACCCGATATGTTTGGCCCCCTGATATGCGGTGCTGAAGTGCATATCATGTCATCCTCCTATCGCTATGAACTGGGGGCACTGAACCGCTATCTTTCCAACAAGAAAATGACAGGCATGACCCTGAGTACCCAGGTGGGGATGGAACTGCTGGAGAGTTATGACCTGACACTCAAGTATTTATTCCTGGGCGGTGAGAGTCTTCATATCAATCGCAAGACACCTGTCAAGGTCATCAATGGCTATGGCCCCACAGAGTTTACCGTCTGCTCGTCTTATCATATCATTGACCCCAACTATTCTTATGACAGAATTCCTATAGGTCGTCCTGTTCCTGGCAGTACGTCTGTTGTCATCGGACCATCTGGAAGACTTGTTCCCTGGGGGGCTGTGGGTGAGTTATGTCTTATTGGTCCTCAATTAGCGCGTGGCTACTGGAAGCGTGAGCAACAAAATAAGGAAAAGTTTGTCGACTGTCCATTTTTCCCTAACGAGAAGATGTATCGTACTGGCGACCTCGTTCAGTGGAATCAAGATGGCGAACTGTTGTTCCATGGACGTATCGATCATCAGATCAAACTGAATGGTTTCAGGATAGAACTTGGTGAGATTGAGAGTTGCATGAACGAATACCCTGGTATTCAGACCTCTGCTGTTATCCTTAGCAAATACCAAAATCATCAAGTTTTATTAGGCTATTACGTGGGTGACGGAACGATAGCCCCAGAGGAATTACTCCACCATCTGTCAGCCACGCTGCCAGCATACATGGTGCCCCATAAACTCTGTCAACTCGATGAGATGCCAAAGACTCCCAATGGCAAGATTGACCGTCGTCAACTACAGGAGCTTTCCAAGACGCTGTCTGTTGGTACTGGTACGCTTGAAGCACCGTCCAATCAGAGGGAGATGGTTCTGCTCGACTTAGCAAAGAAGCTCTTGGGAACGGAGGACATTGGTGTTACCGACGACCTGACACAACTGGGTCTGTCATCTCTTGATGCCATCAAATTGTCTTCTCTGGCCGAGAAGAAAGGTATGAGGCTAATGGTTAACGACATCCTCAACAACAAAACCATTCGCACTATTGCCAGCCAGGAATTAACCTTTGGACGTTGGCTGAACAAATACAGTCCCGACAAACCCATCGTCATTGCGATTCAGGGATTCTCCCCTCATCAGGTACACAATTATTTTGAAGCCTTACGAGAGAAGTTCTCTGTATTTATGTTCGCCTCCATTGACGATTATTATGATGAAGAGTTTTCCAATCTGTCAAAGACCGATGTCGTAGCCAAATACATAAAGATGCTTCACGACATGCTTCCTATCGATGCCGTACCCTATGCGTTTACAGGACATTGCCTGGGTGGTGAATTGGCTTATCGGTGTGCTGCACAATGGCAGAAAGAGACTGGTCAGTCTCCTAAAGTAGTTGTGCTGAATACGCCTCTCCGTACTGACGAAGAAGTATGTCAAATGATGCCTTCGCAAAGCGTCATCGAACAGATGCCACCAGAGCGACAGCAAAAGCTTTTCGACTGGGGAAAGCAACAGAAACGGGTCATAGCGCTGCTTGACGGTCAACCCATGCCTCCTTACAAAGGTGAAGTCATCTTCTTTAAAGCCATGGAGCCTTTCCTGGCTGTTAATAAACTGACGCTTGACGTCGACGCATTCAACCGTCAGGTTGACATTTACCTGCAACGCTGGCACCAGTTGCAACCCCAGATGCGTATCGTTCCCGTTCCTACTGATCACTTCACCATGCTCGAATCAGAGTATAGCAAACTATATATGAAAGAATTATGAGAAAATACTTACATATTATCCTTATCGCAACCATGCTGCTATCCACTTCTGCAGGATGGTCTCAGTCTGGCAATGAGATGCGACAGGTTTACACTGAGGCTGAGAATGCCTATCAATTAGGACAACTGGAACAAGCCATCAGTGTCATAGAAAAGAATCTCAACTCCTTTCAAGGAAATATCAAGCAAAATGCCCTGCGTCTTCTCTCCCTCTGCTATTTGGCACAGGATGATTATGGGAAATCAGAGCATTATGCCTCTTTGCTACTCGACGAGAATCCTTATTATACCTCTACGATGGATCCTATACGCTTCGAGGATATGATCAACCTGCTAAAGTCTGGTCGTAGTGAGACCATCACCACAGCATCCAGTCAGGCAGAAAGCATCAACGAGGCGCCAGTACCTGTGATTATCATCACCCGTGAGATGATTGATTGTCTGAGCAATAACAAAAGTATCGGTCAGATTCTCGCTGCCTATGTGCCAGGAATGAGTGAGATCTGCGCCTATGCTTTTCCCAACTATTCCATGCATGGTGTTTATACCTCTGGTCAGGAGAAAATGCTGGTGATGGAAAACGGTCATCGTCTGAATGCGCGTTCCACCAATAACGGTAAACTCGACTATGCCATCAGTACGGAGAAGATTGACCATATCGAGGTGCTTCGCGGACCAGCCTCTTCGCTGTATGGTAACGTAGCATTGACTGCTGTGGTCAATATCATCACCAAAAAAGGACACGAAGTCGATGGTGTAAAACTCAAATACGGTTACGGTTCGTATGGTACCCATCGGGCAGACTTTACTGCTGGCACTTCATTCATGGGTGCCGACATTCTGGCATGGGCCTCTATCTACACTTCCAGTGGTGAAAAGATCAATGTGCCGAAAGGTACGGGCTACTCCCAAACACCTCGCGACGGCTATGCCTATGTCGGACGTTATGAAGGCAAGCCGACCTATGACATCGGTCTGAATCTCAACGTGAAGGACTTTACCTTTATGCTCTCTCACAAATATGGTAAGCAGGTTCCTCAATATTCCTGGTTCGGCGAGGTGTATGACTATGACAACTACCGTCATTTCCAAGGTAACACCATTGGTTACGCTATCGATGAGACACACCTTGACCTGGGCTATACCAAGAGTTTTGGACGTTTCAATTTAAATGTATCCGTCTATGGTGACAGGTACAGATTCTACGACTATGCCGTTGTTTCTGATTCCATAGTCAATGTCATCATTGACGAAGATTATGCCCCAAAGCGTGACGAACATGGTAATCCCATTTACAAGACCTACCACAATCTTTATCAGGATGTCAACTGGGAAGAATACGCCATTGGCGGTATCGCTAAGATGGATGCCTCTTACACACTGGGGTCGATGAAGGGTAACTTGCTGACAGGTATTCATCTTGAAAACTTTACACTTTATGACAATGAGTCTCTCATCGGTGAAGACTACGAGCGATTTACAACCGTCATGAAGGAGTCTAAGAACATTATTAATAATGGACACGAGACCAGTTTCTCAGCCTTCGTCCAGTGCAAGCATTATTTTCTTGACAACCTGATTTTGAATGCAGGTTTACGTTTTGACAACAAACACCGCAAGAATGATGTTAACGTTACGGCGCTTTCTCCACGAATAGCACTCATCTACATGCCTTCCAAGGCGCTGAGTACCAAAATCTCCTTTTCACGTGCCTTTGTGGATGCACCCTACTTCTATCGTCAGAACACCTCCAATCCCTATAGGGGTAGTCAGGACTTGATGCCAGAATATATCGATGCTGTTCAGCTCGACTTCCTGGGTAGTTTCTCCAAACATTTCAACTATGATTTCAATCTGTTCTATAACCGCCTGACAGATTTGATATGCAACAACCAAAGTACAGATTTGGCAGCACCAAAATACGTCAACTCCGGTAGTTTGAAAATTGCAGGCGTAGAGGCTGAACTCAGTTACAAGACCAGCTCCTTCCATTCACGCCTCAATACCACCTTGTATCGCGTTTTCAGTTCTGAGCAGTATTACTATGACGACCACCATATATATAGCATACCTACGTGGACTGTCAACCTCATCGGTGGAAAGCGTCTGTTAAACAAGGCCAAGCACTCCCTTTGGCTGTCTGGCAACCTGCGTTGCACTTCTCGCACGCTGAATAAGGCTAATTCGCGGATTAAGGATAGTGAGGACTTCTATCTGAGTGGCTATGCATTGTTAGACCTGCGACTGAAATACGACTACGGCAACAAGATTCAACTCTCATTCGACTGTGACAACCTATTCAATACCACTTATGAGATTGGTGGTACCTCCTATTTCCCCTATAAATATTCAGGACGAAAAGTAATAGGTACCATATCGTTTAATCTGTAAAAAGACAGAAAAAGAAAAAAATGAGCCTTTTTTGCAAGATTTTGCAATCTCGGCTTTGCAATTTCGAGTTTTTTTAGTAACTTTGCGCCAGTTTTTAAAAGCAAAACAGCGTAGTAGTAGTTTTATGGAAGCATTTTTCCGTACGCATCGTTATTTGGTAGAGCATGTCAATGCGCCCGTTCGTCGTCTATTGATGGATGAAATCAACTGGAACGACCGCATGATAGGCATTAAAGGTACGCGTGGCGTGGGCAAGACCACCTTCCTGTTGCAATACGCCAAAGAGAAATTCGACGTCAACGACCGCCAGTGTCTGTACGTCAACATGAACAATTTCTATTTCCAAGGCCGCGGTATTGCCGATTTTGCAGGAGAGTTTTGTCGTCGTGGCGGCCGCGTACTGCTTATCGACCAGGTATTCAAGCAGCCCGACTGGAGCGCCGAACTGAGAAAGTGCTATGACCTCTACCCTTATCTGAAGATTGTGTTCACAGGCAGTAGCGTGATGCGCCTGAAGGACGAGAACCCCGAGCTCAACGGCATTGTAAAGTCGTACAACCTGCGCGGCTTCTCCTTCCGCGAGTTCATCAACCTGATGACAGGCAACAATTTCAAGGCCTACACGTTAGAAGAGATTCTGCGCGACCACGAGCGAATCATCAAGCAGATACTTCCCAAAGTGTCGCCCAACCGCTACTTTCAAGACTATATCCATCACGGTTTCTACCCCTTCTTCCAGGAGCACCGCAACTATTCGGAAAACCTGCTGAAGACCATGAACATGATGACCGAGGTAGACATCCTGCTCATCAAGCAGATAGAGCTGAAATATCTGACAAAGATCAAAAAGCTCTTCTATCAGCTGGCGGAAGGAGGCCCGAAGGCCCCCAATGTCAGTAAGTTGGCCGAGAATATCGAAACGTCACGCGCCACCGTGATGAACTATATCAAGTACCTCACAGATGCCCGTCTGCTCAACATCATCTATCCCTTAGGCGAAGACTTCCCCAAGAAGCCGTCGAAGGTGATGCTCCATAACTCCAACCTACTCTATGCCATCTACCCCATCCATGTAGAGAAACAGACGGCTATGGAGACTTTCTTCGTCAACTCCCTGTGGAAAGACCATAAGGTCAACCAGTCGGGTCACGACCCCTTCTATTTGGTCGACGGACGCCTCAAGTTCCGCGTCTGTGATGCCGATGCTCGCAACAAGATGCGATACTCACCCGACATCATCTATGCTCGCTATAATACAGAGATTGGCAAGGGCAACCAGATACCCCTATGGCTCTTCGGATTCCTGTACTAATTTCCTTTTGCCGATTATAACTTGCATGTTTATCGATAAAGTGGAAAAAACGTAAACGTTTTAGCAATATTTTGCAAACTCTGCTTTGCATTTTGGGATTTTCTTTGTAACTTTGCACGCGTTTAAAACAAATACTAATTAATAGGTATTGCGTATTACTAAGAAATAGGTATAGGAAAATATTTTTCATTTAATACATTTATCATATTAAAATGGCTAAAGAAAAGAAGTTTATCACCTGTGATGGTAACGAGGCTGCGGCTCACGTGAGCTATATGTTCTCGGAGGTAGCTGCTATCTACCCCATCACCCCGTCTTCGCCTATGGCGGAGCATGTTGACGAGTGGGCTGCCCGTGGTCGTAAGAACCTCTGGGGCCAGAACGTCTCAGTTCAGGAAATGCAGTCAGAGGCTGGTGCTGCTGGTGCCGTTCACGGTTCTCTGCAGGCTGGTGCCCTTACTACTACCTTCACCGCTTCTCAGGGTCTGCTCCTGATGATTCCTAACATGTACAAGATTGCCGGTGAGCTGATTCCTTGCGTATTCGACGTTTCTGCCCGTACGCTGGCTTCACACTCTCTGTGCATCTTTGGCGACCACCAGGACGTAATGGCTTGCCGTCAGACCGGTTTCGCTATGTTCTGCTCTGGTTCTGTACAGGAGGTGATGGACCTCACAGCTGTTCCTCACCTGGCTACTCTCGAGACTATGGTTCCATTCGTTAATTTCTTCGATGGTTTCCGTACCTCTCACGAGTATCACAAGATCGAGCTGATGGATCAGGAGGATATCCGTCCTCTGGTTAAGGAGGAGTTCGTTAAGCGTTTCCGCGATCGTGCTATGAGCCCTGAGCGTCCTATCACACGTGGTACAGCCGAGAACCCTGAGACATTCTTCACACACCGTGAGGCTTGTAACCCATACTACGATTCAGTACCTGAGGTAGTAGAGAAGTACCTCGGCGAGATCTCTAAGATCACCGGCCGTGAGTATCACCTGTTCTCATACTACGGAGCCGAGGATGCTGATCGCATGATTATCCTGATGGGTTCTGCTACCGATGCAGCTCGCGAGGCTATCGACTACCTGAACGCAAACGGTCAGAAGGTTGGTATGATCTCAGTTCACCTGTATCGTCCATTCTCAGTTAAGCACCTGTTGGCTGCTGTTCCTAAGACTGTTAAGAAGATTGCCGTTCTGGATCGTACTAAGGAGCCAGGCGCTAACGGCGAGCCTCTGTACCTCGATGTTAAGGATGCCTTCTTCGATGTTCAGGATCGTCCAGTTATCGTTGGCGGTCGCTACGGTCTTGGTAGCCGCGACACCACACCTGCTCAGATCATCAGCGTGTTCAACAACCTCGCTATGCCCGAGCCAAAGAACCACTTCACAGTTGGTATCGTAGACGATGTTACCTTCACCTCTCTGCCTGAGGTTGAGGAGATCGCACTTGGTGGTGCTGGCATGTTCCAGGCTAAGTTCTATGGTCTGGGTGCTGATGGTACCGTTGGTGCTAACAAGAACTCAGTGAAGATTATTGGTGACAACACCGACAAGTACTGCCAGGCTTACTTCTCTTACGACTCTAAGAAGTCGGGAGGTTTCACCTGCTCTCACCTGCGTTTC
>CACWFY010000047.1 GCA_902760345.1 uncultured Bacteroidales bacterium | reverse complement strand
GTTCTGGTCCATCTTCTCCGTTCCACGCGTATTAGCCGTCAGGTCGTTCTCCAGCAGTTTGAAGTCAACCACTTTCATACCTTGAGCCATCATCTGAATAGCAACTGCCACGCAGCAAAAGGATAGTGTTAATAGTCTTTTTCTCATATTGGTTAGTATTTTTTTAAGATTTTTGCAAAAGGATTACTGTGGCTTCTGAATTATTCATGCCCGGCATGGTGTCGCCTATACGACAACCAATATAGGTGGGGTCGCAAACAATAAACTTGCGGCCGTTGACCATAATATAGTCACCATCGACATTCTCGTTGAAGCAGACGGCCATAGCCAGGTGTCCGGGATAGTAAACCAACACAACGTCCAACCCTACCAGGTCGCGCACCAGGTGTGAGAGCAGGATGGAACGGTCCTCACAGTCACAATAGGGATAGTACAACGTCTCCTCGCCGAAGAAGGCACGGTCAGCACCCCAGCAGTCCTCGTCATAACGATAAAGGAATGTCTCGGAGTTTTTGATTTCGCCCTCCAGGTCCAAATTGCCGTGCAGCCACCATAGCAGTTCCTGTACGGCCTGCTTTTCAGACATTCCCTTGATATTATTCTTCAGCTGTGGATACAACTGATCACAAACGTCAGCCTCCAACGGTGTGTTGGCATACATGGCCCAACGGGTCATGAAGTTGTTGTCGACAATAGACGAGGGGTAGGTCTCGCAGAAGTCAATGTAGTTCTTGTTCGAATGAAGCGTCACCGAGAAGTTCGGATTACGGATAGACCTGATTACACGTTCTCCGCTGGGATTCATCGCAAACTGCTGAGCAGCGGAAATCTGCAGTGACAACGAGCTCTCTTTGGGGAACGACGCCGGACAAATGCGTAACTTGTCACTCTGCTTGCCGTCAAACAGGAAGTACCAGTCGTCCTCCATTGAGAAGAATATCTTATTATAGATAAAGTGACGCGTAGCACACAACATATAGAGGTTGTTCTCATCGTGAGCAAGACGCATCTTATAGCCTGACTGAGAATAAAGGAACGCACGTACCAGCACGCCCTCGTTGCTGTTCTCGCCATAGAACTTGTTGGTCAACGCCAACAGCATCTGGTAGTATGCCCAGTCAGAGAAGTTATGGCGCTTACGCTCCTGCAGACAGTCATACAGTAAATTGTCAAACTGCGTCTTCGGGAACTCGTCGCGAATGACGTCTGCCACAGCGTCTGACGACACGTTAGGCAACTTAAAGCGGCAGTTATCGCCGATGCGCACCTTACACTCTGTACCAAACACCATGAATTTCATATAGTTGTTGGCACGGAATGTTTCCTCCTTGACCTCCGACAAAGGTTCAGGCTGCTTAATCACTGGTGCAGGCGGGATAACTTGCTTGACGGCCAGTTCCACAGGTTTCTTGGTTTCCGGCTTGTTCTTGGGCTGAGGCTTTTTAGCCTCGGGCTTCTTGGGCTCCGGTTTCTTAGGCTCGGGTTTCTTAGGTTCAGCCTTTTTCTGCTGAGTCTTTACATCTGCCTTCGCCTGTTTGTTATCAGCATCTTTCTTGTTTCTCTTAAACAATTTATCCATCTGACGACTAAACCACGAAGCCGTCTCCTGATCAGCATCGGGAGCCAACATCGGAGCCACCTCTTCCTCCTTAGGCATAGGAACGGCAGGCTCGGCATTAAACGGCTTCCATGCCTGACGCACAAAGTCGCTATACTCCATCAAGGCCTGTTTACGGAAATCATCGTATTCCTTATAGGCTCCACGACGGAACTCATCCATACTCTTCTTAAAATCATCGTCTTGAGCCTGTACGCCCATCACGCACATCAGTGTCAAACACACAAAAAGCATGCGATTGCCCATCATGCTTAGCATGTCGCATAGGCACTGCTTATAATATATTTTAATCATAGCTGTAATAATATTTTAGTTATAGTATGCTGCAAAGATAAGGAATTTCACCCAAACGCCCAAACTTTTTTACGTATTTCTTCACATTTTCCCATAAAACGTTCCTTATTCCTGTTGTGAATGGCGATTGTTGCGTGGATGATGCGCCAATATTTGCTGACGTAGCTGTGTCATATCTATATGGGTGTAAATTTCTGTCGTTCCTATGCTTTCGTGCCCTAACATAGCCTGTATGGCACGCAAATCGGCACCACCCTCTAACAGAGCAGTAGCAAAGGAATGGCGCAACGTATGGGGTGAAATCGTCTTACGGATTCCCGCCTGTTCAGCGGTCTGCTTGATCATAATCAATATCATCGTTCGCGTCAGATGTGCGCCACGGCGGTTGAGGAAGACATAATCCTCTTCACCGGGCTTGATATTCATGTGCTGGCGGTCAGCAAACCACCATTCCAATTCCTGAATGGCACGAGACGAAATAGGCACCAGCCGTTCTTTCGAGCCCTTGCCCATAACACGTAAGAATTTTTCCTTAACATAGAGATTGCTCAGTCGGAGGTTTACCAACTCTGAAACACGCAATCCACAAGAGAACAGCACTTCTATGATGGCACGATTACGATGGCCCTCCCATTTTGACATGTCAAGACTTTTCTCCATAGCATCCACCTCTTCCGTGCTCAACACTTCGGGCAAGTGTTCACCAAGAACAGGTGACTCTAACAGCTCTGTCGGGTCGTCCTCTCGATAGCCCTCTTGTTGCAGATAGCGAAAGAACGCACGAACGCCGCTCAACACTCGGCATTGTGAACGGGGATGAATACCAATATCATGCAGTCCGGCAGCAAAATGCTGCAAATCCTCCAAACGAACCGTCAACACGTCGAGGGGCTGCTGCCCATCGTGTCCCCACGCTCCGTCCAGATAGTCCAACAGCTTTTGCAAATCACGCATATAAGCATCCAGCGTATTGGCAGAATAGCCCCTTTGAAGCTTTAAAAAGCGCTGATAAGTACGCAAAATATCCTTCTGTCCTGTCATAATGTCGGCAAAGATACGAAATATTTATCATTTTTCATTTCACATTTCTCATTTTATTTTGTACCTTTGCAACCGAGTTATATAAAATAACGATTATGAAGATCCTGATAGTCAATGGTCCCAACCTCAACTTGCTGGGAGTCCGTGAGCCTGGAATATACGGCTCATCGTCGTTTGAACAGTACCTGCCAAAGCTGCAGGCACAGTATCCTGATATAGACATCAGCTACTTCCAGAGCAATGTCGAGGGAGAACTAATCAACAAGATGCAGGAGGTTGGCTTTACCTACGACGGTATTGTGCTCAACGCAGGTGCCTATACCCATACCAGTATTGCCCTGCACGACTGTATCCGCTCATTGAAAACGCCAGTGATAGAGGTTCACATCTCGAATGTACACCAGCGCGAGGAGTTCCGCCATCACTCCATGATTTCTGCGGCTTGCCGTGGTGTCATCTGCGGGTTTGGTCTCGACAGCTACCGGCTGGCGGTAGAAGCACTTGTTTAATTGAGAATTGACAATTGACAATTGAGAATTATATCCTGCAGCACATTGACCCAGAGCCGGACTACCTGTACCGACTATGGCGCGCCACCAACATCCACATGTTGCATGGACGTATGGCGTCTGGCCACTTGCAGGGGAGACTACTCAAGATGCTGGTGCAGATGATTCGTCCGAAAAATATTCTGGAGGTGGGTACCTTCAGCGGCTACTCTGCCCTTTGTATGGCCGAGGGGCTGGAAGAGGGCGGCAAGGTCTATACCTTCGAGATCAACGATGAGCAGGAAGACTTCACCCGTCCGTGGATAGAAGGTTCACCCGTCGGCGACAAGATTGTGTTCCGCATTGGTGACGCCCTCACGGAAGCGCCCAAGTTGGGGGTTTTGTTCGACATGGCTTTCATCGACGGTGACAAGCGCACCTATCGTGAGACCTACGAAATGGCGCTGAAAGTGGTAAAAAACGGCGGTTTCATCGTAGCCGACAACACTTTGTGGGACGGTCATGTAGTTGACCACGCCTATGACCGCGACCCGCAGACGCGAGGCATTGAGGACTTCAACGACTATGTGGCGCAGGACCCGCGCACCGAACAGGTGATACTTCCTTTGCGCGACGGCTTGACGCTGATTCGCAAACGATAAGACGAAGAAATATATAAACATTCTATAAAACATATCAACATGATAGACAAGATTGATAATCTGGACAAGAAAATCCTAAGCATCCTATCAAAGAATGCCCGTATTCCGTTCAAGGACGTGGCCGCTGAATGCAATGTATCGCGTGCAGCTATCCACCAGCGTGTACAGCACCTGATTGAGAATGGTGTCATCATGGGTAGCGGTTTCGACGTAAACCCCAAAAGCCTGGGCTATTCGACCTGCACCTATGTAGGTATTACGTTGGAACGCGGCTCAATGTACAAAGACGTCGTAGAGCGTCTGCGCCATATTCCTGAGGTTGTTGAATGCCACTTTACCACAGGGCCCTACACCATGATGGTGAAGTTGTATGCCAAGGAGAACGAACAGCTGATGCATCTGCTGAACGGTCGCCTACAGGAAATCCCCGGTGTGGTGGCTACCGAGACCCTCATCTCGCTGGAACAAAGCATTAAGCGCGAGATTCCCGTTAATCTTGACGAATAAAATAATACTATCTCCCTATGAAAAATCCTTTTGACTGGCAGTCGCAGCTTGCTGCAACAGCCTATTCATCTTTTCCGGAAGCCCAGCGCAAGCCCATGATTGGCATCACGGGCAACTATGGTGAGTTGACGTGTAAGCTAGCCGAAGGTTACTACAAGTCAGTGGTGCGTGCGGGAGGTGTACCCGTCATCATTCCGCCATTGAGCGACACAGATGCCATCATCAACACCCTGGAACATCTTGACGGACTGATTCTCAGCGGTGGTGCCGACTACGACCCTCGCTATGCGGACGAAGAGCCGTGTCCACAGTTAGGGACCATCAACGAAGAGCGCGACCTGCCCGAGCTATTTATCACCCAGCTGGCCTACAACCGTCAACTGCCCATCCTCGGCATCTGTCGCGGCATTCAGACGCTGGCAATGGCTTTGGGAGGACATGTTCGTCAGGACATCAGCGACATTTGGGCGCACAACCACTCGCAAGAGGAAGACCGCAATGTCGCTACTCATAGCGTCATCGTGGAAAAGGATTCTCTCCTTTTCCACATCTATGCTCAGGCGCAGCAATCCTCCATTCTCCATTCTCCATTCTCCATTCTCCACGTCAACTCCTTCCACCATCAGGCAGTCGACGAGACTGGGCCCCGTTTTCGCGTAATAGCCAAGTCTGACGATGGTATCATCGAGGCAATGGAGAGTACAGAGTATAAGAGCATTCTCGGCGTACAGTGGCACCCCGAGTGTCTGGACGACGGCCTGCCCCTCTTCCAATGGCTCGTCGGAGAAGCCAACCAGTACCGTGCAGCGTGTGATACTCATCGCCGTGTGCTGACTCTTGACAGCCATTGCGACACACCGATGTTCTTTCCACAGCATGTTAACTTCGGCAGTCGTGACCCCAAGATACTGGTCGACCTGCACAAGATGGCTGAGGGTCATCAGGACGCTACCATCATGGTGGCCTATCTGCCTCAGCCTACCGACCATCCTACGGCGTATGCAGACAACATTTTTGACCAGATAGAGTCAATCGTCGCCCAGCACAGCCAGTATATCGGCATTGCCCACACGCCTGCAGACCTCTGGCGTAACAAGCACCTCGGCAAGAAAAGCATCATGTTAGGCATTGAGAACGGGCATGCGCTGGATGGTAAAATAAAGAACCTGCTACACTTCGCTGAACGGGGAATCGTCTATATGACGCTGTGCCACAATGGTGACAACGACATCTGCGACTCAGCACGAGGCAGTCAGACACATGGTGGACTGAGCGCTTTCGGACGGGAAGTGGTACGAGAGATGAACCGCCTGGGCATCATGGTTGACCTGAGCCATGCGGCAGAGAGCAGTTTTTATGATGCGCTTGAGCTTAGCGAAACGCCCATTGTGTGCAGTCACAGCAGCTGTCGCGCCCTGTGTGACCATCCCCGCAACCTGACAGACGACCAGATGCGGGCATTGGCCCAAAAAGGTGGTGTCATGCAAGTCACGCTGTACAACGGTTTCTTAGTGAAAGACGGCGAGGCCACTATCGAAGATGCTATGCGCCATTTGGAGCATGCCATTGACGTGATGGGAATAGACCATGTCGGACTGGGTACCGATTTCGACGGCGACGGCGGCATCCGCGGACTGGCCAGTTCGTCGGAACTGCTGAACTTCACCCGCCAGCTGTTGGCACGCGGCTATTCCGAGGCTGACATCCAGAAGCTCTGGGGCGGCAACTTTCTTCGCGTCATGAATGACGTGCAAACGAAACATTAAAACATGAGAAACAAGAAACTATTCATAACACTGATGAGCATCCTCTGCCTGTGTGCCTGTGGCACATCGAAGAAAGGCGTGAGTAGTGAGATGACAGCAGTGGACATCACATTCAATGCCGACTCTGCCTATACCTTCTGTGCCGCACAATGCGCCTTCGGACCACGCACCATGAACAGCGAGGCCCACGAACAGTGCGCACAGTGGATACAGCAGAAGTTCGAGCAATACGGCTATCAAGTTGAAATGCAACGTGCCGACCTGAAAGGCTACGACGGCACGATACTGAAGAGCACGAACATCATTGCAAGTCAAAAGACGACTGACAATAGTCCAAAGACCAAGATTCTTATTTGTGCCCATTGGGACAGTCGCCCATGGGCCGACAACGACCCCGACTCCACCAATTGGCACAAGCCCATTCTGGCTGCTAACGACGGAGCCTCTGGCGTGGCCGTCATGCTTGAGTTGGCCCGTCTGTTGCAACAGCACGACTCTGCCACCGTAGCTGTCGACTTTGTCTGTTTCGACGCAGAAGACTGGGGCGTACCGCAGTGGAGCGACGTATCCGACGGTGACTCGTGGGCTTTGGGTTCCAAGTATTGGGCAGACCACAACCATACGACCTACCAGTACGGTATCCTCTTGGATATGGTGGGTGGACAGGGTGCGAAGTTCTATCAGGAGATGTACTCCCTACAGCAGGCCCGTCAGGTGGTCAACGACGTATGGCAGGCAGCAGCTACTGCCGGTTATGGCAGCTTCTTCCCGACAAAAGAGGGTGGATACATCACCGACGACCACGTGCCCGTCAACGAGAATGCCCATATTCCGTGTATCGACATCATCAACCACTACCCCGACTGTCCGCAGAGCTCTTTCGGTCCCACGTGGCACACCGTCAACGACGACATGCAGCACCTTGACCGCAACACGCTGCAGGCGGTAGGACAAACACTCGTGCAGGTAATATATCAGAGGTAAGAGGTAAGAGGTGAGAAAGTGAGAAAGTGAGAACAATGAGACTGATACTGACGATAGGCTGTGGGCTGCTGGCTGTGGGCTGTATGGCACAGGACAAGAAGCGGCAGGAGGTGGACATGGACAGTCCGACCTTCGTACCTACCGTGAAGGTCGGCAAGGTATTGGAGAACGGCGACAGCATTCAGTATATGGAGATGAACAATGTCTACGTCTTTCCGCCCGTCTCGTTCAGCAGCAAGAAGCAGCAGAACGCCTACATGCGGCTGGTCAAGAACGTCAAAACCGTGCTGCCCATCGCCAAGGAAGCCAACATGATTATGATGGAGACAGCCGAATATCTGGAGACGCTGCCCAACAAGCAAGCACGCGAAGAGCACATGAAACGTGTAGAGAAAAGCGTTATGCAGGAGTACAAACCCCGCATGAAGAAGCTCACCTATTCGCAGGGCAAACTGCTCATTAAACTCATCTATCGCGAGAGCCACTCGTCGAGCTACGAACTCATACAAGCTTTCCTCGGCCCCCTGCGTGCCGGTTTCTACCAGGCTTTTGCCTGGGCATTCGGTGCCTCGCTGAAGAAAGAATACGATCCTGAGGGTATCGACCGCCTGACGGAGCGTGTGGTACTGATGGTCGAAGCCGGACAACTATAGTCACACCTGTTATGAAGCGGCTGCTGTTACTACTCACTTGCGGATGGCTGACGCTGGCCTTGTCGGCACAGGACGTTGGCGACTGGCGGGAGTCGCTACGTCAATGGATGACCGCCGAGGAGCTAGAGGAAGGTTATGGTGAAGAGACACTGGAAATGCTCAGCGAATGGGCGCAGAACCCTATCAACCTCAACCAGACTAGCCGCGAACAGTTAGAACAGCTCCCCTTCCTGACGGAGCGTCAGATCGAGGGTATCGTGGAATATCTTGACCGCTACCACCCTATTCGCTCGCTCAGTGAACTGATGATGATAACGGCCCTCGACTACGACACCCGACAACTATTGCAGCACTTTGTGTATGTCGGCGAAGAGAAAGCCAAGCGTGTGTGGCCCCAGATGAGCGATATCATTACCGACGGCAAACATACGCTGACCGCCACAGCCAAGATACCGTTCTACCGCCGACAGGGTGACCGTAACGGCTACTTGGGTTACCCCTACCGTCACGACATACGCTATCAGTTTAACTATCGAAACCGCATCAAATTTGGACTAACAGGAGCACAGGATGCCGGCGAGCCGTTCTTCTCGCACAACAACAGTACTGGTTACGACCACTACAGCTACTACTTCCAACTGCGTGACATGGGACGACTGGAATCATTGAACATCGGCATGTATCGCGTAAACATGGGCATGGGACTGGTGATGAATAACGGATTCCATCTGGGTAAGCTCTCTACCTTGCAGTCGATGGGACGGAGCACCCGCCTGCTCACCGCCTATACGTCGCGTTCGTCTGCCAATTATCTGCAGGGAGCAGCGGCGACAGTGCGTCTTGGCAGGTCGTGGCGCATCACGGCCTTTGCCTCCTATCGTGCTGTTGATGCCACGTTGACAGCCAACGATATGGTACAGACGCTACGTACCGACGGTTACCACCGTACACCCAGCGAGATAGAAAAGAAGCACAACACACGCGAAACGGACCTCGGAGGTTCTTTCGGCTGGCAACGAGGCACGGCCTACGTCAATGTCAACACCGTATTCACGCATTACAACCGCAGTCTCGAACCGCGCCAGACGCCCGCCTATCGTCAGTATGCCGCCAGTGGCAACGACTTTTGGAACAGCAGCGTCGACTACGGATATCGCAACGCACAATGGTCCATGAGTGGCGAGACAGCCATCTGCCGACAAGGAGCCGTAGCGCTCATTCATACCGTCAGCTGGCAACCCTCCGACCAATGGTCGCTCATGGTGCTACACCGCTACTACGACAAGCGCTATACCGCACAGCACGGTCAAAGCTTCAGCGAGGGCAGTAGTGTTCAAAACGAACACGGCATCTACGCAGGAGCATCCTGGCAACCCTCCAGAGCATGGACCATCCAGGGATATGCCGACTATGCCCACTTCCCAGCCCCACGATATCTGGTGTCTGCCCCCAGCGACGCCTTCGACGCCTCAGCAATGATTGGCTACCAACGAAAGCGGTGGACGTTCAATATGCGTTACCGCTACCATGTACGTCAACAAGACGACAGCAACAAGCAGTATTTGGCCAACAAGTCCCAGCACCGCTTGCGCATGAGTGCTGTCTGCAATGCCACCCCTACCCTGTCGCTGCGTAGCCAGTGTGACGCCGTCATCAGCAGTTTTCAAGGTGAGCGGTCACGAGGCATCATGCTGGGTCAGCAGGTACAGTGGCAGTGGCGATGGCTGAAGGCCAACGCCAATGTGGCGTGGTTCCATACCGACGACTACGACAGCCGCCTCTACCAGTACGAGTCCTCCGTACGCTATGACTTCAGCTTTCCACCCTACTACGGCCACGGCATACGTTATGCCCTGATGGGTACGGCCGACATGGGTCACAACCTCTCGTTGACACTCAAGGCGGGTGTCACCAACTACTTTGACCGTAGCACCATCGGCAGCGGTCTGCAACTCATCGATCACTCCTCTCAGAGCGACCTGCTCGTTCAACTAAACGTCAAAATATAGCGCACGTACCTGGGCTGCAACATCGTTGCCCTCGAAGCGTCGGATGTATTCGCGACTACGTGCTATGCGTTCCTGTCGGCCACGGGCTCCCCGTAACGAAATCTTCAGTGCGTCGGCCATTCCAAACACGTCGTCAGAACCTACATACAAGCTATCAGGACCTCCAGCCTCCTCCAGACACGACCCCGTACAAGCCACCACAGGCAGTCCTGCAGCAATCGCTTCAATGATAGGGATACCAAAACCCTCATAGCGCGACGGATAGACAAAGGCCTCAGCCATCGCATAGATAGCCGCCAGGTCTTTGTTGGGTACACCACTCAACAGGTGCAGGCGTTCGCTATGCGGCAATTTCTTCACATAGTCCGTCTGTCGACCTACCGCCACCAAGTGGATGTCCTGCGGTAACAGTTCGAGAGCCTCGACAGCCAGCGCCAGGTTCTTGCGCTCTTCAATGGTGCCCACGTTCAATATATAGCGTGACGGCAGCTTGTAGCGCGTGCGCACCTCTGTCTTTTGTTCACTACTGATATTCATCGAGAACTGCGGCGAGAAACTCTGATAGATCACCTTGATGCGGTCGGCATACTCCTCGCCACCCAGCTCCAGGATATCCTGACGCGTACGTTCGCTAATGGCAATGATACGGTCAGCCTCGCGCAGGGCCTGACGGAACTTCCACTCATAAATCTTCGTGTCTATCCAGTGGTAGTATTCCGGATGTCGCAAAAATATCAGGTCGTGGATGGTCACAATGCCACGAATGCCAGCACGCCGCAAACCAACAGGCAGTTCGCCCGACAGGCCATGATAGACCGTCACACCGTCGCGCAACAGGTCGCCCACCACCCCACGGGAGCGCCACCACGCTTTGCGCAATGCCGACGGACGACCCTTGGGAAGACAGAACTGCACACCCTCTATCAGCTGGCCGCGCAACTCGTCGCGACCCTCGTCGGGAGCATACAGCCGCAACTGCATGTCATCATCGCCCAACCGTATCAGGTCGTTCACCAGCGTACGCCCATAACTGCCCAGGCCCGTTCCGTTGCGCACCACGCGCTTTGCATCAATCCCTACAATCATTACACATTAACCATTAAGCAGTAAGCCTTAAACGAAATCATCGCCATACTTCATTTGCACCTCATTGACGTATTTGCGCACCAGTGCCGATGAGTCGCCCTTCTTACAGATCAGCAGCACGTTACCTTCTTCGGCCACGATATAGCCGTCCAGTCCGTTGATGACGGCCAGCTTGCCTTTGGGCAAACGAATGACATTGTCGCGCGAATCTTCGAGCATCACCTCTGAATCTACCACGACATTGTCGCCCTCTACCTTGCTCATACACTCGTAGACGGCATGCCACGTACCCAGATCAGCCCATCCGAAGTCACACTTCATCATAAACACGTTCTCGCTATGCTCCAAGATGGCATAGTCTATCGACAGGTTCGGATAGCTCGAGTAATGCTCATTGACGTATGCCAGCTCGTCCTCATAGCTGTAGTCAGGCTGTTCGTGCTTCAGGTTGCGCAACACCTCGGGGAAGATATGTTCGAAGCTGACCAACAGATGGCGGGCATTCGAGATAAACACGCCCGTATTCCAATAAAACTCGCCGCTCTCCATAAACATCTTGGCAAACTCACGCTCAGGCTTCTCGGTAAACGACTTCACCTTATACACATCGGGCTTGCAGCTCACGTCACCCATCTGTATGTAGCCATAGCCAGGTTCCGGACGCGTGGGCTTCACACCCATAGCCAGCAGCACGTCGTGCTCCGACACATAGTCGAGGCCTGTTTCTATGCTGCCTACATACGACTCCTCGTTGACCACCAGCTGATCCGACGGCGTAATGATGATGTTGGCCGTCTCACACGAGCGTCTGACACGCATAGCCGCCCAGGCCACGCTGGGTGCCGTATTGCGGTTCACGGGTTCAATCATCATGTTACGCTCGGGCAACTCTGGCAACTGCTCGCGCACGATGGGTGCATACTGCTGCGTCGTACATACAAGGATATTTTCGCAGGGCACCATCTTTGAAAAGCGGTCAAAGGTCTGTTGCAGCTGCGTACGTCCTGTGCCGAAGAAGTCCAAAAACTGCTTAGGCATATCCTGGCGACTGCTCGGCCACAGGCGACGACCCTTGCCGCCAGCCAGTATCACACAATAATTCCTATTGCTTATTTCCATAGTATTTGTTCCAAAAGTTCTTTTTTCGTGCACTAAGGTACTATTATTTTACTGAACAAACAAATTATTTTCATTTTTTTATTCATTTATTCGTTATTTCAAATATTTTTCGTACCTTTGCACGCGAATTTAGAAAATTCACATGTGAGAATGGGTCGCCCATCCTTGCACTTTGAAGCCCAGATGGCGGAATCGGTAGACGCGCTGGTCTCAAACACCAGTGGGGCAACCCATCCCGGTTCGAGCCCGGGTCTGGGTACTTTCTTTGAGAAAGTGAGGGAATCTTCGGATTCCCTTTTTTGTTTCTCGTAACTGCTTGGTATCTTGAAAGATGAGGTCGAGTACTTGGTTATAGTTGTTGGTCCGATAATTTTTCCCGTCATACTCGATTTTATCGTCTGGACATAGTTCTTGTCGGAACTCTGGGCAAACGTATTGGCATGTCGCCCGTACAATACAGGAAGATGCTTACTGCTTCGATTGTTTAATCCGTCCAAACTTTGGGGTTCACTTCAAAACCTGTCCCTCCGATTCTCGTTTGTAAATCCTACGTTTTCACCTCGTGAATCCTATGTTTTCATGCCTTCAAAACTATGTATTCACACAGTCAATACATAGCTTTGACGATGCTAATCC
>CACWFY010000046.1 GCA_902760345.1 uncultured Bacteroidales bacterium | reverse complement strand
ACCGCTGGCGGTAAGTATGCCGTGGGTGCCAGCTACCAATTGGGTGCTGTGTTCACACCTGCCTATATCACCGAGACCGACGTGACCTGGAGTGTGGACGACACCACACTGGCCACCATTGACGCCAACGGTGTGCTCACCCCGATTAAGAACGGCACCGTGACCATCACCTGCACATCGAAGGACAATCCCGCAGTGAGTGCCACTGTCACCATCGAGATTACTGGCGGCAACATCCCCTTGGACGAGGGTGGTGTCAGCCAGGGTGGCGCAGAATAAGCATAAACAATAGGTATTAAGTAAAGGATAACAACACAGCCTCTCCGTCAACATTTGTGGCGGGGAGGCTTTCTTTTTTGCGAAGACCCACCCCAAATCTTCTGAACCCCTTTTGTATAATGGTGAAAGACCTGAAGTTACCCACGATGAAACCACTCGATCCAGAGACGATGAAACTGATATTCAAAAAGCAGAGATAATATGGACTACGTAAAACCTATGACAGGTACCTGGTACCTGTCATACTCATCGTCTGCGCTCACTTCCTCGCCCGTAAACTTACGGTGCGAGCGGCGCTGCTGTACTAAATCCTTAAAGTCCATTGTTCTTTGTTTATGATATATCTGCTGCAAAGGTAGTGCAAAGCGAGCGAAATACAAAATAAAAAACAAATTTTGTTTCCATTTCAATGGACTTTGGGGCTATTCGTCAAAATCGCATCGGCGGGCATCAGATTCTACAGCAGGATCCGAATCGCATAACAATTTTGGTATTCTTAGCTTAATGACGTCCAATGACGGCTCTTTGTATTCTTTCTTTCTATTAGTCATAGTTGTTTATTTGTTGATGTATTTCTTTCCGTTCTTGATATATGTACCCTTGCTGGGCTTGCTGTTGAGCGAACGACCACTGAGGTCGTAGATGCGTTCTGTGCCATCAAGGTCAATGGTCTGAATGATGGGACTGATGTCTGTGGCGTCATCTTCCACCTCAAAGTCTATGTCGCTATAGTAAGCATCGGCAGGGAAATCCGTAATACCATCATCATCGGCAGCAGCACGATGCAGACGGGCATTGCTATTTTCTGTTTTGAAATTGGTATAGTAGCGGTTGCGAGTAAAACCGTCTGTACGGCTAAAATAGCTACGGCAAGAATTGATATAGACTTTCTTTTGCTGTTCGGTTTTATTTGCAACTCGGTGCCAGTTACCAGTAGACTGAATAATATAGGCATGGTCAGCTATAGCCTCATCATTGACCATGTAAGAGAGGGTTCCTTTGAACTGTCCTACCACAGCACCCGTTTTGTAGTCAGTAATAGTCAGGGGATGCAGTTGAGTAGTTACCTTTGTCTTATCCTCACTCAGCAAAATGTAGCCACCACCGTTGACCACTATGAAGTAAGGTTCACCAGCCTTGAGTTGTTTAGATACCTCCACGAAGATGAAGTGCAGGTTGTCCTTGACATACTTCAGCTGGTAGACCTTCAGGTCACTCTCGTCATTGGTAACCACTTTGTCGAGGTCGATGTCAAAGGGCAGACAGAGCGTATAGGCCTTGCGGGAATACCGGATATCAAAGAGGTCGAAGTCACTCTCGCGAGCCAACGCCTCGTTAGTGCCATCCTTGTGGTTGACACTCATCTCTTCCAAGTCGCTTGCCTCGTAGTTGCTGACGATGTCTGTCTCAGCCCATAGCTGACGGTTGTATTGCAGATAGTCGGCAGTGAAGTCACGGGGTGGACAGAACGACTGGCCGTCGGCCAGATAGAAGAGTTTACACTCGTCGCCCATCACCACGTTCCACTCTTCCTCGGGTGCGGTATAGTTGGCACTCTTTTCAGGCAGATAGATCATCACGTCGTCAGAGAGTCCGAAGAACGGATTGTTCTTCTCCCCGCGAGCCACGCGCAGCGTCTTGATGCTGCTGGGAACAGCGACAGACCAGATGGGGTCTTCGTAGCCATAGAACAGGTTCTTGCCCAAGCCTGTGACGGGGATGCCTTCCACAGTGGCGGGAATGGTGATATTCTTTGCATCACCATAGTACCATACGGCACGACACGACTGACCGTCGTCGTTCATCTTGTAGGCGAAGAGGGCATCGTAGAGGTCTGCTTCTGATTCCTGGTCGGGTTCCTCCTCTTCAAAGTCAATCGTTCGTGCATGAACGGTGTTGACGGTCAGATAGGCACGGAAGGGCTTCACGAGTTCGTTTTTGTAATAGTAGAAGCCCAACTTCTGCTCTCTGTTGCGGCCCAGCGTAAGACAGTTACCCTCGTTACTGTCACCCTGGTTGACGCGCAGGCCCTCTTCCCCCACTCCATTCAGGGCGTTGAGGTAGAGCGGTATCTTGGTGGCATCTGTACCCGTATAAGGCAGCAGGTTGTAGGTTCCCTTCTTCGGACTGCGTACTACCACAGAGGTCCCTGCACCCAGTTTGTTGTTGATCTTTTTACTGATGTTCAGCAGTATGACCGAAGCATCCTCCACCAGGTCTTTATTGACGAGATAGACCTTCAACTCCTCAGGCAGTTGGGTGGCAAAACCCAGATACAAGGTGGCTGCCTTAGCGTCGTTAAAGGTCAGCGGGTAGTAGCGGTCTATGCGCTGGTTGTCGTCGTACAGACTCCAGCTGGCATCATTTTTGTAATTCTTCAGCAGACGCTGGTCGAAACTGCCATCATTGACGAAGATGCGCATGGCAGGCTCTGTGGCATCTTCATCCTGTGAATAGTGTACGACGCCTCCCTTCGCCAGTTCTGTCACATCATGGAGATTCGTGCCATCAAGGAAAATGGTATCGAGGTTCTCTATCTTATAGATGGCATCTTTCAGGATGCGACGGGTTGTTCCTGAGAGGGTGATGCTGGTAGCCTTACGACCATTCGGATAGCATACCAGTTCGTCGTTCTTGGTGTACAGCATGCTGTCGCGCGACACGTAATTGGGGTTGCCATTGTCTACGCAGATATTCTTCACGTTGGAATGATAGAAGGCCTTTCCCGAGACACTGGTAATTTTCTGTGTCAGGGTGACAGTCTCCAACTGATCGCAACCTTTGAAGGCCTCTTCGCCTATCGTTGTCACACTCTCCGGGATACGGAACTCCTTGAGGCTCTTCATATTGTGGAAGGCAGTACCCTCGGCAGCACGTCGTGGAGCACCAGCGACATGCTCAGAAGTACCTAACTGCGTAATGCCGCGGAAGAGAGCAAACTCGTTGAAGCGGATAATCTGTTCTGCCTCCTGCTGACTGTTATTGACAGCGCTGACAAGCTGACTGTCACTAATCTTACGCAGTTCGCTGAGCGACAGACGATGGTTGCCGTCACTATCGAAATTGGTCTCACAGAGCATGCGGGCATGTTCATCGGCAAAGGTGACGCCAGGCACGAAACCACTGGTCACCGTGATGGGTGTCGTGATGCGGGCACGCTCCAAGGTACGTGTCAGGAAGCAACGACCTTCCTGTAGCGGAGCAATGGCCGTCATGTCCTCGTCAACCTCAAGGATGCTGGCGTCGTTCAGCGTGACTTTTGCTCCATAGCGCAACTCCATCTGTCGCTTCATGGCGTCCAGTGCATTGTCGCTATCCGTAAAAAATGGCAGTGACAACAGACGACCCCAGTCGTTGTTGGCAAAACTCTTCAGCATGGGGAAGTAGCCCTGTTCTGACTGCCAGCGCTCTTCGTTGGCAAAGACGGTACCGTTGGTAAGTTCTTCCATGCTCCGTTCGTAGCGATTAAATCCCTCCTGGTCCGGATGACTGAAGTAGCCCTGTGGGAAATAGCAGGAGGCTACATTCCCCTGGTTGTCCTTCATCACATAATCCTTTGCCGCTCCACCCAGAATCAGGTTGCGACGGACGGTGGTGACAGCACCTTCATAATCGTCCCATCCGCCAGCTTCGCAGACATTGGCAAAGACATTCGCCTTGATATTGTTGTTCCAACTGTAGAAGGCTATCACACAGTCCTCAATGGTGGGGACGGCATTGTTCTGATGGAAGAGATAGCCCACCAGTCCATGAGCATCGTAGGTACCCTCCCAATGTTCCATGAGTGGATTCACGCGCACAAGACCCTGAAACATACAATTACGGACCACCGCATTTCCATACATCTTACTGGCCAGGAAGGAAGACGTTCCCTGAATGGCTCCTGCACTCGGACTGGCTCCATAGACGGGTTCCATGTATGTATCCACAAAACCGACATTCTCGATGGAGGCACCACTAAGGATTTCTCTGAAGATGCCGAAACAGTTGATCTTATATAGTCCGCGAACCAGATGACTGTCGCCGTCGAGATGGGCCTTCCAACTGATATCATTGATAACGGTAGGAAAGTTCCTTGCATTCGGATTGATGGTACCATCTGTCAGAATCAGGTCCTTGTTGAAGATAATATCCTGCGTCAGTTTGTAGTACTCGCCCTCTTCGTTCTCGTTCAGCATCTTGGCAAACTGACGGGAATTATGGATGAGGAAGGGATTAGCCAGTGAACCGTTACCACCGTCATAGCTGTCTGCATAGGTACCGTCCCATAGTTGGCCGAAGGTCACCTGAAGGGTCAAGTCCTTACTGATGTTCTTGTCAGACTGTACGGCCAAGGTCACTACGCCTGGGTCGGTGGGTGTCGCCATCTCGTCAGCAAACAGCAGTAAGTTTGAACCGCCAGAGCGATAGTAGATAGCCTTTCTGCCGTCGGCCTTCTTCTCAGCTACCGAGAAGGGCGAATACAAATCGTAGGCCTTGTTCACATTGGTAAATCCCAAGGGAACAGACACCAGCCAGGCATAGTCTGGAAAGAGAGCGGGTGTCTTCAGGTCGGTATTGTCACCCCACACGCTGAGCGCTCGTTCGATGAGTGAGTCATACAACAGCCCCGAACTGGCATTGTTGGCTCCATTAAAGGAGACGCATGGATAGTAGCCCTGCGTGAATTGCCAACCAATACCGGTAACATTGATCATGCCTCTGTTCATATACAGGTTCTTCAGACTGGCTATCTGGGCAGAACTACTCGGCAGACTGCTGCTCTGACCGTTGGTCAGCAGTTCGATGCTCTTGCCTTCGCCACCGGCATCCGACTGACTCTGAATCAGATTCTGGTCAAAGTAGCACATGCTGTTCTCCTTGCTTCTTCCCGACCCGTCCAGACTGATGGGATGTGAGTTGGCGGTGACCGTCGACTTATCCATCGTTCCCAAGAAGAGGGAATTGATCTCGCCAGTAGCAGCAGAGTGTGCTGCTACGCCACCCACATACTGGGCACCCGAGGCACTGATATGTCCGCTATACGCACAGTAGATGATGGTACTCTGCATCCACTTACCCTGGAATTCCAGGGTTTCGTTCTTGCCCACGATGCCACCCACATATCCTGACCCTTGAAGGGTTGCGGTGCTGACGCAACCAATGATGTTGCCCTTGTTGCGTGCGCAGATGCCTGCCGACGTACCATTGTTGTCGGTATGGATATTGCCCTGCGAACCACAGGCTTCTATGTTTCCGCCCTCATTATAGCCACAGATACCACCCGCATAGCGTGTCGTCTCGTCTACGCTGTTCACCTTGCTCGTACAGTCAAAGACAAAGGTTTCCAACGGTCCGTTGGTATCTTTCCACCAATTGACCTGTTCTATGGAGTAGTGCTTGACATATCCTACGATACCGCCAAAATAGCTGCATCCCGACACTTCCATCCAGACATCGGTATGACAGCGATAGATACTTGCGGGATTCTGTACAAAACCTACCAGACCACCAATGGCGCCACGCTCGTTAGGCTCGTACATCCGTCCTTGGATATGACCTTGTGCCGTACAGCCGTAGATGGCTCCAAACTGGTTGGTGTCACGATTGCCACCCATATAGCCGCAGAGCATTCCGATATAGAGACTCTTGACGTAACTGTCCTGAGAGATGCGGATGTCTCCTCCCTTGATGTGGACGTTGCGGATATAGCCCCGACTAGTTCCAAAGAGACCATAGTGAAAGTTGTTGTTACTTTCACCATACCCTTTGACAATCATACCCGTAATGGTATGCCCCTTGCCGTCGAAGTTGCCCTCAAAAGGATGGTTCTGGTCAATGCCAATGGGAATCCACATGGTGGGATAGCCATCGATACGATAGTCCTGCAGATTGACGTCACCAAGCAGTTCGAAGTATTTGCCTTTATAGCTGTTGTGACGCACGTTGACATCATAGGCCAACTTGGCCAAATGCTGTCCTTGCCAGATACGGTAAGGACGTTCCTTGGAACCGTCGCCACCATAGAAGCTGTCATCTCCTTCTCTGATGATATGGTCGAAGATCCACTCCCAACTATTTCTTTCTACATAGTAGGACGAGGCCGACAGCTGCTCCTGAGGTGCCAGGAATAGCACGGCGAATAGCACGAGGCTGATGTATGTGATACGCTGTTTCATCATCGTTATACATATATATGATTAGTAGTTGTACTTGAAGATTTCCTCTCCCGTGCTGACGAGATAGACGCCATGCTGTTGGAGACCCACCAACTGACTGTCGGCAGTGACGGTAGCAGAGTATTCCACCTTGCCGTCGGCAGCAAAGACGCGCAGCCGGTTGCCAACGGTCAGCCCACTCAGGCGAATACCGTTGTGCTCCCTACTGACCGTCGTCTTATGCTGACAGTCGTCCTTGCTGATCAGGGGCAGGCCTGTCTGCTCGTCTTCCTCAGAAGGAATCAGTTGTACCGACCAGAGATTCTCCTTCTCTGACAGGTTGTCGATAACGGAGAGGCCCATGTCGTCGTCTTCACCCATCATGTCCCACAGGCGTTCATCATAGATATGAGTGTTCAGGAATGCTATCTGCTGTTCCTCCACATGCTCGACATACAACGTAGCATAAGCCTTGCGCTCGCCACCTATCTCGACAAAGTCGTCGCTGGTGAGTCGCACGACGGCATCGTCACTAATGGGAATGTTATAGCCTGGATGCGGGAAGATACCCACATACGCCGTGTGGTTCTTCTGCAGACCATACAGGGAGTGGTCTGTCAGTTCTACCTCATAGATATTGGTACTGCCGTCTACCGAGTGGTTCACCAGCTCGCAACTGACATTTTCGAAACCTATCAGCAGGTCTTGCGTGTTCTCCTCCTTGGCGACACGTCTCAGACTGGCCCCGCGACGTGGTGAGTACGTTGCCTGGAAGACGTTGTCGAAGTCGCATTCCACATGGTCGCAGGTCAGCAGACCGTTGAAACTCTCGGGAACACTGTA
Source organism: uncultured Bacteroidales bacterium (assembly GCA_902760345.1). Lineage (GTDB taxonomy): Bacteria > Bacteroidota > Bacteroidia > Bacteroidales > Bacteroidaceae > Prevotella. The sequence continues at coordinate 7,385 of CACWFY010000046.1, read as the reverse complement.
GTTGACGGTAAATGTCTCCTGTTCGTAGGGACCGACATAGAGGTCTGTCAGTTCGTAGGGGGCATCGTTGATGGTGAACGAGACGCGCTTAATGGGCGATGTTCCCGTATTGTACAGTCTGAAGTTGACGGGCAAAGTCTGTGTACTGATAAGCGCCTTGTCCGTATAGCTGATGTCATATTCGAAGTCATTGTAGAACTCCTGGGTATTCATCATCACCCTCGACTCCTGGATGCCGTCGCCGTCAGACAAGCCATACACCACGCTGATGCTGTTGTCGTCAAGGAATCCGTCGTAGTCGGTCATGATCAAGTTGTCGCGCGAGGCACCCACCGTCACGTAGGGCGTAGGGCGCAGATTGTCGTGCATAAAGATACGCGAGGCGTTGAGGATAGACTGTGGCTTGGGGAATCCTACCGTCTCTTTACCGATGCGTACCGTATTGTCCATACGTGTCCACAACAGACAGAAGTCGTTGGGATAGTCTACCTGTTTGTCGCTCACCACCTTCATACTCTGAGGCATAAACTGTGTCAGATTCATGTCCGTAGCACCGTGACCGCTGTAGAGTCCATTCATGTTGAGCATCTTCACATAGACGTCGCGCAGACTGTCGGAGGGTTCATAGAGCATCGCCATCACGACCTCGTCGCCAACACGCTCCATAGAGATGCTGATGGGCGACATCGGGTCGATGGTGTGTACGCAATGGGACATGCTCAGCGGGCGACAGCTGTACCACACCGAACTCTCTGTATTTTGGTCCTTGTCATTTTCCTGCGGATAGGTGGTGTAGTGGATGGCAGCCAGTACGGTGTCGTTGGCCATCACCAACTGTAGGTCGTTGACGATGTTTTTGCCATCGATGGGCAACAGGTTCTCGGGCTCACTCCACTGCGTACCGTTAAAGACTGACATCACCACATGGCCCTTCATGTCAAAGGTGGGAATCTGGTATTTCGAGATATAGAGTGGATTGACATACTCGCCACGCTTCCACACGGCAGCGGCACGCCCATCTTCCTGAATGGCCACGGTCAGCGACTGGTCGATATAGTTGTTGTCATCGGCAATAACCGTCTGCTGCCAACTACCATCAGCCTTACGGATCTGGGCTACCAGTTTGCTCTGATGGGCCGTCTCTTTTTCTTTGTTCAGAAGTGCGTCACCCGTCAGCGTGTTCTTCTCCAGCGTGGTCTTCATCTGTTCGAAGCCTACAATGTCGTAGTCGCCAGCATGACAGACGCTGGGCGTGGTGGCGCGCAGACTGTTCTCCGACAGTTGGGCAGTCTCGCTGCCGTTCACATCCTGACAGACAATACGGTCTCCATTGATGTTGTTCTCGTCCTGTTCCTGATTGACCACCACGTCGCTCTCCGACATAAACAGGGGTTTGGGATTGCCGAAGGAAGAAGAAAGAATCGATGCGCCAAAGTCCAGATACTGGTTGTCTGTATCGATGGGGTGCATATCGATGTCACCGTCATCAGCTCGACGCTGCGGAACTTTCGGAGGTGTCGTGCCCTTCAACCACCAGGGATAACCTGGATAGAAGGGGTTGGTGGTATTCTCCGGACCCCATGTTTGTCCACCGATACAGGCTGTAAAACGGGGACGCCAGCGCAGGATGTAGAATTTTATGTCCAGGAAGGCATCGAATCCTGCCAGGGCCATGGCTTTCCACCCCTTGTCGCTGGAGGTCCATTCGCCACCACTCTGCCAACCGACCTGTCCGCCAAAACCACCCGTCAACAGCAGTTTGGCTCCCACACGGGCCTTTCCTCCTAGTTTGGCTTGTTTGTTGAGTGCCTGACACTCTTCCACCTCGCTTTTTTCTTCTGGAGTCATCTCTGAGGTAGGCTCCTGACCTTGTGTGGCATCGGCATCAAAACTGACACTCACGCCACCCTTCAGACTGGCTTCAGCATAGGCCAGCCAACCCATCTTTCCTGACTTCAACGAACCGAACTTCTTTTCAAAACCGTAACGTTTCATGCCTACACCGACCTTGCCATAGGCTGACAAGACGGCAGAAGCACGCAGATGGATGCCCTTGGAAATGAAGGTGATAAAGGTCTCATTCTTGATGTATTTTCTCAAGATGGATTCGGGGTCGAGATTGAGGAAACCGAAGAAGCCACCGCCGGCGCCTACTTCCAACTTCTTCAGGTAGAAGCCAAAGGGGTCGAGGGGCATAGTAATGCCGACCTCTCCGTCAACGAACCATCCCAAGCCAAGCTTATTGCCAGAGACCTTGAAGATGTCGTCAAACTCGTTCATGAACCATTTATTCTTGTCCAGATTCTTCAGTGCTCCCGAGTCATTGTTCGAGTCCCAGCTAATCTTTCTGCTGCCCTTCTCCTCGCTGATGGTATGGCTACGACTGACGGAGTTGTTCTTCAGGTCCTGTTTCATCTCTGAACCGTCAGCAGAATCGCTCTTGCCAAATCCGAGCGAGAAGAGGACGTCGACATCAAACAGTCCTCTGTCCAGATCCAGCTGTGGCACCAACTTCAAGGAGAATCCTGGCATCTTGGTCAGATCCAGCTGGAAACTGGGGGCCAGCAGCCACTGCATACCCATGTCTCCTGCCGACTCTCTAATCATCTTGTCGTTGTCCTTACAAGCGGCATCCTTGGCTTGGTTCTCTGCCGTTTTCTCTGCCTGTTCCTTGTTAAAGGTGATCAGCTTCAGATAGGGGAAGTTGCGAAACTGCTTATCGCCGCTTTCCAGCACAGGCTTGCACACGATTTCCTTGGGCAACTTGCCCACCAGGTCATAGCGCAACTCAAAATAGTTGCGTGTCAGTGAAGGATGGTCACTGGCCAGAATGGTATTTCTCGACACGAAGTCGAAGTTGTATTTAGCCTTGTCGTTGTCCTTCTCTAGAGCATAGAACAAGGGAGTTGGCTGATTACCAGCAGACTTAGGTACAGAGAAGGTTAGCGCCATCTGCGCATATTTCTCTATCAGGTTGTCGTTCAGTACCTTAGGTTCGTCTGTACCGCCATTCTCTAAGAACTTCATCTCCGTCTCCTTGCTCTTCGTCGAGAGGTCAATGCTGTCGACCATGAAACCCTTGTAGTTCTTGCCACCAATGGTGCGCGTCACACCGCTTTTCTCCTTCAACAGACAGAGTGTCTGGTTGGAAACGGCTATTTGGTTACTATTGCCCGAACTGGGGAAGAGGCGCACGTTGGCATTACACTTCTCCACGTTCAGCACCTTCGTTACGGGGTCGAAGGCACCCGCATACTTATAGATGGTGGGATAGTAGTCGGGGGCCAGGATTTCAATGAGCACGGGGTTCGTCATGGTCTGAATCTTATACGACTGCGTAGCGTCGTCGAAACCCAACACGCGGACGGTCTCGTCGGGCACGTATTCGCCCTTCTCGTTGACGCGCTCCACATGGATGATGGCATTCTTCACTACGCGCTCCTTACCCTTGCTGCTATTCTTGGCATAGGGGCGCAGGTAGAGGATGTCGTAGCGCTCCATGAGTCCCGTTCCCAACATATTGAAGATGGTCAACTCGCGTCCGGCATGCTTGTCCATGAAGACGTTGGACTCCAGTTTCAGGTGGTTGAAGTCCTGACAGACCCATGCACCGTATTCCAGTTTCGAACGGTCCAGCTTCAACTTGCGCACATCGTTCTGGTCGTTGCTGACGAGGTATATCTCACTCAGTGTCTTGCCCTGAGGCACGTAGAACGACTGGAACTTGTCGCCCTTCACGTCGAGTGTCTTTGTCACGGGCGACTGTCCGTTCTCGGTCAACACATACTCTATCTGGTAGGTCAGCCCCGTCTTCTGGCGCTTGGAGTCCAGGCGGAAGGTGTACAGGTTGCGGTCGTCCCAGTCATAGGCATAGTAGCGAAACCTCAGCGTGTCGGTCGAGGCTTCTCCCCTCGCCTTCTTGTTGACCTTTACCAGTACGGAATCTGTGGCCTGGGGCAGGTTGATGAAGAAATAGTCACTGACCGTCATACTCATGGGCTGCTGCTCGTTATAGACCACATGCACCTCATAGGCCTGTTCACGCTCCCGACCATCATTGATGCGGAAACAGAGTGTGGTATTGTCGCGCATCTTCCAGAAGAGCTCCTGTTCCTCGCGACCTTTCATGGCAGTCTTGGCGAACATGTCCTTCACCTTTTGCACATCCACTTGGTTGCCACCAATGGTGTTATTGCTGATTTTCGTCCAGCGCAATGCCGAATTATGGCGTGTCACTGTCCGCAGGTTCTGCACATCACTGAGATTGTTGGCAAAGTACAAATCAAAGTCCTGTGCCTGCACACTGATGGCAGCCAAAACCGACAATAGTAGGGATATTATTCGCGTCATACTAGTTTTAGGTTTTAAATTTTAATCACACTTTTAGCTTCTGTAGGTCAGAAAACCAATTCTGTCTGCAAATATACACATTATTTTTATAAACAAACATTTTATACAAAAAAAGTTTTGATTTTTGCGAAAAAATATGTATTTTTGTCCTCACTGAAGACCAATTATGCATTACTAAACGATTGTAACATATTCATTTACTACCAATCTATGAAACGTTATCAACTATTCCTAACCATCGCTGTATGTCTGTTAGGCAAGACGACGGTCAGTGCGCAACCCTACGACTTCCAGAACACGAAGCTGAAGGACGACAAGCGTGTTGAACTCTTTTTGAAGCATCTGACGCTCGACGAGAAGATGCAGTGGCTCTCACCCATGCTCGGCGCACCGCGTCTGGGCATTCCTGTTACCAGCAGCAATTTCGACGAACGACTGATGCGCTCACTTATCGTCAGCAGCCGCAAGGCTAACGTGAATCCTGAGGACTACGAGGCTCGCTCGAACATCATGTGGACAGCCACTTGGGCACTCACACCTCATCACTCCTGAGTTTGTGTCGACTCTTGAAAACGAGGGACGACTGATGGACGAGGGATTCCCCCTGCCGAAGTACGACGTGACGGAGCATCTGAAATGGATGGACGAGGCTGGTGTGGAGACATCGGTATTGACATTGGCGGCTCCACAACCTTCGTCTGCAGAGGTGGTGAGACAGACCAATGAGGCTGCCGCTCGCATCAAGAAGGAGCACCCGGGACGATTCCTGTTCTGTGCTGCCCTACCCCTGCCCGATGTCTCGAAAGCCATCGAAGAAGCGAAGTATGCGCTCGACGTACTGAAGGCTGATGGCATTAAGTTGGCAACAAATGTCGATGGACAGTATCTTGGTGCACCCGAACTCGACACGCTTTTCTCTGTGCTGAATGAGCGCAAGGCTATTGTCATCCTGCATCCCCATCGCCCTGAACCTGTCAATCGTCAGGTAATGCAGCAGACACCGCTCGCTATGCAGGAATATCTCTCAGAGACCACCCGCGCCGTGTCGAACATGATTTCACGCAATGTACTGGCTCGCTACAATAACATCAAGGTGGTGGTTCCCCATTGCGGCGCTTATCTGCCTTTGGCTATCCCTCGCATGAAGTCATTGACTCCCGTGATGCAGGCCAACAAGATGGTGGGCGAGATTGACTACGAGGCCAACCTCCGAACCCTCTACTACGACCTTGCAGGGGCACACTCTCCAGAGGTCATCCGCATGCTGCTCACTATCACCACGCCCGACCACCTGCTCTACGGCTCCGACTATCCATACGTCGCTCCGCAGGTGCTCACACAGAGTCTGGCAAGAATGAAGGACTATCTCTCGAAAGAGCCCGACCTGGCACCGTTCAAGGAGATGATTCTATGGAAGAATGCCAAAAGTCTCACCCAATCACTATCTACTCCCCTCCATACAAGGGAGGGGCAAGGAAGGAGGGTCTCTGATTGTCCGCATTGCTGAGATTGAGGTCTATCCGCAGTACCTCAAGGAATATCTCGAATTTGCTAACGAAGTAGATCGCCTGAGTATAGAGCGCGAGCCTGGCGTCATCTGCCTCTACCCGATGCAGAGTGCCGAGGACCCCACAAAGATTCGCATCCTTGAAATCTATGCCTCCGATGAATCCTATCAGCAGCATCTCAAGACCGACCACTTCCAGAAGTACAAGCAGGGTGGTGAAAGACCTGAAGTTACCCACGATGAAACCACTCGATCCAGAGACGATGAAACTGATATTCAAAAAGCAGAGATAATATGGACTACGTAAAACCTGGGAACTCAGAACTGCGTGTGTCACGCATCTGCCTGGCCTTAGATCAACTATTCTTCTTATAGCTCTGTACGGCCCAACAACCCATCAGCGTACCGATGCCAGCAAGGGCTAAGACCTGGTGGGCTGTTTCGTGCAGTCCACCTCCACGGATGAAGACGGTGCGGATGGCATCGATGAAATAGTGCATGGGGTTGATATAGGTGAACCACATCACGAACATGGCCTGCTGCATGGTGTCGGAGTAGTTGGACACGATGAGTCCGAACGACGAGAAGAACAGCGCCAGCAGCATGGCAAGCACATAGACAAGCCACAGAGGACCTGCAGGCGTGATGCCATAGACGAACCACGACAGCAGCAAGCACACGGTGATGACAAACAGCGCAATGAGCCAGTAAGGGATAAGTTTGGCGAGAATGAACGACCACTTGGAAACAGGCGTGACGTTAATCTGTTCGATGGTGCCTGCCTCTTTCTCGCCAACGATGTTGAGAGTGGGCAGGAAGCCCGTCATCAGCATCATCACAATGGCAAAAAGGGCGGGAATCATGAAGAGTTTGTAGTTCTGGCCCTTGTTATATAAATTGAGAATTGACAATTGAGAATTGACAATTTGCTGACGCGATGTGACGATCTGTGAGAGATAGGCGCTGCCCATCGAGCCCTTGGTGCCGTTGACGGCATTGGCTGCGATGAGATATTTGCCATCACGAATCTCGAGGATGACATCTGCCCTACCCTTTTCAATGTCCTTTACCGCTTCAGCATAGGTGGCCTTCTGTCCACCGAAGATGAAATAATTAGAGGCAGCAATCTGCTGTACCAATCGCTGAGACTCCACAGTGTGGTCAATGTCCACCACATCCACCACGATGTTCTTCACCTCCATCTGCATCACCCACGGCATGACACACATGATCACGATGGGGAACATGATGATGAGTTTGGGAAGAAACGCATTACGACGGATCTGCAGGAACTCCTTTTGTATGAGATACTTAATCATAATTGAGAATTGACAATTGAGAATTAACAATTGATAATTATTATCACTTCAATCTTACGTTAAACTTCTTCAGCGCAATGGCGAGCAGCACCACCGTCATACCTGCCAGTACAGCCACCTCGTGAGCCACTTCGCCAATGCCCACGCCCATAATCATCAACTTGCGCATAGTCTCGATATAATAGCGTGGCGGCACGATAGCCGATATC
>CACWFY010000045.1 GCA_902760345.1 uncultured Bacteroidales bacterium | reverse complement strand
CTTTGCACCGCATACGTGCAGAACAGATGATGATACTCTTCTGAGCGAAGAGCGAGTTTAGTGGAAGACCTGCCGATGGGCTAAAGGGATGAGAACCTCGGATTTCCATTTTCCAAAGTCCATTTGTACGGTTTAACTCATAAAGTACAGATTATCAACACTGTATAGATATTGCGTGGGAAAGTAGCGCCCTTAACTTTTAATTTCTTGTTCACATTGAGGAGTGTTGACTGCGGGAAGGCGATGCTGTAGGCGCTGTCGAGAGTACACAGCGGATTACAACGCCACACTCTCGAAGAAAGAACTGTCTTATACTGAAATAGGTTGACACATTTAGGAACTTAATAAATGTTTCAACCTATTTCAGTATAAGACACCCCATTTTTTTTCATTCTTCTCCCCCAACATTCGTGAACCGCAATGGGAATGCCGTACCTTTGCAGTGTAATCATTCGGGTACGACTTCAACCCTGTCGAGATGCGACTTCCAGGCGCCCAAAGTCCCACTTTAACACTGTTAATGCGTAGCCTGAACATTACACGCGAGTTCATTGATTTATTTACCATTTAAACACACACGAATATTGACCAGCCGCGGAGCCGACGCCCTTACTTCCTTTCCGCAGGATTCTGCAACTGGAAGCCCTCCTGACGATTAGGTTTCTGGAATGAATACTCAATACTCTCCACGATGATGGAACGAGGTACGATGTAACTAATTACCGTATTATAGTCGTAATGCGAATGATTGCTGACGAACTCTTCCTTGGAGGCTGCCGTCACATGCATGAGGGCACTACGGGAAGGATTAGGAATCTCACTAACCCTGACAATCTCCTCCTTGCCGGTATTCACATCTACGCGAACCAAATACTTCCAGCAATCCTTCGGCGCTTTTACAATATACGCATGATCAAGACCAGCCTTCTTAGCCTCCTTGAGGAAGATATGCTTCATTGATGCCTGAGGAACGCACTTGTCTATGCCAACATGAATGATGCCTGGAGTACACTTTGATACAGGAGAACTGAACTGGAAACGCTCATTACCAGTAGATTCCATAGCACCGATAGCAGGATGACGCCCCGTGAGGAGAGTCTTCAGAATACCATTCTCGATGATTGGGAGCGACTTCTTAGGAGCCACGCCGTCAACATCCACCTTATAGTTTGCCAGAAGTTTCTGTCCCTTGTACTCAGGAGTATCAGCCCACTGTGAAATACTCATCTTAGTATCAATAATACGCTTACCAAGCATCATACTGCTGACGGCACTACCCTTTTGCATATCACGAGAGGCGATGCAACTTGTCTGAACAACCTGATGCGAGATGGCCTCAACAACAGACTCATCCTCAATCATTATCGGACCTACATAGAACTCCTTCACCACCGGAGCATCTGCCTTCTTCATGAAAAGTTCACAGAACTCCCTTGTACGCTGCCTCAGCTCATCAAGCGAAGGAAGTTCATCAATACGCCTTGCAAACACCTCAAACTGATCGTGCAGGGTTGAACCGTCACAGGTCGTGATGCTTCCATTGATGTTAAGTTTTATCTCAGGACGCGCAAAACGCAGTTTCTGTCCTTCGGAAGTAACGCGGTAGATATCCTTTGTCTCCACATTAAAGTGCACATCAGAATCGAAGATGCGAGGATAATCAGCAAAGATAGCAGACAACTCAGCAGCATACCTTATCATCAGCGCAGTATCAACAGGAGTCACGGCACTCTCCTCTATGTATTCACTTGCAGGAAGTTCAAGCATCTCTGGAATCTGGAGATCCTCCTCTGGCAGAGGATTCATCTTTCGCATACTGATCTTAGCTCCCATGTTATTGAGAGCCATCTTGTAACTACGGTCACTGATAATCCAAAATCCACGGCGTATCATGTCATAGTCAGTCTCGTTGGGGAAGCCGATGTTCATATCAATATTACCCACAGCCATCATACTTGTCGTCATCTTGTCGCCAAGTGACAAAGTGATAAAGCCACAATTCTGACTATTATAATGATTTACGCGATAAACGCCACCGAGTGAAGCCGACACATTGGTAATGTTACCATGAATAAACCTGTAGTCAACGAAGTAAGGAAGAGGGAGATTGGCGAAGTGCAGACTATCTTTCGTGCGCTTCATCTCATCCTCCATTGCCTTGAAGATAATCTCCCCTGTGTCCTTACCAGACTCCCTACCGTATGTCTTGGTATATTCAGGAAGCTTCAGGGCTGGTGCCACCATCTTCTGATCATTACTGCGCTGTGTCTCTACCTTGGAAACATATATATAAGGTGAGGTGGCAGATACGGGAACCCAGCCAGACTCCGCGCCACAGGAACCTGTAAACGTAGATGGGGTATCACCAGCAGCCGTGATGTTAGAGAACATCGCCAAAGGTGTACCAATAAGATTGACTCCACGCACAAGTTCGTCCTTGCGACCATCCACATAAATCCTGAACACCTCTACAGGAGTCACGTTGAAGGCATTAAGATAGTCAGTAAGAGTAAAGCCGCTCGTCACCGTACGGAAGAAATAGCCATACTCCTTACCTTGCTTCTTTGCCTCCTTGATAAGCATCTCGCGAAGCTGAGCCTCGGTATATGGCTGGTTGGTCTCAACGACCAGATTAGACTGTCGTGACACAGGATCATTGCCGCCAGAAGCCCTTCCATGACCATTGCTGACCGGGAATCCGTCAATAGGAATGCGACACGTAAGGAAGTCCTTCAGCACGCCATTCTCAACATTCTGCACCCGACGAGCCTTAACACCCTCGTCATCATATTTATACGAACCATTGAGAGCCTGCTTGCCATAGTAATTCTGCGTAGGGTCGCAATACACGCTGAAAGAAGCAGGCAGAACCCTCTCACCTACCATGTGCTTAAAGGTCTCACCACCCTTCTTCATGCGATGAGTCTCAAGACGATGACCAAAGATCTCATGGAAGAACACACCACTTGCAGAACCAGAAAGAATGGCAGGACCGGCATAAGGATCGGCAAGAGGAGCATTACGAAGCGCAAGCAGGCGATTCACCATATCATGCGCCTTGGCTACAAGCACCTCCTCGGAAGGAAGCTCAGCCTCGCTGAAACCAAAGTAATCCTCCATCAGAGGGCATTGCATGCCATCGGTTGCAAGAATCATGGCTGCAAGCATGATACGGACACAACGGCGGTTCTGCACCACCGACGTACCATCCGTACCATCCGAGTTCACAATATACGTCCTGATTGTTACAAACTCTATATTTGCATAACCATTATCGAGCATACGACACTCCTTGAACACGCTGCTCACCTTGTTAAGCTTGTTCTTCCATGCCAAGGTATCTACCACCCACGGCGAAAGAGCAGCCTCATAGTATGACTCAACAGGAGCATCAGAGAAGCATGGTGACTTATCCTCAAACTCAGCATCCGTCCTTGACTTCGCCACAGCCTCCTCATAGCGTTTCACAGCCGTGCGGTATCTGTTCATAGAAGCGTACCATATCTCATCACGATACTGACGCAACGGCCCTCCAGATATAGCCACACCATTACCTTGAGCACCTCTGTTATTCGCTTGCTCTAAGCCCTGATTCTCAAACTTATAGTTATCGAGTTCCTTGCTGCCTATGCGTATGTTCGGCACAATGAAACGACTATGATCGTCATTTACAGACGCCGAACCAAAGACGCTATTAATTGAGAGAGTCTGACTGTCTTGCATACGCAGACTCATAAAGTATGCAGGTACCGGTTTCTGTTTCAACTGCACCATAGAATAGTTCAGCTCTTCCTTAAGAGTCCGAAGAATAGAATCTGACTGTTCCGTCTGCGCCTTCAATCCGCAGCTTGTCATTAATAGCAAAAACGATAATAATATACGCATTTTTAATAGATTTGGTTTACTGAAATTTCTCAAGTTGCAAAAATAAGCAATATTTTCCAATCAAACAAACTTTTTCGGGTAAATATGCGAATGGGGGAGGCCACATTTAACACTCCTCATTCCTCATTCCAAAGTATTATTTGACAAAGCCTTTGGTGCGCCATTTTCCTGACCGCCAGCGACGCACAAGGATGACGCCACGGATGTTTTCATCGAGGGCGAAGCCTATCCACATGCCGACAAGGCCGAAGCCGAGGGGAATGCCGATGACATAGCTCACGCCGACGGCTATGCTCCACTGGAAGATGATGCCAACGACGAAGGGATAGACCACGTCACCCGTGGCTCGCAGGGTGCTGCCTGCAAAGATATTGGCTGTGCGACCTGCCTCCAGGAAGATATCGACGAAGAGCACCCAGACACCCATCTTGATGATTTCCTCGTTGTCTGTGAAGGCACAAAGAATGCTTTTCCCCGTTAGAGCGAGGACAACGGAACCTGTAAGGGTGATGATCATCGACCAGCGGAAGAAATAGTTGCCAAGGATGTATGCTGCCTGATGCCGCCGTTGTCCGACGAGGTGTCCCACAAGGATATCGCCGCCCTGTGTGATGCTCAGACAGAACAGATAGACGAACATGATCATGTTGTGGCAATAGGTGCGTGCGGCCAAGGCCTCGTTGCTGATCTGGTTGATGAAATAGGTGATGACAACCTGCGAGAGACAGTAAGATATGTTCTCACTCATGGCGGGGATACCGATATAGAAGAGGTTTTTCAACTCTTGCCAAGGTATGGGTCGGAAATAACGCAAGGGGTATCGTGGGATATGTACCTTGAAATGGATGATGGCGAGCAGTAGCATGGCTACGGCACGGCAGGTGGCGGTGGAAATGGCGGCACCCTCAACACCTAATTGCGGACAGCCCCAGTGTCCGAAAATGAGCGCATAGTTGCCCAGAATGTTGACCACGTTGACGATACCTGTCACCACCATCGGATAGACGACTTTATCGGCACTGCGTAGCGAGGCTGAGAACGTCAGCGAAAGGGCCTGGAAGAACGACAAGGCGCCTGTAAGTCTCAGATACACCAGTCCGTCGCCCATCAGCTCCGGACGCAGGCCCATGAGCAGCAGCAATTGCTCTGCAAAGAAGAATAACAGGGCGCTGACTGCCAAGCCCAGCACGAGGTTCACCGCCAGCGCCACGCCCACCACTTGTACCAGCCGTTTCCTCAGGCCAGCAGCGATATACTGCGCACAGAGAATGGCAGCACCCATCGAGAAGAACTGATAGACAAGGAAGACGAGCGAGATGAGCTGGTTGTCGAGTCCCACCGCCGCCACGCTGTTATCGCTATAGCGGCTCAGCATCACCGTATCGACGGCTCCCAGCATCATGACAAGGGCCATCTCGATGAATACCGGAATGGTGAGCACCTTCAGTTGGCGTTTCAGCGACGTGTCTGACATATCAGTTCTTCGTGCCTTTGATGATAAAGAAAGGGCGCCGACCTCCAATGACAGCGCCCTTTCTTAATGGGGTATGATTAGTTGTTGACCGATCCACCAACAATGTCGAGCAGCTCGGAGGTGATGGCCTGCTGGCGCGACTTGTTGTACTGTAGGTTCAGCTGTCGTAACAGCTCGTCGGCATTGTCGGTAGCCGTCTGCATGGCCACCATACGGGCGGCATGCTCGGAGGCAACGCTGTCGAGCAGAGCCGTATAGAGCATGAGGTGGGCCAGCTTCGGAATGAGCAGCGAGAGCACGGTGTTCATGTCGGGCTCAACGATGAAGTTATCGTTGAGGGGTGCGGGCTCGCCATCTTTAGCCTCGCGCTTGCGACGGTTTTTCTTCAGATAGTCCTGTGCCTTCTTGGTCACCACGTTTGTCGTGAGGTCGCGTTCATGGTCACGTCCCAGCTCCGACTCAAGGTCGATGGGCAGGAACTGCTTGTTGGTCAGCACCTGCGAACCAGCCGACTTGAAGTGGTGGTAGATCAGCTCGACGCGGTCTATCTCGCCTTCCCAGAACTGACGGCCCAGCTCCATAGTGATGTCGATACATTCCTGGACATGAGGATGGTCGATGAGAGCAGCATAGTCACCCTTGACGGTGTAACCCAACTTGCGGGCCTTCTCGGCTACCTTGCGACCGATGGGCCACACATCGACAGCACCCTTGCCCAGCTCTTGCTCATAGGCATCAACGGTGCGCTGCATCAGCTTGATGACATTGGCATTGAAACCGCCACAGAGCGACGAGTTGCTGGAGAAGACCACCAGTGCCACACGCTTGACGGGGCGCTCGTCGTCGAAGATGGTCTGCGGCTCGGCCTCGGCAGCGAGGAACGACTTGAGGATATGCTCGAGCATGGTCTCGTAAGGTAGCATGTTCTGGATAGCCACCTGCGCATGATGGAGCTTCGACGAAGCGACCATCTTCATGGCAGAGGTTATCTTGCGCGTGCTGTTGACCGAGGCTATGCGGCCTTTAATTTCTTTCAGGCTTGGCATAGGCTATCAAGCTTTATACGTTCCTGCAATGTCGGCCATGAGAGCCTCAATCTTCTGCGTCGTAGCGTCATCGATCTTGCCTGCTGCCAGCGTCTCGATAACCTCGGGAGCTGACGAGCGTAGCTTGTCGAGAAACTGGGTCTGGCACTCGCGAACCTTGTCGATGGGCACCTCGCGCATCAGTCCGTGGACACCACAATAGAGGATAGCCACCTGCTCGCCTACGGGCATAGGACTGTACTGCGGCTGGATGAGCAGCTGATTGTTCTTACGACCACGGTCAAGGGTCATTGCCGTCACAGCATCCATATCGCTGGAGAACTTAGAGAAGGCCTCGAGCTCACGATACTGTGCCTGGTCGATCTTCAGCGTACCAGCCACCTTCTTCATGGACTTAATCTGTGCCGATCCACCCACACGAGATACCGAGATACCTACGTTGATGGCAGGACGGAAGCCTTGGTTGAAGAGGTCGCTCTCGAGGAAGATCTGACCGTCGGTGATGGAGATGACGTTTGTGGGGATGTAGGCCGACACGTCGCCAGCCTGCGTCTCGATGATAGGCAGAGCGGTGAGTGAACCGCCACCACGCACATGACCCTTCATACACTCGGGCAGGTCGTTCATCTGCTCAGCCACCTCCTGTTGTTCGTTCATCTTGGCAGCACGCTCCAACAGACGGCTGTGCAGGTAGAACACGTCGCCAGGATATGCCTCACGACCAGAAGGACGACGCAGAATCAGCGACACCTCACGATAGGCCACAGCCTGCTTCGACAGGTCGTCGTAAACAACCAGTGCAGGCAGGCCACGGTCACGGAAATACTCGCCGATGGCGGCTCCAGCAAACGGAGCGTAGTACTGCATGGCAGCAGGATCGGCAGCAGTAGCGGCTACCACGATGGTATAGGGCATAGCACCGTGCTCCTTCAGCGTCTGAACGAGAGTAGCAACGGTACTGGCCTTCTGGCCAATGGCGACATAGATACAGTAGACAGGCTTGCCTGCCTCATAGAAACTCTTCTGGTTGATGATGGTATCAACGGCAATGGCCGTCTTACCTGTCTGGCGGTCACCGATGATGAGCTCGCGCTGGCCACGGCCGATGGGAATCATTGAGTCGATAGCCTTCAGACCAGTCTGCAGCGGCTCCTTCACGGGCTGACGATAGATCACACCAGGAGCCTTGCGGTCCAACGGCATCTCGAAAGCGTCGGTGAGGTCGATGTCGCCCTTGCCATCGACAGCCTGGCCGAGCGGATTGATGACGCGACCCAGCATATTGTCGTTGACGCGGATAGAGGCAATGCGCTTGGTGCGCTTCACCACCATGCCTTCCTTGATGCCCGAAGTAGTACCCAGCAACACGCAGCCGACGTTGTCCTCCTCGAGGTTCATCACGATAGCCATCGTGCCGTTCTCGAACTCGAGCAACTCGTTGGCCTCGGCATTACGGAGTCCGTAGATACGTGCCACACCGTCGCTGACGGTCAACACGGTACCTACCTCGTCGAACTGCTCGGCATCAGAGATACCATTGAGCTGGTCGAGTAGTACCTGACTAACTTCGCTTGGTTTAATTTTATCTGACATATTCTTTAATTCATAATTAATAATGCATAATGCATAATTATTTCTTTAACTGATTGAGAATGGTGTTGAGTTTCGTCTTGACACTAGCATCCATGCGGTAAGTGTCGTATTCGAGGATGAAACCGCCGATGATGTCGGGGTTCACCTCGGTCTCAAACTCCACAGAACCCAGAGTCTTGCTCTCCACCATGCGGCGCATCTTCTGTTCGGTATCAGCCGAGACGCGGGCTGCGGTGGTGAGTTTACCACGGATGACGTTCTTCTGCTTGCGGTAAAGCGTGACATACGAGTAGGCCATGAACTGCATGACAGGCTCGCGGCCCTCCTTCAACACGAGTGCAATGAAGCTGCACGTCAACTGGCTGGGCGCTTGCCCGGCAGCAGTCTCAAGCAGCATCTGCTTTTTCTCGCGCGGAAGCATAGGGTTGTCGACAGCCTGACGCAGTTGAGGCACATCGGCATAGCTCTTGGCCACGGTCAGCATCTCCTGATAGACCTGGTCTTCGAGCTTAGCGTCGGTGGCACTCTTCAACAGCGCCCTCGCATACCTCGTAGAGATTACTCCGATATCCATACGCGCGTACCTTTTATTTAATTAGCAGAAACACCATCCAGCATGCGATTAATCAAATCCATCTGCGACTTGTCGTCACGAAGATTCTGACGGAGCACTTTTTCGGCAATGTCGACGCTGAGCGTGGCAACCTGCTGACGAATGTCGGCAATAGCGGCCTTCTTCTCCTGCTCAATGGCAGTACGGGCCTCGTCTAACAGACGGGCACCCTCTGCCCTCGCCTTCTGCTGAGCCTGCTCGACAATAGCGTCGCGCGACTCGGCGGCTTCTTTCAGAATCTGAGCTTGTTTCTCGCGTGCCTCCTGCAAGATGGATTCACCTTCTTTCTCAATGTTGGCTAAGCGCTCCTGGGCCTCATGGGCCTTGCGAAGACTTTCGTCTATGTATTTGTTTCGCTCATCCACCATGTTAACGATGGCAGGGAAGCCAAACTTAGCAAGAACACCAAAGACCACCAAGAACGCCAACAGCATCCAGAACAGCAGTCCCAGATCAGGCGTGAGAATCGATGGTAATTGTGTGAAATCCATTTGCCAGCGGTTTTATTTGATCAAGAATGCGCAAGCAGCAATAGCAAACAGGGCACAACCCTCAACGAAGGCTGATGTCAGAATCATCTGAGTAAAAATCTGACCAGAAGCCTCTGGCTGACGAGCGATAGCGTCAACGGCGCTGCCACCAATACGACCAATACCCAAACCTGCACCGATAACGGCGATACCAGCTCCCAGACCGCAGCCCAGCTGTGCCAGACCTTCAGCGGCTAATAACAGTGATGTAATCATAATGCTAAAATGTTTTTTAGTTGTTAATATTTAATGTTTAATTCTTAATTCCTAACTCTTAATTCTTAACTCCCATGGTGTTCCTTATGGGCAAGGCCGATGAACACAGCACTCAGCATGGTGAACACGTAGGCCTGAACGAAAGCAACCAGCAACTCAAGGGCATTCATGAACAGCAGCATGATGGCGCTGAAAATGTTCAGACCTGTACCCATTACCGGACCTAACGTCCATCCGAGGAAAATCACACAGGTGAAGGCAAGAATCATGGCGTGACCAGCCATCATGTTGGCAAAGAGACGGATCATCAGCGCAAAGGGCTTGGTGAACACGCCAAAGAGCTCGATAGCGGGCATGATGGGGATGGCTTTCAGGAACAGGGGCACATCGGGCCAGAAGATTTCCTTCCAGTACTCACGGTTACCAAACAGGTTGATAGCCAAGAACGTACATACGGCCAAGAAGAACGTCACGTTGATGTTGCCCGTCACATTAGAGCCACCAGGGAAGATAGGCAGCAAGCCCAACAGGTTGGTGAAGAAGATGAAGAAGAACACCGTCAGCAGATAAGGAGCGTACTTACGGTAGTGCTTCTCACCAATGCTGGACTTGATGACGTCGTCGTTGATCATCATCACCAGCAGCTCCATAGCACCCACAAAACCCTTGGGGGCATTGTCGGTCTTGTCGTGCTTCTTGTACCAGCGCGCACAACTGAGGAACACCACCAGCAGGACGGCAACGACAATCCAGATCTGCAGCACGTTGCGGGTGATGCTCAAGTCTATTGGACGAACAGCCGTGCCATCGGCAAGGCGCTCGTAAATCTTGCCATGTGCCTCTTCGTTGAAGAAGAATCCCTCGGGCAGAGAGTGCTCCGTGCAGAAATGCCACTGACCAGTTGTCTCGCTACGTATAATAATAGGTAGCGGCAAACTGATGTCCCTGACAATGTGCCACTCGTAAGCATCGGCCAGGTGGTGGAGCACTATCTCAGGGATGTTCAGCTCCTCGCCTTCCTGATGCTCACCAGCCTGAGCAGCCAATGGTAGAGTCAGCAGCGCCAGCAAGAGACATATTGACTTAAATTGTTTCATTTAACTTATTCTATATAAACTCGTTATACTCGTTTAGATACTCTTGAAAAGAAGATGCTATGGTGTATCAGCAGTACTAAATAGTAAGCGATGTACACCAAGAGGAAGGTCATCATTCCTGCATTGCCAGCCACCATATAATAGATTCCGACAATCGCCAGCGTCAGCAGAAAACGCAGTCCTGAAGTACCAGTGAAGAACTGGGTGAGATAGTCCTTATGGCGTAACGCCACCCAGAACCAGACACAGCCGTCAATGACATAGAAGAACATCGTGAAAAGACATCCGACGAAAGACGGAGTCTGAACCGAGGCATCGCCCCAGATCTTGAAGGCAAACCACAACACAATCGACAGGGATACGACCTGCGATACATAGAGTATGGTCTTCTCTTTCAATTCACGCTTGTTCATGCTTCGTTCAACTCAACACAAAGACTGACCACATTCTTCTGCACTTCAACGAAGCCGCCACTAATGTCGAGCGACTTCTTCTCACCGCCAGGAAGGGCATAGACCACCCTACCCTTGTCGAGCGACGAGATGATAGGTGCATGGTTGAGGAGAATCTGGAACTGGCCCATGGTTCCTGGCACCAGCACGCTCTCTACCTCACCTTCGAACTCTATCCTTTCAGGAGATACTACTTTCAGCTTAAGCATAATAATTATGAATTATGAATTATGCATTAACCTTTGGCTGCTTCCAGAAGTTTCTTAGCTTTCTCCTTAGCATCCTCAATGGTTCCCACGTTCAGGAATGCCTGCTCGGGCAGGTCGTCGACCTCACCGTCGAGAATAGCATTGAAGCCCTTGATGGTCTCTTCGATGGGCACCATCACACCAGGCAGACCCGTGAACTGAGAAGCCACGGCGAACGGCTGGCTCAAGAAACGCTGTACACGACGAGCACGGTTCACCGTCAACTTGTCCTCGTCTGAAAGCTCGTCCATACCGAGAATGGCAATGATGTCCTGCAACTCCTTGTAGCGCTGCAGAATCTCCTTTACGCGCTGGGCACAATCGTAATGAGCCTTGCCAACCACCAACGGGTCGAGGATACGTGAGGTTGAACCCAGTGGGTCAACGGCAGGATAGATACCCAGCTCGGCAATCTTACGATCCAACACAGTGGTAGCATCCAAATGGGTAAACGTCGTAGCAGGTGCAGGGTCGGTCAAGTCGTCGGCAGGCACATAGACAGCCTGTACGGAAGTGATAGAACCTGACTTGGTAGAGGTGATACGCTCCTGCATGGTTCCCATTTCAGAAGCCAGCGTGGGCTGGTAACCTACGGCTGACGGCATACGGCCCAGCAGAGCAGATACCTCAGAGCCAGCCTGCGTGAAACGGAAGATGTTGTCGATGAAGAATAGGATATCAGCAGCACCGCCGTCCTTACCGCCACCATCACGGAAAGCTTCGGCAACGGTCAGTCCCGACAAGGCTACAGAGGCACGGGCACCGGGGGGTTCGTTCATCTGTCCATACACCAGGGTGGCCTGACTCTTCTTCAGTTCCTCGGGGTCGACAAGGCTCAGGTCCCACTTGCCTTCTTCCATAGCAGCACGGAACTTTTCGCCATAGCGGATGACACCCGACTCAATCATTTCACGAATCAAGTCGTTACCTTCACGAGTACGCTCACCGACTCCGGCAAAGACAGAGAAACCGTTGTGGCCCTTGGCAATGTTATTGATGAGCTCCATGATGAGCACCGTCTTACCCACACCAGCACCACCAAACAGACCGATCTTACCACCCTTCAGGTAGGGCTCCAACAGGTCAATGACCTTGATACCCGTTGCCAGAATCTCCTTGGTGGTAGACAACTCCTCGAACTTCGGAGCCTCACGGTGAATGGGATAAGCACCATCCATGTCGAGTTGTTGCATACCGTCGATAGGCTGGCCGATAACGTTCAGCATACGACCCTTGATTTGTTCACCGGAAGGCATCTGAATAGGCGACCCTGTAGGTACAGCCTCCAATCCACGCTGCAGACCGTCTGTATTGTCCATAGCCACGCAGCGTACGGTATCTTCGCCAATATGCTGCTGAACCTCAACAACCAGTTGACTGCCATTGGAGCGCTCAATCTTCAATGCTTCATGAATTTTGGGCAAAACCTTCTCTGCATCAAGTCCTTTGGTATCGAAATAAACGTCGATAACAGGACCGATAATCTGCGAAATGTGTCCGATAATTTGTGACATAAGCAGTTTTTGTTATTATATTTAAGATTATTTTGTTTGCTTCCTGGTAATAGTTGATTGCAAAGGTAACAAATAAAAACAAAAAAAAGAAACATTTCCGAACTTTTTTTCGGAAATGTTCCCTTTGTAATGATTGCTTGCCTATTACGTCTTACTTTACTTTAGCTACGATAGCCTTGAAAGCCTCGGGGTTGTTAAGAGCCAGGTCGGCAAGAACCTTACGGTTAATCTCGATACCAGCCTTAGCCAACTTACCCATGAGTGCAGAATAGCTCAAACCTTCCTGACGAGCAGCAGCGTTGATACGCTGAATCCACAGGGCACGGAAAGTGCGCTTCTTGTTCTTACGATCGCGGTAAGCATAGGTAAGACCCTTCTCCCAAGTGTTCTTGGCTACTGTCCAAACATTCTTGCGGGCACCAAAGTAACCGCGAGTGAGTTTCAGAATTCTTTTA
>CACWFY010000044.1 GCA_902760345.1 uncultured Bacteroidales bacterium | reverse complement strand
ATGTGTAAATTAAAGTAAAAACAACAATAAAACGATTAAACAATGCTAAAAGATGGACCAATTATTTGGTTTGCAACATAGAAGAACCGACCCCATGATCAACCGACCCCATGATCTAATAAGAAATACACTAGGGAAAAAGCATTAAAATAGTTAAAAGTCGCTGGAAAAATGACATCAACTATTGCAAAAGTCGCTGGAAAAATGTATCTTTGCACCAAAATTGATGTATTATGGCACTAAGAAGAAGAATAACAGGGACATTAAAAGAGTGGAAAGAGCGTCCGAACCACAAGCCGCTGGTTATAATGGGTATACGCCAATGCGGTAAGACCTTCATTGCACAGCAGTTTGCTGAAGAGAACTATGAGCACGTTGTTTATATCAACTTCTTCAAGCAAGAGGAAAGAAAGACGGCCTTTTACGGGTCTAAGGATGCCGACACCATCATCCTCAACTTGTCGGCTCAGATGCGCAATGCCAAGTTTGTTCCTGGCGAGACGTGCATTATTCTCGACGAGATTCAGGACTGCCCTGAAGCCCGCACAAGTCTGAAATTCTTCAAGGAGGATGGTCGCTATGACATCATTGCCACTGGTTCGTTGCTTGGTGTGCAGGGCTACGGCCAGGATGAAAAAAAGAAGCGCACAAGAAAAGTTGCCAAGCAGAATAAGGGCAGTAATTCAGTTCCTGTGGGCTATGAACAGATTGTCGAGATGTACCCGCTCGACTTTGAGGAGTTCCTTTGGGCAAACAACATGAGCGAGGAAATCATCGATGTGCTGAAGCGTTGTCTGGCAGAGGAGAAACCCGTACCAGAGGGCATCCATGTGGCCATGAAAACGCTGCTGTACCGTTATGTTGCCGTAGGCGGACTCCCTGCTGCTGTCAATGCCCTGATAGAGACGGGGAACATGAATGAGGTGAACGAGGTTTGGAAATCCATCCTCAAGGAGTATCGTTCGGATATGGTGAAGTATGCCGAAGACAAGGACAAACCCCACATTCGTGCCTGCTTCAATGCCATCCCTAAGCAACTGGCCAAAGAAAATAAAAAGTACCAGTACTCTAAAGTAGAGAGTGGCGGTCGTGGTGTGTTCTACAAAGACTCGCTGCAATGGTTGGAAGATGCCGACATCATTCGCCGATGCTACAACTCCAACATTACCGGCCTGCCGTTGGAGGGCAACGCGATAGACAATGTGTTCAAGGTCTATACCGCCGACATTGGAATGCTCGTTGCGATGTTGGGCGGTGCTACAAGGGCCGACATTCTGCAAGGCAATCTGGGTGGTTTCAAAGGAGCCATCTATGAGAATCTGATGGCTGATACGCTTATCAAAAAAGGCCAAAGCCTCTACTACCTTCAGAAAGACTCCGGTATGGAGCTGGATTTCCTCATCCGCTACAAGGGCGAGTGTGTGCCTGTAGAGGTGAAAGCCAAAACAGCACAGGCCAAAAGCATCTCCACCGTTAGGAAACATCCCGAGAAATACGGCGTGAAGCATTTCATCAAGTTTGGCGACTACAACATAGGCCGCGATGGCGATCTCCTGACCCTCCCCACATATATGCAGTTCCTGCTCGATCTTGAACCAGAAGTCGTGACGTTGGAGAAAATAGACACCGACGAACTTACTCGCTTGGCACGAGAGATATTGGGAAAGGATCATGGGGAGTTAAGAACAATGTGTAATACAGAAACTTCAAAAAGTGATCAGTAGAACCGACCCCGTGATCCTCAAACTTTTCCTTCGAGAAATCGATGCCAATAAAGATTTTTTTCATACCTTTGTACCGTCTTTAATGAAGGAGTCGGCCTTTTCCTCCTTCTGACAACAAAGGTAAGGAATTGGCCGGTATTGAGCAAATTCTTCACTGATATTCTCTATCAGAGTGCAAACTTAGAGACCCCGTGATTCTCAATGTGCAAAATAATGCAATTTTTCCGATACAAATGATAGGATAACGGATTTTTTTTGTACCTTTGCAATTGTTCTTCGGAACAAAAGACATATTGGGCTCTGACATTCCCATTCACCACCTCGAACAAAAGAGCCAAACTCCACAAGGGCGTCGGCGCATAGTGCGCAGGCGTTTCGACTGTAGGAGTAGCTTGTGGTGAGCTGGGAATGCGTGGGAATGTCCTGCGCATTTCTTTTAGATAAACTTAAAACGTGTATGATATGAAGAAAGTACTTATTGCATTTTTAATGTTCTTGCCTATGATGGCAAATGCAGATGTTGTAGAAGTAGAAGGCATTTATTATGATTTAATCGCGAAAGGCCATCTAGCTAAAGTCACAAGTCATCCAGAAGGAAATTACAAAGGTGAGATTATTATACCTGAATCTTTCAATTATATGGGTGAAAGTTATACAGTTGTTTCGATAGCAACATCAGCATTTATGCATGCAAATATCACTTCTGTTGAGATTCCCAATTCAGTAACAACAATTGAACATGCTGCGTTCTATTATTGCCAAAGACTAAGAAAAATTACTATTGGAAATGGTATTCAAACAATATCAAACCAGGTCTTTGATTATTGCTACAATATTGAATCGGTCTTTATTTCAGATCTTGCATCATGGTGCAAAATCGAATTCAATACTTATGGAGGAAGTAATCCGTTAAACAATTCTGATTTGTATCTGAATGGTGAAAAAGTTACCGAACTCGTTATTCCATCTAATGTCACTTCAATTAGCGAAAATGCATTTGCTGGTTGTAGTAGTCTGACTTCAGTTACTATCCCTGGAAGTGTAACTTCCATGGGACGATTTGTTTTCCGAGGATGCGAGAATCTTGTTTCTGCGACATTTGAAAATGGTGTTTCTGCCATCGGTTCAAGAATTTTCGATGGTTGCAGCAAATTAAAGACGGTTATATTTGCCAATACCGTTACTTCTATTGGAGAAGGTGCTTTTTTCTCCTGTAGTAGTTTGGAAAGAATTGATTTTCCCAATAACATAAGTTCTATAGGGGAATGGTCTTTTGGCTATTGTAAATCTTTAAAAGAACTTACAATTCCCTGTAGTGTTAATTCCATCGGCAAAAGTGCATTTTATGAATGCGATGGTTTGAAAACAATTACAATTGCAGAATGTGACAATCTATGGTCTATAGGTGAAGGTGCTTTCGAGAAATGTAAGGAACTTGCTGATTTTTATTGCTATACAAACCAAGTGCCATGGGCAAATGAATATACCTTTAGGGAATCTTATATAGAATATGCGAATCTCCATGTAAAAAGTAATTTGGTAAATGATTTTAAGAATACCGTACCTTGGAAATACTTTGGAAATATTGTGGCATTGACTGGGGAAACTCCTGAAACCCCTAAGTGTTCTAAGCCATCTATCAGCTATACCCATGGAAAGCTTACTTTCTCATGTGAAACCGAAGGAGCTGAATTCGTTGCCACGATTAGTGATACTGACATCAAGACATATTATAGTAATGAAATCTCACTGACAGCTAGCTATGTTGTAACAGTCTATGCCACAGCCATAGGTTATGAGAATAGCGATGTGACAACCGCTACTCTTTGCTGGCTTGAAGCAGATCCTAGAACAGAAGGAATGACAATCGACGTGGTTGAAGCAAGAGGAAATCCGATTCTTATTCAGAGCAATAATGGAACTATGACCATCTCTGGAGTTGCTGATAGAGATAAGATTATAGTATATGCGGCTTCTGGGTTAATGGTTGGCTCTGCCAATGTTCTTGGTACTTCGACCTCAATAGCGACTGGACTCAGACGTGGCGAAATCGCCATCGTCAAAATTGGTAATAAGACTATTAAGGTCGTTATGCAATAAAACTCCGATGTCTCCATTTGGATGAGAAGTCTATCCAAATTTGAATAGGCTTCTCGTCTAAATATTATATAGGTAGTGAACAATATTTCAGCTCTTCTTCTGCCTCATAATATCGTTTATCCCACAGGTTGGCTTCAATAAGTTGTTGTTTGAATTGTAGGTAATCTGAGTTTGATAGAATAAATGTAGATTTCGTTGCTGAATAAGCGGCAGTTCTTCCACTTTCCTTCATTAAAATCAACAATTCATTTCTCCATCGGTCTTTATCAAAAGGAAAGGTGTCAACAATTTCTTTCAGTCGTTTTTTAAGATAAGCTTCTATAGCCAACCTCTTTTTCCTAAATTGATCAGTATTATTCAAGTCGCAATATATCAATGTGTTAACAGCCTTAACGCAATGAATATCTTTAGCATTTAAACGTCCATTCTTGATATAGAAAAAATCTTTTGGGTTGTCTATAAGTGGATTAACGATCGGAGTCCTTTTGGTGTCAAGAGTGGATTTCTTCGAGTTACATACATTGCAACTTGGAATAAGATTTCCCCATTCAACGACTTCATTTGGATATCTACTTTTGGGGTAAAAATGTTCTATCTGTGCGTATTTACCTTCTTCCCCTAGTCGCATTTCAGAATAAGCACATTTTCCAAAAGTCATAGTCATTAATGGCGTGACAATCCAAGATTGTTTCCAGACTTCTGCTTTCGGATTCGCCTTGAATTTGCTAGTTAGTTCCACCTGTTTATCTTTTGTCAATTCTACAGGTTTTGGAGGCAATGTAAGTTTTATCATTTTACAACTTCCTTCAATTGAGCAATATCCATATCCAATATATCACGCTCTACACTTGCGGGATGTAACATTGCCTTTAAACTCTCATATAACTCTATACCTTTAGCTACATCACCTGTGTACGGAATCATAGGGACGGTTCCGTTGATCAAAAATGATCGCAGGAACCGTCATTATTTTAAGAATCGGAGGGACAGGTTTTGAAGTGAACCCCAAAGTTTGGACAGTTAAACAATCGAAGCAGTAAGCATCTTCCTGTATTGTACGGGCGACATGCCATTAAGCCTCAGTTTTATTCTCTCGTTATTATAATATTCAATGTATTATCCTTGGTCAGAGTGCAATACGACGCCCTCAGGCAGCTATTTATAGGCATATCAAACTGTCTGATATTATGGCCGAAGCGGACGTGGCGCACATACTGCGTCTCTTCGACGGCGGGCATGCTGTCGAGGACGTCTTTCTGCAGTACACCGTCACCCGTATAGGTGTTCACCGTGAAGTAGCCGACGCCAAACGAGGTGAGGTTTTGGAAGAAGTGGGTGCCCTGCGAGGGGTCTACGTGGTAGTTCTTCAGACCGGCCTCGACAATGACGCGTGCAGCGGAGATGTGGGGCCACTTGACGGGGATGCCCAACCAGGGGTCACTCGATCCCCAACGGCCCGGACCGATGAGTATGTAGTTTTTGTCGTCAGCCAGGAAGCGGCGGTTGATCTCTTCTATCTCGCAGGCTATCTGTGGGTTGTTGGCAGCGGTGAAGTCGTCGTCGGTTTTGACATACACCACGTCGACGACATCTTCCGAGATGCCGTGGCCCAGCGAGTTGTGCGAACGCAGCAGGCACTGCTCGTCGGGGATGGCGGCGAGGTCTTCGTCGAGCACCTGTTTCGAGTCGACGATAGGACGAATCTGTAGCAGATAGAACTCGCCGGTTACCTCTTGTCCCTCACCTCTGTTAAGGTTGCACGCAAACTCAATCTCGACAGGACGGCGCATCTCTTCGGCGCCAAGCTGTTGGGCCAGTTGCAGAATCTTCGGTAGTGGGAACATGTCGTACTTCAATACGCCGGCAAAGGAGATGACCTTGCGGCCGCCTTCGTACAGACCGTCGCGGATAATCTGGTCGACAGGGTCGAAGGTCGAGGCAATGCCTTGCAGCGAGCCGTCCTTGTCGGCCTCTTTTACACGGAGGCTCAGGATGTTGAAGCCGTCGTCGACCTTGAAGTCGTCGCCGACATGCGACATGTCGAGGGCATAGAAGCGTGTCTGTGTCTCGCGCAACGCTGTCTCCATCTCGCTGGTTTGCAACACCTGCGTAGGATGGTAGGGCGACACGCGCAGCGTCTGTCCGCCGTCGACGATGTATTTGCCCAGTCCGAGTGCCAGCGAGGCGATACCCTCTTCGGCCGTCTCGTCGCCGATGGGGTAGTAGTTCAGCGAGCGCAGCACACCCGAGAAGGTGGGGTAGAAGCGCGTGCCGTACTGTTGGCCGACGACCTCCTGTAGGATGACGGCCATCTTCTCCTGGTCGATAACGTTCGACGTGGCAGTCATGTAGGCCTTCGAGTCCTTGTAGTATACCGACGCATAGACGCCCTTGATGGCACAGGCCAGCATGCGCAGCATCTCGTACTTGTCGTCCAGATAAGGTATCATGTACGTCGAGTAGATGCCTGCAAACGGCTGGTAGTGCGAGTCTTCGAGCAACGACGACGAACGCACGGCAATAGGTGCCTTGATGGCTTCGAAGAAGGTGAAGAAGTCGGCGATCAGCGCGTCGGGCAGCTGGGCCCGCATAAAGTGGCTGAGTATCTCTTCGTCGGGTGCGTCGCTCAGCGCGATACTCCACAGGTTGTTCTTGTCCATGAACTCGTCGAAGAAATCGGTACACAGCACGACGGTCTTCGGAATCTGTACGGTGGCATTGCCAAACTGGTTCAGCTCAGGGTGACGCTTGATGATGTTGTCGAGGAACGCCAGGCCACGGCCCTTACCGCCCAGCGAACCGTCGCCGATGCGTGCAAAGTGGGCATAGCGGTCGAACTTCAAGCGGTCGAAGACGGCCACGACACCTATATTCTTCATGCGGCGATACTGCACGATGGCGTCGAAGATAATCTGTCGGTGGGCGTCCAGGTCCTGTAGCTTATGCCATGTGACGGTCTTCAGGAATTGGCTGACGGGGAAGATGGCGCGGGCACAGAGCCAGCGGCTCATGTGGTTGCGCGACACGTGATATTGGAACGAGTCGGCGGGAATCTGGAAGATGATGTCTTGCAGCTCTTTCAGCGTCGATACTCTGGCCACCTCTTTGCGTGTCTTTGGGTCGCGGAAGACGAAATCACCAAAGCCCATGTGCTCTTCAATGAGCTGGCGCAGGTCGACATTCATCTTCTTCGAGTTCTTGTCGACAAAGCGGAAGCCCTCACGCTCGGCCTTCTCCTTGTTGATAATCTCGGAGCTCTGCAGGATGAGTGGCACATACTCGTCGCGACGACGTATCTCGCGCAACAGTTTCAGACCAGCCTCGGCGTCGCCCTCCTCGACATGTGACAGGCGCCCTTCATGGGCCTGCATGGGAAAACGCGTGTCGCTGATGACGCCCAGCACGTTGTCGTGATAACGTTCGTACCACTCCATGGCCTCCTGATAGTTGGTGGCGAGCACCACCTTGGGGCGGCCACGCTTGCGCTGGGCAGCAGCGTGGGGGTTCAGCGCCTCTGTCGAGAAGTTCTTCGACTGCGCCAAGATGTAGTTATAGAGGTTCGGCAACACCGAAGAGTAGAAACGGATATTGTCTTCGACGAGCAGAATCATCTGTACACCGGCCTCGTTGATGTCGTGGTCGATGTTCATCCTGTCCTCAATCAGCTTGATAATAGAGAGGATGAGGTTCGTATTGCCCAGCCAGCAGAATACATAGTCAAAGATCGACATGTCCTCGTGCTCAATGCGCTTGGTGATACCGTGTGAGAAAGGTGTGAGCACCACGCAGGGCACCTGTGGCGCCACCTGCTTGACGTCGCGGGCTACGGCAAAGGCGTCGTTGTCGGCATTACCCGGCATACAGATGACCAGGTCGATATCTGTCGTCTTCAACACCTCGTTGGCCTCTTCCGTCGTCGACACCTGTGTGAACGTCGGTGGATAGCGCATACCCAATTCCGAGTACTCGTCGAAAATCTTCTCGTCGATGCGGCCGTCGTCCTCGAGCATGAAGGCGTCGTAGGGGTTGGCGACAATCAATATGTTGAAGATGCGGCGTGTCATCAGGTTGACAAACGACACATCTTTCAGGAAAAAGTTGTTGAACTCCTGTGGGATATTGGCACTCATAAGCGGTTGTTTCTCTTGCTGGCGTATAGACGGGTAATCAGCGCCGTTTGATGACGTAGCCGTCCTTCTTCTTGCTGAAAGCGTCGAGGCGCAGCGAGTGGGTGGCGTGGTCGAAATAGGTATTGGGATTGACGGGCTGTCCGTTGATGCGCGTCTCGAAATGCAGGTGAGGCGTAGAGGCACGTCCCGTCTGTCCGGTCAGTGCAATGACTTGTCCAGCCTTGACCTGTTCGCCGGCCTTCACCAGATTCTTGCTGTTGTGGCTGTAGTAGGTCTCCAGGCCGTTGTCGTGGCGAATGCGCACCAGATTTCCATAGCCCGAATAGGGACCGGAGAAGACGACCTCGCCGTCGAAGGCTGCCCGTATCTCGTCGTTGGCCTTGGTCTTCAGGTCTACACCTGTGTGGCGTCGTCCACCGCGCTTGCCATAGGGACTGATGACCTTGGCGTCGGGTAGGGGATAGCTCCACCATTGTAGCGGTGCCTGCTGCTCGATGACGGGCTGGCGGAGTACGCTGATGTCGACCTTCCAGTCGGCCGTGCGCTGGAAAAGCAGCGTCTGCGGGCGCAGCTGGTGGCTCTCCAGCGAGATGATGGTCTCAGGATTAATGCGTCGTCCGTTCACCATGATGGCGAACAGACTGTAGGTGCGTTGGTGATTGCTGCCGACAATGGCAATGGTCTGTCCAGCTTTTACGCGGTCGCCCGACTTCACCAGATTTTGGGCATTGTTGCCATAGACCGTCTCCAGGCCGTTGTCGTGGCGTACGACGATGACGTTGCCGAAGGTTGGATTGTTGCGCGACAGGCGCACCACACCAGGAAACATCGCCTTGACGGCATCACCACGGCGCGTGTCAATCTCCACCATATAGTCTTTCACCTGACGGGCCTTACCGACTGGCAGCGGAAAGCTGTAGTCTTTGTCGCGCATGGCGGCAAAGTCGACGGTGAAGGCATCATAACGCTCGAAGAGCGTGGTGTCTTCTATGCTGATCTGCTGTTGCTCGAGGGCTGTAAACTTGGTCTGTGCACAGGCCGTGAGCGTGAGCGTCAGCGTGGTGGAAATCAACAGGTGACGCAGTCTCATGGCTCGTCCTCCTCGTATTCAAAGTCGTCTAAGTCTTCAAAATCGTCGACATCTTCTATGTCATCGATGTATTCGATGTCTTCGTCCTCGCCCTCGTCGGCCAGCTCCTCCAGGAAGCGTGTCATGTCCTTGTCGCGGTGTACCAGCGTGTCTTCGGCCATCACGGCAGCCAGTTTGTTGCTGTCAGCATTGAGCTCACGCCACAGCACATCCTTCAACTCGTTGAGGCCTTGGTTGGCTACGGCCGAGATAAATACACAGGGCAGGTCGTCGGGCAGTGTCTCGCGTAACATCTCCACGAGTTCAGCGTCCAGCAGGTCACACTTGGTGATGGCCAGCACGCGGTGCTTGTCGAGCATGTCGGGATTGAAGCGGCGCAACTCGTCGAGCAATATCTCATATTCGCGCTTGATGTCGTCGGTATCGCCCGGCACCATAAACAGCAACAGCGAGTTGCGCTCGATATGGCGCAGGAAGCGCAAACCAAGCCCCTTGCCTTCGGCAGCCCCCTCGATGATACCGGGGATGTCGGCCATGACAAACGACTTGTTGTCGTGGTAGCCCACAATGCCCAGCGAGGGCTCCATGGTGGTAAACGGATAGTTGGCAATCTTCGGACGGGCATTCGACAGCGACGCCAGCAGCGTAGACTTGCCGGCATTGGGGAAGCCCACCAGTCCGACGTCGGCCAGCAGCTTCAGCTCAAGGATGATGGTCATCTCCTCCATAGGCTCACCAGGTTGTGCATAGCGCGGTGCCTGATTGGTGGCGGTGCGGAATTGGTAATTGCCCAAGCCACCGCGGCCACCTTTGAGCAACACAATCTCCTGACCGTCGTAGGTGATGTCGCAGACATACTTGCCTGTTTCGGCATTGTAAACAACCGTTCCACAGGGCACGTCGATATACACATCCTTGCCGTCGGTGCCGTGACACTTGTCGCGTCCGCCGTTGCCACCATGTTCGGCGAAGATGTGGCGCTCGTACTTCAAGTGCAGCAGCGTCCAGTAGTTGTGATTGCCGCGCAGGATGATGCTGCCACCCTTGCCGCCGTCACCCCCGTCGGGGCCGCCGTTAGGGTTGTACTTCACGTGGCGCAAGTGCATAGAACCCTTGCCGCCCTTGCCGCTGCGACAGTATATCTTGACGTAGTCTACGAAGTTACTTTCCATATTTTCTTATCTCATGGGGCTAATGGGGCTCATGGGCCCCATAGTCCTTATAGGTTATCAATCACCTTCTTAATGTCTGCGAAGATACGCTCCAGCGTGCCGAGACCGTCGATGTGGTGGTGCAGACCTTCGTTGGCATACCACTCGATGAGGGGCTGGGTCTGAGAATGGTAGACGACCAGGCGCTTCTTGATGGTTTCCTCGTTGTCGTCAGCACGGCCACTCTGCTGTCCGCGCAGAATCAGACGCTTCATCAGTTCGTCCTCAGGTACGTCGAGCTCAATCATGGCGGCAATTTTGTCACCACGCTCACTAAGCATCTGCTTCAGGGCTTCAGCCTGCGGAATGGTGCGGGGGAAGCCGTCGAAGATAACGCCTTTATGGCCACGACCGAACGAGTCGTAGACATTGGCAAGGATGCTGACCATCAGATCGTCGGGAATCAGCTGTCCGTTGTCAATAAACTGCTGGGCAGTCTTACCCAGTTCGGTTCCTTTCTTGATCTCATTGCGCAGCACGTCGCCAGTAGAGATATGGCCAAGGCCGTACTGCTCGATAATTAAGTCACTCTGTGTGCCCTTACCTGAACCTGGGGCACCGAAAATCACGATGTTCTTCATCTGAATACGCTTTTCTTGTTTGTCTGGTTTAATTTGTGTTTCTTTGCCTTTATACCACAGGTCAGTCAGGAGGTCGCTTTTACGCTCCTCGACATCACTGGGCAGATGCGGCAGTTTAATTTCTCTCATTGGGTGTGTGTGTTTATTCTACAAGCGTGTAAATCTCCCGGAGGTTGCGTCCCTGCTGGTCGTAGTCCAGTCCATAGCCTACGATAAAGTCGTTGGGAATGGTGAAGGCAGCATACTCGATGTCTAATGGCTCCTCAATCTTGTCGGGCTTGACAAAGAGCGTGCAGAGATGTATTGCCTCAGGATTGCGCGTCTGTAGCGAGTCAAGCATCTGGTGCATGGTGCGCCCCGTGTCGATGATGTCCTCAACGATGACGACGGTGCGTCCGTTGATGTCTTCGTTCAGACCGATGACTTCGCGTACCTTACCAGTAGACAGCACGCCTTGATAGGACGCCAGCTTGACAAATGATATCTCGCAGGGAATGGTGATTTCCTTCATCAGGTCGGCGGCAAACATAAACGACCCGTTAAGCACGGCGAGGAACAGTGGATTCTTGCCCTCCATGTCCTTGTTGATTCGTGCGGCAACGGCCTTGATGTGTTGCAGAATCTCTGCTTCCGGGATGGACGTTTTGAACGTTTTGTCCTTGATTTTTACAATGCTCATAGCCTATAATTATTAATTTTGCTACAAAATTACTAAATTTTCGGCAAAGAATAGGTATTGATTAGCATATTTTTCGTATTTTTGCACCATAATGAAGATATTTACAAGTGCTCAGATACATGAGCTGGACAAATATACCATCGAGAACGAACCTGTTTCGAGTCTTGATTTGATGGAGCGCGCAAGCAAAACTTTGACGCGTGCCATTATGGAACGTTGGTCGGCAACGGTGCCTGTCGTGGTGTTTGCCGGACCGGGAAACAATGGAGGTGACGCCTTGGCAGTGGCACGTATGTTGGCCGAGGAAAACTACCAGGTGCAGGTCTACCTGTTTAACATTAGCGGACATCTGTCGCCCGACTGTATGGCCAATAAGAAACGCCTGCAGGACTGCAAACGCATCAAGCAGTTCGTCGAGGTGATGCAAGAGTTTGAACCACCCTATCTGAATGAAGGTATGCTGGTCGTCGATGGTCTTTTCGGTTCGGGGCTGAACAAGCCATTGGCTGGAGGCTTTGCCTCGCTGGTGAAGTATATCAATCAGTCGCCGTCAGAGGTGGTGAGCATCGATGTGCCGTCGGGTCTGATGACTGAGGACAATACTTATAACATACGTGCCAACATTATTCGTGCAACGGTGACGCTGACTCTGCAACAGCTGAAGCTGGCATTCCTCTTTGCTGAGAATCAGCAGTATCTTGGTCAACTGCGTGTGTTGGATATCCGACTGAGTCAGGAGGGTATCGAGAAGATAGACGCACCATATACGTTAGTAGAGGAGCGCGACATGCGCTCGCTGATGCTGGACCGTCCGGCATTTGCCCACAAGGGACAGATGGGTAGTGCCATGTTGATAGCAGGCAGCTACGGCATGGCTGGCGCAGCCGTCTTGGCAGCCCGTGCCTGTCTGCGCTCAGGAGCCGGCAAGGTGACCGTGAACTCACCCAGAAGAAATCTCCCTGTCATCCAGATGTCTATCCCTGAGGCCATTGTACAGTGTGGATCGGAAGAGACCATGTTTACCGAACCCGTAGATATGGACGACTACCATGCATTGGGCATAGGCCCTGGACTGGGACAGAGCGAGCAGACGGCTATTGCGCTGATTGCCCAACTGCGCCGTACGCAGTGTCCTGTCGTGGTCGATGCCGATGCCCTGAATATCCTGGCGAACCGTCGCGCGTGGCTGCAGCAGTTGCCGAAGGGTATCATTCTGACGCCACATCCGAAAGAGCTCGACCGCCTGGAAGGTCATTCTGCCGATAGCTATGAGCGGCTGACCAAGGCCAGCAATCTGGCGGAGCGTCTGCAGGGATATGTGGTGCTGAAGGGCCGCTATACGGCCGTGTGCTGTCCCGACGGACATGTGCTGTTCAATCCGACAGGTAATGCCGGCATGGCTACTGCAGGTAGTGGCGATGTGCTGACAGGCATCATCACCGGACTGCTTGCCCGTGGCTACAAGCCTCAAGAAGCCTGCGTGGTGGGTGTTTATCTCCATGGTCTCGCTGGTGACTTGGCAGCACAAGAGTTGGGGCAGGAAAGTCTGATTGCTGGAGATATCATCAATTATCTGCCCCAGGCCTTCAAGAGAATCAAGGAATAACCATTGTTTGCGACGGTATGAGACAGCTACTAACCACAGCCTTTTTGTTTTTTGCCGCTATGGCGGTAGCCCAGCCGGAGTCTACTCCCGTCAAGGCGGGACGTACACCTGAAGGCATCATCTACTTCCTGCCCAAGACGGAGCTGAAATTTCATCTGTTGATAGAGAAGACGACTTATCGTCCGGGAATTTTCGCCAAATATGCGGAGCGCTACCTGCAGCTGAGCGAGATTGAGCAGGCCGAGGAAGAAACCTACCGGCTGATAGACTGTGTCGTCGAACAGACGGCGGTCAGGGATACGTCGAAGTGTTTTGCCGTCAGATTCAAGGGCGGCAAGTGTGAGACGGCTGAGGTGCATGTCAGCGAGGATGGCATTCTGCAGGCCATCAATGCTGAACCGCTGAAGGCTCCGCGCTATGTGCCGTTCACTCCGTCAGCCAAACGCTCACAGCCACAGTCGCGCCGCTATCTGAGTGCAGAGATCCTGGCGGCAGGCAGTACGGCCAAGGTGGCTGAGCTGACGGCCTCGCAGTTGGTAGACCTGCAGCTTCATCGTCGCCAGCTGATTACCGGCGAAGCAGACGATATGCCGAAAGATGCCCGCCAGCTACAGTTGATGCTCGACGAGATAGACCGTCAGGCAGATGCCATGGAGGCACTGTTCCGTGGCACGCTGACCCGCGACACCATAGCACATACCATCACGGTATGTCCCGAAAAAGAGGTTAGCAAGGATGTGCTCTTCCGTCTCTCAAGGCATATCGGCCTGGTGGATAAGGACGATCTCTCGGGCGTACCTTATTATATGACTATAGAAGATTTGCATCACACTACGCCAGACATATTTGAGAAGCCGTTGGATAAGAAGAACAGAGGCATCTATGCCAATGTGCCTGGACGCATCAGGGTGTCGTTGCATCGTAACGACGAACAACTGTGCTCCTTTGAGTTCCTGGCCCCCCAGTTCGGATTCCTCGAGTTGCGTGGCGCCGATCTCTTTAAGCGTTTCCAGACCCATCTGCAGATGAATCCGTTGACAGGAGCGATAGAAAGTCTGCATGCTGATCCGAAGAAGCCATAAAGAATCAATGGATATCAAACAATAGCGCCCGTCTTCATTACGAAGACGGGCGCTGTGTTATGATAGGGATGCCTTTACTTGGTCGCGTCGAGCACCTGCTTGGCAATCTCGTTCTCGGGATCAATCTCAATCAGCTTCTGCGCATAGTCCTTAGCGGTAGCCTTGTCGTCCTGGACGATGAAGTAGTAGGCGATCATGTAGCGGTACGACTCAATGAGGCGTGCACGCTCCGTAGCGTCCTTATCAGCACGGGGAGCAATGAGATCGATGAGTTTCTCGTAGTATGGCTTGGCCAGACCCTGCTTAGAGTCGGGGTCGAGCTGCGTGTTCAGACGGGCACGCATGAAGGTGGCATACTCTGCAGCATTCTCAAACTTGTTGGTGAGGTCGTTATATACGGCATCGGCTTTCAGGAAGGCAGCCTTCTTAGCCTCGGGGTCCTGCAGAGAGCTACCATGCTGCATGTGCAGGCTGGCCAGGGCGGCGATATCGTTGGCAGAAGCCTTCTCGACATTGTTGAGGTATTCCTGATAGTGCTTGATGGCATTGGGGAAGTCCTCCTGCTCCTGATAGGCCGTAGACAGGTCCTTGATGACACCTGCACGCTTAGCCTTGTTGTCGAGGTCGTCCTGCTCCAGGGCTTTCTTGAACATCTCAATGGCCTTCTCGTGCTGCTTGGCACCGCTCAGGGCTTTTCCGTAGTATACATAGTCGTAGTAAGAGAACTTAGCTGAGTCGCTCTTATTGAACAGGGCGTCGGCATATACCAGCGCATCGTCATACTTCTTCAGGTCAGTGCTGTTGAAGAAGGCCAGACGGTTGAAGGCAGCATGACGCGGAGCACGTGTCAGACCATACTTGGCAATGTCAAGGGCTTTCTGGTTCTTACCCTTGAAAAAGGCTGACATGGCATAGTCGCTCAGGTCGCGCTCTTCCATCTTGCTCATGTCTCCTTTGTCGTAGGCAGCCAGGGCCTTGTCGAACTCGTTAGACATATAATAGATACGGCCGGCCAGTGCATCAACGGAGATATCAGGGCGCTGGGCACGCAGCTCTTCCAGCTTGGCAACGGCACCATTGGGGCTGATCTTACGGTAAACGTTCGCATACTTGTAGTAGGCATCGGGATTCTTGGGGTCCACATAGATGGCCTGCTCGTACTGGGCAGCAGCACCACCGCCATTATCACCAAGGGCCTCAATGTCGCCTAACAGCAGGAAAGCACCTGCGCACTTGTTCTTCGAAGCCTGCAGGGCATAGTCTGCATAAACCTTGGCGTTTGCTGTGTCCTTGACGTTCATGAACTCGCGACCGAAGGCAACCAGATTGTCGGCATTTTTCTTGTTGGCCTTGTAGAACGGCTTCATCTGCTTGTCCAGATCGGCGGGTTTACTACTGATAATCTTCTTGACGGCATCCACGTCGGCCTTTGAGCCGTCCTGTGCCATAGCTGTAGCGCCGAATCCTGTCATCAGCGCTGCGATGAATAGATATTTCATTGTTTTCATAATTTTCGTTTTTAAACGGTTTATAACTCCTAATTCTTCATTCCTAATTGTTCATTCAAAATTCCCAACTCTTACCTCTATGACGATTCAAACCCGAAAAAGTTTATTCTTTCGAGTAGTTTACATAGATTTCACGTACGTTGGTGGCTGCCTGAATGGGCAGGAGTCCCGACTTCTGGATAATCAGCTGACCCTTGGGCAGGCGGCAGAAGTGGGCGAAGTTCGAGGGCAGACCGGTCCGCGGCTCGTTGAGCAGCGCATAGATGGTGCGTATCAGCGGATAGTTGCCGTTGTATAGATAGTACTGATAGGGTTGCCAGCTGTTGGATGCTGTAGCAGTGTCCATGCGGCTAACCTTCATAACGGTGATATTCTTCTTAAAGGTGACATTCGTGGTGTCACGGCTGTCGTTCAGCCAGTTGGAGCCGATAATGCCGAGGGCATTGTCGTGCTTCTCGACATAGTCAATCACGGCTGCACTGTTCTTGACGGCACCGATGTTGGGTGCCTTGATCTCCTGACCGCCTAGCAGCGAGTCAACACACCAGCGCACGGTGCTCGACAGCGGATTGTCGAAACAGACGTCGATGGTCCCCAGCTTAGACTGCGGGTAGATGTCGGCCCAACGGACGGCCTCGCCTTTCAGTATACGCTTAAAGTCGCGTACGGTGATGCAGGTGTCGCGGTTGGCATTGTTGACGATGATGGCCAGCCCGTCGTAGGCAATGACGATGGTGCGTGGCAGGTATTTTCGGTCTTTCAGGTTCTGACGCTCCTTCTCTGTGAAGTCGCGCGACGTGAAAGCCAGCCATGTCTCAAGATTCATCAGCTTCTTGATGGCGTCTTGTTCGTTGGTGTATTCTGCCTCCAGCGTGTCGAGTGGACTGCGGTACATGAATACGTCCAAGGCTTCGTTGAGGATGGGGCTAAAGCTCTCGTCGGCTGTAAAGTAACGGGCGGCGCGCTGGTAGTCCTCCTCGGCCTTAGTATTTTTAGGCTTGTTCCCACATGCGAGGAACAAGCCTAAAATGAGTGTTAATCCAATAATGTTATTGAATGCGTTTCTGTTCATTGTTGTTATTGCAGTCTGAAGGTGACGGGAACGGTGTACTTCACACGTACGGCCGAACCGTTCTGCTTACCAGGAATCCAGCGAGGCATGCTCTTGACCACGCGCTGTGCTTCCTTGTCGAGTGACGGGTCAACAGACTTCACGACGCGAACGTCGGTGATTGAACCGTCGCGCTCAACGACGAAGGTCACGATAACACGACCCTGGATACCGTTCTCCTCGGCTACAACCGGATACTTGATGTTCTTCGAGAGATACTCGAACAGGGCCGAGGGACCTCCGGGGAACGACGGCATCTGTTCAACGACGTCGAAGACCTTGGTCTCTTCCTCCTTCGGGGGTTCGGGCTGTGCGATAACTTCCTTAGCCTTCAGCACTTCACCTGCAGCTTCGTCGTTACCTTTCACGTCGAACGCACCGATGGCGGTGTTGGTCTTGTTGAGCTCATCCTGAGACTTCAACTCTTCTTCCGGCTTCACTTCGTCGTCCTTCTTGATTACAGGAGGAACGAACTTCACCGAGCTCTTCACCTTTTCTACTTCAACTTTCTCTAACTTCGGTTGCTCTTTCTTCTCAACCTTTGCTTCTTTCTTCTCAGCAAGTTGTGCCAGCTCTACATCGGCCTCGATGGCAACGTCCTGTTTCATGGCGTTCTCCACGACACCTTTGATAGCTACGAAAGCCGCAATGGCTGCTCCGATGATAAACATAACCAGCAGCGCCTTCATGTTACGTTTACCAGTCTCTTTGCGCAGTTGATAAGCACCGTAGGCATGGTTCTTGCCCTCAAATACGAGGTCAACCCAGCCGTTGTCAATAAGATCTATTTTTGCCATAGTTCTTTCTTCTTTTTAGGGTTACTTGACACCGGCCTTATCGATCAGTTCCTGATCCTGTGGGCCAATCTTGTCAATGACATACTTATCAATACTGCAAATGAGCATCTCGTCCAAAGCTGCAATCATGTTCTCGTAGGTTGATGTCTCCAGCGGGCGGATAATCACGGTCATCGTGGGTACCTTCTCGCCGTTGGGCAACTCACCCTTCTTCAGCCTCGAGAGCGCCTCCTGATACTGCTCGTCAGTCATCTTGCTGTTGTAGGCAGTC
This sequence comes from uncultured Bacteroidales bacterium, assembly GCA_902760345.1. Lineage (GTDB taxonomy): Bacteria > Bacteroidota > Bacteroidia > Bacteroidales > Bacteroidaceae > Prevotella. The sequence continues at coordinate 16,369 of CACWFY010000044.1, read as the reverse complement.
TTCTGGGCATCGAGCTCTTTCTTAGCTACCATGATGCGGGCAATGGGGTTTACACCTTCCTCTGTCGTGTGCTTGATGAGGACGTCGCGGATACCCTTGGCTCCGTAGCTCGTCTCCTTAACACAGGAGGGATCTTCGTAGTTGGGCAGACCGGCAACATACCAGATCTTGTCGTTAGCACCTAAGTACAGGGTGATGGTATGAGAGGCTTTCGTTACCGACTTGTCTTGCTCGTCTACGTTCTGGTCGTTACTGGGCATCGTCAACTGCATAGCCTGAGGCTTAGCCAGCGTCGTACACAGCATGAAGAACGTAATCAGAAGCATCATCATGTCTACCATTGGCGTGAAGTTCACGCGGGTATCCATCTTTTTCTGCTTACTCAAATTCTTTTTTGCCATAGCTTATTCCTCCGATGCAGTTTTAAGATTAGTAATCAACTGGTAACGGTTCTCGTTCATATCCTGGAGCTCAGACATCATGGCCTTCACCATCTTGTACGGGGTCTTAGCGTCGCACTTGATGGCCAGACGGATGTCGGGGTTGGCATCGCGGGCGGCCTTCACCCACTCCTGGAACTCGCTCTTTCCGCCATCGATACTATCGGTGGGGATTCCGAGCGTCTGGATGGCCTCGCCCATCTTCTCGGGCTCAAGGCTGAGGTAAGTAGCAAGCTGCGACATGGGGGCGCCAGCCATAGCATCTTCGAGGAAGTGCTTCTGCTGTGTTGCGTTCAGAGTGATACCGAACTTGTCGGTCATCGTCTCCAACATGGCCTTCATGTAGTTCTTGTTTTCCGTACCGAGGAATATCTTGCCTTCTGGGCTTACCAGAATGTTCAAGACATCGCTCTCCGGAATCTTAACCTCTGACACCGAGCTCGGCGTGGTGACTTGGATGGGTTCTGGCGTCAAGAATGATGTCAACATAAAGAAGCACAGAAGCAGCGTCATCACGTCTGACATAGGCGTCATGTCAATCCAGATGTCTTTTTTCTGTATCTTAACTTTAGCCATAATAAAACTGGTTTATAAAGTTTTAAATGGTTAAAAAATTAAGCCTCGTTGTGGTTTGAATCGTAAGTAGCAGCGATGGTGAAACCAATCTCGTCGAGTGCGTAGGTCAGCTTGTCGATCTTGTTTGAGAAGAAGTTAGCCTGGAATGATCCGATCATACCGAGCACAGTACCGAACAGAGCGGTCAGGGTACCCAGAGATACGATGGTAGCAACCATAGGCATGTTCATCTGCAGGGTAGGCATCTCCAGCTGAGTAGCCTCCTCGTGAGCCTGCTGGATCTTAGCGATCTTGGCAGCCTTCTTCAGAGTGGCCTCGCCCTCTACAGACTGGTACATATTGATTGAAGCAAGCACCACGTTAGCTACAGAACCCTGCATCTTGTCGCACAGAGCGCGAGCCTGGTCGAAGTTCTGGTTGCGGATAGCGTCCTTTACCTGAGCGGTGAACTTAGCCAGATTCATCTTACCAGAAGCACTCTTGATAGCGAAGAAGCGCTCGATACCGAGGCATACGACGGTGAACAACAGTGTGAGGATAAGACCTACGACGAAACCACCTTTATAGACGGTACCCAGCAGGTTGGCGGGATGTCCGCTGCGGTCGCCACCGATGAAGTTGTCAGGGTTACCCATGACGAAGTACCATACGCTATAACCAGCGATAGCACAAATTACGAGAATAATCCAAGCAGCTTTAACACCACCAAAGCCCGAATTCTTTTTGGCTGGGGCTGCAGCCTTTTGCGTTGTTGCCATAATTTTTAATTTTTTAGTTGTTAAAATGAATATTAGATTTTTTGTATACTTGTTTCAAGTTTGTATTTCTCGGCAAAGATAACAAATTGCGTCGTACTTTTATCCTAATTAAGAACTTTTAACTTGCTATTTCCTATTTTTATGCCAATGCAGCCAACACTTCCTTGATACGACGCATTGCTTCAACGATATTTTCGTCGCTGGTAGCATAGCTCATACGGAAGCATTCGGGGTCGCCAAAGGCGTCGCCGCCCACGGTTGCCACGTGTCCTTTTTCCAGCAGATACATGGCCAGATCGGTGCTGTTGGCGATGGTCTTTCCGTCGGGCGTCTGCTTGCCATAGAACGACGAGCACTTCGGGAACAGGTAGAACGCACCTTCGGGCTTGTTGACCTCCAGTCCGGGGATGTCCTTCGCCAGACGGACGATGAGGTCGCGACGGCGCTCAAAGGCCTGGCGCATGTCCTCGACGCACTGCTGGCTGTCGATATAGGCGGTCAGTGCAGCCATCTGGCTGACTGAGCACGGTCCGCTGGTGTACTGCCCCTGCAGCTTGTTGCATCCGGCGACAATCCAGTCGGGTGCGGCAATATAGCCGATGCGCCAGCCGGTCATGGCGTAGGCCTTGCTGACACCGTTGACGATGATGCTGCGCTCCTTCATGCCCGGGAACTGTGCGATGCTCTCGTGGCGGCCGATGTAGTTGATGTGCTCGTAGATCTCGTCGGCCAGCACGAAGAGGTTGTCGTGACGCAGGATGACCTCAGCCAGTGCCTGCAGCTCGGCCTTGCTATAGACGCTACCCGTGGGGTTGCTGGGCGAACAGAGGATGAGCATGCGTGTCTTCGGTGTGATGGCGGCTTCCAGCTGCTCGGCCGTCATCTTGAAGTTCTGTTCAAAGCCTGCCTCCACGAATACGGGATTACCACCGGCCAGCTTCACCATCTGCGGATAGCTCACCCAGTAGGGAGCGGGAATAATGACCTCGTCGCCGTCGTTCACCAGTGCCATGACGGTATTGCAGACACTCTGCTTGGCACCGTTCGACACCAGGATCTCGCTGGGCAGGTAGTGCAGGTGGTTCTCACGCTCCAGTTTGCGGGCGATGGCCTGACGCAGATTGGGGTAGCCGGGAACGGGCGAATAGCGCGAGTAGTTCTCGTCGATGGCCATCTTTGCGGCCTGTTTGATGTGGTCGGGCGTATTGAAGTCGGGCTCGCCCACACTCATGTTAATCACGTCAATACCTTGAGCCTTCATCTCAGAGCTCTTCTGCGACATCGCCAGCGTGGCTGACGGTGCCAATCGTTGCAAACGGGCAGATAATTGTGCCATCTTTTTTATACTTTAAGTGTTTCTATTCCAACGTGCAAAGGTAATGATTTATTTTGAATTCCTGCCATCTTTTATTCTTTTTTTTGATAATACCTTATTATTAAAATACCTGTCTATACGGATTTCCCCACACGCAACAGCGGTTGACAGCGACGGCAAATGGGCTGCTCGCAAACAGTCCGAGCCCTTCGGACGGGGAGTTCAAGCCATGCAGGAAGAAATACGCGCCCTTTTTCGCGAGTACGGCTGGACAGAGGAAGTCCACTTCGACAGCTATGTCGAAGAGTATGCGTGGTAAGATAAAAGCATCACAAAACGCAAAGACACCTCGGACGAACCGTCATGATTCTCCGAGGTATCTTTTATTCAGTTAAAGGTCGTATTACTTCACTACAACCTTTCTCGTTGTGCCGTCGCTCATGCGGACGATGTTCAGACCACGCTGAGGCTTTGACAACCGCTTGCCGTCGATGGTGTATATCATGGCATCATCCTTTCCATTACTCATAATCTGATCAATGGCTGTATCTATAGTAAATGCACCAGTAACAGTCACATCATGGGCAGGCATCAAGTAAGGTGTTTCACTCCAACCAGAGAAGATGCAACCCTCTTTGTAGGGGTCAGGTTCGGGCGTAATGACCTCTGTTGCTTGGATTTCGTAAGTTTTATATTCTTCTCCATCTACAATATAAGTCAGTTTGAACTTTGTATCGGTCTCCATAATATTCAGGAACTTCTGCCAGCCCTGGATACCACTGTACATGGGAACACGACCACGCGGCACATAAAGTGTGGCTGCCATATACACAATGTCTTTATCATACTGAGTTCCTTTGTATTGGAAAACTGTCTCATCCAAGTTGAAAGGCATATTGAGAAGCGATGTGACAGAGTAGAGACTGAGACAATTCGCGAAGGCATCTACTCCGATGGTGGAGACTGTATTTGGTATCACAATACTCATCAGATTCTGGCAATTGCTAAATGCAGATTCTCCTATTGTTGTTAATCCATTAGGCAGGACTACAGATTCTAATGAACAATTGTAGAATGCATAGGGTTTAATCTGTTTCACATCAAATGGGACTGATAGATTGGTGATTTTCTTATCATTCAAATACAAATCATGAGCATACATCAAGGGATTGGCCTTTAGTGAACTTTTAGGCCAACTAGAATAAGTTACGAATTCAATGTTACACCAAGCAGAAATGTCATTAATGTAAACCCCATTTAGATTCGTACACTTGCAAAAAGCATCTTCACATATTTTGGTTATTGAAGACGGTATTGTAATCGTCTTAATTTTACTATATGCAAATACATTAGGTTTAATCATTGTAATGCCATCGGGTATTATTAAGTTTGAAACGGCCTCTCCTTGATGATAAATGGTTGCGCCTCCCCCACCCGTAAATATTCCAGAGCCTCCAACTCTAGCGGCAATCGGATTGGCATAAAATGAGGTTATATACTCACCATAATATGAAGAATAAGCACCTGTTTTAAAATCTATATTACACCATGCGGCCAAGTCATTAATATGAACTTCCTCTATTTTTTGACATTCCGCGAAAGCTTCAAATCCTACATTTTTGATTCCACTACCCATCGTTACTGATTTCAGATTGCTGCATGAAACGAATGCGCTGTCACAGATGGTTGTCACACTATTGGGGATAGTTATATTTGTGAGTCCAGTACATCTTGCAAAAGATTTATTTCCAATACTGGTCACACTATTAGGAATCACATAATCATGAATAACAATCCCATCACCATCTACTAGTGAAACATCTTGGTTCACAAAAGTCGAATAGATAAGCCCTATGACTTTATTATTGGCAAAAGCTGCAAGATTATCGCAAGAAACTTTTAATTCATTCAGTTCCGAAATATCTGAAAATGCACCATCACCAATATATGACAAAGTAGCAGGGAATGTCACAGATGTCAATTCGTTAAAACTATAAAACGCATTTTCTCCTATAGCGCTTATCTTGTTCCCTAAAACCAAGTCTGTTACATGACCACCAAATGCGACTCCCAAATTGTAACCAGTAGAATAATCCTTTGCTGTGATAATATTACTATTTATCTCAACTTTTTGTAAATTGCAACCCTTGAAAACATAGTTGCCAAACTCTGTGATGTTGCTCGAAATAGTAATTGAAGTCAAACCACCACAATTCTGAAAGGCACTGTCTTTAATGCTTGTTATACTGTTGGGAAAGTTTATGGAGGTCAATCCACTACAACCTAAAAATGCAGAATCTTCGATTGTTGTCACACTTTTAGGAATAATTATTGAAGACAGACCGCTACAGTTTTTAAAAGTCCCACTTTGAATAATCGTCACGCTGTTTGGTATATTTACCGATACCAAGCCTGTACAATCTTCAAAGGCATTTCCTGATATACAGGTAGTCCCATCTTTAATCCATACATAAGTATTATTTGGCATAGTCCCCATATACTTATAGAAAACTGTACCTATATACAACTCTCCATCAGGTTTGCTGTTAAGCCACGGAGTGAGATTAAAAGCATCAGTACCTATATACCTTATATTACTTTGAGTCATTTGTATAGTTTCTAGTTTAGTACAACCAGCAAAAGCATAGTTGCCAATGTGATTAATTGTATTAGGTAAAAAAACAAACTCTGTATCGAGACAATAAAAGAAAGCATTATCATCTATGCTGGTTACACTATATGTTTTCCCTTCATAATTAACATTCTTTGGAATTGTTACTGATTTCTTATTATGATAGCCTTGAGTTCCAAAAATTGAAACGCTCTGATAGGTAACCTGTAATTCTGTCGAATTGTTTATAAAATTGTAATAGATAGTAACACCATCTCCATTATCAACAGCAATATCATATGCACTTGCTTTTTGCCCTACAATATTAAATAGAGTAGCAAGTAAGATTATTAATTTAATATGTTTCATCTTGAAAAATGAAAAAGGACGGAACTGCTCTTTGCTTTTCCACCTCACAGGCACCGCCAAGCGCCTTGTATCAAGAATAGCACGAACAATTCACGCCCACGGCGTGAACCCTTCATCGCTTGTTCTCTGATACGAATATTTGGCGGTTTCGTGAAGTGAGAACAAGGACTTAAAGTCCAAGTTGTATTAAAAAGTCGTTTGGGAGCAGAAACGCCGAGTTAATAAATTGTTATTTCATTCTCCTGTGAGAAGCATGGTCATAAACCATTATATAGCTCCCTCATGAGCGTTTCGCTCGTTAGTTAAATTTATACTGTCTGTTTCTTGTTCTATTGGGTAAAATGGGTTAAACATTATGCTAATTCATGACCATCTTATTATGGTTACAGTCATATTTTCTATTATTGCTTTAACAATTCATCTATTTCTTCAATAAAACGCTGAGCTTTGGGTTGATATTCTTCAATCAGTTCTTTGTCACAATACACAAAATCATCGTAGTCGCCACTATGTCTGATTTCAAACAAACGGCTGAAAGTCTTACCATGCTCATTAGCCAATAGACCTTTGGATACGAAATGCATGCCAAGCATCATTTTTACTCCTGCATGGGTCTGCGCGGCAATACCTTCAGATATAAGAAGAGCTGATGCCGCATAAAAGCATGCATAATACAGACGATTTGCTGCGGCATTGAAATGAGACTCTTTCTTAAGAATGTCTGCCTCTTCTAATGCTTCTTTGGCCCTTTCTAATCGATATTGCACCAATGATGCACGACTTTGATCGTCTAATGTCTCTTTCATAAAACAACTCCTTCATTCATAACATTCACATAGAACGGGGTCTTAAAGGGGCGATTTTCCCATTGCTTGCGCAACATAATCATAGGACTTATAATAACTCCTGTAGCCAGTTCTATGTCATACAAAGCTCCAGAAACGGCCTCTTCGCGACGAAAGTCTCGCTTGTCGCCATCTAATAGAATCAGCACATCGACATCGCTATCAGCACGAGCATCACCCCGTGCTTCTGAACCATATAGTATGGCGGTTGCCGTTGGCTCCGTACTTTGAATGGTCTGACGAATCTGATTAACTATTTCCGGTCTCTTCATAATTACCTTGTATCCGCTGCAAATTTAAGCATTATTTCCGAATAAAGCAAGAAAAAGGCGGAAATCTTTCGATTCCCACCTTTATGATTACCTTGATGCAACGCGCTTGGAGCTTGGAGTTGTTTTACTTCAAATGCAACGTATGTCCCATGCGCTCCTTCTTGGTCTGCAGGTAGCGCAGGTTATACTCGTTAGGTGTCGTCTCGATGGGTACGTTCTCGACAATCTCCAGTCCGTAGGCCTCCAGACCCACGCGCTTCACGGGGTTGTTGGTCATCAGGCGCATCTTCTGTACACCCAGCATGCGCAGTATCTGTGCACCACAGCCGTAGTCGCGCTCGTCGGGCTTGAAGCCCAGGTGTACGTTGGCGTCGACGGTGTCCAGACCTTCCTCCTGCAGCTTGTAGGCGGCAATCTTGTTCATCAGACCTATGCCGCGGCCTTCCTGCTGCATGTAGACGATGACACCGCGGCCTTCCTCCTCAATCTTCTGCATGGCCTTGTGCAGCTGCTCGCCACAGTCGCAGCGCTTCGAGCCGAGGATGTCGCCCGTCATGCACGACGAGTGGACGCGCACCAGCACGGGCTCGTCCTTCTTCCACTCGCCCTTGATGAGTGCCATGTGCTCCAGACCGTTCGCCTTCTGACGGAAGGGTATCAGGCGGAAGTGGCCGTAGTCGGTAGGCATGTCTACCTCCTGGCCTTTCTCCACCAGGCTCTCCTTCTGCAGTCGGTAGGCTATCAGGTCCTTGATGGTGATAATCTTCAGGTCGTGCTCCTGGGCAAAGGCCACCAGCTGGGGCATGCGTGCCATCGTGCCGTCGTCGTTCATAATCTCGATGAGGGCACCGGCAGGGTAGAGGCCGCACAGCTTACACAGGTCGATGGCCGCCTCGGTATGGCCACTGCGACGCAGCACGCCGTTGTCTTGGGCATATAGCGGATTGATGTGTCCGGGACGGCCGAAGGTCTTCGCCGTCGATGTGGGGTCGCCCAGGGCGCGGATGGTGGCCGCACGGTCGTGGGCGCTGACGCCCGTCGAGCAGCCTTCTATCTTGTCGACGGTGACGGTGAAGGGCGTGCCCAGCAGCGACGTGTTGTCCTGCACCTGGTGGGCCAGCTCCAGCTCCTCGGCACGGCTGATGGTGAGGGGAGCGCAGAGCACGCCGCGGGCGTTCTTCAGCATGAAGTTCACCATCTCCGGCGTAATCTTCTCGGCGGCACAAATCAGGTCGCCTTCATTCTCGCGGTCTTCGTCGTCTACGACAATGACGAATTTGCCTTCCTTGAAGTCGGCCAGTGCCTCTTCGATTGTATTCAGTTTCAGTTGTTCCATGTTTCCTATATACCTTATTTATATGTATTACTTGATTTTTTCCTCTATCCGGCGTAAGAGCCGTTTGTTGGTATGTATCACGCTCTGCAGGTCTTTATACAGCCTGAAGCGGTAGCGTAGCATGCGGAAGTAGAAGAAGACGCCCGTAGGGATGAACAGTCCCGTCAGCACGTTCAGCCACTTGCGGCGGAAGGGGCGCGTGTGGGCATTGGCGGCAATGACGGGATATTGGTTCAGCGCCTGTATGACGCGGTTGTCCCTCGTGTACGACAGGTCTTCGATGGTCTCTTCCAGCAGGTTGTTGATGCGCTCGATGTCGTGGTCGTCGCCCGGTCGGAAGAACACCTTCACAGGGCTGGGCCAGCGCAGCAGGCTGTGCTCGGTGGCGTACTGGCTGATGTCGGCGCTGATGGTGCGCAGCCGCTCGGCGTCGACGGCATACTGCGGGTCGTCGATGATGACCTCTTTCTTCATCAGGTGGCGCTTCGTGCGCAGACCGAGTATACGTATCAGCAGGTCTTTGTACAGGTCGAGGTTGAAGACCACCGAGTCGTTGTTGGCCTTATAGGTGAAGAAGATGGCGATGGGCGACAGCACGACGGTGCCCAGCAGCTTGCCGAACCATACCGTCCACTCGTCGGCACGTGCCATACGCATGCCTGTATTGTCGAGGATGTAGAAGATGATGAAGACAATGACCGAGATGATCACCGGCACACCCAGTCCGCCCTTGCGGATGATGGCACCCAGCGGTGCACCGATAAAGAAGAAGATGAGGCACGACAGCGACAGCGTAAACTTGTTGATGGCCTCCATCTGGTGCATGCGGTCTTCGTAGTTCAGCCATTCGGAGTATTCGGCCTTGAACTCAATATTGCCCATGGCCATCTGAACGTCGCTCGACGCCGTACGGATCACCTGCTGGCGCTTCTCGTTGGTCAGCGCGTGGAGCAGACTGTCCAGGTCGGTGGTCTGGCTTTTGGCCGTGTCCAGCACGCGCAGCGAGTCTTTCTTGGGCAGCGAGGGCTGGTAGAGCACCGTCTGGCGGGCCTCATGGTAGTAGGCGTGGCCCACCGAGTCGTTGAATTCGCGGATGCTGTCCAGATCGTGCAGGATGCGGCTCAGCCCCTTCGACCGCGCGTCGGAGGCTATTCCGCCGGCGTCGGCCATGTTGAAGCCACCGTCGAAGTCCAGCAGAATACGCTTCGTGGCAAAGGTCTCGCGGCGGTAGGGCACGTTCGTGTTCACGTTGATGCCCGACTGGCGCATGTTCTCAAACCACTCGCCGCTGTACAGCGTCAGCAGCAGGTGCTTCTTCTCGGCCGTCGACTGTATGCGTCCCGAGTCGGCCAGAATCACCGCCGCGTCTTCGTAGCCGCCATTCATGCGGTAGATCATGATGCCGTAGAGCATGCCGCTCTCCATGTTTTTCTTCTGCACATAGAGGTTCGACCCGGGGATGCCGTCGTAGAAGATACCCTCGGGAATCTCCACCTCGGGGTTCTTCTGCTTCATCGACAGCAACAGCTGCTGAAACGAGACGAAGGCCCTGGGACCGATGACTTCCTGGAAATAAAACGATATGCAGCTGATGGCAATGGTGATGACGATGAGCGAGCGCATGGCCTGCATCAGCGAGATGCCTGCCGCCTTGATGGCGGTCAGCTCGCTGCTCTCGCCCAGGTTACCGAAGGCGATGAGCGACGACAGCAGGATGGCCAGCGGGAAAGCCTGCGGCATGAGCATGATGCCCATATACCAGAAAAACTGTGCCAGCACGTCCATCGACAGACCCTTGCCGATGAGCTCGTCCACGTAGCGCCACAGAAATTGCATCATCAGCACAAACTGGCAGATGAAGAATGTCGCCACAAACAGTAGTCCGAACTGCTTGGCAATGAATATGTCTAGTTTTTTAATTCTCAGCACTTGTCTCTCACCTTCTCACCCTCTCACCTTCTCACAGTCCACTGACGCGGTGCAGGCGCTCCAAATTGTCGTCCCAGATGCCGCGAAGATCTGACTCTTCTTCGTCGTCTGAGGCAAAGTCGGTAATCAGCAGGCTCAGCAAGCCCGTCACGTCGCTTTGTTCTATACGCATCTCCCAGTACGCCTCGGGCGTATCCTCGTGATAGTCCCACAGCATACGTATATAGTTGAACTGTTTCATGTCCAATATGCGCGACTGCTTCGTGTCGCGCTCAGTCCACGGCTGTCCCCAGGTGAATGTCATCATGTCGCCTCCGGCCTCCTCCACCACCTTGTCGGCGAGCCATTTCTGCAAGCCTGCGGCATTACTGATCATGTCCCATACTATTTTGGGCGAACGCGTTGATAGCGGGTATTCAATCGTTATTTTTTGCATAGCCTATCCGTTTCAATTGCTATTCTTGCTCTTTTTGATGGTGCAAAAATACAAAAAAAAACACAAACACAACGATTTTTTCAGAAAAAGTTTTGGTAATTAAAAAGATTGTATTACCTTTGCACCCGCTTAAAAGCAATCATGGCGGGGTAGCTCAGCTGGTTAGAGCGTCGGATTCATAATCCGGAGGTCGAGGGTTCGGGTCCCCCTCCCGCTACGAAAAACATCCTGTGAACTTCTCACAGGATGTTTTCTGTTTTTGAGTTTTCCAATCTTCAATTTCTCAATCTCTCAATCTCTCAATCTCAGAATGGTCCACGGCCCATACACGAAGTTGTGGTGATGGCCGTCAGGAAGGCGGTGAGTGCGGCTACTAGCATCTTCACCGCAATCTCAATGATCCTCTTTTTCATCATTTCTCATTTTTCAATTCTCAATTTCTCATTTTCTCAATTTTAAACGGTTGGGCCCGAAGGCCCACCGTTTAACCCTCTTCCTCTTCACCGCTTGGTCGGTGCAGCACGATCTTTTTCTTGTTGTTGACGGTGATGGTCTCCACCTCGCCGACATACTCCAGCTCACACTGGCTGAGCAGCGCCTTCGACGTCAGGTTGCCCACCTTCTCCGACCACGGGCGTATGCGGATGTGGATGCCGGTGATGTGCTTGCCGGCGACATACTTCGTCGGGTCGCTGACGCCCTTCGACGTCATCGAGGGGTAGAACGTTCCCAGCCCGTCCAGCTTCACGCCGACGCCCTGCGACAGCAGCTCGGGGATGCACTCCTGCAGCTTCGACAGGATGGTATACACCTTGCTGTTGTTGCGCACGATGCCGTGCTCTACCATGTGGTCGGCCAGACCGCGGGTGTCCAGCAGGTTCTTTTCCCATACCCGACCGTAATACTTGCCCGACATGCGGGGGTTACTCGATGTGTTCCTACGCAGAACGTAAGGAAGTTTCATTTGTACATTTTCTGCCATAATCGTAATTTTTTTAGTTATACATGTTTTTTTTGTTTTTGTTTTCAGCCTTACGGTTGCGGAGCAACGTATGCCGACGTGGGTTTGATGGTGCCGTTGTCGTCGTAGCCGACGCAGACCATCGAGCACTCGTTCTTGAACTTCTTCGACGTCATGTTGTCCAGGTTCGTGCTGTCCGGACAGAAGCGCATGTTCACGCCACGGACGTGCTTCTGCACCGAGTACGCCTCGGCGCTCTCTGCGCCACGGCTGGTCAGCGTTGCACGGAAGGTGCCCAGGCCCTGCAGCTTCACGTTCACCCCCTGCTTCAGCAGTTCGGGTATACACGTCACCAGTCCGTTCAGCACGTCCTCGATCTCCGAGCGCTCGGCTATCACGCCGTGGTTCATCATGTGTTGTGCCAGTCCGCGCGTGCCCAGCGTGGTGGGCATGAATCGGCGTCCGTACCACTTGCCACTCTTGCGCGGGTTGCTCGAGTGGTCTTGCACCAGATAATACTGGAAAGGAATCTTTTTTGTTGCCATAATGTAATAATAAGTTAGTTAGACGATAAATGTTAGTTAATCTCACGTGTGTCAATTGACGTTAGCAAAGGTACGAAGATTGCCTGAGCCGGTAAGAAAAGTGTGCAGATTCCTACATGTAAAATATGTTAAAAGTTTAGGCTTAGAAGCTCTTGACTCTGTCTGTGGCCTTGATTCCAAAGAGGACAGCCATGAGCGGCAATGCCACGATGTATCGGTAGAAGTTTGCAGCCCGTATAATCTCGCTGGTGTCATTGGTACTGAAGTCCCTTGTGTCACTGAGTAAAAACGTACTGCCCGAAATGCATATATATACCAAATTTGATTTGGATGCAAAGGTTCGCATTTCAAAAGTGCGACAAGGTTTTCGGAACTTATTATGTTGTGCATGAAAGAGTTATATTTCAATTTAACGGAATTTAATAGACACTAGTGTCCTCTTTTTATATCCAGACAACGACTTCACAACTTATATCCAGACAATGACTTCACAACTTTGAAAAACCTTCTTGTCATAAATGAATACATGAATACTTTGCAAGGTTAGACCCTATTGTGTCAGACAATTTAGGTTATGGTACCAAAAGGACTCCAGTTCCAGTCATATAAAAACGCTAAAAAAAAGGTGATTTCTTGTAGATGTAGAGAAATTTATATATCTTTGCCACATATTACAATAAAACCCACGCTTATGAAGCACGGAAATACACGGAAACACCCTTCTTCCTCCCTCACCATCGACGATGAGTGGGACGGCGAGACCTTTATTGAATACTAATTTTAAAACAAATAGTAATATGAAAAAACAATTACTTTTATTCGCAATGATTTTGCTACCTTTGGTAGCTAGTGCACACGACATCGAAGTTCAGAATGCCGATGGTGTTACCATTTATTACAACTACTTTAACAATGGTACGGAATTGCAGGTTACGTTCCGTGGTAGCAATTATGACTCTTATTCAAATGAATATCAAGGCGATGTCGCTATACCTGAGGAAGTAACCTACATGAACAGGACACGCAAGGTGACGAGCATTGGAAATTATGCGTTCTGTGAATGCTTTGGCCTTACCTCCGTCACCATCGGCAATAGTGTGACGAGCATTGGAGATTATGCGTTCTATTATTGCTCTGGCCTTACCTCCGTCACCATCCCCAACAGTGTGACGAGCATTGGAAATTATGTATAGCAGCATGGTGCGGAATCAAGTTCGATGGTTCTTACTCTAATCCTTTATATTATGCTAAACATATTTATAGTGACGAGGATACAGAAATCACAAACCTAATTATCCCCAACAGTGTGACGAGCATTGGAAATTCTGCGTTCGCTAATTGCTCCGGCCTTACCTCCGTCACTATCGGCAATAGCGTGACGAGCATTGGAAGTAGTGCGTTCTCTTATTGCTCTGGCCTTACCTCCGTCACCATTGGTAGTGGCGTGACGAGCATTGGAAATTATGCGTTCCGTGAATGCTCAGGCCTTACCTCTGTCACCATCCCCAATAGTGTGACGAGCATTGGAAGTAGTACGTTCTATAATTGCTCTGGCCTTACCTCCGTCACCATCCCCAATAGTGTGACGAGCATTGGGAGTAGTGCGTTCTATGGTTGCTCTGGCCTTACCTCCATCACCATTCCCAATAGTGTGACGAGCATTGGAAATTATGCGTTCTATGGCTCTGGCCTTACCTCCGTCACCATCCCCAATAGTGTGACGAGCATTGGAATTAATGCGTTCGCTAATTGCTCCAAGCTTACCTCCGTCACCATCCCCAATAGTGTGACGAGCATTGGAACTTATGCGTTCTTTGGTTGCTCTAAGCTTACTTCCGTCACTATCCCCAATAGTGTGACGAGCATTGGAAATTCTGCGTTCTCTGGTTGCTCTGGCCTTACCTCCATCACCATTCCCAATAGTGTGACGAGCATTGGAACTTATGCGTTCTTTGGTTGCTCTAAGCTTACTTCCGTCACTATCCCCAATAGTGTGACGAGCATTGGAGATAAAGCGTTCGATGGAGTCGATATTCCAACTGTCATTTCTTTGATAGAGAATCCGTTTACGATAACAGGAAAGACATCGGATTCAAGAACTTTTACACAAAACACATTCAATAACGCAACGCTATATGTTCCGAAGGGTACTATAGATAAGTATAAGGCAACTGGTGGTTGGAAAGACTTCTTTTTCATAGAGGAAGGAGTGGGACCTAGTGGTGATACACCACAACCTCCAACACCTGAACCACAGAAATGCGAAAAGCCTACCATCAGCTATGAGAATGGAAAACTGACGTTTAGCTGCGCTACAGAAGGTGCTACTTGCCAATACTCCATAACCGATACGGACATCAAGGCTGGAAGCGGAAATGAGGTGCAGCTGGGTGTGACCTATAACATCAGCGTCTATGCCGCTAAGTTGGGCTATGAGAACTCTGAAACGGCAACAGCTACGCTCTGCTGGATAGACCAACAGCCCAAGACAGAAGGTACATCCAACCGCATAGCTAACATCCCTGCTCAGGCCGTGCTGATTCAGAGCGAGGGAGGTAGCATCAAGGTGCAGGGTGTAGATGAAGGCACGCAGGTCAATGTGTATGGCATCAATGGCACTCAGGCTGGTTCAGCTATCAGTCAAAGTGGTGCAGCAACTATCAATACGAACCTACAGCCTGGCTCCATCGCCATCGTAAAGATTGGCCAGAAGTCAGTCAAGGTCGTGATTAAGTGAGTGAAGTGAGAGTTTGTTCTCACTTCCAAGTACACACGAGAACCGACCCTAATGTGTACTTTGAAATAAGTGCACAGGGGGACTGTCCCGTGTGCAGTAATATAAAAAGCTATGGAAGACAAAGAATTGAAAGAAGTTCTTGAGATACTGGAGAAGGCTGGTTGGCAACCTCAGTTGTGCGACACGCCGATACCTGTATACGAATCGGTGCATGCTGGCAACCCCATTGATCCGGGCCAGATACCGGCAGATATGACGTTGGTGCCCAAAGCGCTATTTTCGTTAAGCAACGAGATGATGGTGCGTGTTAGCGGCAACTCGATGATTGACGCAGGTATAGAAGACGGCGACATCGTAAAGATGGCGGTGCTTGCTTCGCCACATGAGGGTGACATTGTGGTGGTTGCTATCGGCATGGAGTGTACGGTGAAGAGCTACTATGTTGACGATGACGGCACACCGTGGCTTGTGCCTCAAAACCGTCAGGAGAAGGATCGGTACAGGGTGATACGTCTGGATGAGGAGACGGAGGGTGTTTATCTGTGTGGTGTGGTCAAAGAGGTTTTCAAACCTCTGCCGCGTGTGCCAGGCCGTGCTATGAGGAGCATCGTCGAGGAGACCAAGGCCCGCTATGACGACGAGCCAAAGATCAGCGAACAGCGCGTGAGGCGTGTCATCAAGATTATTGGTGCTGAGATCAAGGTGGGGCGTCTGTGGTATGCCGTATGCCGCAGCTTCATAGACGAGCTGTTAATCCCCGAGAAGGGATATGACATCTTTTGCGGTATGGTGAAAAACGTGCTTCCCTACCATCAGCATCTGCCCAAGGAGGCAGAGATGCAGGTGATGGCTGTTGCCAGCTTTACGAAGCGTGTCGGCAGATGGGACGAGCTGAATGCGCCTGTGAAGGGTAAGCGCTTCAGAAACTATAAGTCGATAGCCGAAAAAACAACACGTTTGCTGACGATGAGCGAAACGGAGTTTAGGAGTTATTTGGATAAACTCTGAAAAAACTCTGAAAAAACTCTGAAAAAGGCCCCGATTTTTTAGGAGTTTTTGCCGAAAAAAGGCAAAAACTCTGAAAACTCCAAGTAAAACTCTGAAAAACTCTAAGGCGATGGAAGATTGCTTCCGTCGCCCTTTTTTTGTGCCTACCTTTGCTCGTGGAATCTTGGCCGAGACAATCCAAAAGAAAATTATTGATTAATTAAAAAGAAAAAGATTATGACAAGAATTTTT
>CACWFY010000043.1 GCA_902760345.1 uncultured Bacteroidales bacterium | reverse complement strand
CCAGATTGCTCTGCTGCCTTACGTAACTGACATGATGAAATAAACAAGGAGGACGCAAGACATGGAAATTATACTGAAAGAAGATATTATCGGTCTGGGTTACAAGAACGATATCGTGAATGTAAAGTCTGGTTACGGTCGTAACTACCTGATTCCTCAGGGTAAGGGTGTTATCGCCTCTCCAATGGCTAAGAAGATTCTCGCTGAGAACCTGAAGCAGCAGGCTCACAAGCTGGCTGCCATTAAGGCTGCTGCTGAGGAAAAGGCTGCCGCTCTGAACGGTGTAGCTCTGGAGATTGCCGCTAAGGTAAGTGCTACTGGTCAGCTCTACGGTTCTGTAGGTGCTAATCAGGTTGCTGAGGAGCTGAAGAAGCTGGGCAAGGATGTTGATCGTAAGATCATCACCATGAAGGATGCCAAAACTGTTGGTGACTTCGTTGCTCTGGTTCACTTCCACAAGGAGGTTACCGTTGAGGTTCCTGTAAAGGTCGTTGCCGAGAACGCTGCTGAGTTGAAGGCTGCTGCTGAGGAAGAGGCTGCTATCAAGGCTGCTGCTGACGCCAAGAAGGCTGCTGCTGAGGCCGCTGCTGCTGAGGAGACCGTTGAAGAGGCTCCCGAGGCTGAAGAGGCTGCTGCCGATACAGAAGAATAATACGCTGTAAGGCAAATCATAGTTATTATAACTGATCATCCCGACTACCCACCAGGCAGTCGGGATTTTCTTTTTTGAAGATTTGGGAAGTATTATTTGCCTATGTCGATTATTTGTATTATTTTTGCAGTCTGTTTAGATAAGCGATTATAAAGACCCGAAATAATAAATATGATGAACGTATTATTTTCAGTGATGCTGGCAATAGCTGCAGCGTGGCATAATCCAGCAGTCAACCAAGAAAACCGCGAAGCACGTCGTGCCAATTTCTTAGCCTTTGAGAGTGAACAGGCCGCACGAGTGGGACAGAAGGAAGCCTCGCAACGCTATCTGTCGATGGAGGGTATGTGGCGTTTTCGCTTCGTGAAGAACCATCAGGACGCGCCCGAAGGCTTCTGGGCTGTAAATTACGACGACGCGCAGTGGGAGGACTTTCCCGTACCAGGACTGTTTGAACTGAACGGACACGGTGACCGCATCTATAAGAATGTAGGTTATGCCTGGTGTACGACGTTCAACAGCAATCCGCCCTATATTGGTGAAACAGAGAACTATACAGGTTCTTATCGTCGTACGTTCACGCTTCCCGACAGTTGGCAAGGCCAGAAGGTGTACTTCCACGTTGGTTCGGCCACGAGTAATCTGAAACTATGGGTGAACGGCAAGTACGTGGGCTACAGCGAGGATTCGAAGGTAGCTGCTGAGTTTGACATTACTAAATATGTGAAGAAAGGCCAGAATTTAATCGCTATGCAGGTGATGCGCTGGTGCGACGGCTCGTATTTGGAGGATCAAGACTTTTGGCGCTTTACAGGTATTGCCCGCGAGGTATACCTCTATACCCGTCCGAAGGTTCATATCGAAGATATCGTCATCAAACAAGACTATGCCGACGGTCAAGCCACGCTGAATGTCGACGTGAAGACTACGAGTAATCTTCAAGTTTCGATGGATCTCTATGATCCTGCAGGTGAATTGGTGGCTGAAGGTATCAGCAAATTTGTTGAGTTCAACTGTGCAAAGCCTTGGTCGGCAGAGACGCCGAATCTCTATACGCTGTACATCACGGCTCGCAAAGGCGATAAAGTGGTGGAGGTCGTTCGCCAGCGTGTGGGCTTCCGCCATGTTGAAATCAAGGGTGGACAGCTGCTGGTCAATGGTCAGCCCATTCTCATCAAGGGTGCCGACCGTCACGAACTCGACCCTGATGGCGGCTACGTGGTCTCGGTGGAACGCATGAAGCAGGACATCCGCATTATGAAGCAACTGAACATCAATGCCGTGCGCACCAGTCACTATCCTGACGATCCGCGGTGGTACGACTTGTGCGACGAGGCCGGTCTCTATGTGGTGGCTGAGGCGAACTTAGAGAGTCACGGCATGGGTTACGGCGAGGGTACGCTAGCCAAGCGCGAGGACTTTGCGCAGATGCACTTGGAGCGTAATCAGGCAAACGTGCTGACGTTGCGCAACCACCCCTGTATCATCGTGTGGAGCCTGGGCAACGAAGCCGGCTACGGTCCTAACTTCGAGAAGTGCTACGATTGGATTAAGAGTGTAGACAATCGCCCCGTACAGTACGAACAAGCTGGCCACTGGGGCAAGACCGACATCTTCTGTCCGATGTATATGGGCTATGGCGACTGCGAAAAGTATGCACAGACAGACAATCCCCGTCCGCTTATCCAGTGTGAGTATGCCCACGCCATGGGTAACTCCATCGGCGGTTTCAAGGAGTATTGGGACATCATTCGCAAATATCCGAAATATCAGGGTGGCTTCATCTGGGATTTCGTTGACCAGGGCCTTCGTGACAAGAGTCCTATCACGGACAAGGAGATATTTACCTATGGCGGCGACTACGGACGCTATCCGGCTTCCGACTACAACTTCAACTGCAACGGTATCATTGCTCCTGACCGCCGACTGAATCCTCACGCCTACGAGGTGCAATATTACTATCAGAACGTGTGGATTACAGACAAAGGCCTGAAGGACGGCCGTATAGAAATATATAACGAGAACTTTTTCAAGACCCTTGACGACCTCGAACTGGAGTGGTTCGTAGGTGGTGCCGGCAAGCGACATCACGATGGTAACCGTCCGGAAGGTATGACATTCGGACACGGTGGGAAGGCCGATATCAGCGGTATTGCTCCCCAGCAGCGAAAGGTCATCACCATTGAGGCAATGCAGAAGACCATTGCCCGCGTGTTGGAACATCATGGTGACCAGGAGATATTTGTCATCTTCCAGTTGAAGGCCCAAGACCAACAGCAGTATGTCGACCAGGGACAGGTAATGGCCCGTCAGCAGTTTGTGCTGAATGCTTACCAGTTCCCAGAGCTGAAGGCTGAGCAGGCCGAGGTGGCCAAGGAAGAGACCAACAGTTATGTCAAACTGACGGCTGGCGGTACGTCGCTGACCATCGGCAGGCAGTCGGGACTGATAGACTATCTGGATGTGGACGGACAGGCAATGCTGGTAGACCGTCAGACCATAACGCCTGAATTCTGGCGTGCTCCAACGGACAACGACTATGGTGCATGGATTCAGCGTCGTCTGGAAGCGTGGAAGTCACCGCAGATGAAGGTCAGTGAGTTGACGGTGAGCGACAACAGTGTTGTCGCAAAGATAATGCTACCGCTCGCTGCGCTGACGATGACCTACACGCTGCAGGCTGACGGTACGGTGCTGGTGCGCCAGCAGATGACACCTACGGGCGATACCAAGAACCAGTGGCTGTTCCGTTATGGCGTGCAGCTGCAGATGCCCAAGGAGTATTGTCAGGTGAAATACTACGGTCGAGGCCCGCACGAGAACTACTGCGACCGCAAGAGCAGCGAGTTCCTGGGCGTCTATCAGTCGGATGTCGAAGACCAATACTATCCCTATGTGCGTCCTCAGGAAAGTGGCAACCATACCGATGTGCGCTGGTTCCAGGTGACTGACGGCAAGCGTGGCCTGGAGTTCTACAGCAATGCGCCAATGGAGTGCTCGGCCCTGCCGTATCTGGTGGAAGACCTGGATGCTGGTTCGAGAAGAGAACATCGTTGGGGACAGCATAGTGGAGACTTGATGGAACGTCCGCTGACGCAGGTACACATCCAGCAGCGACAGATGGGACTGGGTTGCGTCAACTCGTGGGGCGCATGGCCTGAGAAACCCTATCTGCTTCCACTCCAAGACTACGACTTTAGTTTTGTCATCAAACCTGTCAGATAAAGGCACAAATGGAACAGAAACATACACGTGAAGAGAAGATGGCTGCCTTCGGGCGCATGCTCGACGTGCTCGACACGCTGAGGGAGAAATGTCCGTGGGACAAGAAACAGACCAACGAGAGCCTTCGTCCGAATACCATTGAAGAGACCTACGAACTTTGCGACGCGCTGATGAAGCATGATACGCACGATGTTTGCAAGGAGCTGGGCGATGTATTACTGCACATTGCGTTCTATGCGAGAATTGGAGAGGAGCAGTCGCAGTTTGATATTGCTGATGTCTGTAACCAGTTGGTAGACAAGTTGGTGTTCAGACACCCGCACGTCTATCACCCCTCGCAGGTCGGTGTGCCCCATCCGCGTCCGTTGCCCTATGGCGAGAATGCTGAAGAGCGCGAATTCGCTAAGGTTGAGAACGTGGAGCAGGTGTTGGATAACTGGGAACAAATCAAGCAGAAAGAGAAGGACGGCAATAAGACCGTGCTGGCAGGTGTACCTGCCTCGTTGCCTGCACTCATCAAGGCTTATCGCATACAAGACAAAGCCCGTCATGTGGGCTTCGACTGGGAAGACCGTCAGGACGTGTGGGCCAAGGTGCGCGAGGAGTTGGACGAATTGGAGACAGAGTTGCAACGTGAAGACCGTCAGCGCTCTGAAGAAGAGTTGGGTGACTTTCTGTTCTCAGTGATTAATGCCGCCCGCCTCTACAAACTTAACCCCGACAATGCGTTGGAGAAGACCAACCAGAAGTTCATTCGCCGCTTCAACTACATAGAGCAGCGTAGCCGTGAGATGGGACGTCCCATGACGGAGATGACCCTTCAGGAGATGGATGCTCTCTGGAATGAAGCTAAACACCAGGAAAAGTAAAAACCAAATACGTGAGAAACGATGAAGAAGACGCTCTTTTTTGTAGCAGTAGCAATGGTGCTGATCACGATGATCGGCTGTGGCGGAAAGTCACAAAATGTTCCTTTTGATAATGGAGACTCACTGGCAATAGCCAATGCCGACCCGACGGTGTATGGTGTCTGTGGGGTGGAAACAACGATGAATGAGTTGCAGTTGGTGACCGACAACGGTGACACGTTGATGCTCGATCTGTCGGCAGCTATCGAAAATGGTAAGTTTTTTGGCGGCTTGCAGGTCGGTGACCGTATGGCGGTAGTGCCCAATGCCGACAGAACCGCTGCCGTGATGGCCATCAACCAGAGCACGCTGATGGGTAACTGGGTGATGCCTAATCCGTTGGATGGTAGCGACGAGGTGGGTATCCGCATCAAGGAGGGCGGCATTGCCGAGAGTATCGACCAGACAAGTATCGACTATCGTACCTGGCGTCTGGTACGTGGACAACTGGAAGTAGTACTGGTACGTGAGGACGGTGGCGAAGAAGAGGAAACCTGCCTCTACGATATCATCAAACTCGGACCAGACTCACTCGTCTTCAAAGATGCTGATGACACTTATGAATATAGTCGCCAGCGTCCTAAGGAAGAATATGGTAAGGACGTCAAGCTGGAAGAGTCGTCGTTGGATGATTTTAAGATGTAAGTTTTGGAACCGTTTAAAGTTCATATCCTAGGTTGTGGTAGCGCTCTGCCCACGCTGAAACATTTCCCTTCGGCGCAGGTAGTAGAAGTGCGTGGAAAGTTGTTCCTCGTCGACTGTGGCGAAGGGACGCAGATACAGTTGCGCCGTTCTCATTTGCGCTTTACGAAAATCAGTGCCGTATTCATCAGTCATCTGCATGGCGACCACTGTTTCGGACTCATCGGTATGCTGAGTACGTTCGGACTGCTGGGACGTACGGCAAAGCTGAAAATCTATGGACCTGCCGAGTTGGGTGACATTTTGCGTAATCAGATGGCACAGTTCTGCAACGACTTCGATTATGAGGTCGAGTTCTGTCCTGTTGATACCAGTCGTCAAGAGGTCATCTACGAGGACCGCTCGCTGACCATTGAGACCATCCCCCTGCAACATCGTGTGAAGTGCTGTGGCTATCTGTTCAGAGAAAAAGCCATGCTGCCACACATTCGTAGGGATATGGCCGATTTCTATGGAATTCCTGTCAGCCGTTTCGACAGTATCAAGGCTGATGCTGACTGGACGACAGAAGAGGGTGAGGTGGTGCCCAACGAACGTCTGACGACTCCCTCAGAGCCACCACGCAGTTATGCCTACTGTAGTGATACCCGCTATATGCCCGAGTTACATAAGATGCTGACAGGCGTCACAACCCTTTATCACGAGAGTACCTATGGAATGGATCAGCAACTGCTGGCTGAAAAGTACAACCACTCGACAGCGCGACAAGCAGCTATGGTGGCACGTGATGCTGGGGTGCAACAACTGATCTTGGGCCACTATTCGTCGCGCTACGAGAATGAGAAAATATTGCTCGACGAAGCCCGCGAGGTGTTCGAAAACAGTCGTTTAAGCGACGAAATGGCTGTTTTTGATGTCTGACATGCATTTTTCTTGCAAATTATTTGGAACATATCAGTTTTTTTTGTATATTTGCACAAATTATAGACTGTTGCGTATGAAGAAACTGATACTTTTTTGTTCACTGGCTACTGCGTTGCTGTTGATGAGACCTGCTGTTTCGTCGGCTGCTTTTGTGATGGCCTCTCCAGGTATCGAGCAGTTCATAGAAGACGAAATCACCATTGAGGTCAAAGGCCAGACAGTTTATGTGAGTGGTGCCCAAGGATTGTCGATGGAAGTCGTTTCGCTGACTGGTCGTCGTTTAACAACAGTGAAGATAGAGAGTCCTTCGCAGAAGATTGAACTAAATGTTCCGAAAGGATGTTATATTCTAAAAATTGGCAAGGTTGTCCGAAAGGTTTCCATTCGCTAATCGGACTATTCCCCTTACTGGCCGTTATCTTGATGACATCATGCCTTGGGGGAGAACATCATAAGAACAGAGATATCACAATGGCGGCGTTTTCAGATTTGAAGACGCCTGCTTTCGTTTTAGACGCTGCCTCCATCAAGCGCCAACTGTGCGAGATTGCGAGTAAGGATACTCCTCAGACAGCAGCTGACCGTGCTGTGCGCGACTATTATTCAGAAAACTCTGAACACTTATTATGGATAGATCGCCTGGGTGTTGACAGTCGTCCAGATACCTTGCTTTCTTGGCTGCATCAGGTAGGACAGATGGGTTTAAGCGAGCGCGCTTTCTATGTCGCACCCATTGAAGCGTTGCTGCAGCGTCTGCGTCAGATGGACTTTCAGCCTTCATCAGACATCAACCGCGTGGCTGCACAATTGGAGTACCACCTCAGCAAAGCCTGCCTGCGCTATGTCTATGGTCAGCGTTTCGGATTCATCAATCCTAATCGCATCTTCAACCATCTGGATATGGACGATTCGACAGATACCATCAGGCATATTGTGCGTTATCGTGGTCTTTTCGATATGGACATGGATCTGCCGTCGGCCACCTATGCCCACCAGGTGATGCGTACCATTTGTAACGACAGCCTTGCTATCTTGCTACACGAGATACAGCCTCAGGACAAATTCTACCAACAGCTGCAACGTATGTTGTCGACCGCATCTGACGACGCCTCGCGCCGACGCATCCTT
This sequence comes from uncultured Bacteroidales bacterium, assembly GCA_902760345.1. Classification (GTDB taxonomy): domain Bacteria; phylum Bacteroidota; class Bacteroidia; order Bacteroidales; family Bacteroidaceae; genus Prevotella. The sequence goes on along the minus strand of CACWFY010000043.1, from coordinate 7,690 downwards.
TGTAATATGGAACGCTGTCGCTGGCGCTTGCATCATCCTATTCCTGAAGAGGGCAAGCGTGTGGTGGTGAACGTTCCTGCCTATAGTCTGTATGCCTATGGTGCCGACAGCATTCTTCACATGCGTGTGGCGTGTGGTGCCACGAAGACGAAGACCCCGCTACTGACTAGCGAGGTGGAGTGGATGGAGGTTAATCCGCAATGGGTTATCCCCAAGAGCATTCTGGAGAAAGACGTCGTACGGCATGCGGGCGATTCCGCTTATTTTGCGCGTAACAAGTATAATATCTACGAGCGGGCCACCAACAAACAGATGCCTATTGAAGAGGTGACGCGCTCTATGCTGATGAGTGGAAAGTATCGTGTGGCACAACAGAGCGGTTCACACAACTCCCTCGGACGTATTGTGTTCCGTTTCAAAAACAAATTCTCGGTATTCCTTCACTATACGTCCACTCCGGGCGTCTTCCAGCGTGATTCGCGCGCAGTCTCACATGGTTGTGTACGTGTGGCCCGACCCTATGACTTGGCTCATTTCCTGCTCGATAACCCCGACGAGTGGTTGCTTGACCGCATACGTATCTCAATGGGGTTAAAGGCTGAGACAGATCGTGGCCGACAGTATCTGAAAACTCATCCCACAGACGAAGACCATAAACTGATAGGCTATGTGCCCGTCAAGCCTCACGTACCTCTTTATATTATATATTATACGCTGTGGACTGACGAAAACGGCGTACTGCAGTCGTGGCCCGACGTCTATGGCTACGATACCGTCATCTGGAATCATCTGCAGACTTTTGTCAACTAATCTTTCTTTTGGAAGAGTGCGTATGACGCACATGCCTCACGCAGGTCACAGCGTTCACAATGCGGACGACGTGCGGTGCAGATATAGCGTCCATGCAGCAACAGCCAGTGGTGGGCGCGTGGAATGTCCTCAACAGGGATGTTCCTGACCAGTTCCTGTTCCACCTTGTAAGGTGTGTTGGCCTTGTCGCTGACCAGTCCCAGACGATGGCTCACGCGAAACACATGCGTATCGACAGCCATTGCCGACTTGCCAAAGGCTACCGATTGTATCACGTTGGCCGTCTTGCGACCCACACCAGGCAGTTCCAGCAACTGATTCATGTCGCTCGGCACCTCACCATCGTGCTTCTCTGTCAGCATACGCGCCATAGCCACCAAGTGCTCGGCTTTAGCATTAGGGTAGGATACGCTCTTGATGTATTCCAGCACCTCTTCCACCTCAGCCTTAGCCATAGACTTTGCGTCCGGATAGTGGCGAAACAGTTCAGGTGTCACCTGATTGATGCGCTTGTCCGTACACTGGGCACTCAATACGACGGCTACCAACAGCTGGAATTCGCTGCCGAACTCCAGTTCTGTCTGTGCGTCAGCCATCTGTTTTCTGAAATATTTCAGGATGTAATTATATCGGTCTTTTCGCTTCATAATTGTAAGTTGAATAGCAAATCACGTGCCAATATGTAAGTTGACGACATGATGTAGAAAAAAAAGTGCGTTGATTGCATTGGATTTCTGATTTTTTCGTACCTTTGCACGCGAAAAATGGAACAATACTTACGCGTAAATTTAGGAAAAGTATGTGTGGAATAGTTGGTTATATCGGCAACAAGCAGGCCTATCCTGTGCTGATTAAAGGTTTAAGACGACTGGAATATCGTGGCTACGACTCAGCTGGCGTAGCACTGATCAACGACAACGGAACGTTGAATGTTTATAAGACCAAAGGTAAAGTTGACAATCTGACAGAGTTTTGTAGCGATAAAGACGTTACCGGATGTGTAGGTATTGCACATACCCGCTGGGCTACGCATGGTGAGCCCTCCAGCCGTAATGCCCACCCGCATTATTCACAGTCGAAGAATCTGGCCATCATCCATAATGGTATCATCGAGAACTATGCCGACATCAAGGCCAAGCTGATGGCCAAGGGTGTGACGTTCCAGAGCGATACCGATACCGAGGTGCTCGTACAGCTGGTCGAGTACATCATGGTCAAGAAGAAGCTGAGTCTTCTCGAGGCCGTTCAGGTGGCCCTCTATCAGGTCATTGGCGCCTATGCCATAGCCATTGTCGACAAGCGCGACCCCAGTCAGATCATCGCTGCCCGCAAGCAGAGTCCGCTGGTGGTAGGTATCGGTGATGGTGAGTTCTTCCTCGGTTCCGACGCCAGCCCGATTATCGAATATACCGACAAGGTGGTCTATCTGGAAGATGGCAATATCGCCGTCATCCGTCTGGGCGAAGAGCTGAAGGTCATCAGCATTCTCGGTGAAGAACAAGACCTCGCCGTCAAGACCGTAGACATCGACCTCGGTCAGATTGAGAAGGGTGGATTCCCGCACTTCATGCTCAAGGAGATTTTTGAACAGCCTGAGTGTCTGACCAACTGTATGCGCGGACGTATCAACGTCGAGGGCGACCACGTGACGCTGTCGGCATTGATCGACTATCGCCGCCAACTGCTACACGCCAAGCGCATTGTTATTGTGGCCTGCGGTACGTCGTGGCACGCAGGACTCATCGGCAAGCAGATCATCGAAACGCTGTGCCGCATCCCTGTCGAAGTCGAGTATGCCTCTGAGTTCCGCTACCGCAATCCTGTGGTGACCAAGGACGATGTGGTGATTGCCATCTCGCAGAGTGGTGAGACGGCCGATACGCTGGCCGCCATCCAATTGGCCAAGCAGAAGGGTGCTTTTATCTATGGCATCTGTAACGCCATTGGCAGCAGCATTCCGCGTGCTACCGATACCGGTACCTATATCCATGTAGGTCCTGAGATTGGTGTGGCTTCTACGAAGGCTTTCACCGGTCAGGTAACGGTGCTCACGATGTTTGCGCTGGCCTTGGGTGAAGCCAAGGGCACCATTGACCGCAACGACTATATGAACATTGTCAAGGGACTCAACGAGATACCGACCGTTATTAAGGAAGTGCTGAAGACCAACGACAAGGTGGCCGACCTCGCACGCACGTTTACCTATGCCCACAACTTCCTGTATCTGGGTCGCGGCTTCTCGTATCCAGTGGCCCTCGAAGGTGCACTCAAGTTAAAGGAAATCAGCTATATCCATGCTGAGGGCTATCCTGCTGCCGAGATGAAGCACGGGCCGATTGCGCTGATCGACTCCGACATGCCTGTTGTGGTCATCGCCACCCATAATGCGATGTACGAGAAGGTACTCTCGAATATTCAGGAGATCAAGGCTCGTCAGGGTCGTGTGATTGCTTTGGTGACCAAGGGCGACGATACGATTTCCAAGATTGCTGACGAGGTGATTGAACTGCCCGATGTGCTGGAGTGTCTCGAGCCGCTAGTAGCCACCATTCCCCTTCAGCTGCTGGCTTATCACGTAGCCGTCTGCAAGGGCAAGAATGTCGACCAGCCTCGCAATTTGGCCAAGTCGGTAACCGTTGAATAACGGCGGTTTCTTGTGTGCAAAAATTTGGTACAATTGAAAATTCTTGAGCAAATGTTTGGCGTTTCGCCAAATATTTGCTACTTTTGCAGGATGGAACATATTTTTAACCTGGAACCAAATGGAGCTGAACGATACCTTTGAATCTCAGATTAACCGTAGTGACTACAAAATATTGATTGTCGACGACGTCGTCAGCAATGTTTTGTTGTTGAAGATTCTGCTTACCAACGAGAAATTCCAAGTATGTACAGCCAACAACGGTACAACGTGTATTGAGCAGACAAAGAAAGAGAAACCCGACCTGATTCTGTTGGACGTGATGATGCCCGACATCAGCGGTTTCGATACGGCCGTCATCCTCAAGAAAGACCCTGAGACACAGGAAATTCCCATCATTTTTCTCACAGCGTTGAATAATCCCAGCGACCTGGTGAAAGGTTTCCAGGTCGGTGCCAACGACTTCCTGACCAAGCCGTTCAACAAGGAAGAGCTCGTGATGCGTGTGATGCACCAGATACAACTCGTGGCAGCCAAGCGCATCATCGTCCAGCAGAACGACGAGCTGAAGCGTACCATCTCCAACCGCGACAAGATGTACAGCGTCATTGCCCACGATCTGCGCTCACCAATGGCCAGCATCCGCATGGTGCTGAACCTGGTGGTGAACGTTGTGTCGAAGGAAACGGTGGGTGAAGAGATGTTCGAACTGCTCGACAAGGCCAACCGCGAGTCAGAAGAGACCCACGACCTGCTGGACAACCTGCTGAAGTGGACCAAGAGCCAGACGGGCCGTCTGAATGTGGTCACGCAGGATCTCGACCTCAACGACATCGTGCCGGGTGTGGTCGACATCTTCCACATGATTGCCGAGATGAAGGGCATCACCTTAAAGTATCTCTCCGACCACGAGCACTTGGTGGTGCGTGCCGACAACGACATGATCAAGACCATCATCCGCAACTTCCTGTCGAATGCCGTGAAGTTCTCGGCCGAGGGACAGACCATCGAGGTTTACTGCTGCGACGAGGGCGACTTTGCACGTGTCAGCGTCCGCGACCACGGCGTAGGTATTGCTCCTGAGCGTGTTGCCACCATCTTCAGCGACGGCGAGACGACCTATGGTACGGGCGGTGAGGAAGGCTCCGGTCTTGGTCTCCAGCTCTGTAAGGACTTTGCCCGCAAGAATGGTGGCGACGTCCGCGTGGAGTCGACGCTCGGCGAAGGCTCGACGTTCTCGTTTACGATTCCCATCAAAAAAGAAGCATAAAAAAAGAGGCCTGAGCCTCTTTTTTTGTAATCTCGATATTTCGAAGAATTGATGCTTCGTGTTTATCACTCGCTCTTGAACAAGTCCTTGATGCCACCGATGCTTCCCATGAGGTTGGTAGCCTCGTAGGGCAGGTAGACGGTCTTGGTCTTGTCGCCCTGAGCCAGTTCCTGCATCATCTGGATGTACTTCTGTGCCAAGAGGTAGTTGGCGGGGTTCGTCGACTTACCTACAGCCTCGGTAATCAGTTCGATGGCCTTGGCCTCGGCTTCTGCCTTGCGGATACGGGCCTGAGCCTCACCTTCAGCATGCAGAATGGCCTGCTGCTTCTGGGCGTCAGCGCGGTTGATGATGGCGGTCTTCTCACCCTCAGAAGCCAGAATCTCGGCGGCTTTCTCACCTTCAGAGGTCAGAATCTGTGCACGCTTGTTACGCTCGGCCTGCATCTGCTTCTCCATGGCGTTCAGCACGGTTGCGGGCGGAATAATGTCCTGCAGCTCTACGCGGTTCACCTTCACACCCCACTTGTCGGTGGCGTCGTCCAGCACGGCGCGCAGCTTGGTATTGATGGTGTCGCGCGAGGTCAGCGTCTCGTCCAGCTCCAGCTCACCGATGATGTTACGCAGCGTTGTCTGTGTCAGCTTCTCGATGGCGTTGGGCAGGTTTGAAATCTCGTAGACGGCCTTGAACGGGTCAACAATCTGGAAGTACAGCAGGGCGTTGATTTCCATCTGGATGTTATCCTTCGTGATCACGTTCTGCGAGGGGAAGTCGTACACCTGTTCCCTCAGGTCTATCGAGCTGGAGTAGGCATAGCGGCCACGTGTCAGCACCACTATTTCCTTGGCGCGGTCGATGAACGGGATGATGATGTTGATACCCGGGTTCAGCGTGGCGTAGTAGCGTCCGAGGCGCTCAATGATGCGGGTCTCCGACTGTGGGATGATAACCAGTGCCATCTTGGCAAAGATGATGACACATACGATAATTGCAATCAGTACATAACTCATAAAGTCCATAATGTTAATGTTTAATGTTTATTGTTTATTGTTTATTGTTTACAGCGTTTCAACGTTGATGATTGTGCTCTCGCGACCCACCACGCGCACCGTAGTGCCGACGGGAATATCAGCATTGCTGACAGCCTTCCACAAGTCGCCGTCTATCTGCACATAGCCGCTACGGTCTTGGCCGATGGCTTCCGTCACGCGGCCTGTCCTGCCCAGCAGGGCGTCGGCATTACTGGGTTTGTTGGGCTCGTTCTTGTGCAGGTAGCGTAGTGCCACAGGTCTGATGAACAGCACGCTCAGCAGCGAGAAGATGGCAAAGATGAACAGTTGCCAGTAGACGTTCAGGCCGATGGCGGCGCCGATGACGCCAAAGACGGCTCCGATGGAGAAGCAGATGATGAAAAAATCACCCGACGACAGCTCCAGAATCAGGCAGACGATGGCGACGATGGCCCACAGCTGCCACATGTTTTCTAAGAAGTACTCAATCATACGCATTCAGTTTTTGTTTGTGAAACATTTTTCTGCTGCAAAGATAGGGGAATCTGCGTTTTGTGCCAAGAAAACTTGTGTTCAAAAGTGCGCAGACGTCGATTTGCACATTTTTGCACACTCTTTTCTTGGTGTTCAGCGTTTTTTTTCGTACTTTTGCCACTCGTAAACGTAACAATAACCATGATACTGACTAATCGCGAACTCTTTCTCTTTGTCGTCTGCACCGTGTTCTACATCACCTTATTTATATTAGTGCTGCAGAGCAACCGGCGCAAGATACAGCTGTTGCAGAGCCGTCTCGACAACATCCACGCCATGCAGAAGCTGGCGGTGATGGAGCGAGGACGTGGCGACGTCAACGAGATTTTCTCGACCGACGTCTACCAGCGGCTGCGTCGCTGTATGCAAGAGGGTAGGAGCCTCACCACTACCGACTGGCAGGAGCTCTCCGACGCTGTCAACAGCGTCTATGCCGGCTTTTCCGAGAAGCTCTACAGCCTCTATGCCATGAGCGAGCAAGACCTGCACGTCAGCCTGCTCATCAAGGTGCGCGTCCAGCCGAAAGATATCGCCACGCTGACGGCCCACTCGAAAGAGAGCGTAGCCTCTACCCGTCGCCGCCTCTACCAGAAAGTCTTCGGCCGCAAGGGTTCTACGCACGATTGGGACGACTTCGTGCTGTCTATCTGAAGAAAAAAATAATAATCATTACTATGGAATATATGTCACAGGAAGGCTACGACAAGCTGGTAGCCGAACTCAAGGAATTGGAAAGCGTCGAACTGCCACGTGTGCGCGACGCCATCTCTGAGGCCCGCGACAAGGGCGACCTCAGCGAAAACTTCGAATATCATGCCGCCAAGCGCGAACAGGGTCGCCTGTTGGGTCGCATCCGCTACATGCAGCGCATTCTGGAACATGCCCGCGTGCTCGACTCCTCGCGTCTGAACAGCGACAAGGTCGGCCTGCTGTCGCGTGTCGAGATGACCAATCTCAACAACAACGCCCGCATGACCTACACCCTCGTCAGCCCCCACGAGGCCAATCTGCGCGAGGGCAAGATATCCATCAAGTCGCCCATCGGCCAGGCCCTGCTCAACAAGTCCGTCGGCGACGTCGTCGAGGTCCAGGTGCCCGTAGGCGTTCAGAAGCTACGCATTGAAAACATATCGTTATAAATACAGCCATTGACAAAGTAAAAGCCTCGGCTGTCACTAACCGTCAGTTCTACGACCTGCAGGGTAGAAAGGTCAAAGACAGCGAGGCTCACGGAATCGTCATCAGCAATCGCAGGTAGTACTGATAAGGAATCTTTTTTGTTGCCATAATTGCTTTGAATTTTTAGTTAAACATAGATTTTTCTTCTTTGTCGCCCTCCCGGTAGGTCGGTCATCTTGTGCCACATCGGCGGCCATCTTGTGCCACATTGAGGGCCATCTTGTGCCACATCGTTGCTGACCTTCT
>CACWFY010000042.1 GCA_902760345.1 uncultured Bacteroidales bacterium | reverse complement strand
GTGGTACGTCCAGGTAAGACGGGTGCTGACGAGATCAAGCAGATGATGACTGACTTCCGCGGCGCTAAGGCTCCGAAGTCTCTCGCTGGTTCGAAGATTATCTGCACGAAGGACTACCAGACTCTGACGGCTACTGATGCTGCCGGCAATGTGACTAAGCTTGACATGCCTGCCACATCGAACGTGCTGCAGTGGTTCTGCGAGGACGGCACGAAGGTTTCTGTTCGTCCGTCGGGTACTGAGCCGAAGATCAAGTTCTATACCGAGGTGAAGGATCCTACCTACAAGGAGGCTGCCGACTATGCACGCTGCCTGAAGAATGCAGACACTAAGATTGCAGCTCTGAAGAAAGACCTGAATCTGGATTAATTCTCCGAGAGACAGTAAATAGTAAAGGCGCTCAAGTTGAGCGCCTTTATTTTATGGAGAGAGAGCACTAAAATCCTGAGTGTTATTGAATTTTTGAAAGCTCAACAGCCATCTGTTGCTGCAGCTCCTGGGCTTTCTGGGCAGCGACATCAGCGAAGTCTTTTCCGTTGGAGGCAAAGATAATGCCACGCGAGGAGTTGACCAGCAGGCCGCAGTCTTTCGTCATACCATACTTGCAGACCTCTTCGAGCGAGCCACCCTGTGCGCCTACGCCAGGAACCAGCAAGAAGTGGTGGGGCACAATCTTACGGATATCTTCAAACATCTGACCCTGTGTGGCACCAACGACATACATCATGTTCTCGTCGTTGCCCCACTGCTGCGAGGTCTTCAGCACCTTCTCAAAGAGGCGCTCGCCATTGGCGTCAGCCATCAGCTGGAAGTCGTGAGAACCCTTATTGCTGGTCAGCGCCAAGAGGATGACCCACTTGTCCTTATAACCGAGGAAGGGTGTCACACTGTCTTCACCCATATAAGGGGCCACCGTAAGTGCATCCACCTGTGCGTCGCCCTCGAAGAATGAACGGGCATACATGGCAGAGGTGTTGCCAATATCACCACGCTTTGCGTCAGCAATAATGAAGTGGTTGGGGTAGTTCTCGCGGATGTATGCGACAGTCTCTTCGTAAGCCACCAGTCCCATAGCTCCCAACGACTCGTAGAAGGCAAGATTGGGTTTGTAGGCCACGCAGTAGGGTGCAGTGGCGTCGATGATGTATTGGTTGAAGAGTTGTAGTGCCAGCGAGTCATCATATTCCTCACCATCTTCGAGTTCAGCTTTGCACTCGTCGATAACACATTGTGGAATCTTCTTGATGTCGGGGTCAAGACCCACGCAGAGGAAGCTTTGCTTCTCGAAAATCTGCTTAATCAGTTCTTTTCTTTCCATTTTTGAATGAGGTTTATCAGGTAATAACAGATGATGTAGCCGAAAATCCAGGCAGGAAAGAATACTGCTAAATGTAACAAGACATTTTCTCGTACATTGAAATAGTCGATTGCAATATCTGCAGTTACTACGGCTACTAAAATACAGAGAAAGCCTTGCCAGCCTAAATCTTGGAAGGATTTCTTGATACCTTCCTTAGTCCATTGTCTTTTTACTTCTTTCCAGAATCCCATATTAGCTAAGTTTTACAGTTCAGTTTCCTTCATGCGCTCGGCATTCTCAGCCACGGTGAGCGCATCAATCATTGGCTGGATGTCGCCACCAAGGAAACCCTGCAGGTCGTGCGTGGTATAGCCGATACGATGGTCGGTCACGCGACCTTGTGGGAAGTTGTACGTGCGAATCTTGGCTGAACGGTCGCCCGTCGAGACCAGGCTCTTACGGCGCGAGGCAATGTCGTCCATATATTTCTGGTGCTCCTTATCGTAGATGAAGGTGTAGAGTCGACTGAGGGCACGTTCCTTATTCTTGGGCTGGTCACGTGTCTCTGTACACTCGATGAGAATCTCCTCCGTCTCGCCTGTATTAGGATTCTTCCACATATAGCGCAGACGAACACCCGATTCCACCTTGTTCACGTTCTGACCACCAGCACCTGAAGAGCGGAAGGTGTCCCACTTGATTTCGCCCTCGTTGACGTGTACCTCAAACTTGTCAGCTTCAGGCAGTACGGCCACGGTAGCGGCAGAGGTGTGCATACGGCCCTGTGTCTCTGTGGCAGGTACGCGCTGTACACGGTGAACGCCAGACTCGTATTTCAGCGTGCCATAGACGTCGGCACCTGAGACGGCAAAGTCAATCTCCTTGAAACCACCGACAGCACCCTCGCTGACACTGGTGATAGAGAGCTGCCACCCCTTTGAGTCGCAGTAGCTCTTATACATCTTAAACAGGTCGCCAGCAAACAGAGCAGCCTCGTCGCCACCCGTTCCTGCACGAATCTCCATCTGTACGTTCTTTGCGTCTTCAGGGTCTTTCGGAATCAGTGCAATCTTGATTTCCTCCTCCAGCTTAGGCTGCAAAGCCTCGTTCTCCGATAGCTCCTCACGAGCCATCTCCTTCATCTCGGGGTCACTCTCATTAGCCAGAATGTCCTTGGCTTCACTGATGCTGTTCAGACAGGCAATGTAGCGCTTGCGGGCATCCATGATGTCACCCAGGTCTTTGTATTCCTTGGTAAGTTTCACGAAACGGTTCTGGTCGGCAATCACATCGGGGTCGGTAATCAGCGTAGATACCTCTTCGAAACGAGCTTCCAGTCCGTCAAGTTTTTGCAGTATACTGTTGTTTTCCATTAATAATCAAATTCTCCAAATTCTGATTTAATCGTCAGACTCTTTTTGCCTTCCTCGATGTGTCCCACCACCTGTGCGTCGATGTTGAACGACTTGCTGATGGCAATGACCTGTTCGGCCACCTCAGGACGCACATAGATCTCCATGCGGTGACCCATGTTGAACACCTGATACATCTCGCGCCAGTCGGTGCCTGAACACTCGTGGATGGCATGGAACAATGGAGGTACGGGGAACATGTTGTCCTTGACGACGCGGCAGTTGTCGTTGACAAAGTGCAGCACCTTGGTCTGGGCGCCACCGGTACAATGCACCATACCGTGAATCTCAGGACGCAACTCGTCGAGCAGCTTCTTGATGACGGGCGCATAGGTGCGGGTAGGCGAGAGTACCAGCTGACCAGCGTCGACAGGCGACCCCTCGACGGAATCAGTGAGCTTGTATTTACCGCTATAAACCAGTTCGTCGGGCACAGCGTGGTCGAAACTCTCAGGATATTTCTCTGCGAGATACTTTGCGAAGACATCGTGACGCGCTGAGGTCAGTCCGTTGCTGCCCATACCACCATTATAGCGTTTCTCGTAGGTAGCCTGGCCCGTGCTTGACAATCCCACAATGACGTCGCCCGGACGGATGTTGGCATTGTCGATAACGTCAGAGCGCTTCATGCGGCACGTCACGGTGCTGTCAACAATGATGGTACGCACGAGGTCGCCCACGTCGGCAGTCTCACCACCTGTGGGATAGATGCCGATGCCCATCTCACGCAGTTCTGCCAGCAGCTCGTCAGTACCATTGATGATGGCTGAGATAACCTCACCTGGCACCAACATCTTATTGCGGCCGATGGTAGAAGACACGAGGATGTTGTCGACGGCACCCACACAGAGCAGGTCGTCGGTATTCATCACGATGGCGTCCTGAGCAATGCCTTTCCACACGGAGAGGTCGCCTGTCTCCTTCCAATACATGTAGGCGAGGGCCGACTTGGTGCCTGCACCGTCGGCATGCATGATGTTACAATATGCCGGGTCGCCGCCCAAAATATCGGGGATGATCTTACAGAACGCCTGTGGGAAGATACCCTTGTCAATGTTTTTAATGGCAGCGTGCACGTCCTCCTTGGCGGCACTCACGCCACGCATCATATATCTGTTGTCCATTCTCTATATTAGAATTTTACTTTAGGAGCATTCTCGGCGCCAGCCTCTGCCTCAAACTTATCCATCGTGTTAAAGCCAAAGATGCCGGCAAGTATGTTCTTCGGGAACTTGCGGATAACGATGTTGTACTGCTGTACGACACCATTGAACTTGTTGCGGGCCTCGTTGATACGATTTTCAGTACCTTCCAGTTGAACCTGCAGGTCGCGGAAGTTTTCGTTAGCCTTCAGGTCGGGATAGTTCTCCTGAATGGCAATCAGTCGACCAAGGGCAGCACCCAGCTCACCCTGAGCCTGCTGGAACTCCTTCATCTTCTCGGGAGTCATGTTCTCAGGATCGAGGGTCACCTGCGTAGCCTTTGAACGGGCAGCAACGACACCCTCGAGGGTCTCCTTCTCGTGTGAGGCATATCCCTTGACGACCTCTACGAGATTGGGGATGAGGTCGGCACGACGCTGGTAGGCCGACTGTACGTTAGCCAATGCGGTGGTGGCTTTCTCTTGCTCGCTGACCATTGAGTTGTAAGCACTTGCAGCCCACATGCAGATGATGACGACAGCTGCGATAATTCCGATTGTTGATTTACTGAGTTTCATAATTGTTGTTTTTTGCAATATTTCAATATCTCGATGTTTCTATTACCAACGTGAGGTGGCGCCACCGCCACCAAAAGAGCCTCCTCCGAACGACCCTCCGCTGAATCCACCTCCGCCGCTTCCTCCGCCAAAGCCGCCACCTCCACCAAAGCCACTGCTATGATGGGTGGCCTCATAGAAGGGATTAGCCAACAGAGATACAGCACTGCCAAGTGCCAGCCACTGGTAGATACGGTTTTTGCGAATGAAGAATACGCACCATCCTACGAGGAATGCAAAGGTGAGTCCGATGGCCAGCGACATCTCGTCTTCAGCGTCGTCGTCATACTGGCTGAGCATCATGGTGGGCAACTCTTTCTTTTTCAAGGTAGAGTAGAGGGCCTCTGTGAGGTAGATCATAGCGCTGTCAGGCATGTTTTCACGCATAGCCGGCAGCACATATTGCTCTTGCAGACGCTTACATTCTGCATCTGTCAGGTCGCCCTCCAGCGAACGGCCGGGGGCTATCGTGATGGAGTGGTCTTCGTAGCCTACTACAACAACCAGTCCTCTGTCACCATGTCCTACACCATATTTATTACCTACATCCTGTGCCATACGGAAGGGGTCGTCATTCTCGATATGATTGACGACGATGGTTACAGACTGTACACCCAACTCTGTATTCAGCTTCTGTAGCGTTATGTTCATCCTGTCAACTGCTTGTGTCGTAAGCACATGATCAGGATTGGAGACATACTGCGTGGAGTCTTGAAGGTATGGAATGGGGATGTTGTCAGCATTCCAGTATATGACATCCGAGGAGGCGTTGACAGCTTCTGACGAAAGCGTAGACATCGCCGGCTCCTCGTCAGCAGGCATAGCAGCCGTACAGCATGCCATGGCCATGATGATGCCAACGACAAAGGTCCAGCCCCATAAACGACGCGCCTTTGCCCATTCAGGATGCTGCTGTTTGTAGTTACGGAGCGTTTCTCTGCACTTGCTGCGATATTCCTGCGATAAGGCCTCGTAGCGTTTCGAGTATTGCTTCTTCAGGTGTGCGGACGACAAGAGAGACAATCCATGAGAACGCTCATCATTGTATGCGTCCTCCAGCGTACGGATACTCTCATTATAGCGCCGTGTCAGCTGACTGATATGTTCTGCGTAATTCATTTCTCGTGCCAGAATTCCCATGAGGAAAAAGCCTGCAGCAACAGCATTTCCAATCCGTTCTTGGTCTGTGCTCCGTATTGGGCTCCCCGTTTCATGAACAATGTTTCGTCGGGATTATAAATAAGGTCATAGAGAATGGTATGAGAATCCATAGCCTCATAGGGCAATAGCGGACACTCTTCTGTCTTGGGATACATTCCTACGGGCGTGCAGTTGACGATTACGTTGTATTCCTTGATGACCTCGGGCGTGATATTCTGATACTGAATGGTTTCAGGACGCTCGTAACGGCTGACAAATACTGTTTCCAACCCCAGGTTACGCAGTCCATAGTCGATGGCTTTAGAAGCACCACCCGTACCCAGTATCAGGGCCTTCTTGTGCCACTTCTTGTCGAGCATGGGTTCAATACTTTGCGTAAAACCAATCACATCACTGTTATATCCCTTCAGCTTGACATTCTTGCCTTCGTGGGTGATACGTATCACGTTGACGGCACCTATGGCACGTGCCTCAGGCGAAATGCTGTCCAGAAATGGGATGACCTTCTCCTTGTACGGAATGGTGACGTTCAGTCCGCGCAGTTCGGGATTGGAATCGAGAATCTCGTTTAAATCGTCAATGCTCGGAATCTCGTAGTTTTCGTATACTGCGTCGATACCCTCGTCCTGGAACTTCTGGTTGAAGTAGCTGATGGAAAACGAGTGGCCGAGGGGATAGCCTATAAGTCCGTATTTATCCATAATGACTGTTATTTTGTTGCGAAATACATGGTACAAATACCAAAAGTGAAACGCTTGAAACGCGCTTCAGAGAATCCTGCACGATGCAGAATCTCCACCATCCGTTCTCCTTGTGGAAAAGCCTCAATGGTCTTTGTCAGATAAGAGTAGGCACACTGGTCACGCGATATCAGTCGTCCGTAGACAGGCAGCACCGTGTGTGAGTAGATGTGGAACAGTTGCTTCATAGGGAACGATACGGGTGTCGTCAGCTCCACAATGCTCAGATGACCACCGGGCTTGAGGACGCGGCACATCTCAGATAATCCACGATCAAGGTCGGCAAAGTTGCGGATGCCAAAAGCAGCTGTAACAGCGTCGAACGTGTTGTCAGAGAACGTTAGTGCCGTACAGTCCTGGCGTTCAAAGGAGATGGTGTCGTTCAGATTCAGTCGCTCGACCTTCTGTCGCCCAATCTCCATCATGCCCTCGGCAATGTCTGCGCCAACGATATGCTGTGGTTTCAACAGCTGTGCAGCCATCAGCGCAAAGTCGCCTGTTCCCGTTGCAATATCCAAGATATGTTGCGGATGGAAGGGCTCTAATTGTCTGATAGCCTTGCGGCGCCAACCGCGGTCAATATCCCACGAGAGACGATGGTTCAGCACATCATAGGTTGGAGCGATGTTGTTAAACATCTGCTCCACCTGTTCGGTCTTCTCGCCTGTGTTATAAGGCTTTATCGTCTCTTGCTGGTAGGTCATATTATATAAGGCTTATAGGGCCTATGGGGCCAATTTGCTATTTTCTTGCTGCAAGCCACTCGCTGACGTTCTTCTCAATACGTGCGGCGATATCTTCAGTGTCGCTGGCCTTCTGGAATTGTTCACCCGTGATGTGTTCGTAGAGCTCGATGTAGCGGTCGCTGACGCTCTCGGCATACTCGTCGGTAATCTCGGGCATTACCTGACCGGGCTCGTTCATGAAGTCGTGCTCGATGAGCCACTGACGTACAAACTCCTTTGACAGCTGCTTCTGAGGCTCACCTTTAGCCAGCTTCTCCTCGTAGCCGTCGGCATAGAAGTAGCGACTGGAGTCGGGCGTATGAATCTCGTCGATGAGGTAAACCTTGCCGTCGCGCTTGCCGAACTCATACTTCGTGTCGACCAGGATGAGTCCGCGCTTAGCGGCAATCTCCTGACCACGGGCAAAGATCTTGCGGGTATAATCCTCCATGATGGCGTAGTCTTCAGCAGAAACAATACCCTGGGCGATGATCTCTTCCTTCGAGATGTTCATATCGTGACCCTCGTCAGCCTTGGTAGTAGGCGTGATGATAGGCTCAGGGAAACGCTCGTTCTCCTTCATGCCGTCAGGCAGCTTGACGCCACACAGTTCGCGACAGCCGTTCTTGTACTCACGCCAGGCAGAACCCGTCAGAATGCTACGGATAATCATCTCCACACGGAAACCCTCACACTTCAGACCTACAGTAACCATGGGGTCGGGGGTAGCCAGCTTCCAGTTTGGACAAATGTCGGTAGTAGCATCCAAGAACTTGGCGGCAATCTGGTTCAGCACCTGGCCCTTGAAGGGAATACCCTTGGGCAGGATGACGTCGAATGCCGAGATGCGGTCAGTAGCCACCATCACCATCAGGTCGTCGTTGATGTTATACACGTCGCGCACCTTTCCGTGGTACACACTCTTTTGTCCTTCGAAATTGAAGTCAGTCTTTGTTAATGCTTTCATCTTTATCTGTGATTTTATCGAATTTCTCATATGCATTGACGATACGCGTCACCAGCTTGTGACGAACGATATCTTTGCGGTTCAGCTCCACGAAACCAATACCCTCAACGCCTTGCAGAATATGAAGTGCTTCAATGAGTCCACTCTTCTGAGACTTGGGCAGGTCTATCTGGGAGGTGTCACCCGTAACAATCATCTTGGTGTTCCAACCCATACGTGTCAGGAACATACGCAATTGCTGGGGTGTGGTGTTCTGAGCTTCGTCCAAGATGACGACGGCATCAGACAGCGTACGTCCGCGCATAAAAGCCAGTGGGGCTATCTGAATCACGTGACGTTCCATCATCTCCTGAAGCTTTATCTGTGGCAGCATGTCTTCCAGGGCGTCGTATAGCGGCTGCAGGTAGGGATCAATCTTATCCTTCATGTCGCCTGGCAGAAAACCCAGCTTCTCGCCAGCCTCTACGGCAGGGCGGGAGAGAATGATTTTCTTAGCCGTCTTTTCCTTCAACGCTTTTACGGCCAGCGCAATGCTAAGGTAGGTTTTTCCTGTTCCCGCAGGTCCTGTGGCAAATATCATGTCGTTGTCCATATAGGCATCTATCAGGCGCTGCTGATTCTCAGAGCGGGCCTTGATGGGACGTCCAGACATCGAGTAACACACCACTCCCTCGGGAATCTCGTCGCTAGTACGGCGACCTTTCACGATGTCGAGTATGTCTTCTTCGCTTAGTGAGTTAAACTTCAGCACATGCTGGCGCATACGCTCAGCACTCTCCTCAAAGGCTGCCATCTGTTCCTCGTCTCCCAGAATGCGTATCACATTATCGCGTGCCACGATACGCAGTTTAGGGTATAGCGCACGTATCATCTGCAGGTGTTGGTTGCCTGCACCATAGAACATTACGGGGTCAATGTTCTCAAGAACTATATGCTTCTCTATCACGCTATCAAGTTTCTTTTCTCTAACAAGTTGCAAAGGTACGAAATAAAGTAAAAAATGAAGAGTGAAAAGTAAAAAAAATGCGGTGGCATAGTTCTTTTTTGCTTATTTTTCGTAATTTTGCACGCAGATATGAGATACAATACGAATACCCAGGGAGAATATGACCACCTGACGGTGAGCGAGGAACAGCCTTTGCTGGAGTTTTTGCTGGCCAATATCAAGCAGACGCGCACCAAGATCAAGGCCACTTTGCAAGGGCAAGGCATCAAGGTGAACGGCAAGACGGTGACACAGTTCGATTACCTGCTGAAACCTGGTATGAAGGTTGCCGTATCGAAGACCAAGCGCAACCAGCAGCCGTTCAAGAGCCGCTATGTGAAGATTGTCTATGAAGACCGCTGGCTGATTGTCATTGAAAAGCAGCCGGGCATCCTCTCAATGGCTGCCGGACATGCCTCACTGAATGTCAAGGCCTTGCTGGACGACTATTTCAAGAAAAGTCGTCAGAATTGTACAGCCCACGTCGTACACCGCTTAGACCGCGACACCAGTGGCTTGATGGTATATGCCAAGGATATGGATACTGAGCAGATACTCGAGCATAACTGGCACCAGATTGTCTATGACCGCCGTTATGTGGCCGTATTGTCAGGGGAAATGGAGCAGGACGACGGCACCATTGAAAACTGGCTGAAGGACAACAAGGCTTATGTTACCTATTCGTCACCCGTCGACAATGGCGGCAAGCTGGCCATCACCCATTTCCACGTGCTCGACCGCACTACCGACCACTCGTTGGTCGAATTCAAGTTGGAGACAGGCCGTAAGAATCAGATTCGCGTCCATGCTGCCGACATGGGCCATCCCGTCTGTGGCGATCCGAAGTACGGCAATGGCGACGATCCGATAGGCCGTCTCTGTCTGCATGCCTGGCTATTGTGTTTCTATCACCCCGTCACGCGTCAGCCGATGGAGTTCGAAACGACTGTGCCGGCAGCTTTCCGTCATCTGTTTAAATAAATGTGATTATGGAGAATATCACCTATTATATAGCCATTCTGGCGCTGATAATCATTGGCATTCTTGTTGCCAAGAAGATTGCTGGCTGTCTTATCAAGAGTGTCATCACGATTATCCTGCTGGCTATTGCAGCCGCCATCTATTGGTATTATCTCAGATAAGTAGCAGGCCCACCGCTACAGTAATGCCGTATATCAGCATGTTTCGTGCCGTTTCGGCCAGACAGACGTTTAGCTCGCGTCCCTGGCCGATACGTTTCATTTTCTGCCACGTCAGCACGTGCATCAGCAGGTAGATAAAGGGCAGTACAAAGGCCAGCACATGACCGTTCAGCCAGAACACTACACCTGCTAAAACAGCAGCAACACCCAAAGACAGATAGAGCCATTCCGTCGCCTCGGCCCCAATCTCCACCACCAGCGTCTTCTTGCCGTCGCGCTTGTCGTTGTCACGGTCGCGGTAGTTGTTGACTATCAGCAGTCCGTCAATGACCGCTCCGCAGGCCAGTGATGCCGTGAATACCTGCCACGTGCAGGTGTGCAATTGTATATAATAGGTGATGCATACGGGGACGACGCCAAAGAATATCAGCACCAGCAGGTCGCCCATGCCGATATACGACAGGTGGGTGGTATAGAGAAAGCAGAACACCACACAGACCATGCCGATAGCAATCATCTCAATGCCTCCATATCCTATCAGCGGAAGACCCACCACACAGGCCGCACACGTTGTCAGCGCTATGGCGCGTTTCATGCTGCCAATCTTCACCCAGCCCTGCGTACAGGCTCTGAGTGGTCCCAGTCGTGTCGCACTGTCATCATTTCCGCGTGCATAGTCGAAGAAGTCGTTGATGAAGTTGGCATCTATCTGCATGATAAAGGCGAACGCCATACAGAGTGCTGCCGCTGTCCAGCTGAAGACATCTGTCACATACTCCCTTCTGTCGACCCAAGCCAGTGCCAGTCCTATCATCACCGGCACGGCAGCACCCGTCAGCGTTTGGGGGCGCGCAGCCAGCAGCCAGGCCTTGAAAGAGTCTTGTCTAATGTTATTTTCTTTCATAATGTTTGCAAAGTTACAAAATAATATGTATATTTGCAAGCAATATGACAACAAATACGCCCAGCCTCGATTTGATGGAATTTGTGGAGACGCAGATTCTGCCTCAGTATGCCCAGTTTGACAAAGCCCATAACATCAGTCACGCCAACAAGGTGATTCGCAGTTCGTTGGAGTTGGCTCGTCGCATGGGAGCCAACCTGAATATGGCGTATGTCGTGGCGGCCTACCACGACCTGGGACTGTCTGGTCCACGGGCTGTCCATCACATTACCAGTGGTAAGATACTGCTGCAGGACGCACGCCTGAAGCGTTGGTTTACGCCTGAGCAAATCATGCTGATGAAGGAGGCTGTCGAGGATCATCGAGCCTCTGCCTCACGTGCTCCACGTAACATCTATGGCAAGATTGTTGCCGAGGCCGACCGGGATATTCACCCCGAGACGGTTATCCGGCGCACCATCCAGTATGGGCTGGCCAACTATCCCCAATTAGACCGCGAGGGCCATTGGCAGCGCTTCCTGCAGCACATGGACGAGAAGTATTCTGTCAACGGCTATATCCGCCTTTGGATTCAAGGATCAGAAAACGAGCGTAACCTGAATGAGTTACGCTCGCTGATAGCTAATCCTTCCTTGTTGCGTCCTTATTTCGACCGCATCATCGAGGAAGAGCTCCATTAGTTATAGAAATTCCATGAGACACCCACACGGAATATGCGTGTATTCGTCGGATAGTGAGGGGTCAGGAAGTACATCTTCGACCCAGAGCCCGCATTGACGTGGCTCATCGCCACAAAGAAACGTGTACGCTTCAGGTGCATGTTGGCATAGACGTCAATAAACGGATAGCCTCCCACTTCCACCTTTGAGTCGTTGTTTTGTTGTATGGCAAAGCAGTTGATTTGCGGCAGATAGTCAGGTGCTTTATACTTGGTGAAGTACGTCATACATCCACCTAACTCAACCGTCAGCACCTTCGCAATCTTGAAGTGCAGATACAAGTTACTGAACAGGTTCAGCGCAGGTAGTGGCAATACCGATGGCAGGCTGCTGTTCTGGTAGGTAATCACATTCTCCCAGTTCAGCGGACCCAGTCGGAAGTTTTGCAGCAGTTGCAGCGTCAGCACGTTGATGTTCTTGGCTTCCTGATAGACGCCACCCGTCAGGCCCGTTCGTCCATTCTCGTTGTAGCCATACTCCATACCAAAATAGGTATAGTTCTGTATCTCGTCGATGGCTACCCGCACGTGTGTATCCGTCTTGTCGTAGGCGAAGTTTCCCTCCAGATGGGTATGTGTCGTGCTGTTGAGCGCGTTTTCCCACCATAAGTGCTTCGAGTGATAGATGGTCTGCAGCAGCGTGGCCTTCTGTCGCGAGAAGGCGGCCTTGGCAGCCAGTCGTACGGTGTCGCCAAACAGCGGGAAGTTCAGGTCGGTGTCGAAGTTCAGATGTATGTCACCCATGTCGTCACCGATGACTCCTATCTCTGCCTCCGCATTGAAGTGGAAGGTCTGTCCTTGGGTCTTCGACAGGCGTCCACCCACATTGAAGGCGTTCTCGTTCCATTTCTCCAGATGATAGGCCGACGATCCTTTCTCCACGTTGGGCATGGTGTAGCGTCGTGACTCATAACTGATAAAACCCTTCAGACCTGCCTTCATATACTTGTTGAAGCCTTCCAGCAAGGCCAGCGCAAAGGTGTTCTTTATCGTCGTATAGCAGAATTTGTCGTAGATGTGCTCACCAGCGCTTTCTCCATTGAAGTCCAGGTCATAGTATGTGTTGGCATAGTAGTCTTTAGGCGTCGCATAGGCCTGGTAGATATGCTCGTAGTTGTTGATGTCCAGCGTATGGATAAAACTCGTAACGGGCACATACTCGCGCTTCATCGTGGCATCAATGCTGTCCTGCAGGGCTTTTTCGGCCATCAGACTGTCCATGGCCTCGTTGGTCTCCACCTTGATGCGGGTAGTGTCAGCCCCCTGTGGCTTCTCTTTGGCAGGTTCATCGCCCATGATTTTCGCGTCTGACGGGCGACCAGCCGGAGCATTGTCAGCTACTTTGGCGCCCTTACGCCCTGTGGGCTGTTCGTTTTTCTGGTCTCCCTGTTCCTGCTGCTCCTTCTGGGCTTTCTGCTTGGCCGAGGCAGCAGCAAACTGACGTGCCTTGATTTCCTCATCCGTCATTTTGACCTTACGGTAGAATCCGATGTTATAGCGGTGGGTCAGAAACAGGTGTTGTGACTTGTCGCGATTCCAGTTGCTCGACAGTACGGTAGGTATCTCATTTTCCGAGTACTGTGTCGTGTACATCTCAGGGTGGGTGACGTAATTATCGTTGGTGATGCCGCCGTTTTCGTTGGCCTTATGCTGATAACTCGTGGCCAGCAGGTGCATCTGGTAGCGGTCACCACGATACGAACTGAACAGCGCTGCACGGAAGTGCGAGACGTTCTGATTCTGGTAGTAGCCGCGGCCGTAGTGATAGTCAAGGTCGAAGCCAAATCCCAGGCGTTTGTTGGCATTGACGGCAAATTTGGCGTCAATATGGTCTTCACCGTCCTGCTTGTTGCCACAGTTGTCGTAGCTGATGTTGGTATAGGGCGACAGCGTATTCAGAAAGTGAAAGTCTTGCGGCTCTTTGCGCACATAGTCATAGCTGTCGACAAAGAAGAATCTGCTGATAGCAGGACGGTCTATGAAGATGCGGCTCAGTCGCGCTGTATAGTTGTTGCCAAGCGTGTTATACTCGCCGTAGCGTCCGGTGGCATAGATGCTGTTTTGGTACAGGTGCGGCATGGTGTCGAGCACTGTAGGCGTGATGTCACCGAAACGGCGGTCTACCGTCCAGGCCCACACGCCCTTTGGCACCTCCTTGTTGTTGCTGGTAGAGTCGCGACGGTTTGGGTTGAAGTTGCCCGATAGTGCATTGTTACTGTCGTACTGAGTGATGTTGCCGTTGACATCCATCTCGTTAAGCACCTGAGCCTGCGTCAGTCCGACACAGGTCAACAGCAGCATACCTATGGCGTACAGTCGTCTACTCATTGGTCTTAATCATTCTCAGTCCTGCTTCCACAAATTTCAGTATCATGGACCCTAATATGATATAGGTGCCCTGTTCTCGACTGCGCATGAAGTACACCAGCAATCCGACGATGGCTCCCAGCATAAACAGCAGGTTCAGCCAGTTACGTATGCTCTTGATGCTCATTTCAGCAATTCAGCGAATTTGTTGAACAGGAAGTCCTTGCGGTCGATGGTCTTACGACGGAATTTGCCGCTGATGGGGTAGAGGCGGGTATTCTTCTTATTGACGGCCACCTTGTCGGCAATCCATTCTTCTGCCGTATAGCGCTGTGGCTTGCGGTTCTCGTCGTACAGATAGCGGATGTGCGACAGCGTGATGTTTGCACTGCCGTCCTTGCACGTTGCTTCAAGGGCAAAATAGAAACGCGTCTGATCCAGATAGACGGCGTTCGACTTAAACACCAGCCATTCTTCATAGATGGCTGTTAACTTGTGATTTCCCTTGTCTTCATTGGTGATAGCGCTCTGTATCTGATTCTTCTCGCCCGTCATTTTGTGCATATACTTTGCTACGATGTCGTATACCTGGTCGGCACTCTTGCCGGGAGCAGCTATCGTGGTCGAAAACACCACCTTGCCGTCCACCTCGGGCACGGCACCTTTCAGATATTTCGCGTTAGGGTCGACTTTAGCCTCTTGTGTCTCTTCCACTTCAGCTCTCTCCCAAGTGTTGTCCTGTGCCCAGAGTGTCAGGGGCAGCAGACCTATCAGGCAAATTGCAATTTTCTTCATAATAGCATTGTGTTTTGTGTTATTTCCTGCAAAGGTACGAAATAATCTTCAATCCGACAGCTTCCTACCTGTTTTTTTAACTTATTTAAGTTCCAGCTCCTTTTGTAAGCGTATGATTTCGTCGCGATATTGTGCTGCCTGCAGGAAGTCAAGGTTCTTGGCGGCCTGTTTCATCAGTCGTGTGGTATTCTCGATACTCTTCTCCAACTGCTGGCGTGTCATGCGCTCGATAATCGGGTCGGCAGCAAAGGCGGCGTCAGCAGGCAACGATGCTGTGGCCGTTGCTGCACGCTGCAATTCCTTGGCGTCTGACGTCTCTGCACTGATCAGCGAGGCGGTCAGTGCCTTCTTGATCTGTGTGGGCGTGATGTGGTGCTCCTCGTTGTATCGCAACTGCTTCGATCTGCGACGCAGCGTCTCGTCGATGGTCAGCTGCATCGATGCCGTGATGGTGTCGGCATACATGATGACCTTGCCGTTGACGTTACGTGCAGCACGTCCGGCCGTCTGTGTCAGCGAGCGGTGCGAGCGAAGGAAGCCCTCCTTGTCGGCATCGAGTATGGCCACCAGCGACACTTCGGGCAAGTCCAGTCCCTCGCGCAGCAGGTTGACACCCACCAGCACGTCGAAGGTGCCGTTGCGCAGGTTCTCCAATATTTTCACTCTTTCCAGCGTCGTCACCTCACTATGGATGTAGGCCGTCTGTATGCCGTGATTCAGCAGGAATTCGCTCATCTCCTCGGCCATGCGCTTGGTCAGCGTGGTCACCAATACGCGCTCGCCGCGTTCTATGCGCTGGCGAATCTCCTCCATCAGGTCGTCTATCTGGTTTTCCGTGGGGCGCACCTCTATCTCGGGGTCCAGCAGTCCCGTGGGGCGTATCACCTGTTCCACCACCACGCCCTCGGCCTCTTGCAGTTCGTAGTCGGCAGGGGTCGCCGAGACATAGATGACCTGATGCGTCATAGCCTTGAACTCGTCGAAGGTCAGCGGCCGGTTGTCGAAGGCTGCCGGCAGTCGGAAGCCATACTCCACCAGATTGGTCTTACGGGCCCGGTCGCCACCATACATCGCACCGATCTGTGGCACCGAGACGTGGCTCTCGTCAATCACCAGCAGGTAGTCGTCGGGAAAGAAGTCCAGCAGGCAGTAGGGCCTTTCGCCAGCCTGACGGCCGTCGAAGTAGCGCGAGTAGTTCTCAATGCCCGAACAGTGGCCCAGCTCCTTGATCATCTCCATATCGTACTCCACGCGCTCCTTGATGCGCTGTGCCTTGATGCCGTCGCCCAGCTCCTCGAAGAAGGCCACCTGCTTCACCAGGTCGTCCTGTATCTGGCGGATGGCGATGTTCGTCTGTTCCTGCGTGGTCATAAACAGGTTCGCGGGGTAGAGCTTATAGGCTTCGAACGCCGACACACGCAACATGGTGTCGGCGTCCAGCTCCTCGATGCTGTCTATCTCGTCGTCCCAGAAAGTCACGCGCAACACCTGTTCGCTATACGCCATGAAGATGTCTACCGTATCGCCCTTCACGCGAAACGTGCCACGCTTCAGCTCCAGGTCGTTGCGCACATACAGCGCAGCTACCAATTTTCTTAACAGCACGTTGCGGTCGAGCGTCTGTCCGCGGTATATCTCAATAATGTTTTCATTGAGCGCCATAGGGCTTCCCATACCGTATATACACGAAACAGAAGATATAACGATGACGTCTTTTCTTCCTGACATCAAAGCACTTACCGCACGCAGTCGCAGACGGTCTATCTCCTCGTTGATGGCCAGGTCTTTCTCTATATAGGTGTCGGTGGTCGGTAGGTAAGCCTCTGGCTGATAGTAGTCATAATAGCTGACATAATACTCCACGGCATTCTCCGGAAAGAAGCCGCGCATCTCCTCATACAGCTGTGCCGCCAGCGTCTTGTTGTGCGACAATATCAGCGTTGGCTTGCCGGCATTGGCGATGACGTTGGCCACGGTAAATGTCTTGCCCGAGCCCGTCACGCCCAGCAGCACCTGTGCCTTGTCGCCACGCTTCAGTCCGTCCGTCAGCTGGCGGATGGCCTCTGGCTGATCACCTGTCGGCTGGTATGATGATGTCAATTGATAGTTCATAGTCGCTTTAACAGCTCGATAAGCACTTTCCAGATGTCTTCGATGGTTGAGAGCTCGACACGTTCGCTGGTAGAGTGGGGCTCCACGATGCGAGGCCCGATGCTGGCTATCTGAATGCCGGGATAATGCTGCACAAAGAAGCCTGCTTCAAGCACAAAGTGCATGGCCACCATGCGCGGACGCCAGCCCAACACATCCTGGAAGGTATTGCTCACCAGTTGCAGGAAGGGCGACTGCTGGTCCTCCTGCCATGCCGGTGCCGACATCACCACTTCCGACTGGGCACCATACTCCTTGAAGGTGTCGGCTATCTGTCTGCTCAGCGCCGCCATATCGTCGTCGATGAAGCTGCGGGTGTGGGTAGACACAAAGATATGGTCTTTCTCTGTCGTAATGCGCCCTACGTTGTTCGACGTCTCTACGGTGCCAGGCATCGCGTCGCTCATCTTCACCACGCCTTGCGGTATTTGTTCCAGACAACTCATCAGCGCCTCAAAGGCCTCTACCGCAATCACGGTGTCGAGTGGCTCGCACTTTTCGATGCTGCACGCCATCTTCGCGTCTTTTGGATATTCCTCATGTAGCCATTCGTTCATCATCTCTTGCTGCGCCTTGACATACTCGCAAGCCTCACCCGACGGCACGCAGACCGTGATGTCTGCCGACGAGGCTATCGATGCATTGGCTTCCCCCAGGTTGATAGCGCCCACGTGGAAGTCGTATTCGTTGTAGATGGCTGCCAGGATGGCCCACATCGCTACAACGGCACTGCAACGTCCTTTATTGATGTCCACACCGCTATGTCCTCCCAGTCCGCCCTCGAAACGGATCCGATACCAGCGATGCTTGCCCTGAGGCACAGGCTCGCGCTTCATGGGTATGCGGTGGAATTGCAGGCAGGCGCCTGCGGCACCCGTGGTGATGGTGTCGTAGTCTTCCGAGTCCAGGTTAATCACCTTCCGGCCCTTCAGAAAGTCCTTGTTCAGCGCGGAAGCCCCCGACATGCCGTCTTCTTCATTGGTTGTCGTGATGACTTCCAGGGCAGGATGCGCTATGCTGTCATCTTCGAGCACGGCCAGCGCCATCGACAGACCTATGCCGTTGTCAGCACCCAGCGATGTGCCACGAGCCTTCATCCAGCCATTCTCCGTATAGGCCTCGATAGGCGTGTTCAGCGGATCGCTCATGCCCACGCACACCATGTCCATGTGGTTCAGCAGCACGATGGGCTCATGCTCCTCATATCCCTTGCTGGCCGCCTTGCGTATCACCACGCAGTTCTCCCTGTCGCGTTCATACGTCAGGTGCAGGCGTTCTGCAAACTGGCACAGGTAGTCGGCCACGCGCTCCTCGTGATGTGACGGACGCGGTATCTTGTTCAGCTCACTGAAGATGCTGAAAACTCTCTCTGTAGTAATCATCTGTTCGTTCCTTTAGTTTGTATTCACCCTGCAAAGATACACATAATATTCGAAATTCCAGAGATAATGGTGAAAATACTTGTTCCTTTATGTCGATTTAACATGTTGAATGTCGAATATGGAGTTGTCTTACTGCCAACTTGTCAGTCCACAAAGTTACGGTACGCCGCCGATAAAGTTACGGTACGCCGCCATGAAAGTTACGGTACGCATTTTCTTACCTGTGATATTTAATTTGTAATCTGTTGTCTTTCGGGTCGTCCTGCACATAGATGTGCACCTCGACGTTGTCTGCGTCAGCAGTCCTGTTGGTGCTTTTGTATTTCGGGTCGATGATCAGCCTGTCGAACGACAGTCCTGCATAGACGAACTGCATGAGCAGCTTGTCGCAGAAGCGGAAGTGGTAGCGTGCGGGAAACTTGATCTTGGCATACCCTAACTTCACGTCGGCTTCCAACGAGATAGCATAGTCGACCAATGACTCTCTGAGCGGTGTCAGCAGCCTGACGAGAGGATACGAATTGCTGTTCTGTTGAAAGAAA
>CACWFY010000041.1 GCA_902760345.1 uncultured Bacteroidales bacterium | reverse complement strand
ATCGGTGACGGCAACTCTCTCGTACAGGTTGTTGCTTGGTACGACAATGAGAACTCTTACACTTCTCAGATGGTTCGCACCATTAAGTACCTCGCTGAGCTCAAATAAGAGTAAAAAGGAAAAAAAATAAAAAAGGTGCCGTCCGATTTTGTCGGACGGCATTTTTTGTGTACTTTTGCCAACAGATATGAAAAAACTTGTTTTTTTGAGTGCTGTTGCTTTGCTAATGCTCACGGCCTGTGGTCATAAGACTACGGGTGGAGAAAATGCTGACACGCTGTCTGTAGATACCGTTGTCACAGATTCTGTTGCTACCAACCTTGATTCCTTGAAACATACGCAGGAGTATATTCTCCAGCGTATTGACACCATTTATAAATATAAGGACAATAGCCGCTTTTGTTCACAACGCTATCTGGCGCTTGATGCTGAGGCGAGCCAGTTGAGTGATGAGCTGGACGAGCTTTATATTGATTCCGATCATTGGATTGTGGGGCAGGATATTGACCCCCAATGGCATTATCGAGTAGAGAAGATCGTTGCAGTCAGTGACTCCATTGCTACTGTCGAGTTGGTGGTTCACAACTTCAGCGACCAGAAAGTGGTGCTCGACCTGCTGTATGAGCGAGGCGACTGGTATGTGGATGATTTCCATAACTTCTATCAAGAGGATGGCGTTACTTGTGAGATGAAGGAGAAAGACGAGATACGTCGTTTTATCCAGAATTGTAAGAAACAAAAGGAAAACAAATAAAAATAAGCGCACGCTATGCAGATACCAGAAAATATAGGAAGAAAGATTTTCAATGGCTGTGGCTGTCTGTCTATCGGGTTTGTCGTCTGCGTTATCCTCATATGCCTCATTCCTATTGATGGTGACGATGAAGAGACCAGTGACAGCAAACAACAGGAGCAGAAGACAGAACAGGTGGAAAAGAAAGATAGCGTGGTAGTCACGGAAGCTATAGAGGGCGACCCTTACAAGGAGCTCGACGAGCTGATAGGACTGGAACAAGTCAAGGAAGAGGTACGCTCGCTGGCCAACTTCGTGAAGGTGCAGAAACAGCGCGAGGCACAGGGAATGAAACGTCCTAAGATGTCGTATCATCTGGTGTTTACAGGCAGTCCGGGTACAGGTAAGACAACGGTGGCTCGCATCGTGGCACGTATCTATAAGGACCTGGGCGTGCTGAAAAGGGGCCATACCGTAGAGACGGACCGCTCAGGACTGGTGGCTGCCTATGTTGGCCAGACGGCTATCAAGACCAATGCGTTGGTTGACTCTGCCCTGAACGGTGTGCTCTTTATCGACGAGGCTTATGCGCTGGTGCCTGAGAACAAATCCAACGACTATGGCCAGGAGGCTATCTCGACGCTGCTGAAGCGTATGGAGGACGACCGTGACAAGCTGGTGGTTATCGTTGCCGGCTATACCGACGAGATGAAACGCTTCATTGATTCCAATCCGGGTTTGAAGTCGCGCTTCAACCGCTATATCAACTTCCCTGACTATACGGGTAAGGAGCTCTACGACATCTTCTGCATGTATGCCCGCAAGAACCAGTATCAGCTCACGCCCGAGGCTGCTGAGCAGCTGAAGCAGCATTTCAATGATGCTGTCGCCCATAAAGACCGTAACTTCGGCAATGCCCGTTATGCGCGTAACTTCTTTGAGAAGTCTATCCAGCGACAGGCTAACCGTTTGGCAAATGTCAAAAATGCAACGAAGGAGCAGTTGACACTTCTTACCATAGATGATGTGAAATGAAGCAAAGAATGATTACCATATTAGGTCCGACGGCTAGTGGTAAAACTCCGCTTGCAGCAGCCTTGGCCAGTGAGATTGGTGGAGAAATCCTCTCTGCCGACTCGCGACAGGTGTATCGTCGTATGGATATCGGTACAGGTAAGGATCTTGCGGACTATACAATAACCAATAACCATGAACCAATAACCAATAAACAAGAACCAATAACCATTCCTTATCATCTCATCGATATTTGTGAGCCGGGTACTAAGTACAACCTCTTCCAGTATCAGCAGGACTTCTATGATGCCTATCGTGATGTGGTCAGCAGGGGTGCCGTACCCATCCTCTGTGGGGGAACCGGACTGTATATCGAGGCTGTGCTGAAAGGTTACAGGTTGTCACCCGTACCCCAGAATCCTGAGTTGCGGGCACGACTGGAAAACAAGAGCCTTGACGAGCTGACGCAGATGCTGGTCGCCCTGAAGGAGCAGAACGGTTCGACGATGCATAATAAGACTGATGTGGATTCCTGCCAACGTGCCATTCGAGCCATTGAGATAGAGGAGTACAACCTCCACACTCCGATGCCTAAACGTGAGCTGCCTCCCATTGACTCACTGATCATTGGTGTGAATATTGACCGTGAGCTGCGTCGCGAGAAGATTACCCGACGGCTGAAGGCTCGTTTGGAAGAAGGCATGATTGACGAGGTGAAGGGATTGCTGGACGAGGGAATCCCTGCTGACGATCTCATCTATTATGGTTTGGAGTATAAGTTCGTGACGGAATATCTGGTCGGAAAGACTACTTATGACGAGATGTTTACACGGTTGGAGATTGCTATCCACCAGTTTGCCAAGCGGCAGATGACGTGGTTTAGAGGTATGGAGCGAAGGGGATTCCAGATACATTGGATAGATGCCACCCTTCCCATGGACGAAAAAGTAAATAGAATATTACAGATATATGGCAGTAGATAATATGCGTTGGGGCATCTTGTATTGCCCAAAGGCCCATAGTGGCAAGTATCGTGAGAAATTGCAAAACGTGCTTGACGAACGGCAGGTGCAGTATGACTTTGTCCAGAGTGAGTCGACGGACAGTGTGGAACGTTTGATGACCATGCTGATACATAATGGTTACAAGACTATTGTTATCGTGGGAGGCGACTCAGCGCTAAACGATGCTGTCAACTGTCTGATGAAGGAGGAAAAACTGGTGCGCGACCAGATTGCTCTGGGAGTTATCCCCAATGGTGTGATGAACGATTTCGCCCGTTATTGGGACTTCAAGGAGAGCAGTATGGAGCAAACTGTCGACTGGCTGACCAAGCACCGTGTACGTACTATCGACGTAGGGTGCATCCGCTATACAAACAAGAAAAACGAGGATTGCCACCGCTATTTCCTCAATTGTATTAATGTGGGACTGATAGCTGACGTGATGAATTTGCGTCGTCAGGCCCGTTCGCTACTGGGTTCGCAGACCTTGTCGTTTGTGGTATCTATTTTCCTGATGATTTTCCATAGGATGGACTATAAGATGCGTATTCGCATTAATGGCGAGATTGTCGACCGCAAGGTAATGACGCTGTGTGTGGGAAGCGGACCAGGTTATGGACAAACGCCCAGCGCTGTTCCGTATAACGGCATGCTGGACGTGTCGCTTGTTTATCACACCGAGGTGATGCAGGTGCTGGCAGGCTTGTGGCTGCTTGTCACGGGCCGCTTCTTGAACCATCGTAGCGTGCACCCCTATCGTACACGTGAGATCGTAATTGATGAAGCCAAACATGCCTTGGTTGGCGTTGACGGACGCTTGTTGGGAACACCTGTCGGCTCCTATCGTATTACCATTGAGCAAGAGGTGATAAATTTCCTGATACCCGATTAGTTGGCAGCTAATAGGTAAATTTACTGCCCTTTTCGTAAAAAAATCATAATTTATTTTGTCGTTACGCAGAAATTGCGTATCTTTGAGGGAAATTACAAATCTAATACAATAAACTAAGAATTGGAACTATGAGTTATTTACGATTTGAGAAAGCTGTAATGACCAACTTGGAGGAGTCGCTTCGTCGTGAATTGCTTCGTACAAACCGTTCTGGCGCCTATAGTGCATCAACACTCGTTGACTGCAATACGCGTAAATATCACGGTTTGCTGGTTGTTCCTGTGCCAGAGTTGGACGATGAGAACCATGTGTTGTTGTCGTCTCTCGATTGTACGGTCATCCAACATGGAGCAGAATTCAATCTCGGACTCCACAAGTACCAGGGGAATAACTATAGCCCTAAAGGTCATAAGTACATCCGTGAGTTTGACTGTGATGTAGTGCCCACCACGCTTTATCGCGTCGGTGGCGTGTTGTTAAAGAAAGAAGTAGTGTTCCAGCATTATGAGGACCGCATCCTTATCCGTTATACGCTGGTGGATGCCCACTCGGCAACGACACTACGTTTTCGTCCGTTCCTGGCTTTCCGTTCTGTACGTCAGTTTACCCATGAGAATTCAACGGCTTCCCGCGAATATCATGAGGTGGAAAATGGCATCAAGACCTGTATGTATGCAGGCTACCCCGACCTCTTCATGCAGTTCTCGAAGAAGAATGAGTTTGTTTTCCATCCCGACTGGTATCGTGGCGTGGAATATCCGAAGGAGCAGGAGCGCGGCTATGCCTCGAATGAGGACCTCTACGTTCCAGGCTATTTCGAGATGCCTATCAAAAAAGGTGAGAGCGTTGTCTTTGCTGCCTCTACGTCGGCCATTAAGACGTCGACGCTGAAGAAGGTCTTCGACGAGGAGGTTGCCGACCGCGTGCCCCGCGACAATTTCTATCATTGTCTGGTCACTGCTGCCCATCAGTTCCATTTCCGTGACCATCGTAGTGGCAGCGCTATGGAGAAGATTGACAAGAAAGACGACCGCTATCTGCTGGCAGGTTATCCTTGGTTCAAGACCCGTGCCCGCGATACCTTTATTGCATTGCCTGGTCTGACGCTGGCCATTGGCGAGCAGGACTACTTCGAGCTGGTGATGAAGACCGCCGAGAAGGGCCTGCGCGAATTTATGGAAGAAAAACCGCTGAGCGTCAAGATTTACGAGATTGAACAGCCCGACGTACCCCTGTGGGCAGTCTGGGCTATCCAGCAGTATGCAAAAGATGCTGGCAGAGATCATGGCTACAAGATGTATGGCAAGCTAGTCAAGGACATCGTCAAGTTCATTATAGGTGGCAATCATCCCAATTTGCGCCTCGATGATAATGGCTTGGTGTATGCCGATGGTCGCGACAAGGCTATCACATGGATGAACTCTACCGCTAATGGCAAGCCTGTCGTTCCACGTTCAGGTTATATCGTAGAGTTCAATGCCTTATGGTATAACGGCTTGAAGTTCTGTGCCTCGCTGGAGGCTGAGTTTGGCGACAAGAAATTTGCTGCCCAACTGGAGGAGAAGGCCGACCTCTGCAAGCAGTCGTTTGTCGACACCTTTATGAATGAGTATGGCTATCTGCTGGACTATGTTGACGGAAACATGATGGACTGGAGCGTACGTCCGAATATGATTTTCCCCGTGGCCTTCGACTATTCGCCTCTGTCGCAAGACCAGAAGAAGAGCGTGCTCGATATCTGTACTCGTGAATTGCTGACTCCCAAGGGCTTGCGCTCGCTGTCGCCGAAGAGTGGTGGCTATAACCCGATGTACGTTGGTCCGCAGACACAGCGCGACTACGCTTATCATCAGGGTACAGCTTGGCCTTGGTTGGGCGGTTTCTACATCGAGGCCTGCCTGAAACTCTACAAGCGCACCCGCCTGTCGTTCCTCGAGCGCCATATGGTGGGCTATGAAGAAGAGATGGACTATCATGCTTTGGGAACCATCAGTGAACTGTTTGACGGCAACCCGCCCTTCCATGGCCGTGGTGCTATGGCTTTTGCCATGAACGTCGCTGAGATTCTGCGTTCGTTAAAGCTGATGGAGAAATATACCTATCAAAAATAAATAAGGAGGAAACGCTATGAAAGTTTTAATGTTTGGATGGGAGTATCCTCCTCACGTATTCGGTGGATTGGCCACCGCCAACTATGGTATCTCTCAGGGCCTTTATGCTCAGGGCGATATGGATATTACGCTCTGTCTGCCGCATCCCTTCGGTGACGAGGATCGTTCGGCTTGCCAGATTGTGGCCATGAATGCTGTGCCTATTGCCTATCGTGACGTGTCGGCCGACTATGTCCGTGAGCGAGTGGGTAATATCATGGATCCTGACCTGTATTTCCGTCTGCGCGACCATCTGTATGCCGACTTCAACTACATGCATGTCAACGACCTGGGCGCTATGGAATTTGCCGGTGGTTATCCGGGCAATCTGCATGAGGAAATCAATAACTATTCGATTATCGCTGGCGTGGTGGCTCGTACCTTGGACTACGACATTATCCATGCTCACGACTGGCTGACCTATCCTGCCGGCATCCATGCCAAGCAGGTCAGTGGTAAACCGCTGTGCATCCATGTTCATGCTACCGACTTCGACCGTTCGCGTGGTAAGGTGAATCCTACCGTTTACAGCATCGAGAAGAACGGTATGGACAATGCCGACTGCATCATGTGTGTGTCGGAGCTGACGCGTCAGACGGTCATCAACCAATATCATCAGGATCCGCGTAAGTGCTATACTGTACACAATGCCGTGTATCCGTTGCCCGACGAGTATCAGGCCATCCCTCGTCCAGACCATACGGGTAGGGACAAGGTGGTGACATTCCTCGGACGTATCACGATGCAGAAGGGTCCTGAGTATTTCGTTGAGGCTGCCAACATGGTTATCCGTCGCACGAAGAACGTACGCTTCTGTATGGCTGGCTCTGGCGACATGATGGACGCTATGATTCATCTCGCTGCTGAGCGTGGTATTGCCGACCGCTTCCACTTCCCGGGATTTATGCGCGGCAAGCAGGTGTATGAGTGCTTGAAGGACTCTGATGTCTATGTCATGCCTTCCGTCTCTGAACCGTTTGGCATCTCTCCGTTGGAGGCTATGCAGTGTGGAACGCCTACCATTATCTCGAAACAGTCAGGTTGCGCTGAAATCCTGGATAACTGTATCAAGGTTGACTATTGGGATATCCACGCACTGGCTGATGCCATCTATTCTATCTGTGCCAACGAGTCGCTCTTTACCTACCTTAAAGAGGAGGGTAAGAACGAGGTCGACCAGATTACCTGGGAGAAGGTGGGCGCCTGGATTGCTACGCTCTATAAGAGAACCCTCGGCTGGGAACAGTAAACGTTAAACAATAACCAATAAACAATAGACGATTATGAAAACAATTTGTTTATATTTCGAGATACATCAGATTATCCATCTGAAGCGTTATCGTTTCTTCGATATCGGTACCGATCATTACTATTACGATGACTACGAGAACGAGCGTAGCATCACCGATATCGCCAACCGTTCGTATATGCCGGCATTGACCGCCATTGGCGACATGATTAAGGAGCACGGCGACTACTTCAAGGTAGCCTTCTCGCTCTCTGGAACAGGTATCGAGCAGTTAGAGTTCCATGCCCCTCAGGTGATTGCCAAGCTGCAGGAGCTGAACCAGACAGGTTGTGTCGAATTCCTGGCAGAGCCTTATTCTCACGGTCTTTCATCGTTGGCTAACGAGGAAACCTTTGCCCTCGATGTGAAGAAACAGGCAGCCAAGATTGAGGAGTTGTTTGGCAAGAAGCCTACTGTTGCCCGCAACTCGTCACTCATCTATAGCGACGACATTGGTGCACAGGTTGCCGCTATGGGCTTCAAGGGTATGCTGACCGAGGGTGCCAAGCACGTGCTGGGCTGGAAGTCTCCTCACTATGTCTATAACTGCAATATGGCTCCTAACCTGAAGCTGTTGCTGCGCGACGTTGAATTGTCTGACGATATCTCGCTGCGCTTCAACAATCCCGACTGGGAAGGCTATCCGCTGTTTGCCGACAACTATATCGATCGTATTGCCCGTTTCCCTGAAGAAGAGCAGATTATCAACATCTTCATGGAGCTCAGCGCCCTGGGTATCGCTCAGCCGCTGTCGTCGAACATTCTCGACTTCCTGAAAGCACTGCCTGCCTGTGCCAAGGAGAAGGGCATCACGTTCTCGACACCTACCGAGATTTGTATGAAGGTGAAGAGTGTTGGTGCTGTTGACGTGCCCGATACGCTGTCGTGGGTTGACGAGGAGCGCGACTGCTCGTGCTGGCTGGGTAACGCCATGCAACGTGAGGCTTTCAACAAGCTCTATAGTGTGGCCGACCGTCTGCGTATTGCCGACGATCCCCGCATCAATCAGGACTGGGACTACCTGCAGGCCTCTAACAACTTCCGCTTTATGACCACCAAGCCCTCGAATGTTGGACTGGATCGTGGCATCTATAGCGGCCCGTTTGATGCCTTCACGAACTATATGAACATTCTTGGTGACTTCATCAACAGAGTCAATGCTCTTTATCCGTTGGAGATTGAGAATGACGAGCTGAATGCCCTGCTGACCACTATCCGCAATCAGGGCGACGAGATTGAGATGAAGGATAAGGAGATTACTCGTCTGAAGGCTCGTCTGGAGAAGTTGGAGCCTAAGGCCACCGCTCCTAAGAAGGCACCTGCCAAGAAGGCTGCTGCTCCTGCCAAGAAAGCACCAGCCAAGAAGGCTGCTGCTCCCAAGAACGAAGCAGAAAAGAAGTAAGGCTGAAAGCTAATTGATTCTAAAGGAGATTTACTTACCGTAAATCTCCTTTAATTTGTTCCTTAATACGTAATCTCTCAGGTTTACGGCAATGATGGTGCCTTGTGGGTCCACTAGCACGTTGGCAGGAATCGACTGAATACCATAGGTCGGACGGGCAATCGTCTGCCATTTCTTCAAATCACTCATCTGAGGCCACTGCAAGCCAAAACGCTTGACCGCAGCATTCCATGCCGCCCTATCGTCGTCAAGCGACACGCCAACTATTTGGAATCCCTTGTCTTTATACTTCCTGTAGCAGGCTCTGAGGTTGGGCGTCTCCCTAAGGCAAGGAATACACCACGACGCCCAGAATTCGATAAGCACATAGTTGCCTCGACCAGCCCATTGTGACAGCTTGACAGTTTCCCCTTCCAGGTTCTGCATGGTCATATCGTAGAATTTCGTGCCAGGCTTGCGCTTCTCGTAACTGGCAAACAGCGCCTTCGCCTTCTGCAAGCGAGGGTTGTTGTAGTAGGCCGTCTGTGGGTCAAGGGCTTCCTTCAGTCCCTCGTAGCCCAAATCCTCCATCGCCTCTCTGATATATGGAACAGGTATCTGGTTGTTCTTGTTCTCGCGAATGATGCGGCGTATGAGCTTTAACTGCAGATCGCTGAGGCTGTCTATCTGTTCCGAAAACTGTAGCACTTTCTTCTTGGTGGCGGGCTGCACACCCTTGGGGTCTGCTTTTACAAGTGCTCTGTAGGCATTGATGATGGCCTCGCCTTCCAGGTCGTACTGCTCCATTTCAGCCCTGTAGGCTTCTTCGCGTTGTCCGTTTGTTTCGCTTTGTCCGTTTTGTCCGTTTTGTCCACAAGCAGCCAGCGCCATCGTGGCTGTTGCAATGAATATGATGAGTCGATTCATAATTCTTTTTAAGCAAATTTGGTTGCAAAGATATGAAAAAAATATAATTTGGCATTCGTTATTCACAAATTTTATGTACCTTTGCAGCCGCTTAACAACAGGGGTACTTGTTGGCTGACGCCAGCGAGTACGTGCGGCACCTCAGCAAACTGAAATGAATTTCGTTTGCATTCGATTTGCAACGTACTTGCTAACCCCCTTTATCAAAACAAGAATTATGGAACAAGACAAAAGAAAAGTCAGTGTGCTTTTTATGCTTTTCGGCACACTGTTCTGCGTCTGCCTGATTACGGCAAACGTATTGGAAACAAAGCAATTGTCATTCGGACCGGTTAACCTGACAGCAGG
Organism: uncultured Bacteroidales bacterium; assembly: GCA_902760345.1. Taxonomy (GTDB): domain Bacteria; phylum Bacteroidota; class Bacteroidia; order Bacteroidales; family Bacteroidaceae; genus Prevotella. Next base: position 28,830 of record CACWFY010000041.1, on the reverse strand, counting down.
TGTTATCGTCTTTCCCGTTAGTTACATCATCAACGACGTGGTATGTGAGGTGTGGGGCTATGCCCGTACACGCATGCTGATATGGATGGGGTTTGCCATGAACTTCTTCTTCGTCATCATGGGTGCCATAGCCGACTGGATTCCAGGGGCTCCTTACTGGCATGGTGAAGAAGGCTTTCATGTCATCTTCGGATTGGCTCCCCGTATTGCTGCAGCCTCGTTTATCGCCTTCATTGCTGGTTCGTTTATCAATGCCTATGTGATGTCGAAAATGAAGCTGTCGTCGAGACAGAATCTCGACGGACAGAATTTTAATAAATCCTTTTCTGCACGTGCAGTACTGAGCACTGTTTTTGGCGAGGCTACCGACTCCGTCATCTTCTTCCCATTGGCTTTGGGTGGTGTGATTCCCTGGGAGGAAATGCCCTCGCTGATGATTTCGCAGGTGACGCTGAAGACGCTGTATGAAATCCTGGTATTGCCTGTCACCATCCGTGTGGTAGCCTTTACGAAGAAGCACGACCATGAGGACGTTTATGATGAAGAAATCAACTACAACATCTTTAATATTTTGAAAATATGAGCAGAGAGAACGAGGGCCTGCAACTGCTGGGCCGCAAGACGGAATACAAGATGACCTATGCCCCTGAGGTGCTGGAAACCTTTGAGAACAAGCACAAGGACAATGACTACTGGGTACAGTTCAACTGCCCAGAGTTCACGTCGCTGTGTCCTATCACTGGGCAGCCTGACTTTGCAGAAATCAAGATTATGTATATTCCTGGTGAGCGCATGGTAGAGTCGAAGAGCCTCAAGCTCTATCTGTTCTCCTTCCGCAACCACGGCGACTTCCATGAGGATTGTGTCAATATCATCATGAAAGACCTGGTGCGACTCATGCAGCCGAAGTATATTGAGGTCGTCGGACTCTTTACCCCTCGTGGTGGCATTTCGATTTATCCCTATGCCAACTACGGACAGCCGGGCACGAAGTATGAGCGCATGGCCGAAGAGCGGCTCATGCACCGTCAGTTTTAAGGCGAGAACGTTTTAGTTCTCGTCTTTTTTTCTGTAGTACGACTGTGTGTGGTCAGGGAATCGGAGCACCAGCGAATCCCTGAACAGCATTTCTATCTCTACGGTGTCCGTCTCCGGCTTGGCACCTTCCTGTGAGAAGCCGGCAATGGTGTCGGCTTTTAGTATGAGTTTTCCGTTATACAGATGCCACTCCGTATAGCGTTTGGCGGCAGGATACTCTACTGGCGACATGTCGTCGGTCGTGGTCTGGCGGCGTTGCATGCCTCTCACCTGTACGGTATTGTCGCGCTTCAGTCGCAGCGAGTATTCGCGTGGGACGAGCAGTTGCTGCTTGATGCTGTCGGGCATGCGTTCCATCATGCGTCGCTGCATGCGTCGTGGCATTTTCTCGACATTGCGCAGCGTAGGGCTGACCATATAGCACCACGTACCCTTTAGCTCTTCCGTGTTGAACACCATATAGGCTTCGGCACTGTCCTCTGGGTTGAGAATGACCACTAACTCGTCGCCGATGTGTGGCTGTCCGAAAATACGGCGGTGCTGAAAGGCATCAATGATGTCAAACGTGTCGGGGTTACCACCGGTGTAGGGTAGGAATACCAATACAGAGTCCGTACATCCGTCGCATGCCAGTCCGTAGAGTGCCGAGTCGCCTGGCTCGTTCTGGAACAGGCTGATGGCTTCTGCCTCAGTGTGCATGTCGTGTTGCTGCTTGCTGCCACATGCTATCATCAAGATGGCGCTGATGGTTAGTATGAATACCGCTTTTTTCATTGTATAATTATTATTTGGGTACAAAAGTACGAAAAATAAATAAAAAAGAACTATGTGGTAGCATTTTTTTCACTTTTCACTTTTCACTTTTCACTTTATTTCGTACCTTTGCACAAATAAGCACTTAAACTCATAATACCAACGTATGAAAAAGAAAATCAAATTCAGTCTTGTCTATCGCGACATGTGGCAGTCGTCAGGCAAGTTTCAGCCTCGTAAGGATCAGTTAGAGCGCATTGCCCCTGCCATTATCGATATGGGTTGCTTTGCCCGCGTTGAAACCAACGGTGGTGCCTTCGAGCAGGTGAACCTTATGGCTGGCGAGAACCCCAACCTGGCTGTGCGTGCTTTCTGTAAGCCCTTCAACGAGGTGGGTATCCAGACGCACATGCTGGATCGTGGTCTGAACGCGCTGAGAATGTATCCTGTTCCCGACGATGTCCGTGAACTGATGTATAAGGTGAAGAAGGCACAGGGTGTGGATATCCCCCGAATCTTCTGTGGTCTGAACGACACACGTAATATCATCCCCAGTATCAAGTGGGCCAAGGCTGCTGGCATGATTCCGCAGGCTACGCTGTGTATCACCACCAGCCCAGTACATACCGTTGAGTACTACTCGAAGATTGCCGACGAGGTGATTGCTGCCGGCGCCGAGGAAATCTGTCTGAAGGATATGGCCGGCATCGGACAGCCCGCCCTGTTGGGTGCCCTGACCAAGAGCATCAAGACCAAGCACCCCGACATCATCATCCAGTATCACGGCCACTCCGGTCCCGGTTTGTCTATGGCCTCTATCCTGGAGGTATGTAACAACGGTGCCGACATCATCGATACCGCCATCGAGCCGCTCAGCTGGGGTAAGGTACATCCCGATATCATCTCCGTACAGTCTATGCTGAAGAACGAAGGCTTCGAGGTGGCAGATATTAATATGAACGCGTATATGCAGGCTCGTAGCCTCACACAGGAGTTCATCGACGACTGGCTGGGTTACTTCATCAATCCTGCCAACAAGCACATGTCGTCATTGTTGCTCGGCAGCGGTCTGCCTGGCGGCATGATGGGTTCTATGATGGCCGACCTTGGTCCTATCCAGGGCATGATCAACAAGCTGCGCGAGAAGAAGGGTGAGGCCACACTCTCCATGGACGACATGCTGGTCAAGCTGTTCCAGGAGGTAGAGTATGTATGGCCACGCGTGGGTTATCCCCCATTGGTCACACCGTTCTCACAGTACACCAAGAATATCGCCTTGATGAACCTGCTGACCATCGAGCAGGGCAAGGGCCGTTACGTCATGATGGACGACGCCATCTGGGGCATGATCCTCGGCAAGAGCGGAAAGGTGCCTGGCACCATCGATCCCGAGTTTGTCGAGCTGGCCAAGAAGCAGGGTCGTGAGTTCACCGATGCTGATCCTCATACATTGATTCCCAATGCCCTCGAAGGCTTCAAGAAGGAGATGGACGAAAATGGCTGGGACTACGGTCAGGACAACGAAGAGCTGTTCGAACTGGCTATGCACCCCGAGCAGTATCGTCCGTTCAAGAGCGGTCAGGCCAAGAAGCAGTTGCTGGCCGATATCCAGAAGGCCAAGGACGCCAAGCTGGGTGGCTCGAAGATGAAGCCCGAGGAGCTGGCAGCCTTCAAGCATGCCAAGGCCGATGCTCTGACGGCACCTATTGCCGGACAGATTTATTACGAGTTCTCTGGCGAGGGTGCTTGCGAGCCCTGTCTCGAACCGTTCGTCGGTCAGCAGTACAAGGAAGGCGACACCTTCTGCTACATCCAGGCTCCTTGGGGCGAAATCGTTCCCATTCCTGCCGCACTGGGTGGCAAGCTCGTCGAGGTCGCTGCCAAGCAGGGCGCCAAGGTGCGCAAGGGCGACAACCTTGGCTGGATTGAGCGCGAGGCGTAATAGGTGAATGCTATCTATACAAAACTCGGCCCTAACCTTCGATTGGTTGGGGCCGAGCTTTTTCTTACCTTTATTTTGTTGGCGTAATCACGCGGTAGTGACCACTCAGGTGCATGAAGGCAAAGAGGCGCAGCAGTCCGTCGTAGTAGGCATCAAAATATCCGTCTTCGAAGGGTTCGTGCTTAGCGTTCCAAAGTGCATCGACAAACTCTTTTTTCTTCTCGTGCTGACACATCACCGAGGCGGCAGCTGTTGTGGCTACCAGTCCGATGCTGTGGCGCAGTTTGCGGAATCCGCCTGCTGGCAGTATCTCGTTGCCTTCGGGCAGCGTGCCGTCCGTCCTATACTGATCGACGAAGGTGTCTATGCCCTGGCTGTAGAAAAAGTTCTGTATATTCTCACCATACTGGCGCTGCCACTCACCGTCGGCACAGCTCCACTCGTAGTCCATGGCTATGTTCATCGGCACGCGCCACGAGTCGTAGCGGAAGTTGTTGTTGCCGTTGCGGCGTGGAGCCTCGCCCTGCGGGCGCTGCGGCATGCCCGGGAAGCGCGGCATCTGCATCTCGCTGCCGTCAAACTGGCACTGGTCGCCGTTCAGTCCCGTCTTCTCGTTGATGCACTTGTGCAGGAACTCGCGGCTTTTCCGGGCGCACTCGTTCCAGTGGTCGCTACGTCCGTCGTCGCCCCACTTTGCCCACACCTCATAGAAGGCTGGAATATGGTAGCTGGGGTCGGTGAAGCGCTGGCCGAAGCCGTCGGGCGTGAAGGTAATCAGCTTCGTCTCAGGGTCTATCAGGTACATCTTCTGCGGACCTTGCTGCTGGGGACCACCCCCGAAGCCGCCAAAGCCTTGTCGCGGCTCGGGGGTGTACTCCTTCGGCTGTATGCAGTTCAGTATGCGCTGCGCCTCGGCCTTGTAGTCGATGCCCGTATCGTTGCCCCAGCGATTTGAGGCAAAGAGCAGGGCGGTGATGAAGTATAGCTCGCCGTCGCTGGCCGCTCCGTCACTGTTGTGCGTGCCGTCGGTCTTACAGCTCCAGGCGAAGTAGCCCTCGCGCGTGCCGCTCTGGTGTTGCATATATTTCTTGGTCCAGCGCCACAGACGGTCGAAGATGTCCTTCTCGCCAAACTGTACGGCCACCATCAGACCGTACGACATACCCTCGGTGCGGGCGTCGTGGTTTTTGATGTCGCTGACGTAGCCCATCGAGTCGCCCACCTCGAAATACACCTTGTTGGGTCCGCGAAACACGTCGTTGAACACATCCTGGAGTTTGGCTTCCACGGCGGCAGGTTGGTAGCCCATCTCTACAAATACGTTACGATACTGGCCTGTCGTGAAGGCCCCTTGACTTTCCTGTGCTGCTGCTACGGCTGGCACCAGCAAGGCGGTTGATAATAGTAGTTTCTTCAATTTCTTCATGCTTTGATTGAGTGTTGGCTTGTGTCTTATCGAATTTCTTCGACAAAGATACAAAATAATTATGAATTCTAACTGCAACGCCACACTTTTTCAAGAAAAAGAATGCTGAATGCCGAATTATTTGTAACTTTGCATCTAAATTAGCTCCGTCTGGGGGCCAATATGCGATAGCGTATGACAAGAGAGCAAGAAATCTATAAGGTGACGCTGATAGGCAGTGCGGGCAATGCCGTGCTGCTGACCTTCAAGTTCATTGCGGGTGTCTTGGGCCACAGTTCGGCCATGATAGCCGACGCCGTCCACTCTTTGTCCGACTTCGTGACTGACCTGCTGGTCTTGGTGTTTGTCGGCATCAGCGCCAAGCCGCAAGACCAGTCACACGACTACGGTCATGGCAAGTACGAGACCATTGCCTCGTTCCTCATTGGTTTGGCCCTTGTGGGTGCAGCCGTGGGCATCCTGGTGTCGGGCGTGCTGAAGCTGGTAGCCTGGTGGGGTGGCCAGCAGTTGGAGGCGCCAGGCTGGATAGCCTTGTGGGCCGCCCTCTTGTCGATACTCATCAAGGAGCTGCTCTATCAGTATACAGCCCGAAAGGGTAGGACCCTCGACTCTCAGGTCATGGTGGCCAACGCTTGGCACCATCGTAGCGACGCCCTCTCGTCTGTTGGTGCCGCCCTTGGCATTGGTCTGGCCATCTGGCTGGGTCGTCGCTGGACGGTGCTCGACCCCGTCGCCTCAGTCGTCGTCGGCCTCATGCTGGTGAAAGTCGCTTACGAGTTGCTCAAGGCCAGTGTCGGCGAGCTCACGGAGCGCTCCTTGCCTGCCGACACCGAACAGGAAATCGAACAGATCATCCAGTCGTTCGACGACGTCTGCCAGCCCCACAATCTGCGTACCCGCCGCATTGGCAACCGCATTGCCATCGAGGCCCATGTGCGTATGGACGGACAACTGCCCCTGCATGTCGTCCACGAGCGGGCCACCACCATCGAGCGCAAGCTGAAAGACCGCTTCGGTGCCAAGACGCACGTCACCCTGCACATGGAACCTGTGAAGTAGATGGTGTTAACAACTAAAGAAACTAATTAAAATAGTTTAAAAACTAAGTCTTTTAGTTGTATATAACGAAAAGTTTTAGTTACTTTGCGCTCAGATATTGATTTTTGACGCTAAAAGCAAGGTAAACAAAAACTCGAAAACATGAAGAAACTGACCAACAAGGAAAAGGAAATCATGACGCTTTATTGGCAACATGGCCCTATGTTTGTGCGTGAACTGCAGGAACATTACGACGAGCCACGTCCGCACTTTAATACGTTGTCGACCATCGTCCGCATCCTGGAACGTGAGGGCTATCTGGGGCATAAGCAGTTTGGCAATACCTACCAGTACTATCCCCTTATCTCTGAGGCAGAGTATGGACGCAAGTCTATAGCAGGTATCATCAAAAACTACTTTGACGACTCTTATCTGTCTGCTGTTTCCTCGTTTGTCAAGGAAGAGAAGATTAGTGTAGAAGAGCTGAAAGAGCTTATTGACCAGATAGAGAATAGTAAACAGTAAATGTGAATCGTAAAATCGTAACAGTATGTCAGGCTTTCTGATTTATGACGCTAAGGTTGCAGTACTCGTCGTAGTGTTCTACATGTTCTACCGCTTGTTGCTCTCGAAGGAAACGTTCCATCGTGTAAACCGTGTGGTGCTGTTGCTGACGGCAGTTGCCTCTTTCGTGCTGCCGTTGTGTGTGATTACCATACACAAGACAGTAATGCTGGAGACTGTTCCCATGGTATCAGTGGGTGATTTCCAGATGGAAGTGGCTCCTGTAGAACGTCCTTCTGTATGGCAAGCCGTACTGCCCACCCTATATATAATAGGTGTGCTGGCAATGGTGGGTCATACGCTGCTGTCTGTGTCGAAAGTCATGCTGCTGATACGTCGTAGCGAGCGCTATCCGCAGGCTGATGGGACTACCCTTTGCGTTGTCAAGGAAGATGTGACACCCTTCAGCTTCTGGTCTTATATTGTGATGAACCGCAGCGACTACGAAGAACATGACGCTGCCATTCTCGCTCATGAACGAGGACATATCCGTCAGCACCATTCGTGCGACGTGCTCCTCGTTGACCTTCTCACCGCCCTCCAGTGGTTTAACAGTACTCTCTCAAGGGATTAACGCGCGTCAATATCAATATCTGTTAATCACCAAGGCCGCAAGCATTGGCGGGTACTCCATTGCTAACGGTATCTCTCATAGTACCCTCAAAAACCGTATAACCATGATGTTACAAAAGAAATCACCGCGTAGCCGCTTCATGAAGCTGCTCGCCCTTGTACCTATAGTAGGCATTGCCCTCGCCCTGAATGCTGAAACCGTTAACGACTATGTTTATCAGCAGCCCCAGAAGAAGGTTGTCAAGAAGGGCAATAAGAGTGCTACCACCAAGATGGGCAATAATACCATCGAGATTGTGCCTAGCAAAGAGGCCGCAGAGCAGGCCGCCCCTGCAAAGACTGTAGAGTGGGTTGTCGCCAAAGAACCTGACAAGAAACCTATAGTGCTGCTTGAAGGTCATCGCATCACCTATGAAACCTTCACGAGAATGGATCCTGATGAAATCGCCTCTATCACTGTGCTGAAAGACCAGCCTGCTGTTGACCAGTATGGCGAGGAAGCCCGCAATGGTGTCATACTTGTTACCACCAAGCAGGGCGTAGAGGTGTTTACTCCTGTTGAGCAGAACCCCGAATACTTTGATGTCGTCGAGCAGATGCCAGAATTTCCTGGTGGCGCTCAGGCTCTCTTTGCCTATATCGCCAAGAACATCCACTATCCTAAGGCTGCTGAAGATGCTGGCATCCAAGGTCGCGTTATTGTTACCTTCGTGGTCATGAAGGATGGTAGCATTGGTGAGGTCAAGGTTGCCAAGGGCGTATCACCTGAACTTGACGAGGAAGCTGTACGCTGTGTCAAGTCTATGCCTAAGTGGAGGCCAGGCATGCAGAAGGGGCAGGCCGTCAATGTGAAGTACACAATGCCTCTCTCTTTCCGCCTGGACGACGCGAAGAAAGAAGAGAATACTAATCAGAAATAATGAAGCAGAAGTATTTAGTAATCATACTTTTTGTATTGATTGTTGCCTCGGGTGCAACGAGTCTCAGAAGTTATCGAACCACAGAGCGACAGATAGAGCGTGACATGGGTCAGGCGCTGTCGGCAGCATTGGCCCAACAGCAGAGCGATGTCATCACGCAGGATACCATCCGCACGTTCAATAGCAATCTGCAGATTGCCGAACTGCGTGGTAAGGCGACCATCGCTGTCGATACCAAGGGACGAGAGTTTCGAGCCTATGCCCGTTGCTCAGAGGCAACAATCTTCAGCTTGTCTGATCAGCGACTCACAGCAGTGTTATGGTCCATGACACTGCTGTGGGCTGCCTTTTGTTTCTATCGCCGTCGCCATGAGATGCTGCAAATGGCGGGCATGCTGCAATATGGTGGGCTGTGCTTTGCTGAGGCTGAAGGTACTTTTTATGATGCCAAAGGTCAGCGCATCAAGCTGACGCCTATGCAACAGCAGTTGATGGAGATGTTCTTCCGTTCGGAAGCTCACCAACTGACAAAGACAGAGATTTGTGATGCTCTCTGGCCTAAGAAACTGGATGCCAGCGAGACGCTCTATACGCTGATTCGCAGACTGAAACCAGTTGTCGAGCAACATTCTAACCTGAAAATAGAGTCGGATAGAGGACGAGCTTACGAGCTGACTATCAAATAGATAGCCGCTTGTTAGCAAAATGTCAGACTTATGTCAGACTTATGTCAGACATTTTCTGCCCTACATTTCAAAAATTGTTGTTAGCTTTGCCGAGAATTTTAAGCAAAGCATTATGCAACAAGCAACCTTCTCCAAAATCAACACCCTCATGGCGTGGCTCTCGTTTGCCATCGCCGCTGTGGTGTATGGCCTTACCGTAGAGCCAACAGCCAGTCTCTGGGACTGTCCGGAATTCATTACGTGTGGATACAAACTGGAAATCGGACATCCGCCTGGCGCCCCATTTTTTATGTTGGTGGCTAACCTGTTCTCCCAGTTTGCCAGTTCACCGTCACAGGTGGCGCTGATGGTCAACCTGCTGTCCGCACTCTTGAGTGCAGGCTGCATCTTCTTCCTCTTCCTCACTATCACGCACCTGGCGAAGAAACTAATCAATAATATTTTTATTATTGAGACATGCGGACTGGTAGGTGCTATGGCCTACACGTTCAGTGACACCTTCTGGTTTTCTGCTGTCGAGGCAGAGGTTTATGCCTTCTCATCTTTCCTTACAGCCTTGATGTTTTGGCTCATCCTGAAATGGGAAGATGAAGCCGACAGTCCACGTAGCGACCGCTGGATTATTCTCATAGCCTATATCACGGGACTCTCCATTGGAGTTCATCTGCTCTGTCTGCTCTGCCTGCCAGCCATGGCCTTTGTGGTCTGGTTCCGCAAGAAGAATCTCTATGGGCGATTACTCAAGGCGCGTCGCCGACTGCTCAAATTGTCGTTGTCGTGTCTGCTGATGTTCCTGGTGGGCTTCAGCAGCTATGGCGTCATCCTGGTGCGTGCCAACGCCTGTCCGCCGATGTGTGAGAACGAGCCCAAGACACTGTCGACGCTGGGCAAATACCTGAGTCGTGAACAGTATGGTCAGAAGCCGCTCTATCCGCGTATCTACTCGATGTATCACGCAGATGCCTACGAAAGTTGGATGGGCGACATCGAGACGCGCGACGGCATACCCACCAAGGGCGAGAACCTACGCTACTTCCTGACCTATCAGGTGAACTTCATGTACTGGCGCTACTTCCTGTGGAACTTTGTAGGGCGCCAGAACAATATCCAGGGACTGGGAGAGGTAGAGCACGGCAACTGGATAACCGGCTTCCGATGGATTGACGACTGGCTGCTGGACTGCGACACGTCGAAGTTGCCGTCCGATTTGGAAGGCAACAAAGGGCGCAACGTGTTCTACGGCTTGCCGCTGCTGTTGGGCTTGCTGGGCATCCTCTGGCAATGGCGACAGGGCTGTGAGGGCCGTCGACAGCTGTGGGTCGTCTCGCTGTTGTTCGTGATGACGGGTCTGGCCATCGTGGTCTATCTGAACCAGACACCCATGGAGCCACGCGAGCGCGACTATGCCTATGTGGGCTCGTTCTATGCCTTTGCCATCTGGATAGGACTGGGCGCTGCCTACCTCAGGAAGCTGGCGCCTTTGGCACTCCTCATCCCCCTGCAGATGGCCTCGCAGACGTGGGACGACCACGACCGTTCAGGGCGCTACACCTGTCGCGACTTCGGACGTAACTACCTGATGACCATGCAGGACGAGGGCCACCCCGTCATCTTCACCAATGGCGACAACGACACGTTCCCGCTGTGGTATAACCAAGAGGTGGAGGGCGTGCGCAGAGACACCCGCGACTGCAATCTGGAATATCTGCAGACCGACTGGTATATCGACCAAATGAAGCGGCCTGCCTACGACTCGCCGGCACTGCCCATCAGCTGGAGCCACGAAGACTACCGGCAAGGCCAGTTGGAATACCTGCCCATCGATACCGACAGCCTCGCCATCACGTCGGGGAAAGACACGATGACCATCTCGCTGAAGGGCAAGCGCTATCTGCTGAAGAACGAGCTGATGGTGCTGGAGATGCTGTCGAATGCCGTGTGGAGCCGTCCGTTCTATATGTCCATCAGCATGGGCAACTGCCTGTCGTTCCTGCGCGACCATCTGGTACTTGAAGGGCTGGCCTATCGCATATCGCCCACCGCCCAGGGGCAGCAGGTGGATGTTGAGCGCCTCTACGACAACATCATGCACCGCTTCCGCTATGGCGGGCTCAGCACCAAGGGACTCTATGTCGACGAAGACGTGAAACGCATGGCCGACACTCATCAGCTGATCATGGGCGTGCTCATCGACTCGCTGTTGCAGCAAGGCGACACCCGTCGGGCGCTGAACGTCTGCAGGAAGTGGCAGCGCGAGATGCCGCAAGAGAACGTACCCTATACTGATGCTGCCCTCGCGATGGCGCGCTGCTACTACGTGAGCAACCAGCCCGGGCAGGGTGACGCTATCGTCAGCGGTCTGCTGCGCCGTGCCGACGAGTGGCTCTCGTGGATAGACACCATCAAGCCCTTGCGCCGTGCCGGCTCGACCTATTCGCACCGTACGTGGATGCAAACCATGCAGCAGGCCCTCGCCGTGGCCGTGCAATATGAGAGAACAAACATTTACCAACAATACATCCCACAATATGAACACCACAACCAGCAATAGCGCTAACCGCGTGTTGCGCATCCTGCTCTCCAGTCGTAGCCTCCTTATCAGTGCCTGTCTGCTTATCACCATTGGCTACCTGCTGATGTCAGGCCCAGGCAGTACGGAGCAGTCGTTTAACCCCGACATCTTTTCGACGCGTCGCATCGTCGTAGCGCCCACGATCTGCCTTGCCGGCTATCTGCTCGTCGTTGTCAGCATTCTTCGCAAAAAGTAAGGTGCGTTGACATCTCGCAATGAACATTAACGAAACAAAGTTTAAGAAAGACTTAATTTATCAATCGCTAAGATTTTATAAACTATTTTTCATCCACACTATGACGAAGAGTCGCTATCTTTGCAGCGACAATCCAAAGCAACCGTAAATGATTAGATTCTTCGTTTTGATAGTTTTCCTGTCAGCCTTGGCCGCGATGGCCAAGGCACAGGTTTTTGAAGACAGGAAGCAGGTGCAGGTGCCCGACTCTGCGAAGGCTGCTGCCGACGACTACGAGGAGTGGTTGCGCAACGAACCGCTGCGTCAGGAGCCATGCGACTCTTTGGCCATCAGTCCGCTGCCGCCGACGGTGCCCATTGCCGACCCCATGAAGCTCAAGCCCGTACGGCGCGTATCCGTCAACATTATGACGCCCGAGTTGCGCCAGGACATGCGGCTGGCCTATCACAGCCACTGGCTGGAACAACAGCGCAAGGAACAGCTGGGCGGTGCTATGACCATCGGCATCAATCCGCTTTCGCTGATTGCCGTTGTCGTCCACAAACTCCTGCCCAAGCGCAAGTCCAGGAAGCAGCGCGAGCGTGAGAAACTGCAACAGCTGCTGGATAATTACTGATGCGTGGAAATATCCACGACAGCCCCTTTTCAACATTTTGTCGCCGAAACCTTGCCTATGTCGCTAAAAACTAGTATCTTTGCAAACTGGAAAACTAACTAACACTGAAAATAATGAATAAACTATTATCAACCATCCTGTGCGTCATGCTCTTTGCACCCATGTCGGCACAGACGAAGACTGCTGGTGCACTGCCCTTCCAGAATCCGCGGCTGTCGTATGCCGAACGTGTAGAAAACCTGCTCTCGCTGTTGACACCCGAGGAGAAGGTGGGACTGATGATGAACAAGTCGGTGTCTATCGACCGTCTGGGCATTCCCTCCTACAACTGGTGGAGCGAGGCCTGCCACGGCGTGCGCCAGGGCGGCTATACGGTGTATCCGCAACCCATCGGCATGGCCGCAGCCTTCAATCCGCAGCAGATGTACGACGTCTTCTCGCAGGTCAGCGACGAGGCCCGTGCCAACTGGAACCGTACCGACCACACGGATGCGAAGCTCTTTAACGTGCCGATGGGTGTGACCTACTATCCCGGCAATCCGGAGCTGACCTTCTGGTGTCCGAACGTCAACATCTTCCGTGACCCGCGTTGGGGACGCGGACAGGAGACCTGCGGCGAAGACCCCTATCTGAATGCCGTGCTGGGCGTGCAGACCGTGCTGGGCATGCAAGGCAACGACAGCAAGTACTTCAAGACCCACGCCTGTGCCAAGCACTATGCCGTACACAGTGGTCCGGAGCCCCTGCGCCACTCGATGAACGTAGAGCCGACGAACCGCGACCTGTGGGAAACCTATCTGCCCGCCTTCAAGGCACTGGTCAAGAAAGGTAACGTGCGCGAGGTGATGTGCGCCTACCAGCGTTTCGAAGGCCGTCCCTGTTGCGCCAGCGACCGTCTGCTGATAGACATCCTGCGCAACAAGTGGGGTTACGACGCCATCGTGCTGACCGACTGCGACGCCATCAACAACTTCTATAACAAAGGCCAGCACGAGACCCACAAAGACCCGCTGTCGGCCTCGGTAGATGCCGTGCTCAACGGCACCGACCTCGAGTGTGGTAAGGTGTTCATGTCGCTCGTCGAAGGTCTGCACAAGGGATATATCAAGGAGAGCGACCTTGATGGCCACCTGCGCAAGACGCTCTACGGCCGTTTCGAATTGGGTATGTTCGACCCCGCCGACATGCTGCCGTGGGCAAACCTCAAGGCTGACGTCATCAGCAGCGAGGCCCACAACGACCTGGCTACGCAGGCTGCCCGCGAATCGATGGTGCTGTTGGAGAACAGCAAGGGTGTGCTCCCCCTGTCGAAGAGCCTGAAGAACATCGCCGTCATTGGTCCTAATGCCGACGATGTAGAGTTGCTGAACGGCAACTATGGTGGCACGCCCACCAAGGAACACCAGCACTCGCTGCTCGAAGGCATCCGCAAGGCTGTGCCTGGCGTCAACGTGTTCTACAAGAAGGCCTGCGAACTGGCTGACGGTGAGACCACCATCCACCACCTGCAGGATTTCAACGATGGCAAGGGCGTGCTCGTAGAATTCTATAATAATAAGGAACTGAGCGGCAAGCCGGCCACGACAGCCTACTATAACGAGCTGAACTTCTCGACCTTCGGCGCGTGGGGCTTTGCCCAGGGCGTCAGCAAGGACACCCTCTCCGTGCGTGTCAGCGGACAGTATAAGGCTACGTTTACGGGCGATATGAAATATACGCTGACGACCGACAACGGCTACGTGCTCAAGGTCAACGGCCAGGTCATCGAAGAGGCCAAGGGCCGTGGCCGCGGCGGCTTCGGCTTTGGTCGTCGTACGCCCGATTACAAGTCGTTCCCCGTCAAGGAGGGCGAGACCTACGACGTGGTGATCGAATACCGTCACGGCAACGGCCAGTTTGCCATGCTGCGTGGCGACATCTGCGAGCGCAAGCCTGTCGAGTTCGACGACCTTGCTCGCGAGGTGAAGGACATGGACGTTATCATCATCATTGGCGGCATCTCTGCCCGTATGGAGGGTGAGGGGGGCGACAAGCAGGACATCGAGTTGCCTGCCGTACAGCAGCGCCTCGTCCGTGCCATGCACGCTACGGGACGTCCCGTCGTGTTCGTCAACTGCTCCGGCTCGGCCATTGCTTTCGGCAGTGTCGAGGGACAGTATGACGCCTTGCTGCAGGCGTGGTATCCCGGTCAGGGTGGTGCCCAGGCGCTGGCCGACGTGCTCTTTGGCGACTACAACCCCAGCGGCAAACTGCCCGTCACGTTCTATCGCTCGAACAACGACCTGCCCGACTTCCTCGACTACTCGATGGCCAACCGCACCTACCGCTACTTCCGCGGTGTGCCGCAGTATGCCTTCGGCTATGGACTGAGCTATACGTCGTTCGCCTATGGGAAAGGCAAACTGTCCAAGTCGTCGATGAAGGCCGATGGCAAGGTGACGCTCACCGTGCCCGTCACCAATACTGGCAGTCGTGAAGGTGCCGAGACCGTACAGGTCTATGTCAAGGCTCTCGACGATCCTGGCGCACCCATCAAGTCGCTCCGCGGTTTCCAGAAGCTGACGCTGGCTGCTGGTCAGACCGCCAAGGCCACCATCACCCTCGACGGTGAGGCCTTCGAATACTATGACGAGATGATAGACGAGCTCGCCGTGAAGCCCGGCCGCTACCAGATACTCTACGGCTCATCGTCGCGCGACGAAGACTTGCAGACGCTCGACTTCGTGGTGAAGCCCGCGTCGAAATGAGTGGGTCTGTGAAAAGAAAAATAGTCTGTGAAAAAACACAGACTATTTTTTTGATGGCTTCTTCTGCTCCTTTTGGGGCTCCTGCTTGACTTCAGTAGCTTTGTAACCGAACTTGTCAAAGCTCTGAATGATGGCCTGCGGCGTGGTCTTCTCAGCGTCGTAGGTGATGGTGACGCGCTGCTGGGGAATGTCACACTCAATCTGCTTGACACCCTTCTCGAAGCGGAGGTTGCCCTTGATTTTCTTCTCACAGCTGGCGCAGTGCATCAGCTGAGATTTTGGTATTTTATAACGTCACCTCGTCACTTTCTTCTTTATTCCGCTGAATATCATTATTTTAAATGGTGACGTTATGAAATATATAAATCTAAAGAAAGAAAACTCTACAATAACATAAAAATGACTGTTATATTTCAAGACAACAGGAGTCGGACTCCCAAATATTTCCACCTGCGCCAGTCGATTGAGGGGCTGAAAAGAAATAAAAGGTGGAAATATTTGGGAATGTGTGGTGTTTTTATTACCTTTGCAAACATGGACGAGATTAAAATAATGTACGCGCGAAAGGCCATGCTGACTGCTGCGCTGCTCATCATGGGACAGAGTGCGGCGTTGGCCCTGGCAAACGACTCGGTGCCTGCCAAGAAGAAGGCGAAGGTGGAGTGTTGTGAGGATACCACTGTGACAGACCATAAAGACCCCTACCACAAGGTAGTGAAGGAGGGTGGCTCCATGCGCGAAGGCCTCTTCACTGTGCGTCATATCAAGGACGACTGGTATCTGGAGGTGCCCGACACGCTGTTGAACCGTCTGATGTTGGCAGTAACGCGTTTTTCCAGTGTGCCGCAGGGGTTCAAACTGCTTAGCGGTGAGGAGGTGAACCATTCGGCTATCTATCTGGAGCAGCATGGTGCGAAAACGCTGCTGATGCGCGAGTATGTGCGTACGGCCTTTGCCAAGGAGAAAGATCAGATTTCCGAGAATCTGGAACGCTCTGTGGCCGACCCCATCATCTATAAGTTTGATGTCATTGGACGCAATCCCAAGACGCAAGACCAGCTCATCAACATCACTAAATGGTTGGCGAGCGACAACAAGATAACAAGTTTCAGTGCCAGCGACCGCACAGTGGTCGGCGTGGGTACAGTACAGGCCGACCGATCGTTTATCGATACCATCAAGACCTATCCCATCAATTTGGAGATGCGGACGTTGCGTACATACGGTATGACATCGGGCAAGACACCCACATCGAAGGCAGGCTCGGCCACCGTTGGCATGACCACCTCGTTAGTGCTGTTGCCACGTAAGCCGATGATGCCGCGTATGGCTGACGACCGCGTGGGTTTCTTCAACAGCAAGATTACCCAATATACTGACGACGACAAGCCTGAGCACGAGGCCTATATCTCTCGCTACCGTTTGGAGCCGAAAGACCCGAAGGCCTACAAGGCCGGCAAGCTCGTTGAACCCAAGAAGCAGATTGTGTTCTATATCGACCCTGCCACGCCCAAGAAGTGGGCGCCCTACCTGAAGGCGGGCATCAACGATTGGAATGCAGCCTTCGAGGCGGCAGGCTTCAAAAACGCCATTGTGGCCAAAGACTGGCCCAACGACTCGACGCTGTCGATGGACGACGCCCGCTTCTCCGTGGTGCGCTATCTGCCCTCGGAGACGGAGAACGCCTATGGTCCCCGTATCGTCGACCCCCGCTCTGGCGAAATTATCGAGGCGCACGTCTGTTGGTATCACAGCGTGACAAACCTTCTGAAGAAATGGTATATGACGCAGTGCGGACCCTTGGACAAGCGTGCCCAGTCGATGGACTTCCCCGATGCGCTGATGGGTCAGCTCATCCGCTTTGTGTCGTCGCATGAGGTGGGCCACTCGCTGGGACTGCGCCACAACATGATGGCCTCGCAGGCTACACCCGTAGAAAAGCTCCGCGACAAGGCTTGGGTGGAGGCTCACGGCCATACCGCCAGCATCATGGACTATGCCCGTTTCAACTACGTCGCACAGCCCGAGGACAAGATAGGTGAGAAGGGCCTCTACCCCCGCATCAACGACTACGACAAGTGGGCTATCCGCTGGGGCTATCAATACCGTCCGGAGTTTAAAGACCCGTATCAGGAGAAGAAAGTGCTGCGTGCCGAGACGTCTAAAGTACTGGAAGGCAACCGCCGTCTGTGGTGGTGTGGCGATGAAGGCAAGGGCTCTGACCCTCGTTCGCAGACTGAGGACCTTGGCGACAACCAGATGCGTGCCAACGAGTATGGATTGAAGAACTTGAAGCGTGTCATACAGAACCTGGAGCAGTGGACGGCCCAGCCCGACGGTCAGTACGACGACCTGAACGAGATGTATCGTGCTGCTCGTGGCCAGTATCAGCGCTATATCAATCACGTCCAGAAGTATCTCCTTGGCAAATATGTCAACAATGCGCCTGGCGTAAAACCCTATGACGTCGTTCCCCGCGAGCTGCAGCACGAGGCTCTGCAATGGCTGGACCGCAACGTGATGGAGGCACCGCTATGGCTCTATCCGCAGAGCATCGTCAACAAGTTAGGTTTTGACTATGCTGACGAGATACAGAACCGTCAGAGAACAGTGCTCGCTCTAATGCTTGCTCCTGGGGCCGTGATGAATATCCACGCTGTCAGTATGGAGTCGACAGGCACCTATACTGCCGAGGCGTTCCTCAGTGACGTCTTCGACATTGTATGGAAGCCTCTGGCCAGTCAGGACAACATGCAGAGCTATTTCCGTCGCCAGCTGCAGCGTTCCTATGTCGACCTGCTTGGCAGCGCCCTCAATCCGTCGCAGGAGAAAGACAAAGGCAGTGCTGCCAATACCGCAATCCTGCGTTCAGATGCCATTCTTTTCTTCGAGCAACATCTCGACAAGGTGGAAAACTACCTGAAAGGCCAGCAGGCTGACGGACTGAATGGTGCCCACTACAAGAATCTGCTGTTGCGCATCAAGAAGATTCGCGAGAAATATGAGTCTGGGAAGTGATAGCTCGTTAAGATGATTTGAGTAACGATGGATTATCAGAAAATAATCAATAAGTATTATCCGCAGGACGACGCGCTGCGCCGCCTGTTGCTGCACCACAGCCGACAGGTGGCCGACCGCTGTCTGCAGATAGCCCGCAAGCATCCTGAGCTGGATGTCGACCGGCAGTTTCTGGAGGAGGCGGCCATGTTGCACGACGTGGGCATCTACCAGTGTGATGCCCCCAGCATTCAGTGTCGTGGCAAGGAGCCCTACATCAAGCATGGGCCTATCGGCGGCGATTTGCTGCGCCAGGAGGGTTTTTCGCGACATGCTCGCGTGGCAG
Organism: uncultured Bacteroidales bacterium; assembly: GCA_902760345.1. Lineage (GTDB taxonomy): Bacteria > Bacteroidota > Bacteroidia > Bacteroidales > Bacteroidaceae > Prevotella. The sequence goes on along the minus strand of CACWFY010000041.1, from coordinate 10,416 downwards.
AGCGCCATACGGGTACGGGACTGCCCGGCTATGAGCCTGAAACGCTGGAAGAGCAGATCGTGTGCTATGCCGATAAATTCTATTCAAAGTCGAACCCCGACCATGTGAGGACGGTGGAGGAGACGGCCCAGTCGTTGGCGAAATTCGGACAAGCGGGAGTGGAAAAGTTCCTGGCATGGGCTGAAAAGTTCGAATAACACGTTAAAAAATACCAAGGCGGCAAAAAACTCTTAACTCTTAACTCTTAACTCTTAACTTTTTTGTACCTTTGCAGCCGTGAGAAGAAAAACGCTCATATTTCTGCTGCTCTTCGTCATGCTTTTCGTTATGGCGGAGATGCCTCGTTTGCGCTTCCCCGACAACGGAGAGGATAGGGACAGCATAGCCTATAGCGACACGGTGACGATGGATTCGCTGGTGGCTAAGCCTGACGTGCCCGACACGGCAGCTATGGACTCGCTGCAGAAAGCCATCTGGATACACAACAAGGCCATAGACGACTCGCTGGCAGCCGACTCGGTAAACCGCATGCGCAAAAACGGCATTGACGCACCTGTGGAGTATAGCGCCACAGACTCGATGACCTATGACCACGAAACGGGTGTGGCCCATCTGTATGGCTCATCGCACGTGAAATATCAGAATATGGACCTGGAGAGCGACCAGATATACATGGCGCTCGACTCGAGTCTGGTGCATGCCACCGGCTCTACGGACTCTACAGGACAGAAATACGGCACACCTATCTTCAAGATGGGTAACGACACCTACGAGAACGACACCATCGCCTTTAACTTCAAGACGAAGAAGGGTTTAATCAGCGACGTGTATACCCAGCAGGAAGACGGATTCATGACGGCTCAGCTGGCCAAGCGCAACGGCGAGGGCGACATGTTTCTGCTGCACGGCCGTTATACAACGTGCGACCTGCCGCATCCCGACTTCTATTTCGCCATGTCGCGTGCCAAGGTACGCCCAGGCAAGAACGTGGTCTTCGGCCCGACCTATCTGGTGGTGGCTGACGTGCCGCTGCCGTTTGCCATCCCCTACGGCTTCTTCCCGTTTACCAAGAGCTATAGCAGCGGTTTCATCATGCCCACCTATGGCGACGAGAACTCGCGCGGCTTCTATCTGCGCGACGGCGGCTACTACTTTGCCATCAGCGACAAGATGGACCTGAAGCTGATAGGCGAGATATATACCAAGGGCTCGTGGGGACTGTCGGCGGCGACGAACTACCGCAAGCGCTATCGCTATAACGGTTCGATTTATGCCAGCTATCAGAACTCGGTAGAGGGCGAGAAGAACATGCCCGACTATGCGAAGACAACGAGTTTTAAGATACAGTGGAGCCATACGCAAGACGCAAAGGCTAATCCGTTTACCACGCTGTCGGCCAGCGTCAACTTTGCCACCAGCAGCTATGAACGCAACAACCTGACGTCGATGTACAACCCGCAGGCACTTACGCAGTCGACGCGTACCAGCTCCGTCTCGTTGAGTACCAAGTTCTCGAGCATCGGCATGACCCTGAGGTCGACGTTCAACCTCGACCAGAACATGCGCGACTCTACCATATCGCTGAAATTCCCTGACGTGAACATCAACATCTCGCGGTTCTATCCGTTTAAGCGTAAACATGCGGCAGGCGAAGAGCGGTGGTATGAGAAAATCTCGATGAGCTATACGGGATATTTGACCAACAGCATCAACACAAAGGAAAACCAGCTGATGCACTCGAGTCTGACCAAGGACTGGCGCAACGGTATGCAGCACACCATCCCCATCAGCGGTAACTTCACCCTGTTTGGCTATCTGAACCTGAACCCATCGCTGAACTTCACCGACCGCATGTATTCGCAGAAGCACAAACGTTCGTGGGACGTCGAGAATCAGAAGGAAGTGGTGGACACGCTGCAGGGTTTCTACAATGTCTATAACTGGAATTTCAGCCTGTCGGCCTCGACAAAGCTCTATGGATTCTATATCCCCAACCGTAAGATTTTCGGCGACAAGATAGATCGTGTGCGCCACGTGTTCACGCCTACCGTAAGCTTCAGTTATGCGCCCGACTTCAGCGCCTCACGCTATGGATATTGGGACACCTACCAGAAGACCGATGCCAACGGCAATGTGTCGCTGGTCGAGTATAACCAGTTTCAGGGCATGGTCTTCGGCGCTCCAGGCAAGGGTAAAACTGGAAATATCTCGATGGATATCTCGAACAATATCGAGATGAAGATCAAGAGCGACGACGACTCGACAGGATTCAAGAAAATCAGCATCATCGACGAGTTGGGTGCGTCGATGTCATACAATATGGCTGCTGAGACGCGCCCGTGGAGTGACCTGTCGACGCGTCTGCGCCTAAAGCTCTCGAAGAGTTACACGTTCAACATGAACGCTGTCTTTGCCACTTATGCCTACGAGGTGGACGAGCCGGGCGGACGCCCCTATATCGGCAACCGCACGGAGTATAGCTACGGACGCTTTGGCCGTTTCCAGGGTATGTCGCAGAACTTGTCGTACACGCTGAGCAACGAGAAGGTAGCCAACTTCTTCAAGTGGCTGCGAGGCGAAAAGGTCAAAAAGAAGGACGACGGCAAGAAGAAGGAGGAGTATGACAGTGGCGTAGAGACGAACCTCGACACCGACCTGGAAGCCGGCAAGCACGGTGCGAACAGGAAAGAGAGCGGTATGGCCGAGACGGACGAAGACGGCTATATGGCGTTCTCGCTGCCTTGGTCGCTGAGCATCGGCTATGGTATCTCTATGCGTGAGAATACCGCAGGGTCGTTCGACTATGACCGTATGCGCTATCCCTATAAGATCACGCAAAACATGAATTTCAGTGGAAACATCCGTATTTCTGACGGGTGGAACATCTCGTTCTCGAGTGGTTACGACTTCGAGGCCAAGAAGTTGTCGATGACCACAGCCTCGCTGTCGCGCGACCTGCACTGTTTCAATATGTCGTGCTCAGTGGTGCTCTCACCGTATACCAGCTATAACTTCTCCTTCCGTTGTAATGCCGCTACGCTGACTGATGCGCTGAAGTACGACAAGCGTAGCAGCTACTCGAATACCATCCAGTGGTATTGATCAATCTCTACTCTTTACTCTTCATTATGTAGCAGCGCCATCAGCGCTTCCTCTTCACCTACCACCCAGATGATGTCGCCCTCCTGAAAGCGTCGGGTGGGGGGAACAGATGAGAGATTCTCCTTGCCTTCCTCCAGTCCGACGACCATACAACTGTATAGGTCGCGGATGCCACTCTCGGCCAGCGTCTTCCCGACGAACGGGCTGTCGTTGCCAATGATGAGCTGGCGCAGCCTCATTTCGCGCTTTTCCATGTCGATATCCTCACCAAACACCTCGTTCTCGATAGACTGAGAGAATTTGGCCAGCTGGTCGTCGCTGCCAATGACCTGCAGGCGGTCGCAAGGGAAGATGATGTAGTTGCCGTCAGGGATGTTCAGGCGGTTGCCACCCCTCAGAATGCTGCTCACGTGGACACCGTAGCGCTTGCCCAGATTCAGCTGTCGCAGGGTCTGTCCCATCCATTGTGAGTTGGAGGGCACCTCGAATTCTGCAATGTGTATGTCGCGGTCGAGCAGTTTTCCCTCGTACAACGGACGCTTCTTGCCGTGTATCTGGGCGGCAATGTCGCGCGAGCGCAGATTGTTGATGAACAGGCGTTCCAGTACGATGCTGCGGTGTTTGATGGTGCGCGAGACAACCATCAGTGCTACGGCCACCATTCCCAGCGTAATCATCAGCGCCGGACGGAAGCGGCTCAGGTAGTTGCAGATATAGAAGATGAAGGTCACGGCAATCATCACACGTACCAGGATGGTAAACAAGAGCGGCAGACGGTTGCGATTGCTCTCGGCCCATAGCGTGCGCCACTCTTCCGATCGGTTTTTCTTCATCACCATAGCACGCAGGAACGGTGCTATCAGCATCACGGTCAGCACGCCGGTGATGGCGTTAGCATACCAGTGGAGCTCCCAGCCGGGCAGCAGCTTGCGGAAGAAAGGCAGCACGAAGGTAAACATGAGTGCGATGGTAGCTGACGTGAGGATGGAGTAGATGAGCGTGTTGGTGACCATCTGCGTCAGCAGGCGCTTCCACAGGCTGTCTTTCTGCGAGTTGGGATGGCTCATCGACAGGTGGTTCAGTATTTTTATGATTCTTGCCGGCAGTCGGTGCTCAATGGCATTATAGGCTGGTGTGGCCAGACGAATCATATAAGGTGTGAGGAATGTTGTGATGACGCTGACAGCGACGACGACAGGATAGAGAAAGTCGCTGATGACGCCCAGCGACAGTCCCAGCGAGGCGATGATGAACGAGAATTCACCAATCTGCGCCATCGAGAATCCACAGCGCATGGCCGACTTGAGCGACTCGCCGCCAAGCATGAAGGCAAACGACCCGAAGAAAGCCTGACCGAGCAGGATGGTCAGTATGAGAACGACGATAGGCAGGGCATAGCTCATGATGATATGTGGGTCGACGAGCATGCCCACAGACACGAAGAAGATGGCTCCGAAGAGGTTTTTGACGGGCTCTACCAACTTCTCTATTCGTTCTGCCTCCACTGTTTCTGCGAGAATGCTACCCATGATGAAGGCGCCGAAGGCTGACGAGAAGCCGACCTTTGTAGAGAAGACGGCCATGGCGCAACACATGCCCAGGGAGACGATGAGCAGCACCTCGGCATTGATGAGCTGGCGGACAGACCGCAGAAACAGCGGCACGGCAAAGATACCGACAACCAGCCAGAGTATCAGGAAAAAGCCTATCTTCATCACCGACCCCAGCATCTGTCCGCCGTCAGGATTGTTGCCGCTGGCAATAGCCGACAGCATCACCATCATCACGATGGCCAGGATGTCCTCCAAGATCAGTACCGACATCACCAGTCCGGCAAACTGCTGCTGGCGCAGTCCGAGGTCGTTGAACGCCTTATAGATAATGGTTGTTGACGACATGGCGAGCATACCGCCCAGGAAGATACAGTCCATCTTCGACCATCCGAAGGTGTGGCCTACACATACACCTAACATCGACATACAGAAGATGATGGTGACGGTCGAGATAATGGGCGAGGCACCCATCTTCAGGATTTTCTTGAACGAGAAGTCGAGACCCAGCGAGAACAGTAGGAACATGACACCGATATCTGCCCATAGCTGGATGTTGTCCACATCGGCCACCGATGCTGTGTAGGTCATGTGGGGCGAGACCAGAAATCCTGCCACGATGTATCCCAGTACGAGCGGCTGTTTCAGTCGCTTGAAGATTAGTGTAACGATGCCTGCCACTACCAGAATGAGTGCCAGGTCTTGTATCATGGTGGGTATTTCAGCCATTTCTTTCTTGAGCGGTTAGTCGTTATAGCTGGCGACGAGTTCGGCAATCTTGATGATGACCTGCATGGCTTTCTCCATCGACTGGATGGAGACAAACTCATAAGGGCCGTGGAAGTTGACACCGCCTGCGAAGATGTTGGGGCAGGGCAGACCCTTGAACGACAGCTGGGCGCCGTCGGTGCCGCCACGGATGGGCTTGACCTTTGGCGCCACGCCACATTCCTGCATGGCCTTGAGCACCAAATCTATAATGTGCATCTGCGGGTCTATCTTCTCCTTCATGTTGTAGTACTGGTCGCTGACTACGCACTCCACAGTACCTGCACCGTATTTCTCGTTCATCTTCTCGGCAGCAAGCTGCATGAAGCGCTTGCGGTCTTCGAAGCGGCCGTGGTCGTGGTCGCGAATGATATACGAGAGCTTGGCCTGTTCGATGTTCGACGTGATATTCAGCAGATGGTAGAAACCCTGATAACCCTCTGTGGTCTCAGGGGTCTCGCTGGCTGGCAGCATGCCGGCAAACTCTGTCGCCAGCGTGTTGGCATTGACCATCTTTCCCTTGGCATAGCCAGGGTGTACGCTGACGCCCTTGATGGTGATCTTGGCCGAGGCGGCGTTGAAGTTCTCGAACTCCAGCTCACCCACGTCGCCGCCATCCATCGTATAGGCCCACTCGCATCCGAACTTCTCGACGTCGAAGTGGCGCGCACCCATGCCTATCTCCTCGTCGGGATTGAAGGCAATGCGTATCTTGCCGTGTTTCACATCCTTGTGCTCTTTCAGCCACGCCATCGCCTGCACGATTTCCGCTATGCCTGCTTTGTCGTCGGCGCCCAGCAGCGTCGTGCCGTCTGTGACGATCAGGTCTTCACCCACGTGTTGCAAGAGTTCAGGAAATTTCTCAGGACTGCTGACGATGTCTTCCGACAGCAGGATGTCTGAGCCGTCGTACTGGCGTACAATCTGTGGCTTGATATCAGCTCCCGAACAGTCGGGACTGGTGTCGTAGTGGGCGATGAAGCCAATGACGGGTACCTCTGCCTTGGTGTTGGACTTCAGCGTGGCGTAGATATAGCCCTTGTCGTCCATTTCTACGTCGTCCAAGCCTTCGTGCTCCAGTTCTTTCTTCAAGTATTCGGCAAAGGCCAGCTGCTTGCTGGTGCTGGGCACCGTTTGGCTGTCTTCGGCCGACTGTGTGTCGTACTTGGTATAGTTCAGAAATCGTTCCTCGATGTTCATAGCTGATTCTAATGATTAGTGGTCTTTAAAACGCGTTGAACTCAGGGGCGTTTTGCTGCTTGACGGCCATGCACTCCATTTCTATCAGCCAGCCTGGGCGGCAGACGGGGGCATGTACGATGACGTGCGGATGGTTGGGGAAACGCTCCTGATAGAGCTTGCTGACCATCGCATAGTCGGACGTGTCGCGCAGATAAACAATCATCGGGCCAACGTTGTCGTACGTACAACCAGCTTCAGCCAGCAGCGCCTCTACGTTCTCCCACATGCGGTGTGTCTGTTTCACGATATCCTTCGGATACATAATCTCGCCCTTGTTATTGATGCTGGCCGTACCCGATATCAGCACGTGGCGGCGGTCAGCATAGTCGATGGTCGTGCCACGCTCGAAGCTGACGCCGTAGTCGCTGGTGCGGTTCAGGTGGGTCGGCGCGTAGAGGTGGTGTATCTGCTCAGGCTGTATGCCGCGGATGGCGTAGTTGTCCATCTGCACCAGCACGTTGGGGTCTTGCTGGCGTCCGCTGATACCCGTCGACGCGATGAAGTGGGTGTTTACCGTCAGTCCCTGTGTAAAGAAGAACTGATTGCGAGCCCTCACCACGCCGCCGTAGTTCAGGTCGACGTCGTTGACAAAGAACCAGGTGCGCAGGCAGTTGTCCTTCAGCGTACACTCTTCCTGTAGCAGCTGCATGGCATATTCGTTGAACAGCAGTCGCGTCTGGTATTCTGAATTGGCCGCCAGGTTGTGGGCAGAGCCGTTCCACAGGTGTGTGAATGCTCCGTGGTGCATGCGGTAGAGTCCGCTGGGGCCGATGTCTGTGTTGACACCTGTCATCAGATATGCCCATACGGCCACCTTTGTGCCGTCCAGCGGAGCCTGCTGGATAATGCTCTTTGCACAGTCCGTCATGTCGTTGGCCACAACGTCGTCCATCTGGTTGGCAGCATCACTCAGGAAGTAACGCTTAAAGATGCAGTGGGCATTCTTCAGCTCGTTTTCCACCACTGCCGAATAGGCGTTCATCACCGCTGCCAACTGCTCTGCATAGGAAGCATAGGTATCTTCAGCATGTATCATCAGCTGATATTCCGTAACCTCTGTTCCGTTGTCGAATACGAAAAGCTCCAGGCGGGCACCTTCGTAGTGTTTTGTTGTCATATTTGTCTATTTCTTCTTTTTAGTGTGCAAAGTTACGAAAAAAAGTTGTAATTGGTAACGGTTTTTGGAAGATTAACGCAATTCGGCCTGTAATAAAGGCAATACGGGGAAGAACGAGGAAGTTCAATTTGGGGCTAAAAGCAAATTGGGGAGGATTGGTGAAGGAGTTAGGTTGCCAAATCGTAACCCAGAAATAGGACTCTGAGGCGGGTTAGTTTTCCTAAAGTGACAACGCAAATCTGGGCAAAATAGCGCACCTTCAACCGCCTGTTCGCAGCCAGTTTCTTATTCCGCAAACTGCTACATTTTGCATAGCGATAGATGCCTAAAAAGATAGTAGTTTTGCAGCCAAAATTAAAAAAGGAGTAAGAAACATGAGAAGTACTTTTAACATTCTGTTCTATGTGAACAAGAGTAAGGTGAAGAATGGGATGGTGCCTGTGATGGGCAGGGTGACGATTAACGGCACGCAGAGCCAGTTCAGTTGCAAGAAGACGATTCCGCTTGACATGTGGGACGTGAAGGGAAATTGTGCCAAAGGGCGTAGCAAAGAGGCATTGCAGATTAACCGCGAACTTGATAACATCAAGGCACAGATTATCAAGCACTATCAGCACCTGTCAGACCGCGAAGCTTTCGTAACGGCTGAGATGGTGCGCAATTCCTATCAGGGCTTCGGCAGTGAATATGAGACGTTACTGAGTGCTTTCGACAAGGACATCGTCAACCAGAAAAAGCGCGTGGGAAAGGACAGGGTTGCCAGCACCTTGTGGGCAATGGAGCGTTCACGAAAAGATGTGGCTGAGTTCATTCAGTCGCATTACCGTCGCACGGATATGTCGATGCTGGAACTGACGCCTGAGTTTATCAAGGACTTCGCTGCCTATCTTAGTACAGATCGAGGACTGGCTAACGGAACCATCTGGCAAAGGTGTATGTGGCTGAAAGGTGTTGTATTGAGGGCGCACTACAATGGAAAGATTCCCCGTAACCCGTTTGCCCAGTTCCACATCAGTCCGAACTGCAAGGAAAGGGAGTTCCTGACCGAAGAAGAACTGAAGGCTGTCGTAACCCATGAGTTCGAGGACGACAATCTGGCTTTTGTTCGCGATATCTTCGTTTTTGTGTGCTTCACCGCCCTCTCGTTCATCGACGTGAAGAACCTGACGACAGACAACATCGTGGACGTCAACGGTGACAAGTGGATCATCAGCAAGCGACACAAGACGAACATCCCTTTCCAGGTGAAGCTGATGGACGTACCATTGCAGATTATCGACCGCTACAAGCACCTACAAGAAGACAAGCTGGTTTTCGGCAAGATGAACTACTGGTCGATGTGCAAGAAGTTGAAAACGGTGATGACAGCCTGCGGCATTGAGAAAGCCATCTCCTATCATTGTGGCAGGCACTCGTTTGCAACATTGGCTCTTTCAAAAGGAATGCCTATTGAGAGCGTGAGCCGAGTATTGGGACACACCAATATCGTGACCACCCAGATTTATGCCAAAATCACAAGTCAGAAACTTGATAACGACCTGACTATGCTCGGCAATAAACTCAATGCATCATTCAAAGATATCATGAAGGTATAGAGTACAGCGGTCAAAAAACTTCAAAGCAGAAAGACGAATGATTAGCGAAGTCTGTCATCCGTCTTTCTGCGTTATATTCCCTCAGCACACGAACCACTAACGGCTCTTTCTTTTTTCCTATCGTTTAAACGCAGGATGATAGCAACTCTCCAGAACCCTTTCCAAATCACTCTCACGATAGAGCACCTTGCCGCCTAATATTATATAAGGTAGTACACCATCATTACGGTATTCCTGTAGCGTCCGTCTGCTGACTTTCAGAATGCTGGCCACCTCTCTGTCTGTCAGGTAGCGTTCACCATCAAGCAATGGACGATAATTACCTATTATTTTCTTATATAGGGCAAGTATCTCCTTCATATTCTCCAGCGCATTCTTCACTCCAACGTTATGCTGCATTATCAGTTCGTTCATAGGCACATCGTTTTGAGGTTACACATCTTACTATCCTTATCCCTACCAGCCACAACATGAAGAATACGCTCCACGTCCTCAGGTTTGTAATACACCTTACGATAGATTTGCGAAAACGCCAATGTTCCGTTATCCCGTAAGGTCTGTAATGTCCTCGGACTGATGTTCAGTATCTGGCATACGTCTTGGTTGTCGAGCCAGTCGCCCAACTTCTTGTCTGTGCCTCTATCTGCCAATGCTCTCATTTGTGCGACGAAACTGTTGAAGCTCGTCAGCAGTTCCTCGTAGGTACTGCGCTCAATTGATACAACTTCCATGTCTTGTTTAGTTTTTGTAATTTGGGGGCAAAGGTACATTATGATTTCCAGAGAGACCGATTCTGAAAATTCCCTATTGTGAAATAACAATTCAGGGAAACGAAGACCTAATGTCTGCCGAGCTTGCTCAATCAGAAAGCAGACAAGCATCTTTGTGTGGCACTCCACAGAAAAGTGCGTATTAGGCTACACCCTTCTACGGCATTGCAAGCAGAAATCTTTGCAGAATATTGCCATATCAAGAGAAAAGACCACACTTTTTCTTAATTTATGTTCACGAATCATCCTATTCTCGATAATTTTGATTATAT
>CACWFY010000040.1 GCA_902760345.1 uncultured Bacteroidales bacterium | reverse complement strand
CAACGACTTCGTACCCGAATTCACCAAGGGCTCTGCCAAGTACCCCATAACGAAGACCGTTACCGTGGAGCCTGTCCTGAACGGTGTGGGACTTACCCCTGCCGGCGACAACCCCATAGGAGCATTCGTCGGCGAAGAGTGTCGCGGAACGGCGACGCTCTCGCAAGGCGGCACCACCCATCTCACCATCTACGGGCGCAGCGCCGGCGAGTCGGTGACGCTGAAATACTACGACGCCGCTAAACAAATTCTATATACCATCCCCGACGCGGTGAAGATGTAGTCACCAAAGGAATACAAAAAAATCCGGACTGCTCACTTGGAGCGGTTCGGATTTTCATTTAAATATCCTTATACTCCTCCTGCGCATCAAAGCAGGGGCAGGACTTGCTAACGTTGGGCAGGTCGCGGTGGCCGAGGATGTGGGTATAGCAAAAAGACCGATTTCTTTGACCTGAGGGTATGGTGTTGCTATCACCTCAAGGCGGAGACAAACGCTCCATTACAGGAAAAATCATGGTTGAACCCAAAATTGACCGTTAAACTTTCATAAAAGAAAAACGGAACCTAAAACGGAACCTCCAAAGTGGAGAAAAACAAAACCCGCTGATTTTCAGCGGGTTTCTTAATTAAGGAGCGGAGAGAACAACAAAGCCCCAAGGTTTTACCTCGGAGCTTTGAACCTGTTCTTTCTGCGGAGAGAACAGGATTCGAACCTGCGAACCGGTTTTGCCGGTTACACGCTTTCCAGGCGTGCCTCTTCAACCACTCGAGCACCTCTCCTTGTTTTTTGCGCCTGCAAAGGTACTACTTTTTTTGCGAACGGGAAAATATATCTGCAAGAATTTTTATCTAATCTGCTTGCGCACGGTGCCGTCGGCATAGCGCAAGAAGGTGATGGGGCCCATGCGGTAGATGGGTTGTGGCGCAGCCGACGCAGCAGTTGCAGGCTGCCCGACGGCCGAGGGGTCGTCCATGAAGCGGAACGAGGCCAGCCCGTTGGTCACAGCCATCTGCGTCAGCGGTTTGTTCATCAGCAGGGTGCCGTCGCTATTGGCGTTGTTCAGCGTGGCGGCAGGCGTCGATGTATTGGTAAGTTCGTCGTTGCCGCCGTAGGGATAGGCCCAGTTGCCTATCGAATATGACTTATTGTTGGCGTGGAACAGCATATAGTGCTGAGCGTCATATTTGTTGACCCAATCTGTCACACTCGTCCATAGCGTGGGGTCATAGTCGATATGGAAGACGAGGAGGCCACTGCCGGGAAGACTGGCGTCCCACCCTGTGGGCTGGCGATTCTCGACGATGTAATATTCGGCAGCATGACCATCGTTGCGAATGAGATAGGCCCTACCCTCGTCTGCCAGCGCCGGCATATCGGTGACGACGGTCTGCCCGGTCAGTTCGATGGGTGTAAGCCACCCCATCAGCCAGCGCTCGTGGGCAGAATAGCCCGTAGGCTGGAAGCCGCTGCCACTACAGTTGCCTGCATCCATCAGGTCCCATTCGTAGACGTAGCTCACCGTGTTACCATAGGAATTAGGGCCATAGAAATCAGGGAATCCGAAGCAGTGGGTGTATTCGTGACAGATGGTGCCGAAGGATTTGTAAGTGTTGTCACTATAAAGCTCCATCACGGCACAGTAGCAGTCGACCAGATACTGCTTTCCGCCAGCCGTTACGGGAATGGGCTCGCAATAGACGCCAGGCTTGCGGTCTTTCAGATGTTCGCTCATCCACCACTGGTGTGGCCAGATGGCATCCGTCCCCCCGCCAAAACCACCATAGCTGCTACCCTTGCCGGCAAAGACAATCAGCAGTTGGTTGACCTTACCATCGCCATTCCAGTCGTAGCGGCTCCAGTCGATGTCGTCGCGGGTCTTCAGCAATGTGTCTATGATGTCCTGCACCAGATATTGCGAATTCTCGTCATCAGCAGCAGTGCTGGCATATTTCGCAGCATTGCCGCCGACCTTCACGTAAACCAAGTCGAAGAAGACACTGAAGTCGTCATAGCTCTGGGCCATGTAATAGTCGTGGACAGAGCCCTTGAACGGTGCCTCCGAGAAGTGCTCGGCATTGAAAATCTTGTCCCATTGCTCAAGCGTTTCCGCCTCGTCGCCCTTGAACGCGCGGTCATGATAGGCCACCAGCACAACCAGCTGGTGCTTCTCGCCATGGTAGTAGTCGCCACCAGGCGTACGGCCCTGGCTGGCTCCGCGGCGAAGCTGATGAGCGGCAGGACGCGGCGTGCCACGCCGACAGCCCCGCTGAAGGTGTATATCCTGTGCTGCGCTCGTCAGAGAGACGAGCGTCAGCAACAGGCAGGTAAGTATACAGTGTCGACAGTTGCTCATTATTATTGACAGAGGTACTTGCGCGTGGTGCCGTCACCCTTGCGCACGATGTACAGCTGACCACGAAGGGGAGCGTCGATGCGACGACCCTGCAGGTCGAAGTAAGTGGGGGTGAGGAGGTGAGAGGGTGAGGAGGTGAGAGGAGAGGCAATGCCTGAGGGGGCGCCACCTTTGTACTTGAACGACACCAGACCGTCGGCATCTACGGTGATGTCCGACAGTTCCCAGTCGGCAATGTCATTTACCTCACCAAAAGGATAGGGAGAAGTGCTCAAATGCACTTTATGCAGCTTTTGAGACTGGGCATATTTAGAAGGGGTGCCCAACTCGGTCTCCCATGCGTTGAAGTCCTTACCATCGGCATGCAGTATTTCGTAGCCCAACTTGCTCTTATCGCCATTCACATTGTTGGCAGACCAGCTGGAGGCTGAGTAGTTAACGTGGAACACAGCCAGTCCGTTTCCTGGTTGTCCGTAGTCCCACTTGGTCCACTGGCGGTTCTCAAGCAATACGTACTCGTTGTCGCTCTTCTTGATTTGGTAGACCTCCCCACCCTCGCTAACTGATTTCATATCGGTAATGGTGCATGGTTCTGTCAGCTCTATAGGCTGTAGCCAGCCGAGCATCATCTTTTCCATCGCCGAGAAGTTGGGCGGGCACCACCCGTAATTGGTGAAGTTACCGCCATCCATCAGGTCCCACTCGTCACACACTGAATAGTCGGGATTTGTGCCGTTGGTAGTAGGATAGATATCGGGCAGTCCCAGACTATGGGAGAACTCATGACAGATGGTACCGATACCACAGTTGATGCCAGACCCTATCGTCCAGAGTTCCGTACTGGAGGTATAGTTTGATATGCGCTTGCCATTAGGCGTTTCTACGCTGGTAAAAGAATACGTATTGGGATGCTGATAGCCCTCGTTACCCGTCACGTTGCCGGTAGGTCCTGCCAAAACATATACCACCTGCTCGATATAGCCGTTGTCATCCCAGTCATACTGCGAGAAGTCACGCTCTGTCTGGTCGGCGACCATCAGTGTAGTAGCCTCTTTCAGTTCTGCCCGTTTGTATTTATCCTCACTCTTGGCATTGGCTGTCACCTTATAGGGTCCGACAATATCGAACTGCAGGTTGAACTTGCCACCCGACTGTGTACGGAAGTAGTCGGCTACAGAACCCTGGCCATAGCGTTTCTTGCCTTCATAGGCAGACTCGTCGAAGATGTTGAACACCTTCTCGTAGAACGCTTTGTCGTGGGCCTCAGCAAACGAGAGGTCGGCAAACTCGACCAGTATGACCAATTGTTTGTACGTCTTCGTAGCATCCCAATCTTTGCGAGGTTTCTGCAATTTATACCGACCCAGAGCGCGGTGGCTACCACCACCCTCCAGGTCAGGCAGACAATTGCCCTTGACAATTTGGAAGTCCTCCTGTGCAGAGAGCAACAGCGACGCAAGCAGGGCAAAGAGCAGGATTACTTGGCGCATGGTGTCCAGGGCTTTAGGGTCTTGAAAAAGTCGTTACCCTTATCGTCGACAAGGATGAAGGCGGGGAAGTCTTCAACGTCAATCTTCCAGACAGCCTCCATGCCGAGTTCAGGATACTCTACGCACTCAATGCTCTTGATAGAGCTCTGTGAGAGGACGGCGGCAACACCACCGATGGTGCCCAGATAGAAGCCGCCATGCTTCTTACAAGCCTCGGTGACAACGTCAGAGCGGTTGCCCTTGGCAATCATCACCAGCGAAGCACCATTGGCCTGGAACTCGTCGACGTAGGGGTCCATACGGTTGGCCGTCGTCGGGCCCATCGAACCACAAGGATAGCCCTCGGGGGTCTTGGCAGGTCCGGCATACAGCACAGGATACTTCTTGAAGTAGTCGGGCATACCCTCGCCAGCGTCGAGACGAGCCTTCAGCTTGGCGTGTGCAATGTCGCGAGCCACGATGATGGTGCCACGCAGGTTGACCCTCGTGGACACAGGATATTTGCTCAATTCAGCACGTACGGCATCGATACCCTCGTTCAGGTCAATCTCGATACCCTTGCCGCCCTCACCCGGCTTGCGGAGCTCCTCAGGAATGAGCTCTGTGGGGTTGGCGTCCATCTTCTCGAGCCAGATACCATCGGCATTGATCTTCGCCTTGATATTTCTATCGGCAGAGCAGCTGACGCCCATACCGATAGGACAGCTGGCGCCATGACGCGGCAGACGGACGACGCGGATGTCGTGAGCCAGATACTTACCACCGAACTGTGCACCCAGACCAATCTTCTGAGCCTCCTTAATCAGCTTCTGCTCCAGGTCGATATCACGGAAAGCACGACCGGTCTCGTCACCTGTTGTTGGCAGACCGTCGTAGAACTTGATTGAAGCCAGCTTCACCGTCAGCAGATTCTTCTCGGCCGACGTACCGCCAATGACGAAGGCGATGTGGTAAGGCGGACAGGCTGCGGTGCCCAGCGACTTCATCTTCTCGACGAGGAACGGGATGAGCGTACCCTCGTTCTGGATGGTGGCCTTGGTCATGGGATAGAAGTAGGTCTTGTTGGCAGAGCCACCACCCTTGGCGACCATCACGAAGCGATACTCAGCACCCTCGGTAGCCTCGATATCAATCTGGGCAGGGAGGTTGCAACGGGTATTCACCTCGTCGTACATGTTCAGCGGAGCATTCTGCGAATAGCGCAGGTTGTCCTGCGTAAAGGTGTTGAACACACCCAGCGACAGGGCCTCTTCGTCTTCGAAGCCCGTCCATATCTGCTGACCCTTCTCGCCGTGGATGATAGCCGTACCCGTGTCCTGACAGAAAGGCAGGACGCCCTTGCAAGCCACCTCGGCATTGCGCAGAAACTGCAGGGCCACATACTTATCATTCTCCGAGGCCTCAGGATCAGTGAGAATCTTGGCCACCTGTTCGTTGTGTTCGCGACGCAACATGAACTCCACATCGTGGAAAGCCTGCTGGGCCAAAAGGGTCAGTGCCTCGCGAGACACCTTGACGATCTGCTTTCCTTCAAACTCTGACGTTGTCACGCCTTCTTTTGTCAACAAGCGGTACTCCGTCTTGTCTTCGCCCACCTGGAACATTGGGGCATACTTGAATTCTACTGTCTTAGCCATATTCATCCTTTTTTGAATAGTTGTTTTATTGTTTTACCTTTTTACTCTTTTACTTTTTTTCCTTTAATTAGTATCCGAAGATCTCTTCGATGGTCAGGCGACGGATGGGACCAATCTTGCCCAGCGCCTCCATGTCGAGCTCCTTTTCGTCGCCGAGAATGATGTAGCGATAGGGCTTGCCGGCCATCTGCTGCTGTTCGAAACGGCTGATATCCTGCAATGTAACGGCAGGCAGCTGCTGGTAGACCAGGTGCGTCAGGTCGTCAGAAAGACCCAGTCGCTGAGCGGCCAGCCATGCTGAGATGACACCGAACTTGATGGTGCGCTGACTGGCGAGCTGCTTCAGCACGCCCTCCTTGGCCACACCAAAGGCGGCATCGCTCTGCGGCATGCGGTCGAGAATCTCGTGGAATTGGCGCACGCAGTCCATCATCTTGTCGTTCTGCGTGATGATGTGGGTGAAGTAATACTCCTGTTCAGACTGCTTGCCAGGACGCATATAGCGGGCATAGGCGTTATAGGCCAGTCCGCGGGCCTCGCGCAACTCCTGGAAGACGATGCCGTTCATGCCACCACCGAAGTACTCGTTGAACACGTTCTGCACGCCAGCCTCGTCGAGACGGAAGGCGCGACCTTCATTATGGTACATGCGCATGTAGATGTTCTTGGCATCGTAGGGAGCTATCCACACCTCGTTCTGTGGGGTCTGCTGGGCCGTGAAGGGCTGTCCCTGCGGTACGGCTGCCAGCGTCTTGGCGCCACGATGCTCCTTCTTCAGCACCTTGACGAGCTGCTGCTGGGTCATCGGACCATAGTAGAGCACGCTGTGCTGCAGGTCGGAGAGGCCGCTGAGCAGGTCGAGCAGCTGTTGTGGCTGTGCGTCACGCAACTGCTGGGCAGTCATATCGTCGCGGCGCATATTATGAGGGCCATAGACGGCATAGTAGTACAGATAGTCGAAGCAGGTGCGCTGGTCTTTCTTGTTGTCGTCGCGCTCCTTGAGCATGAGGTCGACAAATTGTGCGTAGGTCTCGCTGTCGCCCTTGGCATGGTGCAGCACGTCCTCCAGCAGGTGCAGGGCGGCAGGCATATTCTCGTTGAGTCCTGAGAGGCTGATGGTCAGATTGTCGGCATTGACGTTAACGCTGTAGTTGCAGGCCAGGCGATAGAACTGCTGCTTGATGTCGGCAGCGGTCAGCCGGTCGGTACCCACATACTCCAGATAGTTGCTGGCCACGTCGTAACGGTTGTCGTCCTCGTGGCCGAACTCGTAGCGGAATTGCAGCGTGAAGAGGTCGTTGTCGGTATTCTGCTTATAAAGAAGGGGTAAACCCTTGCGAACGGTAGCCTGTGTGAGGTCGCGGCTGAAGTCGACAAACTGCGGCTGGATGGGCTCTACCTTGCTATTCTGGATGTCGCGCACAAACGAACTGATCTGGTCGCGGTTGGTAGGTATGGGCGTGATGGCGGGCTTGTCGATCTTCTTCTGCAGTGAGTCGATGCCCTGCTCCTTGAACACGGTGGCATAGCCGGCAGCAAAGAAGCGGCGGGCAAAGTCGACCACCTGCTGCTTGGTCATAGCGGCGATACGGTTCATCTTGCCGACATGCTGCTCCCACGACTCGCCATTGATGAAGGCATGCATCTGCTCGCCTGTACGCCAGCGGTTGTTGTCGAGCGACTGCTGGTAGGCGAGCTTCATATTGTTGACCACCGAAGGCAGCAGGTCGTCAGAGAAGCGTCCGGCCTTCAGGTTGTCGATCTCGCCCAGCATCAGCTGGCGCACCTCCTGCAACGACTGACCGGGCTTGGGCATGCCGATGAGCAGGAACAATGAATAGTCCTGCAGGTTGTAGCAGCCACCCTGTGCTACCTGTACCTTCATCTGCTGGTTGAGGTTCAGGTCGAAGAGGCCTGCACGACCATTGCTGAGCAGCTGTTCAACGACCTCCAAGGTGTCGCACTGCAGGTCAGCGGCCTTGTTGGCGAGCCATCCCATCCATACCTGCTCGGCCTGCTGGCCGATAACGGTCGTATCTGTAGGGGCCGTCAAGGGGCGCTGCACAGGGAATACGGGCTGGCTGACGTCTGCGCCGGGCTTCCACTCGCCGAAGTAGCGCTCGAGGATGGTCATCACCTGGTCGGGGTCGAAATCGCCCGCCATACAGATGGCCACATTGTTGGGCACATACCAGTGGGTAAAGTAATTCTTGATATTGGTAATCGACGGATTCTTCAGATGCTCCTGCGTACCGATGGTGGTCTGTGTGCCATAGGGATGGGTGGGCGTCAGCTTCTTGCCCAGCGCACTGATAATCTTGTCGCCATCGTCGGTGAGGTACATGTTGTACTCTTCGTAGACGGCCTCGAGCTCGGTATGGAAACCGCGGATGACCATGTGCTGGAAGCGGTCGGACTGTATCTTCGCCCAGTTCTCGATTTCGTTCGACGGGATATCCTCGACATAGCACGTCACGTCGTTCGACGTAAAGGCATTGGTACCCTGTGCACCAATGGCAGCCATCAGCTTGTCGTACTCGTTGGGGATAAAATACTGGGCAGCAACCTGCGACACAGAGTCAATGCCATGATAGGCCTGACGGCGCGCCTCAGGATCGGTGAGCTGGCGATAGGCCTCGTAGCGCTGTTCGATGTCGGCCAGCAGGGGAGCCTCAGCGGCGGCATTGTTGGTGCCAAAACTCGTGGTGCCCTTGAACATCAGGTGCTCCAGGTAGTGCGCCAGACCGGTCGTCTCGGCAGGGTCGTTCTTCGAACCTGTGCGCACAGCGATATAGGTCTGTATGCGCGGTTTGTCCTTATTGACAGAGAGGTATACCTTCAGTCCGTTGTCCAAGGTGTAAATTCTTGTCTTCGTCAGGTCGCCAGGCACCGTCTGGTACTTGTAGTCCTTAGCCTGCATACCACCTACGAGTGCCAGCAGGCAAACAATTGTCAGAATCTGCTTAATCTTCATAATCTATTTCGTGATCGAGTTTCGAGATAAAGTCGTCGAAGACCTCCTGTTCAACATCGCCCATGTCAAACTCCTTCTGCGCATCCTTGCGGATTTCGGCAATCCATGCACGACGAGCCTTGACGTAGTCCTCGCGGATACGATCAATGAGCTGGTCACTCAACTCGTCGACGCCATAGTAGTCAAGAATCAACTTGTAGGTCCACGTCCACTGATACTCGCGATAATGGCTGTTAATCTCGTTGAAGCGGACGAGCACCTCCTGAATGCTCTCAATGGTGCCATTCTTGATATCGTCCAGCAAACGCTGCTCTTCGCTGGCAGGCAACAGCAGGCCCGACAGGTCGTTCCACTGGCCTTCGCCAACAGTATCTACGGGCTCACCGTAGAAGCCGCCCTTGATAGCACGTTTCAGCACGGCTCCTATGTAGATGCGCAGGGCGATATCGTAATACTTGATGCCTTTCTTCAGCGAAGAGGCGTTGATGATATACTCCTGGAAGTTGTATGACGACACGTTGTTGCCACCAGCCTGACGCAGGTTCTCGAGAATCTTCTTACCTTCGACAATCTCGCCAACGGTAAAGGGCGACAGCCAGTCGAAGTTGATGATGCTCTTGCGGCAAGAAGCGGCACGCTTGTCGCGCTTCGGCCATTTCTTGATGTCACGGTAGAGGCCCACGGTCGTGATGTTACGGCCAGGCACGATATACATCGTCTCGCCGTATGCCAACAGGTAGGCAAAAGGCAGACAGCGCATGTCGGGGTGATTCATCAGCTTGCCAAAGCAGACGCTGAACGCACCAATCTTGGCGGGCATCAGCACATAGGCGCCTGAGGCGGTCTTCGTGCCACGCTCGAGGGTTCCATAGTGCAAGGGACCCATCTTGTAGGCATGGTTCGAGAAGTTGGTGTTCGAGCCGGCATTGTAAAACGAGAACTCGCCACCAATCAACAGCGAACTCTTATGGTGGGAAGCCGAGAACGGGCCGCAGAAAGCAGCACAGGCCTCACCATTGGCCATATAACTGTTGGCGAAGAACACGCTGGCCTCTGCCGTAAAGCCGTTGGTAATCTGGCAAGCCTCGCCCACGAAGCAGTCTTGCATCTTCACAGAGTTGGTGATGCTGCAACCGTTCGAGATGATGCTGTTCTCGCAGATAACACCTGTACCGATGTATACGGCAGCATCTTTTGAGCTCAGAATGGTACAGTCGCTAAGACGGGCAGCGCCATTGATTTCACAGTCGTCCTTGACAACGGTATTGGTGATCTCCTTCGAGTTGATGATTTTCACGCCGTTGCCGATGGTGCCACGCTCAGGCTGTGTGAAGCGGATTTCCTCGTTGATCAGTCGTGTGAGGTTGTCCTTCAACTGCTTGTCCTTAAAATACTTCACCATAAACGCGGCCAACTGTGAGTTCAGGTCGTGGAACAACACCACATTGCCGTCGCCCATCTCGTTGAGCACGCTGACCAGATGGCCCTCACCATAGGTGGCACCCTCGGTGGTCTCCATCGTCGAGATATTCGAGATGTAGCAGTCGTCGCCAATCGTATAGTTGTTGATGAAGTTGCCGACTTTCTCAATAAGACAGTCGTCGCCAACGGTGACATTGCGCAACGTGGCATCGTTGATGCCCGAATGCTTGGTAAAGCCTGTGGCTACCTCGACCATCTTTTCGAAGATGCCCAAACGGATATCACCATAGAATACTACTCGGTGGAAATTATAGGGACGGAAGTCCTCAGCCACTTTTACTCTGTTCCAATCTTCAGCCCAACAGCTGTTATTCTCTAAGACGCGAATCTCGTCTTCTGTCAATTGTCTGTAGTCTCTCATATCAATTTATGTTGGTTCAATGTTAATCTTCAATCTGATAAAGGAAATCGTTATAGGGATATTTCTGGACATGCAGCTCGCGAACCCGCATATAAAGTGTCTTGCGCAACTCATCAATATTCTCTTTCTGCTTGGCAGAAATGAACAGGCAGTCGCCTTGCAGCTTTGCCATCCACGTCTTCTTGAGTTCGTCGAGCGAGATGTTTTCACGGGTAGGTGCCGTCAAGTCATCCTCGTCCTGGGGAGTCCACGTATAGGCGTCAATCTTGTTGAACACCAACAACGAAGGCTTGTCGGCACAGCCCAGATCAGCCAAAGTCTTTTCAACGACGCTGATCTGCTCTTCGAAATCGGGATGGGAGATGTCGACGACATGCACCAACAGGTCGGCCTCGCGCACCTCGTCGAGCGTACTCTTGAAGCTCTCAACAAGGTCGGAAGGCAGCTTACGGATAAAACCGACGGTATCGGCCAACAGGAAGGGCAGATTGTCGATGGTCATCTTGCGTACCGTAGTGTCAAGGGTGGCAAACAACTTGTTCTCGGCAAACACGTCACTCTTGCTCAGCAGGTTCATCATGGTCGACTTACCCACATTGGTATAACCCACCAAAGCCACACGAATCAGGCGGCCACGGTTCTTCCTTTGCGTCGTCTTCTGCTGGTCAATCTCGAGCAGACGCTGCTTCAACAACGTGATGCGATGAAGAATGATACGGCGGTCCATCTCCAACTGGGTCTCACCAGGACCACGCAGACCAACTGAACCTTTGCCGCCACCACTACCGGAGCCACCGCCCTGACGTTCCAGGTGGGTCCACAGACGCTGCAGACGGGGCAGCATATAACGATACTGCGCCAGCTCGACCTGCGTCTTGGCCTCAGCTGTCTGAGCACGCATGGCAAAAATATCGAGGATAAGACTCGTCCTGTCCAGGATCTTCACCTTCAATTCTGCCTCGATATTACGAATCTGCTTGGCACTAAGCTCATCGTCGAAGATGACCATACCCACAGGCTGGGGAGCCTCCCCACCCTCTTCAGGCTCTGGACGGCCGGCATCCAACCAGTCGTAATACGCATCCTCTTGCTGCTTGACGTATTGCTTAATTTCTTCGAGCTTACCCTTGCCGACATAGGTCACCTGACTGGGACCCTGAACTTTCTGCGTGAAACGCTTCACAGTTACAGCACCAGCGGTATCGGCCAGAAATTCCAGCTCGTCGAGGTATTCTTTTGTCTTGGCTTCGTCCTGCTGCTGGGTAATCAGACCTACCAGCACGGCAGTCTCGGCCTTGACCTCTGAGATTACAAATTCTTTCATACTTACATTATTGGGGCAAAGGTACGAATTTTCTTTCTATAATTATTTGTTTTTTCTGATTTTTTCTTACCTTTGCATCCGATAAGACAAAAAACTTTATATTTTTAGACTTATGAGAGTTATTATTGAATCTGATTATCAGAAAATGTCGCAGTGGGCTGCTGAGCACGTCATCGAGCGTATCAACGCCTTCAAGCCCACAGCAGAGAAGCCCTTTGTGCTGGGTCTGCCTACTGGCAGCTCGCCCGAAGGCATGTATGCCTGCCTGGTGAAAGCCAACAAGGAAGGCCGTGTTTCATTCAAGAACGTGCTGACGTTCAACATGGACGAGTATGTCGGACTGCCCGAGTCACACCCGGAGTCGTACCACTCTTTCATGGCTCGTAACCTGTTCGACCACATTGACTGCCCGAAGGAGAATATCCACATTCTGAACGGCAACGCCAAGGACCTGGAAGCAGAGTGTGCCCACTATGAGCAGATGATTGCTGAAGCAGGCGGCATTGACTTGTTTATCGGAGGTATCGGTCCTGACGGACATATTGCTTTCAACGAGCCCTTCTCAAGCCTGGCTTCCAAGACGCGCGTAAAAACGCTGACCAGCGACACCATCATAGCTAACAGCCGTTTCTTCGACAACGATGTCAACAAGGTGCCCAAGCTCGCACTGACCGTTGGTGTAGGCACTGTGATGGCTGCCCGCGAGGTGATGATTCTCTGCAATGGCCACCACAAGGCCCGTGCACTGCAGGCTGCCATCGAAGGTCCCGTATGTCAGGCATGGACCATTTCTGCCCTGCAGACCCATCAGCATGGCATCATCGTCTGCGACGAGCCTGCTACTGACGAGTTGAAGGTTGCTACCTACAAGTATTTCAAGGATATCGAGAAGGAAAACCTTTAAAAGTTAAGAGTTATAAAAAAAAACTTCCAGTCTCGTAGGTGAGGTTGGAAGTTTTTTATTTCTTCAGCTTAAAGGAGTTTTCTATACTTGAGAGCTCTGCCGAGAAGGCTTTGTCGACTTTCAGGCGCTGCTCGATGATGCTACAACTGTGAATCACCGTCGAGTGGTCACGTCCACCGATAAGCTGTCCGATACGCCCTGCAGGCATCTTTGTGTATTTCTGTGTCAGATACATTGAAATCTGGCGCACGAGCACATAGTCGCGCTTGCGGGAGCGGCTGAACACCTGTTGCTGGGTAACCTTGTAATGGCCACACACCTTCTCCATGATGTCGTCGACTGTCAGCGGTTTGTTGTCGACCTTCACAGCACGCTGGATGATGCGCTCAGCCAGTCGCATGTCGATGTTCGAATTATAAACAATCGAGTAGGCCATCAGCGAATTCACCACACCTTCTAAGTCGCGCACACTACCATTGGCTGTCTCAGCAATAAACTGGATGACGTCCTCAGGGATCTTCAAGCCGTCACGACGGCACTTGGCATTCAGAATATCCTTGCACAGCTGCACATTGGGTTTTTCCAATTCGGCAATAAGGCCACATGAGAAACGCGTCAACAGACGATCCTTCACTCCTTGCAAGTCAACGGGTGGACGGTCGGAAGCAAGAATGATCTGCTTACCCAGACGGAACAGGTGGTCGAAGATATGAAAGAACGTATCCAATGTCTTGGTGGCAGTTGCCCACTCCTGGATATCGTCAACAATCAGCACGTCGATGGTCTGATAGAAGTGGATAAAATCGTTCACCGTATTGCGGCGCGTAGCATCAGTAAACTGCACCTGGAACAGGCGGGCAGACACGTAGAGCACGCGCTTCTGCGGATACATCTCCTTACAACGCACGCCAATAGCATTGATCAGGTGGGTCTTTCCACAACCGGAAGGTCCATAGACAAAGAACGGATTGAACGTTGACTTGCCTGGATGTTCAGCGATTGAGATACCTACTGTACGTGGCAACTTATTACTGTCGCCTTCTATGAAGCTCTGGAAGGTCTTATGGACATCCAACTGAGGATTCAACTCCTGATAGGGCGTGCTGTCCAACACCGTCGGTGACTGATTGGCACGGCTCGTAGGCTGGGCAGGCTCAATGTTTACGGGATCTTCAGCCTGCACTGTCTGTGACAATCCATGCTGTTTGTCAGTGACCACACGATAGGTCAGTTGTATACTTTGACCAAAACAGCGTGTCAGCACCTTGCTCAACAAGCCCACATAGTACTGCTCCAAATATTCGTACACGTACATACTTGGTACTTGTACGAGGAGAGTCCGGCTGTCGTCGTCGTACTTCTCGAAGACGATTGGCTCGAACCAGGTCCTATATTGCTGCTCCGTGACGTTTTCCCTAATCAGACTAAGGCAGTTGTCCCAAAGCGCCTTTGGATGACTTACCATGCGGCGTTCTTGTTTTATTTATTAACGTAAGAGAAGACTTTTGTGGTCTTTCGGTTATTGTTTTCGTTTGCAAAGGTACAAGTTTTTTTGCAATAGAACAAATTGCTCTATCTTGTACGTCAAACGGCCATTATTCGTAACTCACTAATTTTTCGGGCATTATCTATTTTTTAAGATTTTTTATTCTACGAATCACTTGCAAATTTGCATCATTTTGTCTTTCAGTTAGTTACAAAAGCATGCACAATGGAGTTACCATGTGCATGCCTATTTTTCTGACTGCGGCGAAATGATGTAATATCAAGCAGTTCTACGTTTCAAACGGCTACATATACTGTACACACTACTATTTAGACAAAATTAAAATAGCACAGAAATTATTTATCTTTCTTTCCGAAAACCGAGAAGTGCACATAGCGTTTTGGGTGTGCCTTCATATCAGTCAGCAATGAGTCCGCACTCGCCGTCGTTGCAGTCAGGTTATCATATAGCTGGCGGTCACGCATCAAGAGGCCCAACGTACCCTCGGTACTATTGAGTTTCTGTGTCATCTGCTCCACATTAGCTAATGTCTGGTTGACCTTAGCCGTGAGAGCTGCGACATCTACCTTCGACAGATTTCCCGTCAACTTCTCGGTATTGTCGAGCACGCCATTGGCCTTTGTCATCATCACAGGCATTTCACGGTTCAGCGAAGCCGACAAGGTACGCAACTCGCGACTGGTAGCATTGAGGTTGTCTGTCATTCCCTCGACATGGTGGAGAGTATTACGCAAAGCCGGATCAGCCAGCAACGTATTCAGACTGGTCATAATACTATCCAGCTTAGGGGCAATGTTCATTAGTACCGGCATTATCTCACCGACCTTACTCATCAGACCCGTCTCCTGACTGCCCTGGATGGTGTCACCAGGCGCCAACATGTTGATGGGATCATCAGACAGCACCAGATTGACCTTGATATTTCCCAAGAGGTCGCTGGCCAACTCGGCACGTGAACCACGCGGTACGCGCATCTGCTTGTCCAGTCCCACAACGGCAGTAATCTTACCTTGCGGACTATAATCGTACTCCAGAGACTTGACGACACCCACACGGTAGCCATTAGCATAGACTGGAGCCGACTGTGAGAGTCCAGTGGCATCAACAAATGCCACATAGTAGGAATTATCATTTCCGAAGAGACTCAAGCCCTTCAAGAATTGCATGCCGAAAAACAGGACGACGATACCCAAAATGGATACCAGCGCAATCTTAATCTCTTTGGTAAACTTCATTACTGTTATAATTGTTTTGATGGTTTCTTACTTCTTTTTGCTTTTGAACTCTTGAATTGCCTGCCGCACATCTGTCTTCTGTCCACCTCTGAAGGCAATGATAAATGCCTCGGGGAAGTTTTCCAACAGCGACTTACGCAGACGGCTGATTTCATTATAGTCCTCAGAAGCGCCGATGGTGTACTTGAACAATCCGCCTTCTTCGTAGTAGTTCACATCAGTCTGTCCCTTGAAGCGTGGAGAAGAGGGCTGTAGACGCGTGCTGCTGGCCAGAATCTGAACCTTAAACACCAACACGCTGTCACTTGCTGAAGGTGACACTTCGTTCTTAGCCGGTGGGGTCTCCACGACAGGAGCAGGAGCCGCTTCAACAGGTTTGACAGGCTCTGCGGGTGCTTCTTTAGCTGGCTTTGCAGAACGCTCAGGCACGACTTGCGGAATATTCACCTGAGCAGCAGGCTCTTCAGCCTTATAAGGTACACTGATATTCGTGTCGTACTTGCGTTTATAGTCCAAAAAAGCCTGATAGATGCCCTGTCCCAACTGACTGACACCACCATCAGAAGCAAGGTATTGCTCCTCGTCAGAGGTCGAGATAAAGCCTAATTCTATCAGACAACTAGGCATAGAGGTCTCGCGCAGCACCAAGAATCCAGCCTGCTTGACACCCTTATTCTGTCTGCCCGTCTGCGAACACATACGCCGTTGCACATACTTTGCCAGCTCAACGCTCTGCACCATGTTATGGTCCTGCATGAATTCAAACATGATATAACTCTCCGACGAATTAGGATCAAAGCCCTGATAGCGCTGCTTATAGTCTTTCTCATACAGGATAACCTCGTTCTCGCGCTTAGCCACTGCCAAGTTATCAGCAGCGCGGTGCATACCCAGCGTATAGGTCTCTATACCACGTGCAATACGACCACGCGGTAACGAATTGGTATGTATGGAAACAAACAAATCGGCCTTGTTTTTGTTAGCAATATCGGCACGCACATGCAGCGGCACAAAGACATCTGTCTTGCGAGTATATATCACCTTCACATCAGGGCAGTTGCGCTCTACCAGCCGTCCAAAGGCCAGTGCCACATTCAGATTGATGGTTTTCTCTTTAGTAATGGCACCCACAGCACCGGCATCATGGCCACCATGACCAGCGTCAATAACCAGCGTAAAGCGCTTGTTGGCAGCCACACACGTACTTACCAGCCCCACCCATAGAAGAATAAATATGTAAAGTCGTCTCACCAAATCTCTTATTTTTTATCTATTATCTATTAATTTCCAATTCCACACTTGCCCCCTGACAATCGGCACCCATCGGTGGATTAACCTTTCGCACCTCGACAGATAGCGATGTCACCTGGGGAAAAGCGTCCAGCACCCCCTGCCCTATCCTGCCAGCAACATGTTCTAACAGTTGCGAGGGCGTTTTCATTTCACGGGCCACCACATCATAGAGTGCAGCATAATTCAGCGTATCTTCCACACTATCGCTGACCACAGGCACGCTTAGATCCACATCGACACTCAGCGACACGACATAGTCGCCACCCACGCGTCGCTCCTGCTCCATCACACCATGATAGGCGTAGAAGCGCATATCATGCAGTCGGATGCTGCTCTGCGTTATTGTCATTGTCTGTGGTTTCCCCATCGTCGCCCAGATATTTCTTCAAGGCACGCTCCACACCATTTTTCCAGGTGTTGATGCTCTCCGACTGCAGCTGCAGCGACGAGACGAGTTTAATCACGTGTTCGATGGGCATACGGTAGCGCAGCACGCCACTGATAAGTTTGGCATAGTTCCAGTATTCGGGGTTGAACTTCTCAGAAAGGCCTTCCACGGTAATCTTGTAGCCACGGGTATTCTCAAACTGGAAGTCATAGCGCTTCGTACCGTCAGCATTCACCTGTTTGATAATCTTGCCTTTGGTCACCGACTTCGGCAGCAAGATGCCCTCTTCGTCGTCCTGCAAACCCGTAAAAATCTCATAAGGATAGCCGTTCAGCAGTCCAACCAGGGCCACCCACTTATCCTTGTTGTTCTGAAAGCGCACCACATCGCACTCCAATTCCTTGGGGCGCACCTCTGTCACTTCTGGCCGTAGGCCTGAAGCAGCATCCTTAACGGCAGCATCTGCCGCCGTTATTACCAACTGCTGCTCGTCGGCCGTCAGCACACCCAGCATCTTGTTCAACAACTGCTGAGCCTGCAGGTCAGTCAGCGGGCTCTCTGTGTGCTGGCTAGCGACTGTCATACGACGAGCCAAACGCTCTACCAGCGTCACCTTCATATCTGTCATAATGGTCAATAAACGTTTATCGGATGCAAAAATACAAAATAAATATGAAACTCCTGCTATGAATTAAGAATTATTTTGTACTTTTGTCCTATGAAAAACCTGTTGACGCGGCGAACCATTCGCCAATACAGCCTTCGCGAAGTTAGCGACGAGCTACTCCACCGCCTCCTCACAGAGGCCAGTCGTACACAAACCATGGGCAATCTGCAGCTCTACAGTGTGGTCATCACCCGCGCCTATGACAAGAAGCTGCAGTTGGCGCCAGCCCATTTCAATCAGCCCATGGTGACACAGGCGCCCGTGGTGCTGACCATCTGTGCCGACTTCAACCGCACCAGCACGTGGGCACGCTGTCGCAAGGCAGAGCCCGGCTACGACAATTTCCTGTCATTCATCAATGCGGCTACTGATGCCCTACTCTATACACAGACGCTCTGCAACCTCATGGACGAAGAAGGATTGGGCTATTGTTATCTGGGCACTACCGTCTACCAACCACAACAGATTATTGACATTCTGGAGTTGCCTCGTCTGGTGATGCCCGTTGCCACCCTGACTGTAGGCTGGCCGGCTGAAGAGCCACCGCTCAGCGACCGTTTGCCCCTTGAGAGCTTCATCCACGAAGAGACCTATACCGACTATCTGGCCGCAGATATTGACAACTATTACACGGCCAAGGAGCAACTCGACGAGAATCGCCACTTTGTAGCCATCAATAAAAAAGAGACTTTGGCACAGGTGTTTACCGACATCCGCTACACCCGCAAAGACAATGAAGCCATGTCGGAGGGGTTGTTACAGGTGCTTCGCAAGCAGGGCTTTCTGGAATAGTCCCTACTCTTCTCCTTCAAACGCCTTACTGAAGATACGGCGTACCGTAGCGGTGGTGCGTCGACACACCTCGTCTGCACTAACGCCATAGGCTGTGGCCATCCGCTCAATGACGTGCGTGATGTAGGCCGACTCATTGCGCTGACCGCGCATAGGAACGGGAGCCATATAGGGAGCATCTGTCTCCAGCACAATACGGTCTAAAGGCACCACCTTCGGCAACACTTCGGGCAGATGGCTCTTCTTAAACGTCAGCACACCACCGATGCCCAACACAAATTGCGGGAATTCCAACAGTTGCAGCGCCTCCTGTTCATTGCCCGTAAAACAATGGAACACGCCACCGGGTAGTTCACGCGCGTACCTTTTTAATATAGCTACCATTTCGTTCTGGGCCTTCCGACAGTGAATCATCAGCGGAAGACCACTCTCCACCGACCATCGCACCTGTTCTTCAAAAGCCTCCAACTGTTCCTGTTCGTACTCCCGACTCCAATAGAAGTCAAGGCCGACCTCACCGATGGCGAGAGGATGAGAAGGTGAGAGGGTGAGGAATGGGCGGATGGCTGCCAACTGCTCGCGCCAGTTGGCACGCACCTCCTCAGGATGCAGGCCAAACATCGGATAACAGTAGCCGGGATATTGGCGACATACGTCGAGCACCGTCTGGCATGTCGTCTTATCAATCGCCGGCAGGAACACCTTCGTACAACCAGCCTGGCGAGCTCGCTGTACGACGGCATCACGGTCAGCAGCGAACTCCTCACCGTCCAGATGACAATGGGTATCTATGAAGTTCATCACTTGTTACGATGCAGCAGTTCGTCCATATAGGCACGCAAGGCTTCCTTACGTTCGTCAGCCACCTGAACCTCAGCAAGCGTGCGTCTGGCTTCTTCGAAATAATAGTTGATCTTCTGTTCACACAACTGGCGAATACCAATCTCGTCGTACAGCCGTGTGACAGCAGCCACCTTCACCTCACGGTTGAAGGTCTTGGCGGTAATCCAACGCATCAGCTCGGCACGCTGTTTATCATTGGCGCGGTTGACGGCATTGATAAGCATATAGGTCTTCTTATTGCTGGTAATGTCGCCACCAATAGCCTTGCCGAATACTGCGGGGTCACCATAGACATCCAGCAGGTCGTCCTGCAACTGGAAGGCCAGGCCCACCTGTTCGCCGAAGCGATACAACCGATCGGCATCCGCCTGCGGAGCGTCAGCCAGCAAGGCACCGATCTTCAGCGCACAGGCCAGCAGCACGGAGGTTTTCAGACGTATCATCTCGATATACTCATCCTCGGTCACGTCGTTGCGTGTCTCAAAACTCATGTCGTACTCCTGACCCTCGCCAATCTCCAATGCGGTCTCAGTAAAGATGTCCAGCACAGCCGGCAACTTATCCTGCGGCACCTGTTGCATACGCTGATAGGCCAGCACCAGCATAGAGTCACCCGACAGGATGGCCTTGTTGGCATCCCAGCGGCGGTGTACGGTCTCGTGACCACGGCGCACGTCAGCATTGTCCATCAGGTCATCGTGCAGCAGCGTATAGTTATGGTACGTCTCCAGGCCCACGGCAGGCATGAGGATGCTGGCAGGGTCTTCCCGCCAAAGGTTGTAACCCATCAGCATGAGCACGGGGCGGATGCGCTTACCACCTATCGACAGCACGTATTCCACGGGATCATACAGCGACTTCGGTTTCCGTTCATACGGCAGTGAGGCCAAGAAGTCGTTGACCAGTTTCAGGATTTCATCAGATGTTTTCATCATAATTTATTTCGTTATTTCGAGATTTCGTTATTTCGAAGTTTCGATGTTTCGAGGCATCGATTACAGCTTAAACACGATGGGAATACACACCTTCGTACGACACGGCTGGTCGTGCTGGATACCTGGCTGCCACTTGGGCATCATGCTGAGCACACGCAGTGCCTCCTTGTCACACTCCGGCGACAGCGACTTCACCACTTTCAGACCCGTGATGCTACCATCTTTCTCGACGTAGAACACTGCCTGTACCTTCCCCTGTACCTTGCGTTGTTGAGCAGCTGCCGGGTAGCGCAGGTTCTTGGTGAGCCACTTCATAAACTCCACAGCACCACCGGGATACTGCGGCAGTTCCTCGACGATATGGAAGTTCAATGGATTCAGCGGGTCTACCGCTAACGGTGCCAAGGCCTTGTCGTCTTCACCATCTTGCAGGTCAGCCAATAACGAGTCGTCGTCGCCATCCTCGCCAAGATCCACCTCGTCAGCAGGCTCTGTCTCCACGTCGTCATCGACCACACGCAACTGTTCGCCCTGCACATGCTGCTGCTCGCGCAGTTGTGTCACCGTCTCCACGTTCGACATCGGCACCAACTCACTCTCGTGGGTCAGTTCGCTCAAATCCAGTGCGTCGAAATCATTGGCAGCAGGGACGCTATTCCATTCCAACGCCACATAGCAACATGACAACACCAGCACCAATCCCAGGAGAAAACCTGTGGTACGCCGCTGTTCCATATCCGCCTGTGGCGTCTTCTTTACTTCCATTTTCCCTGCAAAGGTACGAATAAGTGAGCAAAAAGCAAAATATTTTTGCTTTTTCGAACGTGAGTACCTTCGAGTTTTAACTCAAAGGTACGAAATTATTCCTATCTTTTGGCTATTATGCAATATTTTTTGTACCTTTGTCGTTTGAAAAGAGATGAAGAAAGTTTTTTTATTCACACTACTGACTGTCATGGCCATGGCCACACAAGCTCAGGAGAGCAAGGAGGTGTACAGCTTCCTGCGCCTGCCCATCAGTGCCCATGCCGCAGCACTGGGTGGCGACAACATCAGTCTCACCGACGACGACCCTACAGTAGTCTTTCACAACCCTGCCCTCATCACTGGTGTTACCGACAAGAGCCTAAACCTCAACTTCATGACTTATATGGAAGGAGCAAAGACAGCCTCAGCCTCGTTTGTCAAAACCTATAAGGAACGGGCATCATGGGCTGTCAGTGCACGCTATATGGACTACGGCAGCATCAAGGAGACGACGGTCAGCAATGAAGAGATGGGCACCTTCTCACCAAAGGACATTGCTTTGGCAGGCTCTTTCGCCTATCTGCTGGCCGACCACTTCAGCGGAGCGATCACGGCTCGTTTCATCTCGTCAACGATAGGCAGCTACAATTCGGCAGCAGTAGCCATTGACCTGGGTGCCAACTATATCGACGAGGAACGCGGATGGTCCGTATCGGCAGTCGCTCGTAACCTTGGCGGACAGATCAAGGCCTACCACGACGACTTCGAGCGCATCCCCTTCGACCTACAGCTCGGCGTTAGCAAGCAGCTCATCGGCTCACCACTGACGCTCCATGCCACGCTGACACGCCTGAACAACTGGG
The DNA here is from genome assembly GCA_902760345.1 of uncultured Bacteroidales bacterium. Classification (GTDB taxonomy): domain Bacteria; phylum Bacteroidota; class Bacteroidia; order Bacteroidales; family Bacteroidaceae; genus Prevotella. The sequence goes on along the minus strand of CACWFY010000040.1, from coordinate 23,466 downwards.
ACCAGGGCTTCATCAAGCATCTCAACATTGGTGCCGACCTGCGTCTGGGCGAGACCATCTTCCTTGCCGCTGGCTACAACTTCCGCCGTTCCAGCGAGATGAAAATCAGCGAAGACGAGGGTGAGAGCAACCACGGTGCCGGCCTGTCGGTGGGTGGTGGCCTGCAACTGCAACGCTTCAAGCTGCAGGTGGCCTATGCTAAGTACCACGTGTCGGCCAACAGCCTGCTGATTAATTTAACCTACGTCCTATGAGCCCCATAGGACCTATAAGACTTATAAGACCTATATGCCCCATAATAATATGAAAAAGATAACCATCGCTATTGACGGCCATTCATCGTGCGGCAAGAGCACTATGGCCAAGGACTTGGCCCGCGAGGTGGGCTACGTCTATGTAGATACCGGCGCCATGTACCGCTGTGTCACCCTTTATGCCCTGCGCCACGGATTATTCACTGACGGCGGCATTGACGAAGACGCTTTGCGCCGTGCACTGCCCGACCTTCATATATCGTTTAAGTTTAATGCCGAGGCCGGACGCCCCGATACCTATCTGAACGGTGAACTTGTCGAGCGCGACATCCGCACCATGGAGGTGTCGAGCCACGTCAGCCCCATCGCCACGCTGGGCTTTGTCCGCGAGGCTATGGTTGCCCAACAGCAGCTGATGGGTCGCGACAAGGGGGTCGTCATGGATGGCCGCGACATTGGCACCGTAGTCTTTCCTGATGCCGAACTCAAAATCTTCGTTACCGCCTCTGCCGAGGTGCGTGCCCAGCGCCGCTACGATGAGTTACAGCAAAAAGGAATGCCTGCCGACTATGCCGATATCTTGAAGAATGTTCAAGAGCGCGACTACATCGACTCCCACCGTGAGGTGTCGCCCCTGCGCCAGGCTGATGACGCCCTGCTGCTCGACAACAGCCACATGACCATTGCCGAGCAGAAGCAATGGCTCCTCGACCGCTTCCGCGAGCGGACATCACTCTGACTTGAGAGAGACAGAGTAACGGAGTAAAGACAGAATAACAGATGAACATACAGAAGCTGGCCCAGACGCTCACGCGCTCGGGCCAGCTGACTTTTTTACATAACTAAATACAATAACTTAGGCTCGGCACCTCGCGGTGCATCCGTGAGCCTTCTAACAATCATAATCTTATTATTATGATTTATGGGGTAAGAAATTACCAGTCTTCGTCGTCGAAGCCTATGAAGGAACGTGCTCCAGCAACCGCGCTGGCAGGCAGATAGACCTTTCCAGAAGCCAGGGCAGAGCCTGTCTATTTATAGAAGCCGACGCCACTGGCACCATTATACAAAACGTAGTCGTTGACACCATTAGAACCATCGCTCACAGCCAATTTGTTAGTGATAGCAACAGGCTCAGCATCAACACTAGCAATATTGTTGTAATTTAGAGGGTATATACCCCCAGAGTAAAAAAGGGCGAAATCCTGCATTTCCTACACTTGGTGCTGAATATCAGTGAGTTATATTCCATTTTCTTACACTGAAAGTGCCACTTTTCCTACACTGCGACGGAGCGAGTTCCAAAGTGCGATTTTCAGTGTAACTTCAGTGTAGGAATCAGTGTAGGAAATTTCAGCATAAGGGATTAGCATCGTCAAAGCTATGTATTGACTGTGTGAATACATAGTTTTGAAGGCATGAAAACATAGGATTCACGAGGTGAAAACGTAGGATTTACAAAGCCTACAGCTGGGCCAATGCGTCGCGACACTGTTCCATGAGCCATTTGGGCGTGCTGGTAGCGCCACAGATGCCTACGGAGCCGATGCCCTTGAGCCATTCGGGGGCTATCTCTTCAGGCCCCTCGATAAGGTGGCTGTTGGGGTTGACGCGCAGGCACTCGTTGAACAACACACGCCCATTACTGCTCTTGCGCCCGCAGACAAAGAGGATGAGGTCGTGGCGGGCGGCAAACTGCGAGATATTCGGCATGCGGTTGGCTACCGAGCGGCAGATGGTGTCGAACGAGCGGAACGTGGCATTGGGGGCGATGTGTGACTGGATATACTCAATGATGCGGTGAAACTCGTCGAGCGACTTCGTGGTCTGGCTGTACAGATAGATGTCGCGCGAGAAATCGAGCTTGGCCACCTCGTCGAATTTCTCAATCACTATGGCGTCGGAATGTGTCTGTCCCACCAGTCCCAACACCTCGGCGTGGCCCTTCTTGCCGAAGATGACAATCTGAGAACTTTGAACTTCATTGCTGTCGTACTGCTTCTTGATGCGCTGTTGCAACTTCAGCACCACAGGGCAGGTCGCATCGATAATCTCGATATGGTTACGACGCGCCAGTTCGTAGGTCGAAGGCGGTTCACCATGGGCACGCAACAGCACCTTCACGTCGTGCAGACTGGCCATCTGTTCATGGTCGATGGTAATCAGCCCCATCTGGCGCAGACGTTCACACTCCATACCATTGTGCACGATGTCGCCCAGACAGTAGAGCTGGGTACCCTTGGCCAGTTCCTCCTCAGCCTTCTGGATGGCGGTGGTCACACCAAAGCAGAAGCCGCTACCGTTGTCGATTTCTATTTTGAGGCTCATAGGACTTATAGGACTGGACTTATAACTCATGGGACAAACGATTGAAGTAGTCGTCCAGCAGCTGCTGAGCAGCCACGAAGGACGTCTGCTGTCCGGCCAGCACCTGCTGTTCGGCACCTTTCAGACTTTGGCGGATAGCGGGATTGTTATAGAAGCTCAGGCGCAACTGTTCGTTGATGGTCTCGTACATCCAGTATTTCGCCTGTTCGTTGCGACGATAGTCGAAGTAGCCGTTGCCTTTGACGAAGTCGACATATTCGTAGATCATATCCCAAACCTCCTTGATGCCATAGCCATAGAAGCCGCTGTAGCACAGCACCTTCGGCAGCCACCCGCTCTCGGGCATGGGGAAGAAATGCAGGGCGTTGCGGAAATTGGTAGCTGCCATCTGACACTTGTCGACATTCTCGCCGTCGCACTTGTTGATGACGATACCGTCGGCTATCTCCATGATGCCGCGCTTGATGCCTTGCAGCTCGTCACCCGTTCCTGCCAACTGGATGAGCAGAAAGAAGTCGACCATCGAGTGGCAGGCCGTCTCCGACTGTCCCACACCAACGGTCTCAACGAATATCTTGTCGAAGCCGGCAGCTTCACAAAGGATGATGGTCTCGCGCGTCTTGCGGGCCACACCACCCAGCGAGCCTGCCGTCGGACTAGGACGGATGAACGAATCGGGATGCACGCTGAGTTTCTCCATACGCGTCTTATCGCCGAGAATACTTCCCTTCGAACGTTCCGACGAGGGGTCGATAGCCAGCACGGCCAGTTTGCCACCCTTCTCCTTCAACACATGGATGCCAAACTCGTCGATACTCGTCGACTTGCCGGCACCTGGTACACCGCTGATGCCAATGCGAATGCTATTGCCGCTAAAGGGCAGACACTTGTTGATGACCTCCTGGGCCTTGGCCTGATGGTCGGGGTTGACACTCTCAACCAGTGTGACGGCCTGCGAGAGAATGGTCACGTCGCCCTTCGTGATGCCTTCGACCATCTCGGCGGCCGACAGTTCACGACGACGGAAGCGATTGCGCTGCAAATAAGGGTTGATGATAGAGGGCTGTTCAACGCCACTATTGACTTGCAGTCCAGCATATTCAGCACTATTCTCGGGATGTTCCATAATCTTTATTGATGTTAATGGGGCTTATAGGGCCTATGGGCCTAATGGAAATTTATCGTGATGGCGACCTTAGACTTGGCAGGATCGTTGGTAATCATCAGAATTCGCGGACGCGTACGTACCTTCTTCAGTTCGTCGCGCTGGGCGGTGATCTTCAGCTTGGTACTCTCGCCAGGCTGCAGACGACGCTTGCCCAGCGACACCTGTAGACCACGGGTAAACAGTTGCAGCGACGAGATGTCCAGTTCGGTACGACCGTTATTGGTCACCATGATGACATCGCTCTTCTTCGACTTATTGCCGAAAGTGATATCCACCTGCTGCTTCGACAGCACCATACGGGGAGCATACTGCTGCTGGGCGGCAGTCATACCCGCAAACGAGGGCAGCAACACCGCCGAGACTGGTATCTCAAGGTCTGGGCTGACCTTATCGCCAGGATTGGCGGCCAGATAGACAGCGCTCTGAGTCAGTCCGTAGTCGTGCAGCAGACTGCTATTCAGCGTGACGGTCATCGTGCCGGTACGTCCTGGCGCCAACACCTCGGGCAGCATCACCGCTGTCAGATAGGGTGGCAGATGCATCAGATTAGGGCGGCACGACGCGGTGCCGTCGTTATATATCTGCAACTGCTGTTCACGATGGTCACCACGGTTGACGTCGTCAAACTCCAGGTCGGAGCGGTCGAGGCGCAGAGAGCCTATCTGTACGGGATAGGAACCTGACACATCGACATAATCAGCCTTGACAACACCCTTCATGATAATGTAGATGGGCTGTTTAGAGCCATTAGAAATGACGGCGGCCTGCTTGTTAAAGTGTCCTAACTGACGGGCGTCATAAGTCATGCGTATCTGGAACTTATCGCCGACCTCACCTTTCGGATAGTCGACTACCGTACAGTTACAGTCGGGTGCCACACGTTCAATCTTTAGTTTTTTGCTGCCTTTGACGTGGAAGTCAAAGACGGCTGTAACGGGCTGCTGATAGCCGGTGATGCCCACGTCGACAGTAGCCTTTGCAACAGAGAGTTTCTGTGCCGACAGGGGTAGTACTGCCGACAACAGGAACAGGGGTATGATGAGTGTTCGTTTCATTACGGTTGGATATGAAGAGTCATGGAGGGTGCCGTAGCACGGTATTCAGGTGCATAGGCGCAGCCTACGGTACAGGTACCTGTCTGGTAGATACCCTCGCGGTCAATATAGTATTCAGTTTCTATCTGATGACGGCCTTTGGCCAGTTGTCCGAAGAAATAGTGGGTAGCACAGTCTTTCGGCGACGTATAGGCGCCATTGCGATAGCCCGTCAACTGGCTGACAGGTTCCATGCAGGCGGCACGGCGGTCGACCACCTGTACGAAGTCGAGGTCGCGCGTGGTCTCAATGGTGATGCGAACCTTGACGCGGTCGCCAACCTTAAGACTGGAAGCTGATATTATTTCGCGCTTGACGGTGATGCCACTTGCGGAAGCATCAATGTCGGCAACAGGCTGGAAGAACTGAGCATAGACGGCTCCCCACGAGGTACCCTCGCTCTGCTTGGTGGCCGTCAGCGTCTGCTCACCCTGATACGGACGGGCCGTCTTCACATAACCGATGCCGGCAGACGGTGCAGGCACGTCGATGGGCGCTCCGTCGACCGCAAGCACAGCTGGTTGGCTGGTGGCGGTCAGCAACTGACTTTCGCCATGCAGGAAGGCATAGATGGCATTAACCGTATTGATGGGTGTGTCCCAAGCCTGTGTACGCTTCTCCTGCAGGAGCCAGCGACGCATCTCGTCGACGGTCTGGCAGTCGGCAGGTGTCACCGCCTGCAGGGCCTCGATGGCTGCTACCTCCGTAGGTATCTTGTAGTCGTACCAGGAGTAGAGGGCACGTGGCGTATCGTAGTAACGGCCCATCTCGTCGGTATAGACGGTATATTCCTTGAGACTCTTGACGTAGTCGGCCGCCAGCTTGCGGTCGCCACGCTGGTTGAGGATGACAGCCGTCAGGGCCTTCTCGTAAATCGACTGGTTCTTGATGTCTTTCTTCAGCAGATTGACCAGATAGTCGTTGGTGCTCTTCAGCGTTCCAGACAGCTGACGACCGTCAAGGGCACAGACGTACAGCCAGCGCAAGGCCGCAAACGAGGGGAACGTCGGATGGTGGCCCTTACGCTCTTCCTTCTTCAGTTCGTTCACCAGCTCGGTCATCTCCTTGCCCATATAGGTGAATGCCTTGTTGTAAAGCGACTGGAGGTCTGACTTCGCTCCCGTGAGGGTCTGCAGGCGCACCACCATCTCGGCCACGGAAACGGTTATCTGCGTGCTACCCTCCATACCGGGATACCACGAGAAGGAGCCGTCGCCATTCTGCAGGGCCTTCAACTTATCGGCGGCAACGGTCAGGCGGTTGTTGATCATGTTCTCGTCGAAGAAGTCGGCAAGGCGCTGGTGCTGTTCACTCTCACGGTCGGCAGCAGCCACCCAAGGTGTCTCGGCAAGCAGAAGGTCCTTCAACTCCTGGTTCTTCTCGAGCTGGGACGTCAGCGACGATTGCTCAGGCGTTTCATGCTTCCACTGCTCAAAGGTGGCCTTGGCCTGCGGAGCACCATCCAACAGGAATTTCGCTAACTGATTACTATAGTAGCTGGCCGCCTGATCAATGGCACTATGTTCAGAGGGCTGTCCGATAACGGGCAGCGACTGCACCATCAGCCAAGCAGGATTGGCCGTATATTCTACGGTGAGCTTCTGTTGACTGGTGCCCTGTGGGAACAGACGCTTCAGGTCGACGGTCTGTACCCCCGCCTCGTGCTGGGTAAAGGGCAGCGTGCGTGTCACATATTCCTGGTCGGGCAATACAGGCAGATAGTGCTGTTCACCGTCAGAGAAGTCGCCGGCAACAGCCGTGATGCGACAGATGAGCAACGACGTAGAATAGTCGACCTTCGATAGCGGGTAGGTGACGCTGACCGTCTGGTCGCCGTCGGTGGTAAACGGCTGGCTCTTTTCGTACAACACCGCATTGGTCTGTGGGTCTATCAGCTGCAAGCGGGCCTGTCCCTTCAAGGGACGTCCGGCACAATTAGTGATGCGGGCGCTGATATTCGCCTCGTCACCTATACGCAGGAAACGCGGCAGATTGGGTTGTACCATCAAGTCCTTGTGCGCCAAGACCTCAGCCTCAAGGGCACCATACAACATATCGGAAGTATTGGCGACACCCATGAAGCGCCAGGTCGTCAGACTCTCAGGCAGGGTGAACGACAGCGTGACACGGCCAGTCTTGTCGGTCGTCACGGCCGGATAGCAGAAGGCGGTCTCGTTGAGGTTCTCGCGGAGTGTCACCTGGTCAGCAGCTGCATCATCCGCATCGTTGCCGGCGACATCCTTGGCTTTAACCGCCTTGGTCTCCTCTGTAGCAACCATTGCCATTTGCGGAACGGCAGCCTCATCGGCTACTGCAAAGCCTACATTAGTTGCTGCCGACTTAGCCAACATGACGTTGCTACGTCCACGCACCATAATGTGACGATGATAATAGGGATAGACGCTATCGTCAAAATGGCTGAACAACAGGTCGGGCACATGCTGATAGCGGAGGGTCTGGGCACCACTGCGGCTCATGCCACCCCACGCATTCCAACGCCACGAGGTAGAGGGCAGCGACAGGTTGACCGAAGGAGCAAACATCCATTGATGGGGCGCTATGGCATCCAAGCTATGATCATAGAGAACAGCCATCAGACTGGCGTCGGCTGGTGTGCCGTCAGGTCGGCTGACGGTCATGCACCACGTCTCCTGCTGACCAGGCGTCAGGCGGTCGCGGAACGTCTCCCACGCCAGCTTCAGCTTTTTGTCGGGCATAGGCCGCTGGATGGTTGTCTCATGGCGATAGCACACACCGTCCTTCACCCATGCGAAGGTGACGAGCAGGCCATTGCCGTAGGATTCCTGATAGGTCAACTGGCGGTTAATCAGCTCCCCACTCTTCTTGACGGCACCGCTCTCCAACTGCTCTTTACCGGCAAAGATACTATAGACGATATGGAGGTCGGGGTCGGACGAGCCCACCTGTATGGTGACGGGTGTCTTGTCGGACGGGAACTGCTGGTGCGACACATAGAACCAGTTGTGTGTCGGTGCGGCAGGGCGCTTATCGTTCAGGCTGAACACCACGAAAGACATCTGCAGGGAGTCGCCCTCGCAGACAGCCTCAAGGCGGTGCTCACCGCTCTTCAATTGAGAATTGAAGATTGATAATTGAGAATTGGCGAGGCACTGCTTCCACTTGCCACCATCCAAACGGTATTTCACCTGTCCGACAATCTCCTTGCCGGCAGCATTGCGACGGACAAAAGTCACCTGGGGCAGCTGGTCGCTACGCACCTGGGCAGGGAGGTCGCAGGTCAGCGCAGTAGGCTTGGTGCCCAACGGCAGCGACAACGTGCCGCTATGCGTCTCACCTGCCTGGTCGGTAACATCGGCCTCAACGACGAAGTGATAGAACATCGTCTGACCATTAGCGTCATCAGGCAACACCATCGGCATATCGACAATAAAGGTGCCATCCTCTTCTGTCTGGGTATCACCCTCGTTCACCACATCTTCTGCCAAGCCACGGCCCGCATAGCCGTGCTGCCAGTAGCGCGACCAGTTCATCCACCAGAAGGCCACGCGGCGGCGCACGGTATAATGCACCTTGGCACCCTGTACGGGCACACCGCTATAGGTCATGGCACGGGCCAGGGCATGCACGACGTCGCCAGCCTGATAGGCTGACTGGTGGTCGGGAAACTCGACCTGGAAAGTGGGACGCTTATATTCCTCGACACGGAAACTCGTGCTGGCACTCTGGGTGCGGATAGAGAAGCGGCCATTCAACAGTCCCTGAGGCAACGTAAACACGGCAGAGCACTTACCATAGCGATCGGTGGTCAACTGCTGTTCGCTGACTACCTTATAATTTGCATCGCGCAACTCCACCTTCAGCGCCTTGTTGCTGACGGCGGTCTGTTCAGTGGCCGACAGTTCTTTCCATACAATGGCAGCGACATGGACGGTCTGGCCCGGACGATAGATGCTACGGTCGGTAAACAGGCTGATATGTTCCTGGTTATAGGTACGTTCGTAATACGAATAGCGTCCATAACCGCTCGACTCTGGACAATACTGGTCGGCGGCGGTATAGGCAAAGGCTGACGTCGGCTGCTGACCCTCAACGGTGTAGAGCACCTCGCCCTTGGTGTCACAGGGCAACGTCTTGCTGGTTCCCTGCTTGTCCCACTGACGGCGGAACGACAGGCGTAGCGAGGCACCGGGCAGCGGCTGACCCGTCGTGGCGTCGACCACGACATAGCGTATCTGGTCATTAGGCAGCGCCTGCATGATGACACGCACGCCAGAGACAAAGTAGAGCATGCGGATGACCTCCGTCTGCGGCTGCGACGAGAACTCCAGCAGATAGACACCTGCAGGCAGGGCGGCCAGCGTCAGCGAGTCTTCGAAGACGTCGTAGTCGGCATGTCCGCTGAACGTCAATGTGCGAGCATGCTCCTTCAGTTCTTTCAGTCCGCCTTTCATCTGGCGGTAGTCACGCTCCTCGTTGGGGTTGAGCTCAGTATCGCCGTTCAGTGCCGTACGATAGAGGTGCATTTGTACCGATTGTACATGACGCAAATGGGTCAGCAGGATGGTCTGTGTTTTGTCAACCACACTGACGCGCTGTTGTAGGTCAACCTGGAACATCGGATTCAGCAGGGCCTTCAAATCATTGCGCAACACGTCGGCACGCTTCCACGAGCCCCAGCGCTCGAGCGACTGCTGCAACCACGTATAGCGGTCGGCCGCAGTGAAACGGTTGCCGTGCATCAGTTCGTAGCGACTGATGGCCACCTCACCGGCTTCTGGCAGGTCACCATAGACGGCTATCAGCGAATCGTAGCTCTCCAAAGTCTTGGTGGCACGCAGAGCCGTCAGACAGGCCGCACGGCGGTTGCCCGCCTGTTGGTAATAACGGCTCAGCCATTGCCATGCGTCCAACTCCTGCCCGACAATACTGAGCAGGTCGTGTCCGAAGAGTTCGCTGTCGTTTTCCTTGACGACAAACGGCACATAGCTGTCGGCAGATACCTTCGCCAACTGTTCAGGATGGGCCAGCGCCTGGTCACGATAGTCGCGACTCTTCTGCTGGGCGTCGTCACCCAATACATGGACATTCTCGCTATACACCTTCGACAGCACAGTAGCATAGACAGCCTTTAGCGCCTCACCACGGGCACTCTTCAGCAGGTCTTCCAAGCGGCTTACGGCAGGACGCAGCGAGTCGGGTGCCACCTCGGACTGCAAACGGGCGCGAAGCAGCGTCGACTTCAGCAACTGGCCATAGGCCGATTCCTTGCGGGCCTTGGCAGCTATGCGGTCCAAACTGGTCATGGCGGTTTGGGGAAGGTCCTTCTGCTGGGCTTCCTCCACCTGTTTCCATAACGTCTGATAAGTCTGTCCTGTCAGGTTCATAGGCATCAACAGCCATACTGCCATGATGGCAATTGCGAGTCGTTTCATAAGCCGTATCCTTTAATTTTAGGACAAAGATAGTAAAAACTTGTCAAACGACCAAGCCATTTAACGAGTTTAACCATGTTGGGGTAAAAAAACGAATATTTTTCCACCCTACTTCTCATTTTTTTTCGTAACTTTGCAAAAAAATAAACAAGAAACAACAAGCTACTATTACAATGAAAAGAAAAGCAATCCTTTTTGCAGTGCTGGCACTACCCCTGCTGGTCTCAGCCCAGTACAATGCAACGCCACACTCTGACCAAAAGTCAGAGAAGTCACAAGTATGGACTCCCGACAACGGTGACGGCACCTATACGAATCCCGTCATCAATGCCGACTATAGCGACCCGGATGTGTGCGTAGGTCCGACAGGCGAAGACTACTATATGACGGCCTCGTCGTTCCAATGTATTCCCGGGTTGCCCATCCTACATTCCAAAGACTTGGTGAACTGGGAAATCATTAACTATGCCATCAAAGACAAGCTCTATGCAGGCAACTGCAAACTGATAGAGCACTTCAACACCCCCCAGCACGGCAATGGCGTGTGGGCACCCTCCATCCGCTACCACAACGGCGAATACTATATCTATTGGGGCGACCCCGACTTTGGCGTGTATATGGTGAAAGCCAGCGACCCCGCAGGAGAATGGTCTGATCCGCTGTGCGTCATCCCTGGCAAAGGATATATCGACACCACGCCGTTATGGGACGATGACGGCCGCTGCTATCTAGTGAACGGATGGGCCAACTCACGCGCCAAATACGCCTCGGTATTGACTGTTCGCGAACTATCGGCAGACGGCACGAAGCCTATCGGACAACCGGTCATCGTATTCGACGGCAACGGCACGGAGAACCGCACATGTGAAGGTCCGAAATTCTATAAGCGTGACGGCTGGTATTGGATTATGTGTCCGGCAGGCGGTGTGCCCGAGGGCTTCCAACTGGCCATGCGTTCGAAATCGCCTTACGGTCCCTACGAGCACAAGATTGTATTGCAACAAGGCAAGACCAACATCAACGGCCCTCATCAAGGCGGATGGGTGCATACAAAGTATGGCGAAGACTGGTTTCTGCACTTCCAGGACAAAGAGGCCTATGGTCGCGTGGTACACCTAAACCCCGTCGACTGGTCGACAGGCTGGCCGATCATGGGAAAGAAGGGAGAGCCTGTGACGACCTACAAGAAGCCCAAGAGCAGTTCAACGACAATTATCAATCCCGCAGAAAACGACGAGTTCAATACACCTACCATCGGCAAGCAGTGGCAGTGGCAGGCCAACTACGACGAGAAATTCGGTGTACCGACAGCCTTTGGCACCATGCGCATCTATACCTATAAGCAACCACAAACAGAGAAGAACCTGTGGCTGGTGCCCAACATGCTGTTACAAAAGACCCCAGCCGATGAATTTACCGTGACCACTAAGGTGCGCTTCACGTCGAAGGCTGACGGACAAATGGGCGGTCTCATTATGATGGGCCACAACTACGGCGCACTTGTCGTCAAACGTGTAGGCAAAGAGTTTCAACTATTGTTGCTGACGTGCAAGGATGCCGATAGGGGCAACGCCCAGCAGGAGGAGCTCATCGCCACATTAAAGCCTACCACTGAGGACAAAATCAGCTACAAGCCGGGTATTCACGAGGACATCTACCTGCGACTACGCGTCGAACTGCCCAACAAAGACAAGCTGAAGCACCGTGGTGGTTTTACAGGAAAACCGCTGGTATACTACAGCTACAGCACAGACGGCAAGCGCTTCACACCGTGTGGCAAGCCCATGGAGATGCGTCAAGGCAAGTGGATTGGTGCAAAGTTTGGGTTTGTGTCTGTAGAAAGTAGCGAGAAGACTGATCGAGGTTGGATAGAAGCAGACTGGATACGTATCACAAAATAACACAACACACAAGAAAAAATACTATGATTAACCGAGAACTGTTAGAGCCTCAATCCATCGTTGTCATCGGTGGTAGTAACAATGTACACAAGCCAGGTGGTGCCGTCGTACGCAACCTGCTGCAAGGCGGTTACAAAGGCACACTACGCATCGTCAACCCCAAGGAGGACGAGGTGCAGGGTATCAAAGCCTTTCACGAGGCCAGTGAGCTACCTCCCACTGAACTGGCCATCCTCGTAGTAGCGGCCAAATTCTGTCCGCAGTATGTGGAATTGCTGGCCAAAGAGAAAAAGACACGTGCGTTCATCATTATCTCTGCCGGCTTTAGCGAGGAGACGAAGGAAGGCGCTGTACTGGAACAGCAGATTCTGGACACCTGTGAACAGCATGGCTGTTCGCTGATAGGTCCGAACTGCATTGGCCTGTTGACACGTTGGCACCACTCTGTGTTTACCAAACCAATTCCCCACCTGAACCCCAAGGGAGTCGACTTCATCAGCGGCTCAGGTGCCACAGCGGTCTTCATCTTAGAGAGTGCCGTCATCAAGGGTTTACTGTTCAACAGCGTGTGGTCGATAGGCAATGGCAAGCAGATAGGTATCGAGGACGTGCTGCAGTATATGGACGAGCACTTCAACCCCGAGAGCGACTCGAAGGTCAAACTGCTGTATATCGAGAACATCTCAAACCCTGACAAGTTGCTGTTTCACGCCAGCAGCTTAATTCGCAAGGGCTGCCGCATTGCAGCCATCAAGGCAGGCTCGTCGGAGAGCGGTTCGAGGGCTGCATCAAGCCATACGGGTGCTATCGCCAGCAGTGACTCAGCGGTAGAGGCTCTGTTCCGCAAGGCAGGTATCGTTCGCTGTTTCTCTCGCGAGGAGCTGACCACCGTAGGTTGTATCTTCACCTTGCCCGAACTCAAAGGCAAGAACTTCGCCATTGTAACCCATGCCGGCGGTCCTGGTGTGATGCTGACGGACGCCCTGTCGAAAGGCGGGCTGAACGTCCCCAAGATAGAAGGGTCTGAGGCTGACGAGCTGAAAGCCAAGCTCTTCCCGGGTTCTGCGGTGGCCAACCCCATTGACATCCTCGCCACAGGAACGGCCGAACAACTGGGTATCGCCATTGACTATTGTGAGCATCAGTTCAAGGACATCGACGCCATTGCTGTCATCTATGGCACCCCAGGACTGACCCAGCTTTACGAGGCCTATGAGGTGCTACACCAGAAGATGGTGGAGTGCAAGAAACCTATCTTCCCCATCCTGCCCAGCCTGCACACTGCTGGCCCCGAGGTGGCTGAATTCCTGCAGAAAGGACACGTAAACTTCTCTGACGAGGTGACGCTGGCCACAGCCCTGTCGCAGATTATGCGTACGCCACAGCCCGCACCCACAGAATTGGAACTGTATGGTGTTGACGTGCCCAAGATTCGTGATATCATCTATCGCGAGACGCATCGCCTGAAATTTGAAGGTCTCGACAGCGGCTATCTGCCCCCCGATGTGGTACGCGAACTGCTGTCATGTGCAGGTATTCCTCTGGTACCCGAGATGGTAAGCACGTCGAAGGAGGCGCTGACGGCCTTTGCCAATGAGGTGGGCTATCCCGTCGTCGCCAAAGTAGTGGGTCCAGTGCATAAGAGTGACGTGGGTGGTGTAGCCCTCAATATCCGTACTGCAGAACACCTGGCGTTAGAGTTCGACCGCATGATGCAGATTCAGGATGCTACAGGCGTGATGGTACAGAAGATGCTGAAAGGTACGGAACTCTTTATCGGTGCCAAATACGAGGAGCGTTTCGGACATGTGGTGCTTTGTGGCTTAGGCGGCATCTTCGTCGAGGTGCTGAAAGACGTGTCGTCAGGCCTTGCACCGTTAAGCTACAACGAAGCCTACTCGATGATTCGTTCGCTCCGCGGCTATAAAATACTCCAAGGTACACGCGGACAAAAAGGTATCAACGAAAACAAATATGCGGAAATCATCGTCCGCCTGTCAACCCTGTTGCGCTTCGCCACAGAGATCAAGGAGATGGACATCAACCCGTTGTTGGCTGATGCCGACAATGTGGTAGCCGTCGACGCAAGAATCCTGATTGAGAAGTAAGCCTCAAGACTTCCGACGAAGCACATAGAAACCGACAAAATGGCATTCGTATCTGCCGTTTTGTCGGTTTTTTATGTTTCGGCACAACCTTTGAGCGCAAGACAGCAGAACAAAACAAAAATTAGGAGGATAAAACTATGACATTAGACAAGTTTACCATCAAAGCACAGGAGGCGGTACAAGAGGCCGTCAACACCGCACAACGAAATGGTCAGCAGACCATCGAACCCGTTCATCTGCTGGCGGGCATACTCAATAAAGCCAAGGACGTCGTGAACTTCCTGCTGCAAAAGATGGGTGCTAACACACAGCAGATAGACTTGCTGGTACAGGCCGAACTGAAACATCTGCCGCGCGTTACTGGCGGCGAACCCTATCTGAGTGCAGCCACCAATGGTGTATTGCTGAAGGCTCAGGACTATGCCCAGAAGATGGGTGACGAATTCGTCAGCGTAGAGCCGCTGCTGTTGGCCCTGCTCACCGACGGCCAGACGGCTGGACGCATCCTGAAAGATGCTGGCATCACCGAGAAGGACTTGCGCGCCGCCATCAACGAGTTGCGCCAGGGCCAGAAGGTGCAGTCGCAGAGTGCCGACGACAACTACCAGTCGTTGGAGAAATACGCCAAGAATCTGGTAGACCTTGCTCGCCAAGGCAAGCTCGACCCCGTCATTGGACGTGATGACGAGATACGTCGTGTGCTGCAGATACTGTCACGCCGTACGAAGAATAACCCAATCTTAATAGGTGAGCCCGGCACGGGTAAGACAGCTATCGTCGAAGGACTGGCCGGACGTATCGTTCGTGGTGACGTACCCGAGAACCTGAAGGACAAGCAGCTCTACTCACTCGATATGGGTGCACTGGTAGCTGGTGCAAAGTACAAGGGTGAGTTTGAGGAGCGCCTGAAATCGGTCATCAACGAGGTGACGAAGGCCGAGGGGCGCATCATCCTCTTCATCGACGAGATTCACACGCTGGTGGGTGCCGGTGGCGGTGAGGGTGCCATGGATGCCGCCAACATCCTGAAGCCAGCCTTGGCACGTGGAGAACTGCGTGCCATCGGTGCCACGACGCTGAACGAATACCAGAAGTATTTCGAGAAGGATAAAGCCCTGGAGCGCCGTTTCCAGACGGTGATGGTGGATGAACCCGATGAGCTGTCGGCCATCAGTATCCTGCGAGGACTGAAGGAGCGCTACGAGAACCACCATAAGGTACGTATTCAGGATGACGCCTGCATCGCAGCCGTCCAGTTGTCGGAGCGTTACATCTCCGAGCGTTTCCTGCCCGACAAGGCTATCGACCTGATGGACGAGGCTGCCGCCAAGCTGCGCATGGAGCGCGACTCAGTGCCTGAGGAACTGGATGAGACTACCCGTCGCCTGGCCCAGCTGGAGATCGAGCGCGAGGCCATCAAGCGCGAGGGCGATGAGCCTAAGATTGCCCAATTGGACAAAGAGATTGCTGAGCTGAAAGAGCAAGAGACACAGTTCCGTGCCAAGTGGGAGGGCGAACGCCAGCTCATCAACAAGATTCAGCAGGACAAGCAGGAAATGGAGAACCTGCGGCTGGAGGCCGACCGTGCCGAGCGCGAAGGCGACTATGGCAAGGTGGCTGAGATACGCTACTCGAAAATAAAGACGCTGGAGGATGACATCAAGTCGATACAGTCGCAGCTGGCCTCTGCCCAGGACGGTAATGCGATGGTCCGCGAGGAGGTCACCGCCGACGATATCGCCGAGGTCGTATCCCGCTGGACGGGCATCCCCGTCACCCGCATGCTGCAGAGCGAACGCGAGAAGTTGCTGCACTTGGAAGAAGAGCTGCACCGCCGCGTCATCGGACAGGATGAAGCCATCAATGCCGTCTCTGACGCCGTGCGCCGCAGCCGTGCCGGACTGCAAGACCCGAAGCGTCCTATCGCCTCGTTCATCTTCCTCGGTACCACGGGTGTCGGTAAGACGGAGCTGGCCAAGGCACTGGCAGAATACCTGTTCAACGACGAGCAGATGATGACGCGTATCGACATGTCGGAGTATCAGGAGAAGCACACCGTCAGCCGACTGATTGGTGCCCCTCCGGGCTACGTGGGCTACGACGAGGGTGGTCAGCTGACGGAGGCCGTACGCCGCAAGCCGTACTCGGTGCTGCTGTTCGATGAGATAGAGAAGGCACACCCCGACGTGTTCAACATCCTGTTGCAGGTATTGGACGAC
The DNA here is from genome assembly GCA_902760345.1 of uncultured Bacteroidales bacterium. GTDB lineage: Bacteria > Bacteroidota > Bacteroidia > Bacteroidales > Bacteroidaceae > Prevotella. The sequence continues at coordinate 6,980 of CACWFY010000040.1, read as the reverse complement.
GGCAGGCTGACCGACAACAAGGGCCGCACCGCCAACTTCAAGAACACCATCATCATCATGACCTCGAACGCTACCCGTGAGCAGCTGCGTGCGACGATGCGTCCGGAGTTCCTGAACCGTATCGACGAGATCATCACCTTCCAGCAGCTGACACAGGAGCAGATAGCCGACGTGGTACGCCTGCAGATGAAGCGCGTGACCGACATGCTGGAGCCGCAGGGCATCCGTCTGGAGACCACCGATGCCGCCATCCGCTACCTCGCCCAGGAAGGCTACGACCCCGACTTCGGTGCCCGTCCTGTGAAGCGAGCCATCCAGCAGCTGGTGCTGAACGACTTGTCGCGTAAGATACTGGCCGATGAGGTGAACCGCGAGAAGCCCATCATCATCGATGAGTTCGGCGACGGACTGGTGTTCCGCAACTAATATGAAAGAAAAAGTCTGCGATTATCGTTTAATCGCAGACTTTTTACGTTGATCGTGATCCAGAATAATCTTACGCATACGCATCGACTTCGGAGTGACCTCGACGAGTTCGTCTTCCTTGATATACTCCAGACACTCCTCCAATGACATCACCACCTTCGGGATGATGCGCGCCTTCTCGTCGGTACCGCTGGCGCGGACGTTCGTCAGCTGCTTAGCCTTGCAGACGTTGACGACCAGGTCATTGTCGTGCACGTGCTCGCCGACCACCTGACCCATATACACGTCTTCGCCCGGATCAATGAAGAACTTGCCGCGGTCCTGCAGCTTGTCGATGGCGTAGGCAAAGGCGTTGCCCGTCTCCAGGGCTATCATCGAACCGTTCACGCGGCGCTCGATGTCGCCCTTGTACGGCTGGTACTCCTTGAAGCGATGGGCCATGATGGCCTCACCCTGCGAAGCGGTCAGCACATTGGTGCGCAGACCGATAATACCGCGCGAAGGAATATCAAATTCGATATTCGTACGTTCGCCCTGCGACTCCATAGAGGTCATCTCGCCCTTACGACGTGTCACCATATCAATCATCTTCGAGGCAAATTCCTCGGGTACGTTGATGGTCAACTCCTCGATAGGTTCGCACTTCTGCCCGTCGATTTCCTTATAGATTACCTGCGGCTGACCAACCTGCAACTCGTAACCTTCGCGACGCATGGTCTCGATGAGCACAGAGAGGTGCAGCACGCCACGACCAGACACCACCCATTTATCGGTAGAGTCCTCGAACTGCTCAACGTGCAGGGCGAGGTTCTTCTCCAACTCCTTCTCCAGACGGTCGTTGATGTGGCGCGAGGTCACAAACTTACCTTCCTTGCCGAAGAATGGCGAGTCGTTGATTTGGAAGAGCATCGACATCGTCGGCTCGTCAATGGCGATAGGCGGCAGGGGCTCCGGATTCTCAAGGTCGCAGATGGTATCACCAATCTCAAACTTCTCCAAGCCGATGACAGCACAGATATCGCCGCAATCCACCTGCTCGGTACGTTGATGACCCATACCGTCGAAGGTATGCAGCTCCTTGATCTTCGTCTTCTCCATCGAACCGTCGCGGTGGGCGATGGTCACCTGCTGACCGTCCTTCAACTGGCCACGGTGTACGCGACCCACGGCAATACGACCTGTATACGAGCTATAGTCAAGTGAGGTAATCAGCATCTGGGGCGTACCCTCAATCTGCTGGGGAGCAGGAATCACCTCGACAATCTTGTCTAACAGATAAGTGATGTCTGTGGTGGGCTTGTTATAATCTTCACCCATCCAGCCGTTCTTGGCCGAACCATAGACTACAGGGAAATCCAGCTGGTCCTCGGTAGCGTCCAGCGAGAACATCAGGTCGAACACCATCTCGTAGACCTCCTCAGGACGGCAGTTGGGCTTGTCGACCTTGTTGACTACCACAATGGGCTTCAAGCCAATCTGCAGCGCCTTCTGCAACACAAAGCGTGTCTGGGGCATCGGACCCTCGAAGGCGTCAACCAACAGCAGACAGCCGTCGGCCATATTGAGCACACGCTCCACCTCACCACCGAAGTCGGAGTGTCCCGGAGTGTCTATAATATTAATCTTTGTTCCTTTCCAGTTGATACTGACATTCTTCGAAAGAATCGTGATGCCTCGTTCGCGCTCCAAGTCGTTGGCATCCAACACTTGGCTCGACAGGTTCTGTCCCTCACGGAACAGGTTTCCGGCCAGCATCATCTTGTCCACGAGCGTCGTCTTGCCGTGGTCTACGTGTGCGATAATCGCAATGTTTCTGATATCCTGCATAAGTAAATTACGTAATTTTCGCTTGCAAAGGTACACATTTTCTGTGAAATATCAGCGAAACACCCAAGAAAAGTGATAGAAGATTTACCGCCAGAAGTCATCGTCAAACTCCGGATAGCCTGTGTTCTGCTGTCGCGGAGTGTCGTTGAACAGCGGGTCGTCAGACGTCGGCTGTCCATCATTGGCAGGTGCAGGCCCATCGTCCTCATCCTCAGGTTGTACAATGACGTCCGGCTCGTCGAGCAGCGACTCCTTCGGCACGCTGATGGGTTCCAGCTCCTTCTGGAAGAACACCTCGTAGTCGCGATAGCTGTACTGCGTACCCAGCAGGAGTAGATTTGTCTCGCTGACAATCAGGCTGCGACACGGTTTCAGCATTGCGGCCATCACTTTGTCGTCATACAGCTGGCGGGCATACTGGCGCGCCTCGTCATAGCTGAGGAATCCGCTGATGAGCATACGCGTCATTCCGAGAGCATCCTGGTCGAGCGTTATATCGAAGTTACGCACGAGGAAGTTCGAGAAGTTATACTTCGCCATCTCATAGAGCAACTGGTTCTGACTGATGGAGTCGGGATGGAAGGCCAGCAGGAACACATAACTGGTGTTGCGCTCAATGCTCAGCGTGTCGACCTTCGCCGAGTCAGCACCAGCAACTGCCGTTCGGCGCGACCATACGTCACCCAGATCGAACTTGCCGCCATAGAGTGCACGTCCTTGCTGCACACCGCGGACAATCATTCCCGCCAGTTCCGACACTTCGCTCTCCGGATACTTTTCCACCACCGTCTTCAGGCGGTCTACACATCCGTTGGCGTCGCCCTCATTCAACAGGCTCAGACCTTCGATGAACAGGAACTTCGGACGGTGCTGTCCTAACGGGAAACGGCCCTCAGAAAGTTGCGTATTACTCTTCACCTCCTCATAGCGGTTGCTGCGGAAAGCGTCGTAGGTTGCTGCATACAACGAGTCCTCGATATGTACGCCAAAGCGCTGGTTCTCAGCGAAGTTCGGGTCAGACAGCAGAATGGTCCAATCACTCTCGGGATAGTCCTGCTTGAGCATGGCCAGACAGCGCTCAGCCTCGTCGTGGCGTCCCTGTCGCGAGTACAGCAGGAACAGGTGATACCACGCCTCGTCGTTATGTTCGTAGTCGGCATACTGCGTGGTCAGACGGCTGAGTGCTTTCTCGCCCAACGGCAGGTTGTCGAGCTTGTCCTTGAAGATGATGCCCGAATGGAACAGACCGTCTTTGATGAGATTGTCGCTCTCGGCTATCTGCTCGTCGGTAAACGGTATCTGTGCCAGATAGTATTCGCGCTTATGAGGGTCCAGATAGCTACTGTCTGCAGGAGCCTCGGTAGCAGTGCTGTCGGCAGGCGTCTCAACATCAGGCATCTCGGTATTCTCCAGACTGTCAGGCTGTTCCGTATCCTCCGACGCGAAGTTCACCACCGTCTGGTTGATGCGCCGCCAGTTGTCCTTATTCTCGCGCCTACCCCACTGTTGCTGGAAGGTCTGCTTACCCTGACTGACGGCCTGCGGATTATAGAAATACCACAGTCCCTTCTGTCCACCAGCGGCAGACGCAGCAGGCTGCGTGGTTCTGTTGGGTCTGTTGGCCTGTGCCACACCGTTGCGCGCCTCTTGTTCGCGCAGGGTATTCTCGGCCTCAGCCTCTTCGCGGGCACGTTGTTCCTCTTTTTCTTTCTTGATCAGATCTTCTATAATCTTGTCTATCACCTTGTTGCGCTGCTCTTCAGGCATCTTGGCCAACCGTTGCAACGAGTCCTGCAAGGCCACCGCATCGGCATGAGGAGCCAGTTCGTCGAGTATCTTCGAACGGTCCGACAACTGCTGATAGTCCTTACGGTCTTTGTCCAGCAGTCCAATGGCCTCGCCATAGCAGCGCTGGGCGTCGCCGTATTTCTCGCAATCCCAATACAGATTTCCCAGCGTCAGCAGCAGCACACCTTTCTCTATACCTGCGCGCGTAGCTTTCTTGTTTCCCTCCTCATAGGCCTCTATGGCGTGGAGGGTGTCGCGCTGCGTCAGGTAGACGTTGCCGATGGCGTAGTACACCTGATCCAGATATTCTTTATTGTTGTCCGACCGCGCCATACGCTTCAGACGGCTGATCTTACCTTTCGCATCAGTAGCGGGCATCACCTCGGTCTGTGCAATGCGTGCATTAAACTCCAGCTCATAGGGCGGATTCAGACGTATCACGTGGCGATAGGCCTTGTAAGCCTCATCCTTCTGTCCGAGCAGGGTCTGTATCTGTCCCATGATGTACCACTCGCGGGCTTTCTGCTTGCGGCGGTGCTCGTGGCGTATCACCTTGCGCAGATAGGGCACCGCCTCCTGATACTGTTCACTGCGCAGATAGTAGTCGGCCAGCGTATAGTCCCAATCCTTCTCGGCACGATAGTGCATGGTGTCGCGACGCTGTTTGATGATCAGGTCTTCGGCATCGTAGAGCCAATCGAGTTCAACATAGCTCTTCGCCTGCCAGGCACGGGCAATGCCGTAGATGGCGGGTTGTGTCTGGTAGAGGCGCGACATATACGAGAAGGTTGCGGCGGCCTCTTCAAACTGTCCCTGCTGAAACTGCGACTTGCCCAGCAACAGCCACGCGTGCCACAGGAACGGGTTATACTCGCGGCGGCCGAGCCACTCGATATCCTTGGCGGTCTTACGGCGATTTTTCGTCCATTCGGGACGTGCCTTGATGCTGTGCAGCTTGATGGCCTTCTCGGCCTTCTCTATGGCACGGTCGAAGTTGCTCTTACCCACCTCGCGGCTCTGTTTGTTGGCTACGGTGTAGAGCGGCAATACCTCCGTGCAGTTGTCCTTATGGCTCGACTCCTTCTCGATGCTACCGTCGATAAACGCCTCCGAACCATTATAATAGGTATTGTAGCGAGCATTGAAGGCGTGCCACCAGCGTGTCTTCGCGGTATTATTCTTTGTCGAGCAGCTGGTCAACAGCAAGGCTATCAGCAATAGGTGACAGGCCTTCTTGCTTTTGTCGACAATATCGGCCAGCTTACACTCGCTTCTGCTGGTGCACGACGCACAGTCACCCTCTTTCTGTACGATAGGCTCGTCCTTGCCCCCTATTGAAAACAGGGCAGCGACGGCACCAAGTACCACGAGCGATATGACGACGATTAGCAGAAAATCCACTCTTAACTCTTAATTCTTAACTCTTCACTTCAAACCCCGCGGCTTTGACATCTTCCCAGAACTTCGGATACGACTTGCTCACCACCTGCGGATTGTTGACGCGCACCTCTTCCAGACGGAAGGCCCCAGGGGCGAAAGCCAGCGCCATACGGTGGTCTTCGTAAGTATCGATGGCGGCATCGGCAGCAGGTTCACAGCACTCACCGTCCCAATACAGTTCGCTGTCGTTGACGTCGTGCAACACGTAGCCCAACTTGCGCATCTCAGCCTTCAACGCCTCTATGCGGTCGGTCTCCTTGATCTTCAGCGTCGCAAGGCCGCGGAAGTGGAACTTCACACCCATCAGCGCACAGCATACGACAAACGTCTGCGCCAAGTCTGGCGAGTTGATAAAGTCGTACTCCAGACGGGGCACACTACGACCACTATGACGCAGCGTCACCGTTGTGGGCACACCCTCTTCGATGGTGGCAAACGTGGTCTTCACACCCAGCAGACTGAAGATGTAGCGCACCGAGGAGTCGCCCTGTCGAGAACCGTCCATCAGTCCTTCCAGGCGCACCTCGTCGTCCTCGTTGGGCGACAGAGCCATCATCTCATACCAGTACGACGCGGCACTCCAGTCGCTCTCCACATAGTAGGGGCGCTCCACGTAGCGCTTCGGACTGACGACGATAGTCTCGTAGCCACTCCATTCCACATCGGCGCCGAAGTCGCGCATCGTACACAACGTCAGGTCGATATAGGGTCGCGAGATGACGTCGCCGGTCATGCGCAGCGTCAGACCGTTTTGCAACATCGGACCTACCAGCAACAGCGCTGAGATATACTGTGAACTGATGTTGCCAGGCACCTGCAGCTCACCACCTTCCAGCCGACGACCACGAATGCGCAGCGGCGGAAAACCCTCTTCGCCAACGTACGAAATGTCGGCACCCAAACTGCGCAGGGCGTCAACGAGGATGCGTATCGGACGGTGCTTCATGCGCTCCGTACCCGTCAGCACGTGCTCTTCGCCCTCGCGCGTCGACAGGTAGGCGGTCATAAACCGCATGGCCGTACCCGCTGCCTTGATGTTAATCTCGTAGGGGTTGTGCTCCAGTGCGCTGATGATCACTTCCGTATCGTCACAGTCCGACAGATTATCGGGCAACGTCTGGCTACCTGACAGGGCGTGGATAATCAGCGCTCTATTCGAGATACTCTTCGAGGCAGGCAGCTTCACCGTGGTGTTCAACTGGCGCGGAGCCGATATATGGTATTGCATGATTCTTCTTTTATTATTTAGTATGATATGTCACCTTATTCATAATAACTCGCAAAGTTAGGAAATATTTGATGATTAACCAAGGAAATAACATTAATTTAGTAAAAAGTAGCCAGAAAATTTGCGTATTTCGAAAAAACTATGTACCTTTGCACCCGCTTAACAGCAAAACGATCGGGATTTAGCGCAGTTGGTAGCGCACACGTCTGGGGGGCGCGAGGTCGCTGGTTCGAGTCCAGTAATCCCGACAGAAAGAAAATCCAAACCGCTG
>CACWFY010000039.1:24316-33944 GCA_902760345.1 uncultured Bacteroidales bacterium | reverse complement strand
ATCACCCGCTCGCCGAGCATCGCCCTGATCTCCTCCGGCGTGGCATACACCTCCTGCCACGGCCGCTTGTGCTCGCCATCCTCCTTCCGCTCTGTCTTCGTCTTCGTTTTGGTTTTCGCTGTCATAGGTGTCTTCGTTTTCGTTATCGTTACAAAGTTAGCCAAATAACCTCTGACTGCCAAAGGAAGCATGTCCCATTCAATGTCCCTTTCTGACATACTCTTGCAGACAGCGGACATAAAGCTTATGCACCGATTCCTTGTTGCCGAGATTGGAAGATGTTGCCAGGAATGTTTGAAGCGCATCCTTAGTACCGATGATGAGCCCTCGTTCGTACAACGTCAGAAATGTCATCATGACGTCATGTTTGCTGACTTTCTCGAAGTCGAAACACAGCTGGCCACCCGCTTTCTTCAGCTGGACATCTGCTGTCATCTCTTGACCATATACCAGTTTTGCTACGCCACATGCCTGTAAGGCTTCGGCCATTTTCTCCTGCCCTGCCGTATCGGTGGGGTCTAAATACACTCTCATTGTCTTCTCTTTCTTTTTGAGAGTTGGGAGTAATATGGCGCCGATGCTCAGTTGCAGAAGTGTAGCTACATTTACAAAAGAAGCACCGCAAATTGCCGACTCCTGCGACAAAATGCGGTGCAAAGATAATTGTGAAACTTTCAGTTAAATTGAAAGATACACTTTTTAACGCTTTTATTGTTGATATCTCAATATCTAAATTGAATAGTTAAAAATGAGTGCCAAGCGGTATCTTTTTATATTAAAATTTGCATAATAATGTATAAAGTAGTACCTTTGCATTTTAAAACTCTCTTATTTATGAACAGAACAAAATTTATAGCTATAATTCTGTTGGCAGCAGTATTGGGTTGCCCCAGTGACGCCTGTGCCAAGAAGAAAAAGAAACAGCCTGAAGCCGGTGCACTACTTCTAAAGAAAGACTCTGTAGATGCAGATGTGAAGAAAATCAAGAAGGATGCCACCTTGCAGAAGGGATTGTTTAACACCTACTTCAACGAGAAGACCGGAAAGCTCTATCTGGAGCTCCCCGATACGGTCTGTGCACAGTATGCCGATACGCGAGGCGCCAAGCGATATATGCTGGCCAGCAGAGTGGTGGCTACCAGCGATGGTCAGGACTATGTGGCCGGTCAGATGAACACCCGCCCGTTCTTGATTTGCTTCTCTACCGATGGCCGCAACATTTATATGCACGAAGTGGAAAGCATGAATGTGGTTCCGGAAAGCGATGCCATTGCGCCGTCGTTTGGACGCAACAACCTGAATCCGGTGCTGAAAGGTTTCAAGATTGCCGCCCACGACAAGGCCGCCAAGACCAGCTTTATTGATGTTACCGCTTTCTTCAGTGGTAACGAGAAATGTATCAGTCCTATCAAGGATACTGGTGTGCTGGGCAAGTTGCTGGGTTCTGACTCAAAGTTGAAAGGTACGTTCCAGTCAGAAGCCTCAGGCATCAGAATGGTGAAGTCGTTCGAGCGTAATGTGGAGGTGGAGACACTGCTCAGCTACCAGCTGACAGGCGCCATCCAGAAGCCCTATTCAGTATGTGTGCGCCGCTCATTGTTTGCGCTGCCCGACACCCCTATGGCCATGCGTCTGCAGGACAATCGGGTAGGGTACTTCTATGCCGACCAGAGCATTTTCGGTTCGGACGCCGACCGCATTGAGGACAAGACCTATATCCACCGCTGGCGCCTGGAGCCTAAAGCCGAAGACAGAGCCCGCTATTTTGCCGGTGAACTGGTAGAACCTGAAAAGCCGATCGTGTTCTATGTTGACTCGGCATTCCCTGTCAAGTGGCGCCAGACCATCAAAGACGGCATAGAGGTGTGGAACAAAGCCTTTGAGGCTGCAGGTTTCAAGCATGCCATCAAGGCGCTGGACTATCCGAAGGACGATCCCGACTTCGACCCCGACAACATGAACTACAACTGCTTCCGCTATGTTGCTACCACCACGGCTAACGCCATGGGTCCGAGCTATGTAGACCCACGAACAGGCGAAATACTGGCTGCCGACGTGATATGGTATCACAATATCGTGTCGCTGCTCCACAACTGGCGCTTTATCCAGACGGGAGCCGTCGACAAGCGTGTGAGAACATCGAAGTTCCCCGATGACTTGATGTGTGAGTCGGTGAAATATGCAGCCTCTCACGAGGTAGGCCATACCCTGGGACTGATGCATAATATGGGTGCCAGCTACTCGTATCCTGTAGAGAAGCTCCGTGACCCGCAGTTCACCCAGCAGTATGGTACGACGCCCAGCATCATGGACTATGCCCGCAACAACTATATCGCCCAGCCGGGCGACGTGGAGCGCGGCGTGAAGCTGACTCCTCCCGAGTTGGGCGTGTATGATATCTATGCCATCAACTGGGGCTACCGTCTCATCGCCGATGCCGCCACGCCAGAGGCAGAGAAACCCATTCTCGATCAGTGGATTGCCGAGAAGGCTAATGACCCCATGTATACCTTTGGTGCCCAGCAGCTGATGAGCACCATCGATCCGACCGACCAGACAGAAGACCTGGGCGATGACCACATCAAGGCAGGCAACTACGGTATCAGCAATCTGAAGATACTGATGAAGAACCTGGAGGCTTGGACACTGGAGAAAGGTGAGCGCTACGACCAGGTCGAGAAAGTCTACCGCGAGGTCATCAAGCAGTATAACCGCTATGTCAAACACGTCACCCCCTATATTGGCGGCATAGAGTTCAAAGAGGTGCGCCAGGGCGACGGCCAGACGGCCAAGCACTACATCAGCAAGGCACGCCAGCGCCAGGCCATGAACTGGCTGTTGCAGCAGGCACGCAGCTATGACAGTTGGCTGACACCCTATAGCCTGATTAACAAGTTGGAGGTAGATGCCGACGTCAACGACAAGCTGCGCACACAGATCGTCGGTTCGCTGTTGAATGGTGCCGTGCTGTATCGTATCAAGGAAGGCGGAAAGACAGACCCTGTGGCTAACTACCAGTTGGACGACTATCTCAACGACCTCACAAACGCCCTCTTCCGCAGTCCGGAGGGAGGCCGCCTGAGCGATGTCGAGCAGAGCCTGCAGGGTGCCGCCATCGATCAGATGATTAAGAGCTCTGGTCTGAAAGCCGCTGCTGCCAAGAGTAGTTCGTCATCTCTGTTTGACGACACGGCCGACGGCTTCTGTTGTGGTTATGCTACAGACTTCGTACGCATCAATATGGGCGTTGCGTCGCTGCCTGCCCAACAGTTGGGTGCTATTATGACGGGACGCCTGAAGCGCGTGCTGCAGAAGTACAAGACCTATAGGGCGATGGCTACGGGTTCTACGCGCGACTACTACGACTATCAGATATTGATGATAGAGCGTGCGCTGCAGAGTGAGAAGTAATGAAAGAAAAGAAGAAAGATATTCTATGAGAAAGGCTAAGATTTTTTTGTGCATGCTGACGCTGCTTCTGATGACAGCGACGACGGCTTTGGCACAGACAGTCGTCAGCGGTCTGGTCAAGGACAGTGGCGGCAATGGATTGATTGGCGCACAGGTGAGGTGGAAAAACGCCAAGTCAGGAGTTATCACGGATGTTAGCGGACGTTTCACCATAGGACAATTGGACCAAAACCAGACGCTGGTCGTGTCGTATATCGGTTATAAGACCCAGGAGGTGCAGGTGAAGAACGGTCAGCGTGAGTTAGACATCACCATGGCCGACGATGCCCAGAACCTTGACGAACTGGTGGTCATTGGCTATGGTCTGCAGAAGAAGTCATCGCTGACGGGTTCGGTAGAGACCATCAAGGCTGAAGACCTGTTGATGATGCCTACTACCAACCTCGACCAGGCACTGACGGGTCAGGTGGCCGGACTGCAGGTGATGCAGTCTACCGGCGACCCCAGTTCAGCCCGTGAGTCGGACCTGCATATCCGCGGTATCAACAGCAATCCCCTGCTGGTCATCGACGGTGTGCCCCGTTTCGGCACCAATACCTCTGATGGCGAGATGCGCCTGTCAGACCTCAACCCTGACGATATTGAGAGCGTGACGGTATTAAAAGATGCCGCCGCTGCCGCCGTCTATGGTTCGCGTGCCGCCAATGGTGTGATACTCGTGCAGACCAAGCGTGCCGAAAAGGGCGAGAAGGTGAAGTTCAACTATCGTGGTCAGTTTAATCTGCAGCAGGCCACCCATCTTCCAGAGTTCCTGAATGCCTATGAGTTCGCCAAACTGCGCAATCGTGCCATAGAGAACTCTGGCTCGACGGCTACGCCCTATACGGACGAACAGCTGGAGGCCATCCGCACGCATAGCAATCCTAATGTGTATGGCGACGAGAACCTTCTGGACTATCTGGACAAGACGGGATGGTCGACCACCCACAGCCTCTCGGCCAGCGGCAACAGCAAGCTGATGAGCTACTATCTGTCGTTTGGCTATTCAGACACCAAGGGACTGTATAGTGGGGTGGGCCGCCGCCGTCTGAACTATATGGCTAAGGTCGATGCCGAACTGGCTAAGGGCCTGAAGCTGTCGGTCGACGTGACCGGTTCGCGCACCAGGGCTAAGAACAGCAGCTACAGCACGGTGGACGGTGCTTACGGCTATTCGCCTATTCAGGTGTTACGCTTCACCAATGGTGAGCTGGCCAGTGCCGGCGGCTCCAATCCGCTCATCAATGTAGAGGGTCTTGGCGGCTATCGTCAGGACGACTATAAGATGCAGACCGTCACGGCTACACTGAACTGGGAGATTCCCTGGGTGAAGGGACTGTCGGCCTACCTGCGCGGAACCTTCGACGACAATAACCAGGTGCGTAAGATCTTCAGCAAGCCAGTGACGCTGTATACCTACGACGAGAATACCAACACCTTCAGTCAGGACGAGAATACCGTGTATCCTAAATCGAAGGTGTCGCTCGACCAGTACGACCAGTTCTTTGACAGTCAGCTCTATGAGTTTGGCATGAACTACAATCGTACCTTCGGTGGACGTCACGATGTGGGTGCCACCTTTGTGGCCAACTATCAGCGCACGCATACTTTGTATATGGAAGGTGCCAACAAGGACAAGGGTATCTATCCCGAAACCATGGGTACAGCCCTGTCGGATATGTCGCTGACGGGTAATGAGTCGAAGAACCAGCGTGTATCCATCATTGGACGTGCCAACTACGGCTATGCCAATAAATACTTCTTTGAGTTCAGCTTCCGTGTGGACGGCTCCAACAACTTCTCGCCCGACAACCGCTGGGGCTTCTTCCCCTCGTTCTCGGCAGCATGGGTGGTTTCTAACGAGTCGTTCTTCAAGAACTGGAAGCAGAACGTCATCTCTAACCTGAAGCTGCGTGCCTCTACCGGTTGGCTGGGTAACGACGGCGTAGCAGGCGCTTATTCGTATCTGCGCTCGTATCTGGAGACACCAGGAAGCGGTTACTCTATAGGAGGCGTCTACCGTCCGGGCCTGACGCTCAACGGCAACCCCAATCCTGACCTGACATGGGGTAAGACCCACGACTACAACCTGGCTGCCGACCTGGGCTTCTGGGGTGGCAGAATCGGACTGTCGTTCGAATATTTCTGGCGCTACGAGACCGATAAGATTACCTCAATGCCCGACTACCTGTATCCATATTCTGTCGGTGTTAACGGCAATGTGCCCAACGTCAATTTCTCTAAGCTGAAGGCGTGGGGCTGGGATTTCACCATCAACCATCGTAATACCATCGGAAAATTCAAGTATAATGTCGGCTTGACACTGTCGAAGAGCGACGACGAATATCTGGACTACGGTGACGAGAGCACCCAGAACGAGAACCTGCGCCGTAAGGGCATGCCCAGTATGGTGTGGACGATGTATGAGGCTGCCGGACTCTTCCAGAGTCAGGAGGAGGTCAAGGCATGGGCTGACCAGGACGGTCAGGGCAATGCTACGCTGGCTCCTGGCGACATCAAGTATGTCGACAAGAACGGTGACGGCAAGATTGACGCCAACGACCAGGTGTATGTCAAAAACTCGTCATACCCCGACCTCGACATGGCCATCCGCTTGGGCGCTTCCTATAAAGGTTTCTTCTTCAACGCTGTGTTCCAAGGAGAGTTTGGCTACAAGAAGAACATCCCTGAATACTACTCGTTGGAGAATAATTCGCTGCAACGCTTCCAGCAGTATCATCTCAATGACACATGGACGCCTGAGAACCCCAATGCAGAGTATCCGCGTATCAAATATGCCACCAGCAGCGATAATAACCGTAAGACCTCTACTTTCTGGGTGCGCAACTGTAACTTCTTGCGTCTGAAGACGTTGAATGTCGGTTATCAGTTCCCGCAAAAGATACTGAACAAGGCACACCTGTCTAGCGCTTCCATCGCCCTGCAGGGTAGCAACCTCTTCACCATCACCGACCTGGTGGATATGGATCCCGAGCAGACATCGCGCGGCTATCCCATTACCCGCACCTATGGTATCACCCTCAATCTCGGCTTCTAAACACAAAATAGCATTATGAAACTACATCATTATATATACAATGGAGTCCTGCTGGTGTCGCTGACATTGTCAACGGCCAGTTGTAACAGCATGTTCGACGACGCTCCCCTGAACCAGATCACCGAGGAGACCACGTGGACGAACAGCATGTTGCTCGACGAGTATGTCAATACCTGGTATCGCAATATGAGTAACGGCTTCGACGTCTATGTGTTTACCATGTCGGGCTTTGGCTCTATGTCGCGCTTCTACCTGCCTTGGTTTGGCGACCAGATACTGTGCGGACGCATTGACTGGGCTAACGGTGGTATTGCCGACATACAGCGAGGTAACCTCAGTGCTGTCACCAATTGGGCTCAGCAGCAGTGGAGCAACTACTACACACAGATTCATAACATCAACGAATTCCTGGCCAATGCCAGTCGTGTAGAGGATGCCGACCAGCGCAGCCGAATAGAGGGTGAGGCACACTTCTTCCGTGCCTATTACCACTATATGCTGTGGCGCCGTTTTGGCGGCTCGTTGATTATCGACCACGTCATCGACCCGCTGGTCAATGCCGAGAAGACACCACGCGCCTCGTATCAGCAGATGGTTGACTTCATCGTCAGTGAGGCTGAGCAGGCTGCTCAGCTGTTGCCTGTCAGCTACGACGCCAGCAATGTGGGCCGCGTCACCAAGGGTGCAGCTCTGATGCTGAAGGCCAAGACTTATTTCTGGGCAGCTGGTCCTCAGTTCCAGAATAAGGATAAAAACTATCTCGGATTCACAGACGACCAGTCTCAGGCCATGCTCGGGAAGGCTAAGACGGCCTATGAAGACCTCTTTACGCTGAACGCCTATTCGCTGGTGCCCATTACGGCTACTACCCAGGATGGCATCCGTGACGAATACCGTAAGATCTTCATCACGAAAAACAGCCAGGAGTCAATCTTTGAAGTTCAGCACAGCGACGACGGTGACTACGCCAACAAGTTTGGCCATCGTCTTGACCGTTATGCCGTGGCTCCGTCGTATACGGGTACATACTGTGCCTTTACGCCTACTCAGAACCATGTCGACGAATACGGCATGCGCGACGGGGCGACCTATAGCAGCAGCAAGCCCTACCTGAACCGCGACTACCGCTTCTATGCCAATATCCTGTATGATGGTTGCACGTATCGTGGCCATGAGATGGATATGCATACTACTGGTAGCACCAAGGGTGCCGACATCAGCCCCTATGGCTCAACGACAACCGAGAACTACACCCGCACGGGCTACTATATGGCGAAGTTCCTCGACGAGACGCAGACCATCGACAACAACGATACCTACGCTTCGAAGCAGAACTACATCATCTGGCGACTGGCTGAGGCTAAGCTCGACTATGCTGAGGTGCTGGTTCGCCTTGGCGACGCCGACGGTGCGCTCACTCAAGTCAACGACATCCGTCAGCGCGTTCACATGAACACGCTACCCTCTGTCACCCTCGATGAGGTGCTGAATGAGCGCCGCGTAGAGTTGGCTTTCGAGGAGACCACCTATTGGGATATGTTCCGCTTAGGTACTGCCATGGAGAAGTGTAACGGCTCATCCAACCCGCTGAAGAAGGTAAGCATCCGCAAGATGGGCTCGACGCTGATTTACAGTATTTCCAACTATGATATCTATGCCAAAGACAACTTCAAGTTCTTTGAGCGCGACTACTACTCTCCGATTCCTTGGAGTGAGGTGAAATATCAGGGCATTGAGCAGAATCCCGGATGGACGGAAATCTGATAGAATTAGGAATTACGAATTGGGAATTAATTAAAAATATTATGCGTATGAAGAAAATTTTTACTTTAGTTTGTTTCGCATTGGCCACCATAAGCGCCAATGCGCAGTACAACCTCTTTGATGCAGCCGACTGCGATGCAGCCGGATGGCTGTGGTTCGACACAGAGGCAAAGATTGCCAAGTATGTCGGCAATGCTACCGACAAGCAGGATGCCAACGGCTTTGACTGGGAGAACTATACCGTCAACCCGAACGGCAAATACATCCAGCTGGCTTACGCTAACATCTCTCCGGACTATCCAGAGAGTTTTGCTAATGAAGGTATTCCTGGAACAGATGCTGCCGGTTATGTTGAAGGAGAGGAACAGTATGTCGAGGGGCAGGCTAAGACAGGAGCAATAGTGCTGGCTGGTGCTTCGGCTATGATGTCGACAAATGGTGGATGCCTGATTCTAAATCTTCCGTCTTGTAGCACTATCAGCCTTTTTATGAGTTCTGAAAGTAAATATATGGCACGAATCTACATGATTACTCCAGGTTATAACTTGACAGTTGATGATAGTGAAGCAGGTTCTAACCCATGGACAGGACATTCAAAGTTAATCTATAATGGAATAAATTTTGTTCCATCGAAAATGCTGAATGGTGGTAGCGCAGGACAATTTGAGTTGACAAATATTGAGAGCATGAACAACGGAAACAATACTGGTATTTCTTTTCAGTCAGAGAATCCCGTTTATTTAGCTTTCCAGAACTGCAATAAGTCTTATATTTATATCCACGGTATCAAGGTAACGACTCCGACACCCGCTGGTATTCAGCAAATAGCTGCTGAAGCTAATGGCGCTGTTCAGGTATACAGCCTCGACGGCCGTAAGCTGCAGGGTACTGTCCGTGGCTTGAACATCATCCGTCAGAATGGTGTTACCCGTAAAGTCATCAAATAACAAAATTACATTATAAAACTAACTATTATGAAAAAAAGATTACTTACTATGCTGGCGCTGCATTAAGGTCGACTGGGGCGATGGCACTCTTGTTAGTAAAGAAGCTACTACGGCTTATGACCTGAAGTGGGATGAAAATGGTGTAGAATTTACCGGAACGCCAACTGGAACCGTTAAGATTTACGCTGATGGTATCGTTGCATTCGATGGTGCTGGAAAATTCAACGATGACAAGACAGATATCCCCAATGCACTTACCGCAATTGATGTGACAGGTGCCCCTGATCTGGTAAACCTCTATCTTAATGCAAACAAGATTTCTTCAATTGACCTGTCGAAGAATACGCAGTTAGTTAAGTTGAACATTGCCAACAACAATATTGCAGCTATAGAGTTGTCAGCCCAAGTA
>CACWFY010000039.1:0-24255 GCA_902760345.1 uncultured Bacteroidales bacterium | reverse complement strand
GGTAACAAGTTGACGGGTATTGATCTGACAGGCTTCACGACTTACTCTGGCACATATCTTCGTCTTCGTGACAACAACATCAGCAATGCTGCCGACATCATCCTTCCCGGAACGATTAACCAGTTATGGGCAGATGGTAACGCCTTGTCACTCTCCGAGCTGTATGCTCTGAAGAGCAAGGCCAAGACGCTGACCTATGCTACTCTGTTTGAATCTGAGCAGGCCCAGCAGCCTTATGCCATTGCCGAGAGCATTGAGGTGAACGGTACTGTAGACCTGTCTTCTCAGGCCAAGCTTGGCGAGACACTGTTGCTGACGGTGTGTTCACATTCCTGACCACACAGGAGGCCATCCACTGTGAGATGACGAATGCCGAGTTCCCGCTGTTCACAGCAGAGAAGCCCTATATGACAACAGTCATGAAGGTGGAAGGCGGTGGTACTGGCATCCGCACTATTGCTGCCGACAAGGCTCAGGGTGTATGGTACAACCTGAAGGGTCAGCGTGTAGACGCTCCCACTAAGGGCCTGTACATTGTCAATGGTGTTAAGGTCGTGATTAAGTAATCAAGAATTCGAGAATTAGAGAATTCTTTTCTATAGCATCATCGGGAGGACTGTCAAGGTCCTCCCGATTTGTTTTTTTCGCAATAATTTGGAAGTTACGGAAAGAATGCTTAACTTTGCAGGCGAAGAAAGTGTTTTAAAAAGAATGATATGGGAACGATAGCTTTAGTATTATTGTTGTGCCTGTCTGCTATAGCGGCATTGGCAGGTATCGCCGTGCTCATTGATATGTATCAAAGTCACCACGCAAAGACGGCATGATGGATAATTTGCAAAAGAAAAAAGTTAGTGACGTATTATGTGACATGGGAAAATACATGGTCACTGTCGTCCCGTTTAGCTATTTTCTTTCAGACAAGCCGGATATGCTTTATGTCGTTATTGGCATGTCTGTCTTTGGCATCCTTTTCATTCTTTTTGGCCTATATTTCGCAAAGTATGGCAAAGATGCCAGTACGACAACATCTGGTCAGAAGAAAAAGATTCGGATTCTGAAAAATTCCGTATTTGTTGTTGAAGAAGAAAAAGTATCCAATTGACTTGTGTGGCAAGACAAATTGTGATGGCCCTGTTGTGGGCGTTCTGCCTGACGACAATGGCGCAAACGACTGGCGTCAAGGAGCAGGTAGCCCCATTGCTGAAGACGGCATGGGGACAGGATGCTCCTTATAATGCGCTGTGCCCCGAGAAGACCAACAGCAAGGGCGAGCTGCAGCATTGCAGGGTCGGGTGTGTGGCGTGCGCTATGGGACAGGTGATGAACTATCATCAGTATCCCGAAGTAGGCATTGGTACGGGTACCAATATGTTTAACACGTCGCTGACGGCCAACTATGGCGAGACGCATTATGACTGGCTAAACATGCGTAACAGCTATGTCGGCAACTATACCGACGACGAGGCTACGGCTGTGGCTACGCTGATGTACCACTGTGGCGTGGCGGTGAATATGATTTACGGACTGGAGTCGAGTGCTACCTTCACGGCTTTCGCTAACAATATGACCACAGCGCTGACCAATTGCTTCGGTTATGACAGCGGCGTACGCAGCGTTTATCGTAGCAATTACGGCAAGGATGAATGGCTGCAGATGATTCGTGAGGAGCTGTCGGAAGGTCGCCCCATCATCTATTCGGGTACTAGCCCATCGATGGGAGGCCATACGTGGGTGGTAGACGGCTATGACGAAGAGGGCCGGATACACATGAACTGGGGATGGCTGGGATATGCTAACAACTACTACGACATCGACCTGACAACGGCAGGCGTCGACTTCAGCCAGAAGCAGTCGATGGTCATCGGCATACGTCCGGCTACGGAAACAGGTATTGGCGCTACGCTAAATGATAAAGGAAAAATGACAAATGATAAAGGCATCTTCAATCTTAACGGTCAGCGTATAGCTCAGCCTACGAAGGGCCTGTACATCGTGAATGGAAAGAAAGTAATTATTAAATGAATATCACTATGAGAATAAAAATGTATCTTACACTATTGTTGCTGACGACAATCTCTATGTGGACAGCAACGCTGCAGGCTGCCGAGCTGAAGAAAGCCAATCTGGTATGCTTCGTGCGCTTTGCCGACGAGACCAACGGTGGCGAGAACGGCATGTTTGTCGATCATACCTTCAGCCATTATGAGCAGCTGTTTAACGACAAGACACCTGGCGCTCAGAGCGTGTATAACTATTTCAAGCACTCATCGTACGGTCAGTTGGACTGGACAACCAGCTTCTTTCCTGCTGCAGAGGGCGAGCAGGTGATGTCGTATCAAGCCACTCAGCCCCGCGGCTACTATCAGGAGAAGACATCCATCAATACTATCGGATGGGAAGATGCTACCACGATGGCTGCCCGTGAACGGGCACTGATCAAGGAAATCATCGGCTACTTGAATACGAACGTGCCTTCAACGACAGTGGTCGACGCCGACGGTGACGGACTGCTGGACAACCTCACCATCGTCATAAGCAGCTGCTCAGAGTTGGGCAGCCGCCATATGCTATGGCCTCACCGCTCTGATCTCGTGTCGGCAACCAACGAGTTTGTCATAAACAATGCTAAAGTCGTTGGATACCTTATCGTCTTTGACGAGTACCGGACCTTCCCCAAGACGGCTCCTACAACGTTGGGTGTCATCTGTCATGAGACATCACACTCGCTGGGTACCTACGACCTCTATCATGTCAGTGGCAATCTGAATCCTGTGGGTATCTGGGACCTGATGAGCGATAATCAGGACACGCCCCAGCAGATGACCGTATACACGAAATATCGCTATTGTAAGTGGGGCGATCTGGCTGACATCCCCACGATATCTACTCCAGGAACCTACGAGCTGAACCCTGTAGGTGGTACGACACAGGAAAAGATCGCTTATAAGATACAGCCCGTGGGCAGCGACGAGTATTTCATGGTAGAGTATCGTAAGAAAGAAGGCTACGACCAGAGCATTCCCGCCAGTGGTCTCATCGTCTACCGCATCAACCCCAAGTTCTCGGGCGGAAACGTGGGCTATAATGGCACCACACGCCTCGACGAGCAGTATATCTTCCGCCCAGGCGGCACCACGACAGCCGACGGCACGGTAACGAACGCTAATTTCTCACAGGAGAGCGGTCGCACTGCCTTCGGCGGGCTGGCCGACAACAAACCATTCTACAGCGACGGAACCACGGCCAACTTCGCCATCGGCAACATCTCGGCATGTGGCGAGACCCTCACGTTTGACTTGTTAGAAACCACTAAGCAACTGATTCTCTCAGAGTCATCGCTGACGCTGAAGGGAGCGGCTAACAGCGGAGCCAGCCTGACAGTAGCCAGCGACGAGGCATGGACCATTACAAACATCCCCACATGGCTCACCGTCAGTCCGACCAGTGGCGACGCAGGTACTACTACCGTCACGCTGACCGCCAACGAGGATAATACGACTGGAGCTGTACGCACTGCTGAGCTCACCGTCAGCAGCACTACCGATGCCACGCTCAGCAAGACGCTCACCGTCAGTCAGGAGGCTAAAGCCTCGAACGTTATCCTCTTCGACGATTTCGAGAATACCGAGAACCCTAATGGGTGGGTAATAGAAAATAGCGGTGAGGCAGGCACTGGCTGGCAGTATTGCGAGGGCACTACGACTGGCAAGGCTAAGAAGATGGTAAACAGCGGCACTCATGCCATGCTGATGAAGGAAGCCTTCATGGGCGGTGCCCATCAAGTGTCAATATTGACTTCGCCCATATTCGCCAACGGAACCGCGTTTTCGTTCTACTCCCACAGCAATGGTGGCAATATGACACCGACTCCCAAGCCCACCTACATCATTGAGGTTAGCAGCGATGGCGGCGCTACGTGGACTCAACTCTTTGATGTCCTCAAGGACTATCCCCGCGACGAACAGGGCAATACCGTCAATCTCCTTTCATACACAAAGATTAGCTTCGACCTCACGCCGTATAAGTCGGAAACCATGAAAATCCGCTTCAACTGTGCCGATGCCGACAACGATGGTTTGAACTATTGGTGGCAGATAGACGACCTGGAGATTTCTGCAGAAGCTCCATCGGCTATTAAAACAGTAACCTCTGGCAATACAAATTCTAACACCATCTACAACCTGAACGGACAGCGTGTAGACAGCGTCAAGAAGGGCCTGTATATCATCAATGGTAAAACGGTGGTGATTAAGTAAGATTCTCCAGACTTATCTCCGTTCTTTAAAGAACTGTTGCATGAGCTGGCGGCATTCCTCCTCGAGGATGCCGCCAGTTACTGTACAGCGGGGATGCAGGGCGTGGGGAGCATAGTCGGTATAGCCGCGCTTCTCGTCGCGACAGCCATAGACGATGCGGGGAATCTGGCTCCAGCCCAAGGCACCGGCACACATCGTGCAGGGCTCTACGGTGACGTAGAGCGTGCAGTCGGTCAGGTACTTGCCGCCCAACTCATTGGCGGCGGCGGTGATGGCCTGCATCTCGGCATGGGCGGTAACGTCGTGGAGCGTCTCTGTCAGGTTGTGGGCACTGGCTATGACGCGGTCTTGGCAGACCACCACAGCACCAATGGGTATCTCGCCTTCGTCGTAGGCGGCCTTTGCCTCCTGCAGGGCTCGCCGCATGTATTGCTCGTCTTTATTTTTCTGTTCCATTGTGCAAAAGTACGAATTTTTTTTCGTACATTTGCAAAGTGAACTGGGAAATTGTACATATCGACGAGACGGACTCGACGAACCGGTGGCTGAAGGAGCATGGGGACAGTTATCCTCATCCTGTTGTCGTAGTTGCTGACTACCAGACGGCGGGGCGGGGCTGCGGTACGAACCGGTGGGAATCGGAGCGTGGTAAGAACCTGCTGTTCTCGATGCTTGTGCATCCTACGGATGTGCCTGTGTCGCGCCAGTTTCACCTCTCGATGGCCATCTCGCTGGCTATTACCGAGGCAGTAGGCCGCTATATCGGCGATCTGAGCATCAAGTGGCCTAATGACATCTACTGGCGCAACGCTAAGTTGGGTGGCATCCTGATAGAGAACAGGATACAGGGCAGTGTCATCAAGGATTGCATCATTGGGGTGGGGTTGAATATCAACCAGCGCACGTTCCATAGTGATGCACCCAATCCGGTGTCGATGTGGCAGATATGTGAACACGAGACTGATCGGGAGCAGTTGCTACAGGCTATCCTTGAGGCGTTCGACAAGTATCGGGCACAGGATGTCCGTGCGGCCTATCTGTCGCAGCTGTATCGGCGCCGTGGTTTCCATCCGTATGTCGACCGCGATGGTGCCTTCATGGCGGAGATTGCCGATGTCGAGGATGATGGCCACCTTTTGCTGCGCGATGACAGCGGACAACAGCGCCGCTATGCGTTCAAGGAGGTGCAGTTTGTGATTTGAAGACGGAACAACGGTATAACGAAATAATTTAAAACAACTATGGCAAGATTTAAGAGAATTCTACTGAAGCTGTCGGGTGAGAGCCTGATGGGTAAGCAGGGCTACGGCATCGACCCTGAGCGGCTGAGCGACTATGCAAAGCAGATTAAGGAAGTGAGTGAGATGGGGGTGCAGATTGGCATTGTCATCGGTGGTGGTAACATCTTCCGCGGATTGTCAGGCTCGCAGAAGGGCTTTGACCGCGTGAAGGGCGATCAGATGGGTATGTGTGCCACGGTGATTAACTCGCTGGCACTCTCGTCGGCACTGGGTGCCATCGGTGTGAAGAACAAGGTGCTGACGGCTATCCGCATGGAGCCCATTGGCGAGTTCTATACCAAATGGAAGGCTATTGAGGCGATGGAGGCAGGCTATGTCTGCATCTTCTCAGCAGGCACGGGTTCACCGTACTTCACCACCGATACCGGCTCCAGCCTGCGCGGCATCGAGATTGAAGCCGACGTGATGCTGAAGGGTACGCGCGTAGACGGCATCTATACCGCTGACCCCGAGAAGGACCCCACGGCCACGAAGTTCGACGCCATTACTTATAAAGAGGTACTCGCGCGTGGCCTGAAGGTGATGGACCTCACGGCTATCTGCATGTGCTCAGACAATAACCTGCCCATCTATGTGTTTAACATGGATGTTGTGGGCAATCTGAAGAAAGTAATGGACGGAGAGGAGATAGGTACGCTGGTACACAACTGATTTATACTTCCTCGAACTCTACGTATTCGCCATCGGAGTCGTCGAAAATCTTTTTGTTTTCGCGCTCTTGATGGCGATGGTCTATTATGGTCTCGCCAGTGGTGGTTGTCGTCTTATGGGGCTCATTGGTCTCATTGGTCCCATTGGCCTCATAAGGCTTTTGGGCTCTTTGTGAATACTGGCTGCGCTGGCGCCCCGTTTCCTCGCGGTAGCGTTGCTCTTGCTGTTCAGCAGCCTGGCGTGCTGCTTTCTTGATGTTGCGGAACACTTTGTAGATGTAGCTTCCCGTCAGCAAGAGTATCAGGACGACAAGGAAGAAGAAAAAGGCAAGTATTCCAAGTAATGCTTTCATAGACAGTAGGGTAGGTGTTATTTACTTTTTCTTGCTGCTGACTATCGAGAGCAGAACGTACCAAGCAATGATTACGGCCAGACCGCTGATGCCTAACAACAGCAGAATGGGTATGCACGTCAGCAGGAAGACGTACTTCACATCGTTGCCCTTCCATCCCCATGTCTTGAACTTCAGCGCAAACATGGGTATCTCGCTCACCAGCAGGTAACAGCTGATGAACACACCACCCAGAATAACCAGACTCAGGTTTGGACCAATGACGGGTGCCGTCTTCATCCAATCGCCTGCTCCGACAATGAGCGAGCCCCAAAATAGGGCATTGGCTGGGGTGGGGAGTCCGATGAATCCTAAGGCCTGGCGCTCGTCGAGGTTAAACTTGGCCAGGCGCAGGGCTGAAAAGGCTGCCATGATGAACACAATGAACGGCAGCAGTTCAGTCTCAGGTCTGAGATATTCGTACACGATGGCCGATGGTGCAAAGCCGAAGGTGATGTCGTCGGCCAGCGAGTCGAGCTCTTTGCCGATAGGCGACGAGACGTGCAGCAGGCGTGCTACCATGCCATCGAAGAAGTCGAAGGCAGCACCGATGACGATAAACAGCAGTGCCAGCCGGCAGTCACCCATGAATGCCCAATAGGTGGCAATACAGCCCGAAATCAGGTTCAGGCATGTGATGGTATTAGGGATATGCTTCTTCATGCCAGTTTCGCTATTACGGTTTGGTCGCCGGTCGTCGGCTGGTTCATTGTTACCGTGGCGCGGGCGGATATCGGCAAATAGACGTCGACGCGCGAGCCGAGCTTGATGAATCCCAGGTGTTCGTCGATATAGCACTCCTCACCCTCTTTGGCATAGGTCACGATGCGGCGTGCCAAAGCACCAGCTATCTGGCGCACCAGAATATCCTCACCGTCGGGTGTGGTAATCATGATGTCGGCATGCTCGTTCTCCTCGCTGGCCTTCGGCAGCCAAGCCTTGTGGTAGTTGCCGTTGAAGTGCTTGACAAACTTTACCTTGCCGTCGACGGGAAACCAGTTGGCGTGGACGTTCAGCGGACTCATAAAGATGCTGATCATCAGGCGCTGGTCGTGGAAGTATGTGTTCTCTTCCACATCCTCAACCACCACGATGCGGCCGTCGGCAGGTGCCACAACCAGTTTCTCGGTATCGCCATTGAAGTAGCGGATAGGACAGCGGTAGAAGTTCAGCGCCATCGTCCATGCGGCACCAAAGATGAGAATGAATGCCCAAAAGGGTATTTTCGTGTCTACATAATACCACAGCAGTGAACCTATGATTGCCAACGCAATCATACTGATGGTTAATTCATTGGTGCCTTCACGGTGTATTCTGATTTTTTTTAGCTTCTTGATTCTTGCTCCCATGTTTTAAGTTTGATTTGTTATGCAAAGGTACAAAAGAAATAAGAATTAAGAATGATGAATTAAGAATTTTTTGCGATAATCTTTTGTTTTTCTCCGTTTTTCGACGTAACTTTGAACTTCTAAAACGAAAACACGCATTTTATGGAAGACTTTATACATCTTCACGTACATACATATTACTCTATTTTGGACGGCCAGTCGAGCATCAAACGACTGGTGGATAAGGCCGTGGCCAACGGCATGCGCGGTATGGCTATCACCGATCATGGCGACATGTTCGGCATCAAGGAATTCCACGACTATGTGGGTGGCATCAACAAAGGACGCAAGAAAGACGGGCTGGAACCGTTCAAGCCCATCTTCGGTTGCGAGATGTATGTGTCGCGCCATGGTTCGAAGTCGCTGCGCCGCGGTAAGGAAGACCAGGGCGGTTACCACCTCATTGTGCTGGCCAAGAACTATCATGGATATAAAAACCTCATCAAACTCGTTTCGAACTCATGGGTTGACGGCTACTACATGCGTCCCCGTACCGACCGCGAGGATCTGGAAAAGTACCATGAAGACCTCATCGTCTGTTCGGCCTGTATTGCCGGTGAGGTGCCTGCTAAGATTCTGAAAGGCGACATTGCCGGAGCCCGCGAGGCGATAGAGTGGTACCGCAGGGTGTTTGGTGACGACTACTATCTGGAGTTGCAGCGCCACGAGGTGAAAGACCCCAGCATCCGTGCCAACCGCGAGACCTTTCCCTTGCAGCAGAAAGCCAACAAGGTGCTCATTGAACTGGCCCACGAGTATGGCATCAAGCTCGTCTGCACCAACGACGCCCACTTCGTGGACCAGGAGAATGCCGAGGCCCACGACCACTTGCTGTGTCTGTCGACCGGCAAGGATCTGGACGACCCCACGCGCATGCTCTACTCTAAGCAGGAGTGGTTTAAGACCCGCGAAGAGATGAACGACGTGTTCAGCGATGTCCCAGAGGCGCTGACGAACACTTGCGAGATACTCGACAAGGTCGAGATATACAGCATCGACCACGACCCCATCATGCCTTTCTTCCCCATTCCTGAGGAATTTGGTACGGAGGAGCAGTGGCGCGAGAAATTTACCGAGGACGACTTGTTCCGCGAGTTTACCTCTGATGAAAACGGGGAAAACCCGCTGCCTCGCGAAGACGGCGAGAAGAAAATCAAGAAGCTGGGCGGCTACGACAAACTCTACCGCATCAAGTTCGAGGCAGACTATCTGGCGAAGCTGGCGTATGAGGGCGCGCACCGTATCTATGGCGAGAACTTGTCGAAGGAAGTCGACGACCGCATTCGTTTTGAGCTACACATCATGAAGACGATGGGTTTCCCGGGCTACTTCCTCATTGTGCAGGACTTCATCAACTCCGCCCGCGACGAGCTGGGCGTGATGGTGGGCCCGGGCCGTGGCTCTGCTGCAGGTAGTGTGGTGGCCTATTGTCTGGGTATCACGAAGATAGATCCGCTGAAGTACGACCTACTGTTCGAGCGTTTTCTGAACCCCGACCGTATCTCGCTGCCCGATATTGATACCGACTTCGATGATGATGGCCGCGGGCGCGTCTTGAAGTGGGTAGAGGATAAGTATGGCCACGAGAATTGTGCCCATATCATCACCTATGCCACGATGGCTACGAAAAATAGTCTGAAGGATGTGGCGCGTGTGGAGAAGGTGCCCATTCCAGTGTCAAATGCCTTGTGTAAGGCCATTCCCGACCGTCTGCCCGATGTCGATGGCAAGACGCCAAAGATGAATCTGACGAATGCCATCAAGGCTGTCCGAGAGTTGCAGGAAGCCGAAGCATCGACCGACCCTGCCCTGCGCAATACCATCAAATATGCCAAGATGCTGGAGGGTACGGTGCGTGGTACGGGTATCCACGCTTGTGGCTTCATCATCTGCCGCGACCCGATTAGCGACTGGGTGCCTGTATCGACGGCCGACGATCCTGACTTTAAGGACCAGAAGACCAACTGTACGCAGTATGATGGTCACGTCATCGAGTCGACGGGACTCATCAAAATGGACTTCCTGGGTCTGAAGACCCTTTCGGAGATGAAGGAAGCCTGTGCCGTTATCAAGCAGACACGTGGCATTGACGTTGACCTCGACCATATCCCCATTGACGACCCCAAGACCTTCGAGCTCTACCAGCAGGGACGCACCATCGGCACTTTCCAGTTCGAGTCGGCTGGTATGCAGAAATACCTCCGCGAACTGAAACCTACCGTCTTCGAGGACCTCATCGCCATGAACGCCCTCTACCGTCCCGGACCTATGGGCTATATTCCGCAGTTTATCCGTCGTAAGCACGGCGAGGAGCCCATCACCTATGACATCCCCGTGATGGAGAAATACCTGAAGGATACCTACGGCATCACTGTCTATCAAGAGCAGGTGATGTTGCTGTCGCGTCTGCTGGCCGACTTCACTCGTGGTGAGAGCGATGCCCTGCGAAAGGCCATGGGTAAGAAGAAGAAAGACATCGTCGACGCCATGAAGCCCAAGTTTATCGAGGGTGGCAAGAAGAACGGCCACGATCCGAAGGTGCTCGACAAGATATGGGGCGACTGGGAGGCCTTTGCTTCTTACGCCTTCAACAAGTCGCATGCCGCCTGCTATTCGTGGGTGGCTTACCAGACGGCCTACCTCAAGGCCAACTATCCCGCTGAGTTTATGGCTGCCATTATGTCGAGACGGCGTGACCAGATTACGGAGATTACCAAGCTGATGGACGAGTGCAAGGCGATGGGTATCGCCACGCTGGGACCGGATGTCAACGAGTCGTACCAAAAGTTCGGTGTTAACAAAAAGGGCGAGATACGTTTTGGACTCGCCGCTATCAAGGGTCTGGGCGACGGTGT
This sequence comes from uncultured Bacteroidales bacterium, assembly GCA_902760345.1. GTDB lineage: Bacteria > Bacteroidota > Bacteroidia > Bacteroidales > Bacteroidaceae > Prevotella. The sequence goes on along the minus strand of CACWFY010000039.1, from coordinate 13,410 downwards.
AGCTCACGCTATCATCGACGAGCGCGAAATGAATGGTCCTTACAAGGATATCTTCGACTTTGTGCAGCGTGTCAACTTCAGCCAAATCAACCGCAAGGCCTTTGAGGCTTTGGCACTTAGCGGAGGCTTCGACAGCTTTGGCATCAACCGTGAGGACTTCTTTGCACAGAACAATCGCGGTGAGACGCTCATCGACATCATCATGCGCTACGGCCAGACCTACCAGCAGGAGAAACAGGAGGCGCAGACCTCGCTGTTCGGCGGTTTCGACGACGGCGTAGAAATACAGACGCCTCAGCTGCCCAAGGCTGATAGCCGATGGAGCGATATCGAGCGCCTGAACAAGGAGCGTGAGTTGGTGGGTATCTACTTGTCGGCCCATCCGCTGGACGAATACAAGATTGTGCTCGATAACCTGTGCAATGCCCGTTGTACGGAGTTAGCTGACCGTGCAGCAGCCCTCAACGACCGCGAGGATATTACGCTGGGTGGTATCGTGACCGGGGTGCAATCGCGTTTCGGCAAGAACAACAAGCCGTGGGGCATTATCACCCTTGAGGACTTCGAGGGCTCCGGTGAGTTGGTGCTGTTCGGTGACGACTGGCTGAACCTGAACGGAAAATTCATGGAGGGAGCGGCAGTGTATGTGACTGGTAAGATGGCGCCACGTTTCTTTAACAACGACCAGAAAGAGTTGAAGGTGACCAATGTCGAACTGTTGCAGTCGGTGAAGGAACGTGCCATTGACCGTATCACCATTTCGCTGACATCCGATTTGTTGAACGATGGCGACGTCAATGCGTTACACGACCTCATTGCCGAGAATCCCGGTAAAACGAAACTATATATCCAGCTGCACGACTCAACGGGGCAGAAGCACGTCCTTCTGCATAGTACAGCGGGTGGCATTGACGTGAAGAATACGCTGATACAGTTTATCGAACAAACTGAAGCAATGGACTACAAGATAAATTAAGAGTTAAGAAATAGGAGTTAAGAATTTAAAAATTTAAGATTATGGAAGTAACAATCACAAGCGAGAATTTCGAGAGCCTGAAGAATGGCGCACAGCCATTAGTCGTTGATTTCTGGGCAACATGGTGCGGCCCCTGCCGTATGATTGCTCCCGTTATTGCCGAATTGGCAGAGCAGTACGACGGCAAGATTACTGTCGGTAAGTGCGATGTTGAGGAGAACGAGGAGTTGGCTATGGAGTTTGGTATCCGCAACATTCCCACCATTCTTTTCTTTAAGAATGGTCAGGTTGTCGACAAACTGGTCGGTGCCCAGCCCAAGGCTAAGTTGGACGAGAAGTTCCAGACCTTATTGTAAGAATAATATTGGCTGGTCAGAATGCGACCAGTCTGCTACCATCTTCCTGCTCGGCGATGTTGACACGTATGGCATCGTCGGGCAGGATGTCTTCTATTAGTTCGGGCCACTCAATGAAGCAGAGGCTGCCACTGTAAAAGTAGTCCTCGTAGCCCATGTCGTAGACTTCCTCTATCTTTTTGATGCGGTAGAAGTCAAAATGGAAGATGGAGTCTCCTTCGCCAGAGGTATATTCGTTGACGATGGCGAAGGTGGGGGAGGTGATGACGTCGTCGACACCCAGCTCCTCGCAAATGGCTTTGACGAAGGTGGTCTTGCCGGCGCCCATCTTGCCATAGAAGGCAAAGACTCGGTGGTCACCAATATGCTGGATGAATTCGCGAGCAGCCTCGCGGATGTGGTCGATATTTTCTATTTTGATTTCCATTTTCTTTCGATGTTTCGATATTTCGATGCTTCGATGTTTTAGATAACTAGCGTTTCCTGCCTTTGAGCGTGACAATGGGGATAATCATCTCTTCCAAGGAGATGCCGCCATGCTGGAAGGTGTTGCGATAGTAGCTGACATAGTAATTGTAGTTGTTAGGATAGGCGAAGAAGTCGTCGCCCGTGGCAAAGACATAGCTCGTCGACAGGTTGGGGGCGGGCAGGTGAGCCTTCTGAGGGTCTTTGATGACAAAGAGGTCTTTCGACTCGTAGGCGAGGTTCTTGCCTAACTTATAGCGCAGGTTGGTGTTGGTGTTGCGGTCGCCGACAATCTTGACAGGATTGTTGGCACGGATGCTGCCATGATCGGTGGTGATGATGACGCGATAGTCGGTCTGTGCTAACTGACGGAACAGGTCGGCAATGACGGAATGGCGGAACCACGACAGCGTTATCGAGCGGTAAGCCGATTCGTTGTTGGCCAGTTCGCGCACCATCTTCGATTCTGTTCGGGCGTGTGACAGCATGTCGATGAAGTTGAAGACGACGACGTTCAGGTCGTTGCGCTCCAGGGTTTTCAGCTGTTGCACCAGTTTCTCTGCTTCTGTCGAGGTATTGATCTTATGGTATGAGAAGGTGTTTTTCCTGCGGTAGCGTTCCAGTTGTGTCTGGATGAGCGGTGCTTCGTTGAGGTTCTTGCCTTCCTCCTCGTCCTCGTCGACCCATAGGTCGGGGAACATCTTGGATATTTGTTCGGGCATCAGTCCTGAGAAGATGGCATTGCGGGCATATTGCGTGGCAGTAGGCAGGATGCTGCAATAGACGTCTTCGTCGATGTCAAACTGGTCGCCAATCTCGCGTTCGAGCGTCTTCCACTGGTCGTAGCGGAAATTGTCTAGCACAATCAGGAAAACCTTTTCGCCGGCATTCAGCAGGGGGAATACCTTGGTTTTGAACAACTCATTGGAGAGTAACGGGTGGTCGCCGCCCTTCATCCACTCCAGATAATTCTGCTTGACATATTTGGCAAACCCGAGGTTGGCCTCTTCTTTCTGCATCTCCAGCATCTCGGTCATCTGTGAGTCGGTGGCGCTAAGCTCCAGTTCCCAGCGTACCAGTCGCTTATAGATGTCAGTCCAGTCTTGCCAGGTGCGACAGTCCATGATCTGCATGGACAGCTGTTGGAACTGTTGCTGGTAACTACTTTGTACGGTCTCGGTGACAATCTCCTTGCGGTGGATGTTCTTCTTCAGCGTCAGCAGTATCTGGTTGGGATTGACGGGTTTGATGAGGTAGTCGGCAATCTGTTGGCCGATGGCCTGATTCATAATGTCTTCTTCCTCGCTCTTGGTGACCATGACAACGGGTACCTGTGGCGTGATCTCCTTGATACGCTGCAGCGTTTCCAACCCTGAGAGGCCCGGCATCATCTCGTCCAGCAACACCAGGTCAAAGGTGCGCTTGCTGCACTCCTCGATGGCGTCGGTACCATTAGTCACCGTTACCACTTCATAGCCTTTTTTCTCTAAGAACAACAGATGGGCGCGTAGCAGTTCCATCTCGTCGTCAGCCCACAATAACAGTCCGTTAGTCATGTTCCAAATGTCTTTAATCCTCCGCAAAGGTACGCTTTTTTCTGCTGTACACAAAAAAGAAGGCGAAAAAGTTTTGCTATGTGCGGAAAAAAGTGTACCTTTGCAGCCGCTATTCGGATAATCCGATGCATTCGATGACGCAAAACGACTGTGATTAAAGGTCTGGAGCGTCGGAAGGATGTTATGGCAAACAATTATTTAATCATCAAAAAACATGTATTTAGATCAAGCTAAAAAGACTGAGATCTTCACCGAGTATGGTAAGAATGCTCAGGACACAGGTTCTGTTGAGAGCCAGGTTGCTTTGTTTACTTATCGTATCAAGCACCTGACCGAGCACCTGAAAAAGAATCACAAGGACTTTGGTACCGCTCGTTCGCTGACCAAACTCGTTGGTCGTCGTCGTAAGTTGCTGAAGTACCTCTACAACAAGGACATCAACCGTTATCGTGAACTGATCAAGGCTCTCGGCCTGCGTAAGTAATACGGTAACAGAAAGACATGATAAAGCCCTGCGTTTGCAGGGCTTTATTTTTTGTTTGTCTATTTCTGAATCGTGATGTTCACGTTCTTCTTCTTGATGTTCTGACAATTGGTGAACACAGCATCCTTCTTGGCCAGGATGGTAATGTTCTGCAGGTTGATGCCGTCGATAGGCATCTCGGGCAGTCCGTTGAACTCCATAGCACGTCCGGCACCATTGCAGATGATGTTCTTGATGTCGATGTTGCGGAAGATAGGAGTCTCTTCGGTAATGGGCATCTTGGTGGTATTGTCGGGGGTGTCTCCGTCGGCCAGCATCTCGGCCACACTCTTGCCGCCATAGTACATGTTGAAGGTGATAGCGTCGGTCTTGATGTCGGTCATCGACACCTTATTAATAAATATGTTCTCTACGATGCCGCCACGACCACGGGTGGACTTGAAGCGCAGGCCCACGTCAGTGCCCAGGAACTGGCAGTTCTCGACGAGGATGTTCTTGACACCACCACTCATCTCAGAACCTACTACAAAACCTCCATGCCCGGCAAAAACGGTACAGCCGTCGACCACCACATTCTCGCAGGGAATGCCACGACGGCGTCCGTCCTTGTCCTTACCGCTCTTGATGCAGATGCCATCGTCACCGGCATCAAAACGTGAGCGGATAATCAGCGCGTTCTTGCACGACTCCAGATCCAGCGCATCACCATTCTGAGCGTAGCTGGGGTTGCGCACCAGTATCTGGTCGACAATCACATTCTCACACATCAGCGGATGGAGGTTCCATGCCGGTGAGTTCTGGAAGATGACGCCCTTCAGCATCACGTTCTTACACTTGACCAGCGACACCATGACGGGGCGCAGGAAACGCTTGATGGTCTGCCACTCGGCCTCGTTTTTGACGTTGGGCACATTCATGTTGGCACTCTGCTCGCCCTTGGCATAGCCTGCAGACGGTACCCAATAGCCGGGTTTCATCTCCTGACTGCCTGGAATGGCCAGCAACTCTTTCCAGTGAGCCGCTGTCACCTTCTGCTTCTTGACGGGCCGCCAGTACTTACCGTTACCGTCGATAACACCTTGGCCTGTGATGGCGATGTTCTCGGCACCTCGGGCACTTAGCGGTGACTGCAGACGGCGTGTGTCGAGGCCTTCGAAAGAGGTCTCAATAATGGGATACAGCGACTCGTCGGCGGCGAAGAGGATAACGGCACCAGCCTTGAGGTTCAGTTCGATATTGCTCTTGAGCACGATGGGGCCAGTATGCCAGACACCCTGTGGAACAACCAACTTACCACCACCTTTCTTGCTTAATGCATCAATGGCTTTGGCAAAGGCATCGGTGTTCAGGGTGATGCCGTCTCCGACACCTCCAAAGTCGGTCAACTTGACCTGATAGTCAGGAATGACGGGAGCCGTTATCTCCGCCATGGCAAACGGCAGCTTCTCCGTGTACTTCTTGTAAGGATTACCGCTATTGACTGCGGCGAAACCGCTGACTACAGCGAGGACAGCGATAAAGGTCACAATGATTTTTCTCATAAGTAGTTTGTTTTATTATAGATTAGTAAATTTCTTTTAGCGGTATCATCACGAAGTCGCGCTTGTGCATGAGAGGATGCGGTATCTTGAGGTCAGGCTCGTCGATGGTCAGGTCGTCGTATAACAGAATGTCTATGTCAACAGTCCTGTCGGAATATCCGACCGACACACTTTTCTTTGTGCGTCCCATGTCGCGCTCTATTTGCTGGGTGATTTCCAATACTTCGCGAGGGGTCTTCGTGGTTTCGCAGAGGATGACGGCGTTGAGGAACTTGTTGTTGGACTCGAAGCCCCATGGTTCGGTTTCGATCAGGGAGGACTGGCGTGTGACCTTGCCAACCTGTTCGCTGATGAGGCGGATGGCCTGCAGCAAGAGCTTTTTTCTGTTGCCCAAATTGCTGCCAAGGCCCAAATACACGCTATGTACTATATCCCCATCTCTCACCGCTTTCCTCTTTAGTCGTCCAGTATCAGCATGGCATCACCATAGCAGCCAAACTTATACCCTTTTTCGACTGCTTGGTTATATGCCTCCATAACGAGGTCGTAGCCTCCGAAGGCTGCTGTGGCCATTACCATCGTCGATTCAGGATGGTAGAAGTTGGTAATCATTGAGTCGGCCAACCCGAAATCATAGGGCGGGAAGATGAATTTATTCGTCCATCCGTCGAACGCCTTTAGCATGCTGTCGGTACCGACAGCTGTCTCTGTGGCGCGCAGGGTGCTAATGCCTACAGCGCATACGTGATGGCCATTGGCCTTGGCTTCATTGACGATGCTGCATGCCTCGTCTTTTACCTGCATCTTTTCGGAACTCATCTTGTGTTTCGTCAGATCCTCTACTTCGATGGGGTCGAAACAGCCCAGTCCGCAGTGGACGGTGATGAAGGCAAAGTTGACGCCACGAATCTCCAAACGTTTCATCAGTTCACGGCTGAAATGGAGTCCGGAGGCCGGAGCTGTCACAGCACCCTCATTTTTGGCAAAGATGGTCTGGAAGTTCTCCATATCGTCAGCTGTTGCCTCACGCTTGTTGATGATATAGCGTGGCAGAGGGGCAGAACCCAGTCGGAAAAGATCTTCCTTGAACTCGTCGTGCGGACACTCGTAGAGGAAACGCAGCGTTCGTCCGCGACTGGTGGTGTTGTCTATCACTTCAGCTACCATGTGACTGTCTTCGTTGAAGAACAGCTTGTTGCCGATACGGATCTTGCGCGCAGGCTCTACCAGCACATCCCATAGACGTAGCTCGGGATTGAGCTCGCGCAGGAGAAATACCTCAATTTGAGCATCGGTCTTTTCCTTGGTACCAAACAAACGGGCAGGAAATACCTTGGTGTCGTTGAGAATCATCGCATCGCCTTCATCGAAGTAGTTCACCAGATTGCGGAAGGTCATAAACGTATCGGTATCGTTACCGTCGGCATCCTTCTCATACATATCAATAGTTTGGCTTTTGCGGTGAACAACCATCAGACGACACTCGTCACGGCGGTAAACCTTCTCTACTGTTCCGTCTTCGTTCTCGAACACCTTGTGAGGAAGGTCTAGGGCGATGAGCTCTTCGGGTAGCTTGAATTTGAATTGTGATAGTTTCATATATTATTGTTTTCGATATTTCGATGTTTCGTTATTCTGGTTTTTCTATTTCTTGCTGGGCAAGCCAGGTGGGGAAGTCGTCGAGGGTGATGCAGTCTTCAATGCGTACACTGCCCAAACGGGTGCGACACAGAGCCGTCAGATAGGCACCGCTATGGAGCGCTTCTCCAATGTCGCGGGCCAGTGAGCGGATGTAGGTGCCCTTACCACACTGTACACGGATGCTCATGCGCATGGTGTCCGCGTCGAAGTCGGTCAACTCGATATTGTCGATATGTACGGTCTTGGCCTTCAGCTCTACCTCGCGCCCTTTACGCATCAAGTCGTAGGCACGGTCACCGCCAATCTTACAGGCCGAATACTGCGGTGGCACTTGTTGGATATCGCCCACAAAGCCTTCCAGTACGCTGACTATAAAGTCGCGGGTGATGTGGGCGGTGGGGTAGGTCTGGTCTACCTCGTGTTCCATATCGTAGCTGGGAGTGGTGGCACCGAGCTGAAGCGTCGCCGTATATTCTTTGTCGTGCAGTTGCAGGCGCTCTATCTCTTTCGTCTTCTTGCCCGTACACAGGATAAGCACGCCGGTAGCCAGCGGATCGAGCGTACCGGCATGACCAATCTTGACACGTTTGACACCTATCTTACGTGATACGCGCGTGCGTACGTAAGCCAAAGCACCGAACGAGGTCATACGGTAAGGCTTGTTGATATAGATATATTCGCCTGCTGTGAAATTCATTAGTCAACCATTGCAAGTGAATGTCCAGTGAGCAGCAAAATCAGGATAATGCCACCCACAATGATGCGATAGTAGCCAAAGGCTTTGAAGCCGTATTTGGTGAGGAATGCCACAAACCATTTCATGGCCAGCAGGGCCACGACAAAGGCTACGACACAGCCCAGAATCAGCATGGTGATGTTGTGGCTTGTAGCCCATGAGGCATCTTCCTTCAGCAAGTCCAACAGGTCGAGTAGGGTTGCACCGGCCATGGTTGGTACAGCTAAGAAGAATGAAAACTCAGCAGCGCGCTGACGAGTCAGTCCCTGCGTCATACCACCCACGATGGTTGCCATTGAACGCGACACACCGGGGATGACGGAGATACATTGATACAGGCCAATGTTGAAGGCGCGCTTCTCGTTCACCTTGTTGGCATCGCTGCCCTTATTGAACAACTTGTCGCAGAACAGCATGAATACGCCGCCTACCACCAACATGACGGCTACTACTAATACGGAGTCGAGCAACCAGTCAAGTAAGCCGGACTTCTTTGCCAATAGGCCAATAATCACGGCTGGCAGTACACCCACGATGAGCAGCCAGTAGAAATAGTACTTATGCTTTAGCTGCTGGAACAGGCTGCTTCCTGCTGGTGCCGGCGTGTTGTCGAAGACAAAGAAACGCTTCCAGTAGAGGCATACCACCGACAGGATGGCACCAAACTGTATGATGAATGTAAAAGCATGTACAAAGGGGTCACCCTGCTGGATGCCTAACAGATTTTGTGTGATAATCATGTGACCTGTAGAGGATACGGGCAGAAACTCCGTCAAGCCCTCTACTATGGCTATAATAACAGTCTCCAACCACGTCATAGGATCTCCTCCTTATCTTTTGGACGGCGTACAACGGCATAAATCATTGCTACAAAGCCTGCCAGGCATACAACTGGAGCTACCTTGATGCGTCGGGCACTGAAAATGTCTGGGTCGTAGTTGGTATCTGTAGACCCCGAACCACTCATCAGCAGGAATCCGATTACTACTACTGCCATTCCGATGGCCAGCAGGATGTAGTTGACTTTATCAAATGCGAAATCTCTTTTTTCCATTCTTTACGTTATTTCGATGTTTCGAATTAAATTTTATACAGCTCGCCAGCTCGCATGTGCAGGAACTTGTTGACAGCCAACCACGCACATAACGCTGTGATGACAATACCGAAGAGTAGTACAGCTGCAACTGTAAGGACCATAACCTCCCACGTTACAATCTCCAATATGCCAGGCTCTGTGAGATAGAGACCATAGATGCCTGCGCCAAGGATGGCTATGGCCAGAATGGCAGCAATGACACCGATAATCATTGCTTGGCGCAAGAAAGGCCAACGGATGAAACTCCAGGAGGCACCTACCAGTTTCATGGTATGGATGACGAAGCGTCGAGCATAGACGCTGAGTCGGACGGTGTTGCTGATGAGCGAGAACGAAACGAAGGTCAGCAGTATGGCCAATACCAGCAGGACAATACTGATACGGCTGAGGTTCAAATTTACCTTGTCCATCAGGTCTTCCATATAGGCCAGGTCACTGACGCGCGTATCTTTCTTGATTTCCTTAGCAATCCATGTCAGCGAGTCGCGACAGGCATAGTCAGCATTCAGTTGTATCTCCAAAGTGGCAGGGAAGGGGTTGAATCCTAAGAATTCAGACGGGTCGCTGCCTAGCTCCTTTACTTGCTCGCGCTGAGCCTGTTCCTTGCTGATGTAGTCAATGTTATGTGCGTAGGGACGATGGTACAGGTCGCGACACAACAGGTGGGCGTCGTTCACCGATACCGAGTCTTTGAGCATCACAGTGACTGTGAGGTTCTCTTTCATGTGGGCAGACAGGTTGCGCGCCGATAGCACAAAAAAGACCACCATCCCCAAGAGCATGAGGACCATCGTAGTACTTATACATAAGGTAATAACCTGCAAACCACGACGGCTGCGGGCTTTTGTTTGTTTCTTGGTCATTTCTTTTTAGACGTAATACACCAAATTTCGTGCCAAGGACAGTGCAAACCAAACGCAAAAAGCATGCTTTTTGCTGAGGTGAAGCCTGTTCTCGCACACTTCGTGTGCAAAGTTACTACATTCTTTTGGTTTTCCCAAAAAAAAATCATACTTTTGCACTCATTATGAGTACTGTTATTTATCCATCACCCATTTTCGGGCCTGTTCATAGTCGCCGTCTTGGCATTTCGCTGGGTATCAACCTGCTGCCTGCTGATGGTAAGGTGTGTTCGTTTGACTGCATCTATTGCGAGTGTGGTTTCAATAGTGACCATCGTCCCACGAAGCCGATGCCTACCCGTGAGGAGGTTGGCCGGCATTTGGAGAAGAAGTTGCAGGAGATGACGGCTGAAGGACAGTTGCCCGACGTGCTGACATTTGCCGGCAATGGAGAGCCGACCTGTCATCCGCACTTTGCGGAGATTATCGATGATACCATCAGTCTGCGCAACCAATACTGTCCGAAGGCGAAGGTTTGTGTGTTGTCAAATTCCACGATGATACACCGTCCTCAGGTGCACGACGCCTTGTTACGCGTAGATGACAATATCCTGAAACTCGATACCGTTTCTTCTGACTACATCCATCAAGTCGACCGTCCTAACGGTCAATATGATGTTCGGACCATTGTCGAGCGAATGAAGGCCTTTAACGGGCATTGCATTATTCAGACGATGTTTATGCGGGGATACTGCAATGGTGTGAGCGTAGATAATACCGGCGAGAAATTTGTCGGGCCGTGGTTGGAAGTCGTCAAGCAAATCAAGCCGCAGCAGGTGATGGTTTATACCATTGACCGAGAAACGCCAGCTCAAGGATTGGAAAAAGCCACTCACGAACAGTTGGATGCTATTCGTGACAGAGTGATAGCTGCAGGCATTCCTTGTACGGCATCATATTAAAAAGAAAATCCCCGTTTTTGCGGGGATTTTTCTTTTTTACTTGCACATGATACCACGTTTGGAACCTTGCAGGAACGTGATGATGTTCTGAATTTCAGGACCGTCGGGTACCTGGTCCTTAATCTGATTGATGACATCAAACACGCTGGTCTTTCCGTGGAACAGCAGGCGATAGGCGTTGGCAATATGCTTTTGCACCTTCTTGTCGACGCCGGCAAAGTCCATAATCTTCGTATTCGGACCGCCATACTCCATCGGACTGCCACCGGCAATGATATAGGGAGGCACGTCGTGTGAGAAGGCGCAGCCAGCCTGTATCAGCGACATGTCGCCAGCACGAGTATTGGCATTTTGGATGGCGCCGGTAGAGAAGATAACACCATTGCCGATGACACAGTCGCCGGCTATCTTGGCGCCATTACCAAATACGCAGTTGGTGCCCACCACCGTATCGTGGCTGATGTGGGTACCTTCCAACAGGTAGTTGTGATTGCCAATAACGGTAGCACCGTCGCGATAGGTACCGCGGTTGATGACGACATTCTCGCGAATCACATTGTTGTCGCCGATCTTCACATACGATTTCTCGCCACGATAGTTGAAGTCTTGGGGCAGGGCACCGATGACTGAACCCTGATGGATCTTGTTGCCGTTGCCAATGCGTGAACCATCGAGAATGCTGACGAAGGGCATGATGATGCAGTTGTCGCCAATCTCCACGTCGTCTTCGATATATACGAAGGGGAATATCTTACAGTTGTTGCCGATTTTCGCCTTGGGGCTGATATCAGCTTTAGGGGATATTTCGCTTGCCATAATTCTTAACTCTTAACTCATAATTCTTAACTCATTTCCCGCCGCCTCCAAGAGCAGTATAGAGACTTACCACAGCCTGCATCTTGTTGAAGTCGTCGGTGACCTTGTTCAGCTTGGCTGCAAGCAGTTGCGTCTGGGCCGTGAGAACTTCCAGATACGACGATCCACTAGATGTGTAGAGGGCTTGGGTGTCCTCGACGTTCTTCTGTAACACCTCAATGCGCTGAGCCTCCAACTTACTGTTGGCGTCGTAGCCATTATAGTTGACGAGCGCATTGGAGACCTCGTTGCCTGCCGAGAGGATGGCGTTCTGCCACGTGTTGAAAGCCTGCTCATACTGTAACTTGCTGACCTTCAGATTGGCTGTCAGTGCACCACGATTGAAAATCGGTTGCGTCAGCGAGCCAAAGAGAGTTGTCAGCCACTTGCCGGGAGCCAGTGCACCATTGGAGTTGGTGAATGCAGCTGAAGCACCTACAGTGATGTTGGGATAGAACTGCGAGCGGGCTGTCTGTACGTCGTGGAAGCAAGATGCCAGATTCATCTCAGCATTATGCACGTCAGGACGGTTCTTCAGTAAAGCCACGCCGACACCTGTAGAGAACTCTGTGGGCAGCGACTGGTTTTCCAGCGTTGAACGGGGAATCTGTTGGCCGGCCTGGCCAATCAGCAACGACAATGCATTTTCGGTGGCACGTATCTGGCGCTGAAGGTCGTTGGCCTGCGTCTGGTTCGACAGATAGGCGGCTTCTGCACTCTGTACGCTGGTAGAGCGTACACGGCCTAAGTTATACTGCAGCTTCATCATCTCCCACGTCTCCTTCGACATCTGCGTCATCTCTTTCACGATGTCCTGCTGACGGTCAAGCATCAACAAGGTGTAATAGGCGTTGGCGATGCCACTGATTACCTGTGCGCGAACAGCCATCTGATAGTCCTTGTATCCCAGGAGCTTCATCTGGGTGCTACGTTTCTGCGACAGGATATTGCCAAAGAGGTCTAGCGTCCAGCTGGCAGTGACAGGCAGCGAATACGACTTGGTCGTTACCGACGGGTCGGTATAGAGTGTCGAGATGCTTCCCATAGACTGCTGCGAACCAATGTTGATAGCCGGCAGGAAGGCCAGTTTGGCGGCCTTCAGCATGGCCTCATACATCTGTACCGTCAGGGCCGCATTCTGCAGGTTGGCATTTCTCTGCAGACCCTGTTCGATGAGCGCCTGGAGCTGCGGGTCGGTGAAGACGCTACGCCAGGGCAGGTTGCCGAACGAGGCTGTGTCCTGGACGGCCAGCGTGTCAATGTCGCTGTATGCGTCGCGAATCAGTCCCTGAGTATTGACATCGGGTCGCTCGTACTTATTATAAACACCGCAACTGCCCATCAGCAGTGTAGCGGCTGCAAATATCATTATCTTCTTCATAGTCGTTTATTTCTCCAATTCATAAGTTACGGGTTCAGCATGGGCATACTGTTCCAGTTCGGCAGCAATCTTCTCCTGCAAAGTCTGGAAAATCACAAACAACGTTGGAACGACAAAGAGCTGTAGAATCGTACCAATCAACATACCACCAACGGCTGCGGCACCCAGCGTTTGGTTACCATTCTTGCCTACACCCGAAGCGAACATCATCGGCAACAGACCGATAACCATAGCCAGTGAGGTCATCAGAATAGGACGCAGACGAGCGGCAGCACCCAAGACTGCAGACCATGTGATGGCCATACCCGTCTCACGACGCTCAAGAGCGAACTGTACAATCAGAATGGCGTTCTTCGCCAGCAGACCAATCAGCATGATAAGCGAAATCTGCATGTAGATATCGTTGGCATGACCGAACATCATCGTGAAGAGGAAACAGCCTGCCAGTCCGAAAGGTACGGAGAGTACGACCGACAGCGGCAGGATGTACGACTCGTACTGTGCCGACAAGATCAGATA
>CACWFY010000038.1 GCA_902760345.1 uncultured Bacteroidales bacterium | reverse complement strand
ATTTTTCGGAACGTGTGCACATCACCCACTTTTAGAGGGGGGTAAGGGGGGAGTCAACCCATTCAGCTGTCGCAGTCAACTTTCTTAGTTGAAGGAGTCTAGTTTTTTTAGGCTGGAAAGACACGGGCTATTACAGTATTACAGTATTACAGTTTTTTTTCGCACCATATATCTTCTGGCTAGAAGCTCGAAACAAGACTATTATATTATATATATTATAATATATATAATATAATAAAAATATTTTACATAAAAATCTCTTTTATCCTCACTTTCTCTTAGCCATAGCGCAATATAAAACTGTAATCTGTAATACTGTCACAGACATGTGTCTTTTCCTGATTTTGGTTGACAGTTTTTTGGTTATTTCCTGATGTAGTTGACAGTCGTTTTACTGGATTTGGGTGTGAGTGAGCGTACCATACAGCGTGCAATTGACGATTTGAAGAAACTGAGATATATCGACCCTGAACATTCGAAGGTTAAGGGTGAGTGGCAGTTGTTGAAGTAGGGAAGGCATACTCTAAGCTGCTTCTAGGCTTATGTGGTACGACGAGAATGGTATCTACTATATTGGGCTGGAGGATTTCTGTCTAAATTGTATAGAAGAACTGGACAGTACACTTTGATTGCACAAAATTGCGGTTTTGAGCATTATAGATAATTAACAGAAAAAAGAGTGGATGGTCCGGCGGACGATCCACTCTTTTTTCGTAACTTTGCAAGAATTCGCAAAATTTCTTTAAATAAAGGCAGTCTGGGGAATTGAGGAAATAATGGGTTACGAATTGGAGACCGTACTCAATTCCACGTTCTGCTAAAAATTGCTTTCAATGAGCACCCGAAGAAGAGCCACCAGCCGTTTTATGACTCAACTTCGGGTGCAAAAGTATATAGAATATGCGAGACGACAAAACTTTTGAGGGATTTTTCACTCTTTCTTCTTTTGTTTCGTGTTTTTGTGCTACCTTTGCACACATAATTCAAAACAGATAATATCTTATGGCTAAGATAACAGTCCAGAATACAGAGATAACGGTCCTGTCGCATAATGACAAGGACTATATTTCACTAACAGACATGGCTAATGGCAAGCGAAGTGAAAGCCGTGCTGCAGATGTTATCAAAAACTGGATACGCACCAGATACACCATAGAGTTTCTTGGAACTTGGGAAATGATTCACAACCCAAATTTCAAAGTGGTCGAATTTGACCACTTTAGAATGCAAGCTGGTTTGCCGAGTTTTGTCATGAGTGTGAGCGAGTGGATTGAGAAAACTAACGCTATTGGTATCATTGTCAAGAAAGGACGATATGGTGGTACCTATGCCTTTAAGGATATTGCTTTCGAGTTTGGTACTGCTATCAGTGTACCCTTCAAACTCTACTTGATTGAAGAATTCCAAAGACTAAAAGAGGAAGAGCAAAAACTTTTGGGCTGGACAGCTAAACGTGAACTCTCCAAGATTAACTACCGCATACATACCGATGCCATCAAGAGTCACTTAGTACCAGCAGAAATCACGGTTGCCCAGGCAAGCATCATCTATGCCGAGGAAGCCGACGTGCTGAATGTTGCTATGTTTGGAATGACAGCCAAACAATGGCGAGATGCCAATCCTGACCTCAAGGGTAATATCCGCGACTATGCCACAATCAATGAACTCATCTGTCTCTCAAACATGGAGAACATCAACGCTGTACTTATCAACGATGGTGTGCCACAGGGCGAAAGGCTTGTGAAACTCAATCAGATTGCCATTCAACAAATGCAGGTGCTGGAAGAGAATGAGGGTAGGAACCTGCTGAAGTAAAGGGCGTCATAGCCCCTTTCCGTTGTATACGCTGTACCCATCCTACTGGTTTTAGGTCGTAAAACAAAAGTTACGGGAGAACTTGAAAGTTTCTTCCGTAACTTTTTTCAAATTTGGCTTTCAATACAAATTGAGGTTATTTAGCTTGAACGCCTACGCTACTATTATTTAGGAATGCATCTCCAAGACCTTTTAAGAAGCCTTTCCTCTTGTTTGCCTTTTCTTGTTTCTTATCAGCTTTCTCCACATCACTGATTTCACTGTCATCCGATTTAATATCTGAGCCATCCATTTTTATTGAAAGCGCTGATTCGCCACTATATTTTTCAATTAATTTGAAATCATCTTCATTTATAATCTCGTCAACTTCAGCTACAAATTTATTCCCCATATATTCTTTGACAGTACAGCCACATAGAGGAACTTTACTATACGAAACTTCTTTGGATATTGGATTTACAATTTCTTTGTTTGCAATAATCTCAATTTTTTCACCAGACTTAAGCGCCCATCCTGATAGTATTGCCAATTTCTTTTTTTCGAATTTAGTTACATTACATGGATATGTTAATCGTTCACATATCTGCTTATACATCTCATTCTCTATATTGTCTACAGATGTTGTTACATCGACATTTCGTACAATTCTGTTTTCAGCGACAGATACCATGTTAAGCTGGAACGACACCTTGCTTCCTTCTATTACGAAATTATCTAAATGGAGCATAAATTGGGCACCAATCGCTTTCATCTGCTCAACGACATGTCCATCTATGAAATCTTCTGTTTTTTGAAGATCTCTTTCTTTCTTCAATTCTGGCAAATGTTCTTGTTCAATTAGAACCATTCCTGGATGCCGCGTTATGGCATCATAAACTGCATTGTTTACACGATTCTTTATAAATCCATCATGAGTCTTGGGATTATAAGACAATGCGAAAAATGTTATCGGCGTGTATCCTGCAGTAACAACTGGTTCGTCCTGATTCCTAAATAATACGATATCCTGAGATACAGGCAGAGCTTTATCCGCTTTGACTTGACAATACCCTCCATCTGCTTTGTCAAACTTTGCCTCAGCTTCTTTCTTTAGAACTGTAACTGGTATCGATTGATTTCTGATCTTGAGTTGCTCTTGTGTATACCTAAAAGCGTACCACTTATCATCTAACAATATTCTTCCATTAGGCTGATACGCTGCTAAATGCAATTTCTTTCCATCTGCTTTTGCTATACCATATTGTTCAGGGTAAACATCCAATATATGTTGGTAGAGGAACTGTAAAGTCTTGTCTGCCATTTTTGCAGCCTCCTCTTGCACCTTTTTTGCATCAGCCATATTAGTGGGCTTTGACTTTAAAGTATAATGATAACCTGTATTATTTACAATATTTATAAATCTAATAGACACAATTATTTGAGCAAAGTTGTTTTCTGTATAAGTCGTATTGTCAATTATGCACAGACAATCTGCACCTTGTCCTTTGGCTTTTACAGTAAAGCCATCCATATAATCCTC
Source organism: uncultured Bacteroidales bacterium (assembly GCA_902760345.1). GTDB lineage: Bacteria > Bacteroidota > Bacteroidia > Bacteroidales > Bacteroidaceae > Prevotella. Next base: position 20,733 of record CACWFY010000038.1, on the reverse strand, counting down.
AAGTTTTTGCTCTTCAAGTTGTTTCATCACATTATTAAATGCTTCATTATCACGGTTGACAATTCCGAAGCAAGAATTGCCAAATGTTTGCATCGCTATTGCATTATAAGCTGATTTGACTTCAGATGCGACCTCATCATTTATCTGTTGTTCGAAAACACCATCTTTAAATGTGAATGCATGATAAGTTGAAATAATAGCGACATTGCCTCTCAATTTCAAAGAACCGTCGGCATTAGTACTTGTTTGGGAAAAACCTGCTAATGTAATACATGCAGTAACAATAAAAGATATTAACTTTTTCATAATTATTAATATTGATGTTTGACTATTAATGTTCTTGTTTGGTTATTCTTATAATACTCAGAGGCGACACTCTTTATGGCGTAAATTCGGTGATGGCTTATGCGCTCGTTTGCCGAAATTACTTGTGAGGCGAGCCTTTCACCGGCAGCGATTTTCCTAGCTTCCGTTCTTTCATTTGATGCAAGTGCAGCACGTCTATATGCCATATGTTGATTATCCATACTCATACGATGATTACGTTCCTTTTCTTCTACCTCCCACTGATGATATTGACGTTCTTTTTCATCTAAGTATTGACGTCTTCTTTCTCTTGCTGCAGCCAATTCTTCAGCTGTAACAAGAGCTTCTGCTTTAGATAGAATTTGCTTATATGTTTGATCTTGACCATTTTGCATGTCTTTATACTCGGTTAGGACATCAAGCGCTGCCCTTGCATCGTGTTGAGCTAGATAACTATTCGCAACAACAAAAACACTATCATTATAGGCTTTGTTCTTCTTTTCCAAATATGAATCTGCTTTAGTAAGAGCCTCCTGATATATATTTGTCAAACTTGAAGGAATTGACATTATATAAGCTATTGCGCCATCATAATCCTTTTGCTTGGCCATAAAATCTGCCTGAGCAAATATGTTCGCTTTTTGAGATTCATAATATTTGAGAATTCTCTCTTTTGCTTCGTCTAATAAGGGTATCATTTTTTTATATTGCAATTTCCCAATCCCATTTTTGATTGCAGTTATTTTCTTTGTAGAAGAATCTCGGAATGGCAATGATATTGAAGAAAACACAACGTCGCCATCATTCTGCAAAACACTTAGAAAGAGCGAGCCTTTAATCACATAAACATTTTTCATACCACCTTCCGCAACATCTTCACTATCAATTATGATATTAGGACTAATACTGAAAGATGAAAAGCCTTTTGCAGAATAGCCTGCTTGAGCTACCCAATGAGATATTTTATTTACGATATACTCTTTGAGTTCTTTCGTCTCCGTCGAAGATGTTTCTGGAACATCGACACCGATAACAATTTTCCCCACATCATCAAGGCTTTGGGCGTAAATTGAAGATGACATGAGAAGAGTTATTAATAAAATAAAAGCTTTCATAAAAGTCAATTGATAGTTATATACAAAGTATTACCTCGAGTACTACGTGAAACTGGTATATTTAATTTCCTAAAAAACTTCAAGAAATCCATACTCAATTTACTTAATGAATAAGCTTTGCCCGTATTGGGATCTATAGGTGGCAGCTTCATGTCATCAATTATTATCTTAGTCTTTGTAGAGCCCTGAATGTGATAATCTCCGTTATATGCATGTTCTTCAACCCACAATTCAATTTCATCTTTGAGTTGAAGCCCTTCGCTTCCAATTTCTTTTTCAAAATCAATTTCAGAGTTTTCACTTAGTCCTAATTGAATCATAGCAGACCGTCCTGTTTCAGACATAGTTGTAAATTTATCCTGCATGATGCGAAGAAAATCATCTGCACAAGATGAAATTGCTTTCATTCCTAATTTTGCTATGTCATTCGTATAGAAAGTTCCACTTTCGCCAATCTTGTTTGATAAAGACGTTCCAGTGGATGCATCATATGCAGTAACTATGATTTTTACCCGACTTTCTGGATTACCTTGCCCCGCAATGTTTTTTTGCAAGCATGTGATTTCTGCTTCAACATATATATCGGCACCAGACATATCGATAATCTGGGATTTAATATCAGACTGATTGTCCACATTAAATGTATTACCACTTTCGATTGCTTTTAATTTAGCAATAAAATCAACAGTAGAATAACCTCGTTCATCAAAAGCCTCTTTGATTTTTGTTAAAACGATTCTCTTGTTTTCATCCGCCTCAAGTATTGTCCTAATATCCTCGCCCTGTTTCGTATAAGGGATAACCATTATCTTAGGCTGAGCACCAGACTGGGCCATTACACATGTTGCCATCATAGCAACTAAAAGCATAAATATATTTTTTTTCATATTCCTAATTGTTTACTAATTTTATTCTTCTCCAAATCTTTCTTCAATTGAATGTAATTCACCTCAACAGAATACAAGGTGGACTTTTCTTCTTTCTCTGCTTTTTTGAAATCAGATTGCATTTTGGCTTGCTTTATATAATCAGACAATCTGTCATTAAACATAGCACTGAAGAATTCTTCATTATCATGTAATGCTGCAACACCCTGTCTTAGAAGTGGCCTATTGTATATAGTTCCCTCAACCCCATCAAACATAATAATCTTAAGGGCAGCACATTTTGCTTCTTTGTCCACTTCTTTCTTCTTAGTAGCAAAGGTTTTGAGAGTAATAATTACTGATGATGGAGATTTAACTATTCCCTCGATGTAAGCATAGTTAGAACTCTGAGAAAACCCTTTCAATGTACTTAAGAACATAATAACTGAAACAAGAATAAGTTTGTCCATATCAAATTGCTATTAAAAATGCCATTCTACTTCATATAATTACATTTTTAAGTGCTTTTTCATCCATGAGGTGTCTATCCTCGGAGACATTAACACTTAGCAAGAATCCTTTTATCCACAGAACGAAATAGAATTAAATTAGTTCTTTGAAACGTTTTTTACTGCGTCTAGCTCCTCCTTATTGGGATAAGAATCTAAACTTCCACCTGTGCTCAAGTATGCATATACATCCAAGACATTTCCTTCTGTTAAAGCCATTTTCGAATCTAACAAACACTTTTTCAACTCTTCAATATTCATTTTAGTAAACAAATCTGCATCAGGCTCTCAATGCAATATTAAGTTTAGGTTAGCCACAATAAAAGAAGTGTGAGCCTGTCAGCTAATCCATTGGGAGGCCTTCGACTGCCTGAATGTTAGATTAGAAAAACAGCTCACACCCTTGTATGACGTAATTGGATATAATCCACTACTATCACAACCAAGGGAAGAACGTCTTTACTTTTCCAAACATTCATGAGAGTTGTCGAAGTTCCCAATATGGAAAAAGCTAAACGCTTCCTATGTCACGACTGCGACGGTCCTTCCGCCACGTTGCAAAGATAAGAAAAACTTAGCAAACGACGTTCATGTGAGCTGTATTTTTAGCAAAATTACACATTTTTATCCTGAAAACATACAGATTAATAGCACTTTTTGGTAGATTTAACAAGAACGTGTGTCTTAAATGCTATCACAATACCTCAATAGGGGGTAGAATCTAATCCCACCCATGCGGAGTGATGCCACAATAGGGGTAGCCTACTACCCCTTTATGGCCCCAATGCCGCAATGGGAGTTGCCGCACACCAAGGTTGAGCAAGCTCAGCGGATAGTAGGCTTGTAAGTTGTTCAAACGTTAAAAACCAAGAACTATTTTTCGACGGTGTACCATTCGAAAATGTTGATGTACCTTTGCCCGCAGATTCACAAAAACTAAATTAGACTATGGAGGTTATATCAATAGAGCGCAGTACCTACGAGGAACTGCTGACGAGCTTTAACAACTTCGTCAATCAGATGAAAGTGATGGCTGATAGAGGAACAGACAAACGACTTGGTGATTGGCTTGATAACCAGGACGTATGCCAGATACTGAACATCAGCCCAAGAACATTGCAGACGCTCCGCCAAAACGGAACGTTGGCTTACTCTCAAATCGAGCATAAGACCTACTATAAGCCAGAGGATGTAGAACGTATCATCCCGCTTGTTGAGACCAGGAAGAAAGATACTCATTCGTATGGACGTTTTCAATGGAAAGGAGGTGATATATGAACGAACTGATAATGCCACACAATGCTGGTGTGAAGCGAGTATTGGAGAGTATGAAGGAGGTACTGGCATTGTACAAGAATGTCACAGGCAACTATCGTCCTATGCTTGATGGTGAGCGATACCTGACAGATAGGGAGGTTGCTGAGATTTTGAAGGTCAGCAAACGCTACAGGAATATCGCAATGATGGCGTATTACCTTATATTTTATTAGGTGGTAAGGTGCTGTATCGTGAGAGTGATCTGGAGAGGGTCTTGGAATCATGCTATCATCCGTCACGTTAACAAGAGGGAAAAAGAGAAAGCCCCATAAGTTAGCGTCATGAATAATAACGCAGAAAGACGGATGACAGACTATCGCTAATCATTCGTCTTTCTGCTTTGAAGTTTTTGAGCATCAACCATTATGCTGTCTTGATGTCCTTGAATGAAGCATTGAGCTTGTCGCCCAGCATCGTCAGGTCGTTGTTGAGTTTTTGGCTCGTTATTTTGGCGTAGATCTGTGTCGTAACGATGTTCGTGTGTCCCAATACTCGGCTTACACTCTCTATGGGCATTCCCTTTGAAAGTGCCAATGTTGCGAATGAGTGCCGTCCACAGTGAAAGCTTATGGATTTCTCTATCCCACAGGCTTCCATGACCTTCTTCAGCTTCTTGCACATCGACCAATAGTTCATCTTGCCGAATACGAGTTTGTCTTCCTGTAGGTGCTTGTACCGGTCGATAATCTGCAAGGGTACGTCCATCAGTTTCACTTGGAATGGGATACTCGTCTTGTGACGATGGCCGATTATCCATTTGTCACCGTTAATATCTACGATGTTGTCTGTCGTCAGTTCCTTTACATCGATAAATGAAAGGGCTGTGAAGCAGACAAAGACGAAGATGTCGCGAACGAAGGCCAGATTGTCATCCTCAAACTCATGCGTCACGACGGCTTTCAGTTCGTCCTCGGTCAGGAACTCCCTTTCCTTGCAGTTCGGACTAATGTGGAACTGAGCGAAAGGGTTACGAGGAATCTTTCCGTTGTAGTGCGCCCTTAGCACGACGCCCTTCAGCCACATGCAACGCTGCCAGATTGTGGCATTGGCCAATCCCCGATCTGTGCTGAGATAAACGGAAAAGTCCTTGATGAACTCCGGCGTCAGTTCCAGCATTGACATGTCCGTGCGACGGTAATGCGACTGTATGAACTCAGCCACATCCTTCCGTGAACGCTCCATTGCCCACAAGGTACTGGCAACCCTGTCCTTTCCGACACGCTTTTTCTGATTGGCAATGTCCTTGTCGAAAGCACTCATCAGCGTCTCGTACTCGCTGCCAAAGCCCTGATAGGAGTTGCGCACCATCTCAGCAGTCACGAAAGCCTCGCGGTCTGACAGGTGCTGATAGTGCTTGATGATCTGCGCCTTGATGTTATCCAACTCTCGGTTGATCTGCAAAGCCTCCTTGCTTCGTCCCTTGGCACAGTTGCCCTTCACGTCCCACATGTCAAGTGGGATGGACTTCTTGCAACTGAACTGGCTCTGTGTCCCGTTAATCGTAACCCTGCCCATAACTGGCACCACACCATTCTTCTCCTTACTCTTGTTCACATAGAACAGAATGTTAAAAGTACTTCTCATGTTTCTTACTCCTTTTTTAATTCTGGCTGCAAAACTACTATCTTTTTAGGCATCCATCGCTATGCAAAATGTAGCAGTTTGCGGAATAAGAAACGGGTGGTGAACAGGCGGTTGTAGATGCCCCATTCTGCCACAATTTGCGTTACTAATTTGGGAAGATTAACCCTCCTCAGAAACCCGTTTCCTGGGTTACGATTTGGCAACCTAACTCTTTCACCAATCCTCCCCAATTTGCATATCCCTGCATTATAGCCGCCCCTTATCAAGGGGCTCTAAATCCCCGTCTTGCCTTTATTTTAGGTCGAATTGCGTTAATCTTCCAAAATCCGTTACCAATTACAACTTTTTTTCGTATCTTTGCAGTTCCTTTTTTTAACTAAAACTAAACAAAATATGGAACTAAACCAAGGTGAGTTTGACACTCTGACAAAAAAGCTGGAGCAGTATGCTGCGCAACTGAGCACACTGCAGACGAAGCTGGAGTTGGAACCTGAGATAGGGAGTCTGAAAGAAATGTATTGCGAAATGCGCTAAAGTTATAGAAATTGTTTTATAAGTTCTATAGGTGTCTAAAGCTTCTTTAGGCACCTATTTTTTTTGCCTACCTTTGCCGATGCAAACAAGATTTGCAGCGATCTTTGACTTATTGATACAAAGGACACGGCGGGAAGGCCCGGACGGAAAACTACAACGAATTAAACGAATTATTCTAAACAACAACAATAAAGGTCGTCTGCAAGGAGGCGACGTAAAATAAAATAATGTATATGAAAAATAGTATTATAACCATCAGTGGGTGCTCAGTCCCAAGTATCTGCATCTGGGTCTCGCGGCATATCGCTACCAATACGTCTATGGCCATGATGGTCGCCGCAGGTTGAAGTCGCGACTGGTGTGGACGGAGAAAGGGCGAGAGTTCATACTAGACAATGCTATGATAGTGTAACAGTGTAACATTTGGAAGTCATGGACTGGCTGGCGATGCTGAGAGGGTGGGAGAAGAGAAAGTGAGTCCCTTATCGCGTCAGGGAGAACTTCATGGAGAGTCCGAAGTCGTGGGTGGTGGTGGGATAGCTGCTGGAGGACAGCAGAGGCGTATTGGTCTGGCGCTCGTAGTAGGCGGAGAGGGTCATCAGGCGCGAGAGGGTGTAGTCGGCCATGAACGACACCTTCAGGGCGGAGTTGCCGCTGGAGGCTGCCGACGTGCGGGTGGCGATGTCGCGGGTGATGGCTGCCTGGTCGCGCAGGGAGACGTCGAGGCGGAGGTTGAGGTCGTGGTTGACGCCAGACTTCTTATTGGACGTAGTGGTCTTTGCCGCTGTCTTGCCGTCGTCGGTGGCTTTCTTGGACCTGTTGCCGCTCTGTGCCTTCTTGATCTTACGGCTGGCACCGCTGCCGAAGAGGCGGAAGTCGCTAATCTTATAGCCCATGCCGAGGACGATATCGTTGGAGCGCGACTCGTTGATCTGCACGCTGGTCATCGAGAGGTTGAGCACGCGCGTACGGCGATATTCGGCCTTCAGCGTGAGGTTGTTGAGGAAGGTGACGTCGGCACCGATGAGGGGTGCAAACGACTCGTTGATGCTCACCGTGGGCACGTTCCAGCCCAAGAGCGAGGCGGTCTCGGTGCTGCTGGTATAGCTGCCTACGGCGAAGACACTCTTGTAGGAGTGGTTGAGGTTGACGGACTTGAAGTGCTCGTTGAACCACTTCAGCTTTGACAGGCCGGAATAGCGGATGGTCCAGTTGGGCAGGAGCTTGGTGAGTGCGGGCAGGAGGTCGAGGCTGCCGCCGCCACTGCCGGTATAGCTGTCGAGGAAGGCGGGAATCATGACCACGGCGCTATAGGGGTCGACATCGGTGCCATAGTGGGCAGCGGCCATCTGCTGGAAGCGCGGCAGGGCGTCGCAGAAGCGGTCGAAGACCTTCGAGGAATAGCCGTTGTTGGCATCGCCCATGCTTTCGAGCGACGACGAGATGGAGACGGTGGTCATGTTGAACGTTCCGGTCTGGGTGGTGGGCATGCCCTGATACATATACTGGATGCTGCGCGAGCGGCTCTCGGTACGCGAGGCATTGAGGTCGATCTTCAGGTCGCGCACAGGCTCGAGGGTGGCACGCAGCTGCAGGTCGGTGGTGGTATTGGTCGTGGCGGGCGTGGCGATGCTGTCGGCCATGAGCAGCCAGCCGTTGTCGGCAGCCTTCTGCAGGAACTCGTCGCCGGTGAGTCCGAAGGCGAAGCCCAGACCGGGGGCCATGACACCACCCGTGCGCTGGCCGAAGGCGTCGCCGACATTGGGCTTGAAGCCGGGAAGCGACATGGCATACTGGTTGCGATAGGAGATGCCGATGGAGCGTACCATCATCAGCAGACGGGCGGCGCTCTGCGTGGGCTTGTACCACCACTCGTTCTCCAACGGCGGCTTGGCGACGACGCTGACCTTGATGCTGACGCTGTCGGTGCCCTTGATGGAGATATTGTTCTGGTCGATGACCTTATACTTCACGGGATAGGTTTTGCCGTCTTGTGTCTTGGCGGTGACGATGAGGCGCTTGGTCTTCTTGCCGTGGGTGATCTTGAAGGTGCTGTCGGGCACCAGCGCCAGCTCGCGCTGGTAGGCGTTCTTGTTCTTGGGCAGCTTGGCGTCGGGGGTTTTGCTCGCCAGAGAACTGGCGGGAGTAGTGGAGTCCTTGGCGGCGTTCTGCTTCTTATCGGCGGCGGTCTTCTTGTCGGCGGCAGCTTTCTTCTTAGCTGCTTTCTGGGCTGCGGTGGGCTTGGCGATAGCCTTCTTGAAGCGCTCGTTGACCTCCTTGAGGAATGGGAAGTGGTTGTAGAGCGTCTCCATGTTGAGCGTACCGTTGATGTTGATCTGACGGTTGTTCGAGATGGTGTTGCCCAGCGACGTGCCGTCGTCCATCTCGCGGCCGCGCACCCAGTTATAAGTGGCTGAATAGCTGGCGTCGCTGTTGATCCAGTCAAAGATGGGCAGCTTGTTCAGCGGCAGCTGATAGGAGGCGGTAAACGTCTGGCGATAGTCGAGCGGACGGCCGAAGTGCTTGATGCTCTGCCATACAGAGTCCTTCCAATGCGTATAGCGGTCGGGATAGAGGTCTTTGTTGATGGGTTTGTCGCTGTAGGGCTCTTCGATCTCGGCCTGCGTGCCCGACTGGAAGTTCATGTGCAGGTTCTTAGTGAGGTCCCAGCGCAGCGAGAAGTCGCGATTCCACAGGAACTGCGAGTTGAACGTGGCAGGCAGCTGTGCTCCGCCGAGGTTGTCCATGTCGCGCTCCTGCAACTCGTTGTAGACGCGTGTCATCTCCGAGTTGAACGTGATGTTCTGTGGCAGCCAGTTCAGTCCGAAGGCCTTGGGGAAGGCCATCCATTTCGACTTGCTCTTCGACTTCTTGAAGGGTTCCCACGACTTATAGACGGGCGTATAGCTGTAATTGAGCGAGCCACGCCACTGGTCGTCGCGCTCGTAGACGGTGGTCTCGCCAGACGAGTGGCGATGGGAGTGGCTGTACGACAGCGAGAAGTTGGCAGGGTCGTAGGGCATGGGGTGGCGCTTGGTCTTGATGCCGAAGCGGACATTGCTCAGCGAGAAGTTGGTGGTGGTAGAGCGCGTCACGGCAATGCTCTCGATGGAGTCGCGCTCGTGCTGCTCCATACTCTCGAGGGCGTCGTCGAGCTCCATATCGGTGTCCAGCGGATTGTACTTCGGCCGCGTCTCCTCCTTGGTGATGGAATAGTAGAGGGGTGCCGTCACCTTCATCTTGTCGGGGAAGAACTTGCCCAGCTCCAGCGAGGTGGTCACGGAGTAGGTCCTGTAGTCCTCTTTCGAGCGTGACAGCACGCCATCTTCCAGACCACCGAAGCCCTCGGTCATCACCTTACCCGTGAGGTTGACGGTGCCCACGTCGGACAGCTGGATGTTCATGGCTCCGGAGGCGGCCCAACCGCCCTTGTTGACCACGTCAAGCAGGCGCAGCTCGTTGACCCACACCTCACCGCTCTTCAGGGTGCTCGAGAGGTTGCGCACACCAATCATCATGGTCTTCACCTCGCCCAGCGACGGATTACCCATCACGCACACCTTGTTGTTGGGCTTTTCGGGGTCGTAGTCGCTGAAGAGGGTGATATAGCTGGCCGTACCCATGGCGCGGGCCTTGTTGCGGGCCTTCTTGACACGGGTAAAGAGGCTGAGGTCGATGTCGAGCATGTTGTCCTCGGGCCATACGGCGCGGCAGTCGTCTACATTATATTTATTATAGTCGTTGCGGTCGGGCGTGAGCTTCAGGGGGATGACATACTCGTAGTAGTTGCTCTTGTAGTCGCTACCCAGACGTATGAAGACGGCCAGCTGGTCGTTCTGCAGGTTGGTGGCGTCGTCGATGAGATGGTTGGCATGAACGAACATCTGCAGACGGCGATACTGGCGCAGGTCGAGCGTGGTATTGCGGTAGACAGCCTTCGACTCGTCTTTCGACAGATTCTTCACCACCATGTTCAGCGCCTGCTCGTTGGCCTCGGTGAGCTGTGGCTGCGAGGGGTCGGTGACGCGCGAGATGCCCGGAGGCAGCACGTAGTTGACGGGGCGCTTGTTGTTGTTCTCCTCGATATTGACGGCGCTGACCTCGAGCGTGCCGCTATTGCTGCCTGCGGTCAGCGGCTGGTCGTAGACGCGCCACTCGCCACGTACGAGGTCGAGCGAACCGAAACGCAGCACGATAGGCTTCTGGAACTGTGTGAGGAACATACGCATGAAGCGCACGCTGGTGAAGTCGGAGATGCTGCCTTCCTTGCCGTCGGGCTGTGACAGCGGTATGCGGAACTGATACCACTTCACCGTCTCGCGATTGCCGTTGCGCAGGGTGACGGCAGCCTCGCGGACGTCAGTGATATGGTTGTAGCCCAGTCGCATGTCCTCAGGACGTATGCTGACGTGATACTCATAGTAGCGCTCATACTCGTTGAGCGTAAAGTCCTGATTGATATCCTCGACGTCGGGATAGGTCTTGTAGCTGGTGTCGTAGCCCTCGGTCTGCTGGTCGCTGTCGGGCGAGTTGCCCTGTGGCATATTGATGCGCTTGTAGCGCTCGAGGATGCTGGCCTTGCGCTCGTCGAGGTCGCTGCCGCGGAAGTAGTGGTAGTTGTCGTTGGCAGGGTCGGCCGTCCACGCCTGACGCACGGAGTCGTTGACATGGGCCTGCATCAGGAAGTCGGCATAAGGGCCATAGACGCGCTCCTCGTCGTCGTTCAAACCGTTCAAGCCCACATCCTGCTTGGCACGTGCCCCCGAGGTGGTGGCAAAGGCATAGGTCTGGGTGGGCTGAATGGGTATCTTACCCCACTGGGTCTCCGAGAACGAGCCCGTACCGTCGACAGGCATACCGCTTTCGTAGAACTTCTTGCCGTCGCGCAGGATGTCTTCGCTGACCTCGCCGAGGTCGATATACAGGTCACCGCCATAGCTGGCAGCATCGGGATGGGTGGTGGAGTAGATAAAGGGGTCCATCAGCCAGAACTCGATATACTCGACGTTGGCCGCCTCGAAGTCGGTGGTGTTGAGCTTGCACATCATGCCGCCCCAACGGTTTTGCGGATTGTTGAGCAGACCCTTCTCGGTGACGTCGGTGGTGAGATTATAGGGACCGCGCTCCTCGGGATAGTAGGCCAGGTCGAGCACGTTCAGCGTGTTGGTGGCACCACTATAGGTCGACTGGTCGCGGTTGGGGTAGAGCTCGTTAACGTAGACGGCACGCACATAGTGGTTAGACAGCTGGTCGAGGTCGCTCTTGATATGGGCGGGTGTGAGACTGCTGGAACGGTAGGTGAACAGCGGGTCGACATTATACCAGGCCAGCAGGGCACGGTTGTAACCGCTGGCCACACTCTCCTTGTCGTTATGTTCAGGGAACCTGGACGGCACGCTGGAGAGCACCCACGACTTGGGCTCGTTGACGCTGATGCCGTTCTTGGCATTCTCGAAATCGTCGATATACGACGCGTTGTCCTGCGTACCGCTGGCCGTGCCGGCAATGAGCTGGGCAAACTCGCCGGTGAAGGTGATCTGCGAGGGCTGCGTACAATGCAGGAAGGGTAGCTTGTCGAGCATATTGGTGAGCCACTGGCTCTCGGTCTTCCAGTTGATGCTCAGTCCCCACAAGGTATTCTTCAGAGGTTCGGAGCCCATGGTGACCTTCGACGTCAGGGCTTGTTCGGAGAGGTGCATCAGCGTACCACCCAACTGGAAATTCTTTGAGAAGTCGTATTGCCAGTTGACACCGAACATGCGCTTACGCTGCATGCCGTAGTCATTGTTCGACTCCAGCGAGACGTTGACGCTGGTGCCAGCATCGATGATGCTCTGATTGAGGATGGTCACCTCGCCGGCAGAGTAGTCGACGGTATAGTCGCTGCCCTCTGACAGCTCGACACCACCGGCAGTAACCCTCACAGAGCCTTGCGGCACATTGTAGGCGCCCAGCGAGATGACGTTGGCAGAGGTGCCCTTGAACTGACCCTCCAGACGGAACTTGTTCTTGTCGGTCATCTGACGGGCGGCGGTCTGCGTAGTGTCATACAACTCCTGGAAGACATATTTGTCGGCAACATCCTCAGAGACACCCTGACGCATGAGGAAGCTCTTCAGCGTCTTACCAAAGGGCTCGGCCGAGGGGAAGAACACGCGACCATTGCTCACGGTATAACCTTCGACAAAGTCGAAATAGCCGTTGGGGTGTGCCTTGAGGTTATTGTCCAGGCGGTCGCAGCCCAGTCCGCGCAACAGCGTGGTGCTCTTGGTCTGCGGCTCAGGGATGTAGCTGACGTAGACACCCGTGGTGTCGCTCTGATACTTGATGTCCAGACGGAATTTGGTCTTCTCGACCGTTGTCGCCAGATAGTAGACGTTCTTCATCATCAGCGGCCAGTTGAACTGCTGGGGATTGTTCGACGTGTTCTTCAGCGACTTGACGAACAAGGCGTCGTTGGTGGAGGTATGGTCGGCAGCAAACTCACCGACGCGGTGGGTGACGCCGCCTTGGGTGTACTCGTAGGCCACCGCGAGCACCTGGTCGGTCTGCAGGGCGGTCTTCAGCGAGATATATCCGAGGGCGCTGTTCAGCGTATATTCCGAGGAGTTGAGCAGACGGGCTGAAGCCAGCTTCTCGTAGCTTGTACCACCCTCGAAATAAGGAGACACCAGCACCGTTGATGCCTGGTCGATATCGCGGGCAGCAACATAGGTGGTGGTCAGCGCATCGTATTCGCCGTTGGCGTTATTGTCGGGTACTGCCGACTGCTTTCCACCATCACCCCAAGTAATGGACGTACTCTCGGCGAGGTCGGCAAAAGCCAGCACGTTTCGTGAGTTGCTGGTCGTTCCCGACTTGTTGGTGACCCACACCTCTACGCGGGTGATGGTGACACCCGAGGTCAGCGTGGGAAGCTGCTGCATGGCGGCATCATAGCGCTCGCGGAAATAGTTGGACAGGAAGAAGTGGCGGTTTTCCTCGTAGTTGGCAACATTGAGCTCAAAGGGTGTCAGCTGGGTGCCACCCTTCGAAGACACGCTCTTCGACGTAGAATTTTTCTGCGAGAGCACGGTCTGCAGCTTCAGCTTGCCAAACTGCATGTCGGTGCGTACACCAAACAGGCTCGACGCACCCTGGATGAGTGAGTTGTTCGAGGGGAAGGAGACGTTACCGGCCTCGACGAGCTTGATGATCTCGTCTTCCTTGCCCTCGTAGCGCAGCTTCAGATTCTTTGTGTCGAAGTCGAAGGTGGCATCGGTGTTGTAGTTCAGCGACATATTCACCTTGTCACCGACCTTACCCGTCACATTGATATTGATCTTCTCGTCGAAGTCGACGGCCTTGGTCTTACGATTGCGCTCGGGCAGCGAGGGGTTGTCGACGTTCTTGAAGTTGGCGCCGAGCTTCAACTCTGCCGTACCTTGCGTCTTGATACGCACACCGCCAGGGCCGAAAATCTTCTCGGCAGGGCCCAGGTCGAAGTGCATATCGGCAAAGTTAAACTTCTCTTTGCCTTTATTGGCCACATTCTCAGCATCTTTCTGGCGGAAGAAGCGCTCACGCTCTTTGCGTTCGCTCCACCGCAGATACTCCTCGGGAGTCATCAGAATGGGGGTATTCAGGTAGGAGTCGCCAATCTTTGAACCGATGATATATACGTTCAGCGAGTCGTTATACTCCACCTGCTGCTTGATATTTTCAGGGAAGTGCAGGTCGAGGGCGCTGGAGTCGAGGTCGGCGACGACAACAGGCGCCGTCTTCTGAATCTTCCAGCGGGCTTTGGGAAGGGTATCGGCATCTTCAGGCTTGTCCACGACAGACAAGCTTCTTCCCGCAGGTGTCACGGCCATAGCCGTCACACTCAACAGAATTGCGAAGATATATGGAAACCTCTTACTTCTCACTTCTTACCTCTAACCACTCACCTCTATTTTATCTGTTTCAGCGCCAGCTTCACCACTTGCTCGACGGGCAGGTCGGGCTGTTCGGTCAGAATAGCCACAACAACCTTCTGCGTGGGAGCAGGCGCAAAGCCCAGCATGGTCAGGGCGGCCACCGCCTCGTCGCGCACAGCATTGTTGACGGGGGCTGCCACACTACCGCCGGCAGGTATCTCGTCGGCAATACCCAGGGCGACAATCTTGTCTCGCAGGTCGACAATGATACGTTGGGCGGTCATCTTGCCAATGCCCTTGATACCCTTGATCAGGCGCTCGTCGCCACGTGAGATGGCACTGCAGAGCTCGGCGACGCTCATCGATGACAGCATCATCCTTGCAGTGTTGGCACCCACGCCACTGACGGTGATGAGAAGTTCAAACATCTCGCGTTCCTTCTTCGACACGAAGCCAAAGAGCACATGGGCATCCTCACGGATAGCCTCATAGACGTACAGTTTCACGTCTTTTTTGCCTTGAATGGCGCTGTAGGTCGTTAAAGAAATGTTGAGCGCGTAACCTACTCCTGCGGCCTCAACCGTAGCCATTGCGGGTGAAAGCTCGGTCAGCTCACCCTTGATATATTCAATCATAATCCAACAAATATGTATATATACAATTTCCCAAACGCACTTTCCTCCTATTTTATTGTATTGCCGTAAAAAAATCGCCTTTAAATATGCGGTATTTCGATATTATTTTGTAACTTTGCAGCAGAACCGACAACAATGATGCTTATGAAAACAAAACTACTTACCACATTATGTCTCCTGTTTGTCACAACGGCTTTGTGGGCACAACCCAATGGGACTGGGACTTACTATCAGAAAGCCAACGGCAAGAAAGGCCGCGAACTAAAAACAGCAATGTTCAACATTATTAAGAACCCCAGTGTTGTTCACTACGATTCGCTGTGGTATGCTTATAACATTTCCGACCCAAGGACGTTTGAGGGCTTAGAAGGAGAGTATATCTGGGATATGTACTCCAAAATCTCACGCTACCCGCTCTACACCTATAAACATGGTAGTGGGTCTGGCACGGAAGAAGGTGTAAAAGGTATTCAGCGCGAGCACTCAATGGTAAAATCGTGGTTCAACCCCACCTCTGGCCCTAAGAGCGGCAAGAATTACGAAGACGTGCGCCCCATGTATTCCGACATAGTACACGTCATTCCGACTGATGCCGTCTGCAATAACAACCGTAGCGACAACGCATATGGAGAAATTGCCGACCCGGCACAAGTAGACTGGGCATCAGCAGAAGACTTTTGCAAGAAGAGCAAACAAGGTGGTTGCTCAACTTCAGGATGGTCTGAACAAGCAACAAATCCTGCCAAGAAACGAGTCTTCGAGCCCAACAACGAGTACAAAGGCGACTTAGCACGTATCTATTTCTACATGGTGATGTGCTATGAGCCTGGATTTGCCACGTGGGATGTGTTGCGCGACCCCGAAAGCAAGACAAAGTTGGGTGAGATTCTTGCCGATGGTAGCAAACACTGTGGCACTTGGACTTGCGATATGTTCAATACGGCAGATACAGAGGAGGGAACAGACGCCTATCAGCCATTTGCTCCCTGGGCATTCGACATGCTCATAAGATGGGCGAAGGAAGACCCCGTTAGCCAGAAAGAGATTGACCGAAACAATGCCATCTGGCAACTGCAAGGCAACCGCAACCCCTTTGTAGATTATCCAGGACTGGAGGACTATATCTGGGGAGAAAAGAAAGATGTTGCTTTCGATTATGGTGGCGAACTTCCTGAGGAGCCAACTTCCGACAACTGTGAGGTAGCACTTAATAAAACGACATTAGGTGTTGACTGGAGCGCAACAGACAACTTACGAAGCTATTGGACACGTACTCCCATCATATTCGAGAAGAATGGCATTACCTTCACCTATAGCTATGGCATGGAAGGTTCAAAGCTGTATGCTGACGACAACGAACTGCGACTCTATAATTACAACACGCTGACACTGACAGCACATAACAACGAGATAACAGAAGTGGAATTTACCATTCCTGGCCGTAACCATGACAACAAAACACTCGTAGCATCTGTTGGCGAAGTTAACAACAACATCTGGACGGGTAACACGCAA
Organism: uncultured Bacteroidales bacterium; assembly: GCA_902760345.1. Taxonomy (GTDB): domain Bacteria; phylum Bacteroidota; class Bacteroidia; order Bacteroidales; family Bacteroidaceae; genus Prevotella. The sequence goes on along the minus strand of CACWFY010000038.1, from coordinate 4,454 downwards.
GAAGTAACTTTTGCCTCCAACTATGTGAGCTCAACCAAAGCAGGAGGCGTATCATACTACTATTATCTGGGCATCTCCAACGTCAAGGTGACTGTTGCTAATCCCACTGGCATTGAACAGCTAAAGACCGAACGCCTCAATGATAACCGAATCTTCAATATAGTAGGTGTACAGATGGATGAAAATCAGCTAAATGCAGGCGTCTATATTAAGAACGGGCGTAAGGTCGTAATTAGGTAAAACACATTTTTTGCAAACAAAAACATAAAAAAAATAACATTTTGTAGCGTATCTCAAAGAAAAAGTGTACTTTTGCAGCGGAATTGCAAATTAACACAATTATTAAGCATAGGTATATGAAAAAGATTCGTGCAGCCGTAGTAGGTTACGGCAACATTGGCAAGTACACTATTCAGGCCCTGGAGGCCGCCCCCGACTTTGAAATCGCTGGTGTAGTGCGCAGAAACGGAGCAGCAGACAAACCCATCGAGCTGACTCCTTACGAGGTTGTAAAGGATATCAAGGAACTGAAGGATGTCGATGTAGCCATTCTGGCCACCCCCACCCGCTCCTGCGAGGATTATGCCAAGCAGATTGTTCCACTGGGTATCAATACTGTTGACTCGTTCGATATCCACACACAGATTCGTGGCTACCGCGAGCGTCAGATGGAACTGAACAAGCAGACGGGTACCGTCAGCGTCATTGCTGCTGGCTGGGATCCTGGTTCTGACTCAATAGTACGTACTCTGATGCAGGGTCTTGCTCCTAAAGGTCTGAGCTATACCAACTTCGGACCAGGCATGTCGATGGGCCACTCGGTCTGCGTACGTTCCAAGGCCGGTGTAAAGAACGCCCTGTCAATGACTATCCCCTTGGGTGAAGGCATTCACCGCCGCATGGTCTATGTAGAGCTGGAAGACGGCTACACATTGGAGCAGGTTGCCAAGGACATCAAGGCCGACCCCTACTTCGCCAGCGACGAGACACACGTATTCCAGGTTGAGAGCGTTGACGACGTTCGCGACATGGGCCACGGTGTACACATGGTACGCAAGGGTGTAAGCGGACAGACTCAGAACCAGCGTTTTGAGTTCAACATGCAGATTAACAACCCCGCCCTGACGGGTCAGGTGCTGGTCAATGTGGCCCGTGCCTCTATGCGTCTGCAGCCCGGCTGCTACACGATGATTGAGATACCGGTTATCGACATGTTGCCCGGCGAGCGTGCCGACCTCATCGAACATCTGGTATAAATAGCAAACAGCAGAAAACAAAATGAGTCCGTCTTCGAAAGCGGACTCATTTTTTTATTTGTCGTAAGCGTGTTGAGGATAGTCAGTTGTGAAGTGGAGCCCTCGGCACTCTTTGCGTTCCAGCGCCCAGCGGGTGATGAGATAGCCGACGTTGATCATGTTGCGCAACTCGCAGATGTCGCGGGTGGCACGAACGCGCTTGAACAGGCGCTCGGTCTCTTCGTAGAGCATGTCCAGACGGTCCCACGCACGATGCAGGCGCAGGTCGCTACGCACGATACCCACATAGTTTGACATAATCTGGTTGACCTCGCGTACCGATTGCGTAATCAGCACTTTCTCCTCGTTGGTCATCGTACCCTCGTCGTTCCATTCCGGCACGTTGTCGTTCCAGTAGTACAGGTCGATACGCTCCAGCGAATGGCGCGCAGCGGTCTCGGCATAGACCACCGCCTCGATGAGTGAGTTAGAGGCCAGTCGGTTGCCGCCGTGCAGTCCGGTGCAGGAGCATTCGCCCAGGGCATACAGACGGTCAATGCTCGACTGTCCGTGCAGGTCGACCTTGATGCCGCCACACATATAGTGGGCTGCAGGACGCACGGGAATATAGTCGGTGGTGATGTCGATACCCATCGACAGGCACTTCTGGTAGATATTCGGGAAGTGGTGGCGCGTTTCCTCGGCGTCCTTGTGGGTGACGTCCAGACAGACATGATCCAGTCCGTGAATCTTCATCTCCTTGTCGATAGCGCGAGCCACAATATCACGGGGTGCCAGACTGAGGCGCTCGTCGTACTTCTCCATGAACGTCTCGCCATTAGGCAGCTTCAGGATGCCGCCATAGCCACGCATAGCCTCGGTGATGAGATAGGCGGGGTGTGTCTCGTTAGGATTGTGTAATACGGTGGGATGAAACTGCACAAACTCCATATCGGCCACCGTTCCCTTGGCACGATAGACCATCGCAATGCCGTCGCCTGTAGCAATCACAGGATTCGACGTAGTCATATAGACGGCACCACAGCCACCCGTACACATCACGGTGACCTTGGCCAAGTAGGTGTCAACCTTCTCGTCGGGGTTCAGCACGTAGGCACCGTAGCACTGGATGTCGGGCGAACGGCGCGTGATGCGCACACCCAGATGGTGCTGGGTGATAATCTCTACGGCAAAATGGTTCTCCTTGATGTCGATGTTCGGGTCACGACGCACGGCCTCCATCAGTCCGCGCTGAATCTCTGCACCCGTATCGTCAGCGTGGTGCAGGATGCGGAACTCCGAGTGACCACCCTCGCGGTGCAGGTCGAAGTCGCCATTCTCCTTGCGGTCGAAGTTGACACCCCACTTCACCAGCTCCTGAATCTGTTCGGGAGCCATACGCACCACCTGCTCGACAGCCTGGCGGTCGCTGATGTAGTCGCCGGCAATCATCGTGTCCTCGATGTGCTTGTCGAAATTGTCGACAGCCAGATTGGTCACACTGGCAACACCACCCTGTGCGAACGACGTATTGGCCTCGTCGAGACCTGCCTTGCAAATCATACACACACGTCCTTTATTAGCTCGCGCCACCTTCAAAGCGTAGCTCATACCTGCCACACCAGCACCTATTATCAAGAAATCGTACTTATAAACCATGCTTTTTTATCTTCTACGCTGCAAAATTACAAATTTATTTTGTAACTTTGCCAACAATATGAAGAAATATCTGTATTTACTCCTAATATTGTTGACGGCAACAGCCGTCCAGGCGCAAGACTCGCTACGCATCAAGATCGACTCACTGCTGCAAGACCCCATGTTTGAAACGTCACAGGTAGGCCTGATGGTTTACGACCTGAATGCCGACACAGTTTGTTACAAGTACAACGAGCGACAGCTGATGCGCCCGGCATCGTGCATGAAGCTGGTGACGTCTATCACGGCACTCGACCAGTTGGGTCCGCAGTATGACTTCAAGACAAGCGTCTATTATACCGGCCAGATAGAAGGGCGCACGCTGATGGGTAACGTCTACTGCGTGGGCGGTTTCGACCCTACCCTGACCGTTGACGACGTGGCCGTACTGGCCGACGGACTGCGCCAGCTGGACATTGACAGCATCTGTGGACTGCTGGTGGCCGACCAGTCGATGAAGGAAGCGCTGGACTACGGCGAGGGCTGGTGCTGGGACGACGACAACCCGACGCTGAGGGCGCTGTCGGTAGGTCGCAAGAACATCTTCCTGACGACCTTTGCCGAAGAGGTAGCCCGAATGGGTATCAACCTGGAGAGCGTGCGACTGACGGAAGGGGCGACGCCACAGAATGCCCGACTGCTGACCACCCTGCGCCACAACATTGCGAGCGTCATGGAACGTATGATGAAGATGAGCGACAACTTCTATGCCGAGTCGATGTTCTACCAGACAGCGGCATCTGCCCACAAGGGCGTGGCACGTGCCCGTGATGCCCGCGACATCACCAAGCGACTAATCAACCGATTAGGACTAGGGCGCAACCCCTATAAAATTGCCGACGGCAGCGGACTGTCGCTCTACAACTACGTCAGCGCCGAACTGCTGTGTGCCCTGCTGCGCCACGCCTGGCAGTCTGCCGACATGCGTAGCGTGCTGACGGCCACACTGCCCATTGCGGGTGTCGACGGCACGCTGAAAGACCGCATGAAGAAGACCGCAGCGATGGGTAACGTACGCGCCAAGACGGGCACGCTGACAGGCATCTCGAGTCTGGCGGGCTATTGTACGACGGCCGACGGCCGCCCCCTCTGCTTTGCCATTATCAATCAAGGCATCATGCGCAATGCTGACGGCAAAGCATTCCAAAACCGCGTCTGCCAAGTGCTGTGCGAAAGCATCTCCAACTGACTTTCGACGCCCCCCCCTGTCTTTCGACGAGATTCGCGACTTTGGTTGTCAAAATCCCGCATTTCCTACACTTGACGCTGACTATCAGAGCATTACCATCAGATTTCCTACACTGCACAGTGTAGGAAATCCTGCACTGAGGCCAAAAACGACGAGAAAACCATATACATGGAAATCATTGAGGCGCAGCAGCCATGACCCATGTATAGCAACCCAACTACAGTACCAAAAATCGTACCACAGCATGGTACTATGTCTACCGCTGTAGTTTAACGGTTTTAGTTGACTACTTGGAGTCTTACTCACGATAAGGGTTGACCCGGTTAAACTTT
>CACWFY010000037.1 GCA_902760345.1 uncultured Bacteroidales bacterium | reverse complement strand
GAACTTACCACTGGTCACGGTCAGCGTGACATTACCTTCAACGATAGCTTCCTCAGCACCGCCATAAACAGCAGCCACATAATCTTCTGGCATACACTCTAAGAGGATATTTGCATCGCCCTTAACGTCAGCATGACTACCGGCACCATAGATATTGCCGACATTCAAAGTCTCACAGCAGTCTTCCACGACTTCGCCCTTTTCCTTTGTGCGGACATCTGTACCACCACGGACATCACCTCTGGTATTACTACCACCATAGACATCATTGATATAACCACCAAGAAGTTTTGTCTCTGCCTTACCAGTACCATACTGTTTTAAGGTTTTCTCTTCTTCAGTAGGAGTTAAACTTGAGTATGACTTGTAACCGACATTAGCGCCAAGATTACCTTCACCGGCACCATTACCACCACCATACAAAGTGTTGATGATATAAGATCCCTTTACAGTAACTTTTGTAGCAGGTACGGCAGCAGCATTACCACCGCCATAGACTTTATCAATACTTGTCAGTTCACAACCTTCAATAATCACTTCGGTAAAGGCTGAAGATGCGTCTGATGGAATATAGTCTGCCTGGTTACCACCACCATAGACAGCTTGTACGTCGTAGGTAGTTCTTCCTTCGCGGCCTATAGGATTATGCTCTCCATCCTCCGTAGGTTTCGCACTATTTACAGTTCTCTTTACCCATACCTTCACATGTCCCTTTGGCGTACCATTGATATTGTTAGCACCAAAGACTTGCTGCACCTTTGCACCGTCGAGGGTGACCTTTACGTCACCACCAACGTATGCTGGAGTATCAGCATGACCTTCACCTAAACTTGCTAAGTCACCTAAGCCACCACCGTAGGCATAGCCGTTGATAGTACCGGCATACAGGTTGACAAGTGTTTTTGTGTTTGCAACAGGTTGCAGTGTGGTCGTAGCGGGTTCTGTCGAAGTATCCGTTACCCATGCTTCATTCGTATTACCCAATGCACCACCGCCATAGACATGACCATGGATGGTTGCACCAGTAGCTACATCCTGTCCTTCTTCTCCAACGTTCACCGTCACATCGCCATTCACCAGCGTAGGAGCACCCTTACCACCACCAAAGACAACATCGTTATTGGGGTTTCCAGAATCACCGACTGTACCACCAATCAGCTTCACTGTAGCATCCTTCTGCAACACACCATTGATGTTACTACCGCCATAGACGGCAGTCTTTACTGTACCGCCTTCAACATTTACTAAAACGTTACCCTGGCTCAGGGCTACGATAGCAGGTATGGCTGCCTGAGGAGCGATATAGCCAGGATCACCAGGTGTTCCTGATTCAGCTACTTCGGCAACTCCCTCTTGTCCCAGACCGCCACCAAAGACGCTACCATTAACAGTACCGCCATAGACGTTGACCGTTGTGGTCTTGCCGTCTGTCGTATTTACAGCACCAAGTGCCGAACCGCCATAGACGTCACCTTCCACGAGGCCGGTACCAGAGTAGGTGATGCTGGGAGCCTCAACGGTCTTTCCGCCGATGTTCACCATAACGTTACCGCCAACTATTGTCGTCTCACCACGTCCACCACCATAGATGTCGTGGCTCACGGTACCATTCATCATGTGTACTTCGGTGTTACCATCAACGTCGGCAGTATTACCACCGCCATAGACGTTAGGAATCTTGTTGCTGCCGCCTTCGTTCTGAATGGTTACCTTTGTATTTTCATACACAGCAGACTCATCACCGCCACCATATACAGCTCCTTCTACCAAGCAGTTGTTCTTGACTGTCAGGTCGGTTTCCTTCACCTGTCCGAGAGTAGTCAAGTCGGCACTGGTTACAACGTAATTCTTGTCATCTTCCGTTACGAAGCCTGCTCCACCATCCGCCGGAAGGTTATCAACATGCTTCCATTCATAGTTGGTAGTACCAGAGAACTCACCGGGCTCAAACATACCGGTATTCGAGTTGTAGGATGGCTTTACGCTTAATCCCGTTCCTTTATCGCGCACGGGAACCTTAGGCACATTGGCCGAGAAACCACCACCAAACACATTGCCGTGAACAGTACAACCATCAAGAACGGATGTCGCTTTTCCTGTCACTTTACCCAAACTACCACCACCATAGAAGGACTGATTGATGGTGCAATTGGTCAGATTGGAACTTACATCATTACATTGTGCCAATGAGAATGAAGCAAACTTAACATACTTACGAGAACCAGTCTCACCAGTTGACCATACGAAGAACTCGTAGTCGAAGTCGGTAGCTACGCCAGGACCTTTCTTAGCGTAACTGGTATTTGCACCTGTTCCGGTATAATATTTACCACGTTCTGATTGATAAGGGGTGCTGTCGAAATTGTATGATCTATCATCGTTGTATTTAATCCTTGAATAAGAAAGACCTCCATAACCGGCTCCGAAATACTCATCGAAGACACAACCTATAGCAGTGGTGGTTACAGCCTTGCCTGTCGTCATGTTACCGAACTTCGGGCCACCACAGAAAGTGCCCACATGGCTATTGATGATTTCTGTTGTGATAGTTCCTGTGATAGGCTTGGCATCATTGATACCACCACCAAAGAAAGCATCAATATCGGCATCGTAAATCTGCCACTGAACATTACCGTTAATCTGCTCTTGACAAGCGCCTGCAGCTTCTACAAAGTGACCGCCACTGATGTAGCATTCTGCATTATCTGTTTTTACGGCGGCATTCGGGTTATAGGTTCCCGTTAGATAGAAGCCTTTAAACTCACCACCTGTCACCGATACTGGAATATGTGGCGTAGCATTGGCACCATCACCATGCGTTCCCAAACCGAAATTATCGATATTGACATTACTACCCACATGGATATAGGTGGTTTTACCATCAACAGTTTGCTTCTGCGTTGATACGAACTGTTCAAAATCACCGCCAAGGAGGATGAGCGGTGAAGATGCCTTTGTACCAACACCTTCCTTATTCTCGTACTCTACCTGGTTGGAATAAACGAGCGTTGTATTCGTCGTCTCAAACCATCCCTTTGTCTTGAAAATGGTGAAATTAAGGATTTTACTTACTCCATTTGGCTTTGTGCCTGACAGGTGCCGGGAATATTCAGGAAGTCAAAACGAATAGGACAAATCACCGTACGTCCAGAATGATGGTATATCATGCTATAATCAGGCTCATGGTCATTATCCAAGTCTGCAGACATCACGGTGAAAGGCACTGCGCCACCTGATGGGACATTGCTTTGGTGGAGATTTCCTACCAACACGACAGCAAGGTCATAGACCGAAGAGGAACTTTTACCTTCAATAGCAGCACTGATGGAAGTATAAACATCCTGTTCGCTGCCGTTGATGGTAATCTTTCCTGTCGGGAACTGTTGATCTAACTGACTCACATTCTGAGCAGTATAACCAGTATTATAGACCACATCAAGACGTTCGTCTGCTACATATACTGCCGTAGCCCAATGGGGCTGGATATAGATATCGGTGACGCCGTAGGGCACATCGAAATAGGCTCCTTGAGAGAAGACACGTCCACTCGTAGCATAAATATCCTTCGCTGTACACTTTCGGTCAGCAAAATTATAACCGCCAAATTCATCAGCAGCAGAATAAGTACCAGCAGTACCACCATCCATCCGGGTAATCTCCCAGCCCGTTACGACCTGATTATTGGTATAGTTGCCTGTACCTACCTCGTTGAAATAAGGCAACTGAACCTTGTCATAGTTAAAGTTGAAACGATCGAAGTCCTTATCCATGCGCTGTAGGGTCAGCTCAGAAGTGGTAATGCCAGTACCACTCAAATGTACTCGCAATGTCTTGCCCAATTTGCCGCCATGATTGCGACCTACAGAAGCACTGTCAGGGGCATTCTCCGCATCATAGTTGATGATAGATGGATAATAGCCCTGGGACTTCAGCACGGGATATGGCTTGGGTTCTGCAATGGAACGGTCTGCTGTTTCCAATACCCATTTCATCATATCTGAGGGTTTTACCGTCTCTTTTGATGATGTGGCATAGAAGGCAGCCAGTTTTTTGTTACTGTTCAGTAACAGGCGATAGAACTCAAAGCGGTTTAGGTATTTTTCATATATTGCCAATGCACTGTTGTACTTACCATCAGTAATATGTGCTGTCGGCAACTTCTGGTATGCATAGTAATTATAGGTATTGAGACCACCGTGCAAATTGGCAATATTATTACCACCATAGACAGGTGACTTGTTAGTACCACCAGTGATGTCACCGTAGAACATACAGTTCATCACCATGGTAGCAATTTTGGATGCCGTAGAAGCGAAATCATTGTTTCCTACAATACCTCCTACGTTCGTACCACTAGTCACATTGGCATAGCTATAACAGTTGATGACACGAGCTCCAATATATTTCTTTTTTCCATCTACTGTTATTTCCTCACCATGCAAATTTCCTACGATACCACCGACATCTCCACTTCCACCTACGCTACCGCTATTGATACCGCAGTTGTAGATGCGGGTTTCGCCTGTAGCATTAGCAACAATAGCACCAACATTAGTTCCTGTAGTGATATTGACATTATCCAGTATGATATTCTTGATAATAGCACCCTCAGCGTATGCAATCAGAGGAGTCGTCAGAGGCGTTTCAGGATCTGTGGAGATGGGATGAAGACCGCCATCGATAGAACCTGTAAATGGATCTTCTGCTGAACCCAATGACACAAAATCTTCATCAAAGGTAAAGTCTGAGGCCAAAAAATATTGCCCATTCATACCGGCAAACTCACTAGAATAATGAATCACCTTAGGAGCCATCTTAAGTTCCAATGTCTGTGAGGCGGCATTGGGAGCAGACAGTTGTTCCCCACTAAATGAGTTTACCACCTTCGTATGGTCGAAACGGGGCATCAGTAGCATGCGTCCACTTTCGTCCTTTACCACCATGAAGGTCGCATTGGTAATGTTCAGATTGGTTTGGTCATAACCTTCAACGTTATTCTGTGTACCAGAAGACATTTGCTTAAGGCTCAGGTCTGTTGATGAACCCTTCCAAACGCCTTCTGAGAGTTGGGAATTAGCACTGGTGGTTATTTTAAAATAATAATAAGTGTTTTTAACACTCTGAATCTGCACGTTATACGGGTCAAAGCCATTCTTGCCAGCCGCCACATATTCCGCTTCTGTCTCATTCTTAGTCTTTTCTCCGTTTTGACCCTCATACTGGTAGCCCATTTCTGCATCAATGTTGAAATTAGGCTTCACGTACCATTTCAATTCGTCATCATCAGTCTCGGCATCGACTGTTGTAAGGGCATCACCATCATTTTTAGCGTATTTGGTACCTTGTTTTACCCAGAAGGCAGATACGGTTACTTCGCTTTCAGTAGCAGCACCCTTATAAAGGTTTGCATATTCTGGCTTTACATCGTAAGTGACATAGAAGTCGGTCTTCACACTGGCATCTTGTTCTTGATACTCATTTTTAATCTTGACGTATGGATCGTCATACAGCGAATTTGATGTGAAGGTCGTTGTGTTACCGTCAGGCACCCACTTGCCCGCTTCATTTTTTTTATAGATAGTGATTTGTTCATCACCTTCGGCTATTGAGTATTTGTGATAGCCGTCAATTTTCGTCGATTTGGGATGCCAATAATAGGTTTTTACCATCTCGCTGTCGTACAACTTCAACTCTGTATTTAGGTTTCCGTCTTTGTCGTACAGCGGCTTACGCATGATTTCCCAACCGTGATTATCGATGAGGATAACCTGAGGGGTGAGAGTGGTTTCAACGAATTCAAACTCACCATCGGATCCCTCGGTGTCAGACATATTGATAGTCTGGAACCAGTGGTTCTTATTCTTGTATTGCCTACCGGTACCAGAATGTCCATCACCAGTCCATCCAACCCACGGAGCAGAATTGACAAGGCTCTTATAGGTATGCCAATAGGTAGGCAAGATCGCTTCCTGTTGGTCAGTAAGGGTGATATTGCCGCTATAGGTCTCTTCCTGTGTCACCTTGGCACCACCCAATGTATTCTGAATCGTTGGGTTATTCTTCCAGTACTGCTCTAAGGTTCTTACAGTTTGTCGAGTTCCGTATGATCCGTTCGTAGGAGCACCAACAATCTCATCAACAGTCACCAGCTTACAATGGCCACCAGCACCCGTCAGTACCATATACTCGGTGGGGGATGGAGCGCCATCGTCTTCTGCCGTCGTGGTTAGGCTCGTCACATACCTTGTAACATTTGTTTGTGTTGAAAGATCCCTGTAGGTCACGGGGAAGGTACGGAAATAGCCGTGCTTTTTATCGATTGGCTTAGCATTGAGGTGATAACTCATAATTTTGACATGGTAAGGGTCGCTGGTGGGACTGACTACATACCATAGCCAGCGCGAACGGGTACTGGCACCGGAATTCAACTGCGTTTCCCATTGATCATCACCATAGACGTAGAACATACCATCACCACAGAAGTAAGGATAAACACCCTTTTGAGCTGTAGTCATCACAGCATCTTTTCCGTTCTCCTGCTGAAAGCTCTCACCATTGATGAATTGTAGTCTGTAGGTTCCACCTACATTATCGTCATCGGTAGTCTCATCTGTAGTCTCAAAATTGACTTTGTCGTTGACCTTGTAAGTAACGTAGATGATAGGGTTATCTGTAACGCTTTGGGCTTTGTCAGACTCTGATGGGTTTGCTTTGAGGGTATAGACATCGCCTTCAATAGTGAAAGCACTCTCTTTCCAATATTGATACTCCGATACCAGCGGACTTTTCCATTCATCAGGCAGCTCTACATCTCCAGACGTGCTGGTAATACTCGTCAGTATCTTACCAGCCTTGTCAATCAATTTAAACGTGGCAGGAATCGTGACGGGATTTACCTTAATCTGCAGAGAAGCATCACCTGTAGCTGTCGTGCTAATACTGAAGGCGTCGCCCGTACGCCCTACGCGATAGTAGTTACCATCACCCGTAGCAGCCATCAACTCCATCTGTTGATACCCGTCACCATTGCTGGTCGCCATGATGATAAACTTCGTCTTTTCTGGCGACTCTGCATATAAAAGTGAAGTCGGTGAGGAGGACGGAGTGGTATAACCCAACTTTTTACCGCTCTCACCATTACTTATCTCTATAGCGTATGGATCTTCTCCAGAGAAATACCACAAGAATGGCTTGGTTGTATTTTCATTACCTGTCTGATGGCTCAGTACTCCATTATTATCATATATTAATTCGCCGTTTATCTTAACATTCAAAGCACGGGCACCACGCAGATGCAGGAACTTGTTGTTCAAGTTAGTCGTGGTATATTTTACATAGATATTCTTTGTTGGTGGCGTTTTTGTAATCACATGTTGGTCAGCACAATCAGCATGATTGTAGAACTTAATCGTCTCATCTTCGATATACGGGCTGCGGATTTCTTCTGGAATACTGGCATAGCCATTCAAAGCCTGACCTGTAGCCGTTGCTTCAGACATCGTATATGAAATGGCGATATTATCGTGAGTGTCAACTATATGATAGGTATAGGTTTGTCGGATAGGCTCGAATGCCAGGTCACAATTAGAGTGTGATTCGCCACCATAAGTACTGAAACGTGTCTTGTATCCTTGATCATTATTGTTCAGATAACCATGTTTGAATGAGTCCAGTGTATTATGATTTTGTGTATAACCATCTGCAACAATCAGTCGATAGGTGTCGTCAGCAACGCCAGGGATTAAACCGAAAGCCCATACTTTATTTGCTTTTGCATTACTTAACGGATTTCTAAGACGAATATCAGGAAAAGCTCCATTCTTAGCAGAAAGATAATAATCTTTATAACTGCTACTCTTGCTCTGTATGGTAACTTGGTAGGGGTCTTTGATGTTGATTTTCCAACAATATTCTGGTGTAGTTGTTGGATCAGCAATAACAGCGCTAGCGGTATTCGGGTCACCTTCCCAAGCACTTTGATAAAGGTATTTGCTATTATTAAATTTAATGTTACACACATCGCCATCATTCACGATGAAGTTACTTAAGGCAGTCTCATCAAGTTCATAGGTCACATAGATATCAGCATCAGCGGCCATAACGTCACCTTCATTGAGGGTAGGACCAGAGATAAAAGTATAGGCCTTAGGACTACCATTATAGGTTATCTCAGTGGCTTGATAATATTTCCAGTTCTTAGCCAACGGGCTCTTATATTTAGCTGGAACCTCCAAAGTAGTCTTTGTACTGGTGAATTGCAACGCCTCCGTACGATTGGCGGTAATGTTGCCATCGTTGTCTAATCTACCTAAATTGATGATATGATAGGTAATGGTGACACCCAACGCATTGGTGGCTCCGAGTGTCATCAAAACCACCAGAAATAGTATATTCTTAATGTATGAATAGATGTCTGTAAACTTATCGTAAACGTTCATATTTCGTGTCATATCTATATATCTTCTTTAATCGTTCAATTCATACTCTAGGCATACTCCAGCCATACTCTAGCCATACTCTAGGCTGCTTCTAGCCATACTCTAGGCATACTCCAGGCATACTCTTTCAGTATGGCTAGAGTATGGGTAGAGGCTGGCATCTCCCTTAGTGCACTGAGGCTACCCCCTGGTGCTATTTCACTTTCTATATCTCTTTTACTCAATAACCTTTCAGTCATATCTTGTGTCATATCTTTATTTCTCTATTTTTACTATCCGGCACTTCATAGATTCAATACTCTTGTGAGAACCAGAGGCGATAGACGGGGTCTACGAATATAAGTTCTCCCTTCCTCTCCTCAATAATGTCCTTATCCTTTAACACCTTCTTGTTCTTGCTGATGGTGTTTGGATTTCCCAAAGCATAATTTCTCTTCGTCTCTATCGATGACAACTGCCGCACACCGTCTTTGATGGCCCTGAGCATCTCTATCTGACTTGGAGCCAACGACTCTGTATCACTTAGGAACATCGGTGAATTGGTATTGATAAGTTGTCGCAGGCCATATTGGAAAATCTGTTCATCCACCTCTCCCGTCGTTGCATTCCAGATGAAATAGCATAGTTGTTGGAGGTACCATGAATGACATTCCACTGTATCGCACACCTGACTGGCAAAAGCCTCTGAGATATGCTTGCCTGATTTTTCAAACGATTCCCTGATGAACGGCATCCACTCCGACTTAGCAATCTTGTCAAGGAAAAGCATCTGTCCAAAACGATAGAAGGGCGAATTTGCGTTGTTGAAAATGTCCATCATCATGTGGCGTTTACTGCCATATAGGCAATAGGTGACATGCTCCTGCTGCTGCCATGCTGATCGCATCTTCCCCTCCATATTCTTATAATCAGGCAGATTAGCCAGGATCATCCGGATGTTCTTAGCCACAGCAAGCGTTTCTGGCAGACGAAGGATGTCCATCTTGTCCTGTTCCTGCGGCACAAACTTCACATCGAAAGCCATAAAATTGGTGACGTCGTCCTTGATAACCAACTGCGGAACAACACCCGTCAGGAATCTCTTGGCATCTTGAATGCGCCTTTCCAACTTTGTTGAAGCACATGCTATCACCTGACTGGCAAATGTCCTATAGAACTCAGCCTCAGAGCCAATGCTAAAGGCATCAATGAAACAGACACATACGTCTTTTGCTTCATTTTGAAGTTCCTCCATAGCGACCTTTACCAATGAGGACTTTCCCCAACGACGCGGCGAAATCAGCATCACATTAATGTGTGATGAGAGGAAACTCTTCAGTTGAGCCCTGTCTTCCACCCTGTCGACGAAATTGTCCTTAGTGGCAAGTGTTCCGTATTGAAATGGCGCATTCATATCTACTATAATAATGGTTTAACACCACAAAGATACAATATATTACCCAAAGGTAACTTACCCAAAGGTAACTTTTTGCTCCTATTAATGTTTTTTATCGTTTCTTGCATTATACTCATTATTTGACTAACAGTTTCTTCTTGTTCACGATGTATGCGCCTTCGACGCGGATTGGCGTTTCTACCGTCTCACCCGGCTGCAGCACATAGTTGGCCATGGTGACGCCACTGACGCTGATGATGCGTACGGTCGTTGCCTCCTTGAGGTGCGACGTGGTAACCACCTTATGATCCTTGACATATATTTCGAGGTCGCCATCAAGGGTAGATATCGGCTCTCCCTCCAGACCCTCAAAGTCGCCACCGAAGAGAATGCGCTCAGGAGCCATCTTTCTAGACCCAGCATTCGCTGCGGAAGTAGCGATGAAGTACGGACGGAAGGCGTTGACCTTAGTGGCATCGCCAGTAGCAGGCACCTTGTCATAGCTGTCACCAGCGGTATCCAGCGTGTAGTTGTTGGTACCGGCATTCAGACTCATGTTCATATAGCTCGGTTTGAAGGTGAAGCTATAGTCCTTGCCATTGCCGCTCTTCGAGTGCAGAACACCGTCTTTCGTCTCATCGTCGCTCACTCCGATACTGATACCCGTATCAGAAACGAAACTGATAATCTGCTTGCCAAGCTTGTCAATGGTTACAGCTGTATTCTGAGCCTGGAAGTTACCACTGAGGTCGAACTCGTAGTAGGTCTCGCCTGGGAATCCAACGATATACGGCACAGCAGCCGTCAGCAGTGGATAGCTCGAATAGGTGCGACTCTTCTCATAATAGGTCTGATACGTGTCGAGATTATAATCCTTTTGGTTGTGGACAGTACTATTCTTATAGTAGTAATCCCACAGGAAGGTATTTTCAACTGTCTTGCTGTTACCACCTGTTGCTTCAGGATAGAGGAACGAAGCCTTGGCAACTTTCGGTTCACCTTCTTCCACAACAGTGATGTCCTTGAACTCACGCAACCAGTATTCATGGCCAATCTTGGTATTTGTGTTGTTCTTGCTGACCTCACTACCACTATAGAAGTGACTAATCTCACCCTTGACGTTGGTAGTAACTAGTTCAGCACTGAACGGAATACTGATGCCCTGCCACCCCTTCATGAAGTCAACATACTCGTGGTCCTCCGGTTTACGCTGGTACCACATACGGTGCTTGTTGTCGAACTGGAAGGCAATCGGACAGTTGAAGTCTTCCTTGTCCACCAGCAGGTGGTCGTTCTTGGCAATCTTTCCATCCATTACGAGATGGCCGTAGATAGAGCCGTTGGTAGAGGTAGCATCTGCAACCGTGCGATAGGTGGTCGGATTGCTATAATAGCTGCTGTAATCAGGATCCGTAAAGTAATCTGTCAGCACATCGTAGGTTGCCTTGTTGGCATAGCCCGTCGCTGCACTCTCAGCAGGTGCATATACCAGCAGGTTCCTCGTCTCGTCGCAGTTGATGATGCTCAGCAAGCCATCGTCGTCAAGCAATGGTGGGTAGAAGGCTTGCTGCTTGTCGTTCTTCTCAGAGATCCAATTCTGGCCGTTACGATAGGCCTGTCCGAGGATGTAATCAGTGTCATAATGGCCTGCAAAGTCGATAGCCGTCATACCCGGATATGCAGTCTTCGTTCCATCGTTTGACTTCTGTGCCAGATAGGCATCAGGGTTGAAGTGGGCTACACCCATCTCTTTCGAGCGGAAGTAGGCAGGTGCACGATAGACGCGGTTTGCATCGGAGAGCTGTGACAGGCGACCATTGTTTCTGGTCACAGCCGTCGGCACTTCCTGATGGGCTGCCACTGCCCAGCCATACGTCAACTTCTGACCGAAGAAGATATAGTCGTCGGGGTAGATGGGGAAGAAGCTGCTCTCCACTGTTTCCTTACCAGTTTCCTGATCTGTGACGGTCCAGGTATAGAGGCGCTCATCCTCTGAAGTCGGTATCTCACCTGCCGCATAACGGTAGTCACCATCAGCAAAGCGATCCTCCACGTACATGATGACATCCGCATTTTTATCCACGTGACCCGTAGAGCAGAGGTCTGCATGAGCGTCATAATAGTGGTTATTCTGAAGTACCAACTTACCATCGCTACCAATGGTGAAGTAACTATATTTCTGGTTCTCTGTTCCTGATGTCACCTGCTTGTCGCTGTAGCGCTTGTAGAGGTAGAAGTTGTTCAGGTTGTAAGCCAGTTCACCGTTATAGTATGCCTTGGCAGACATAGCCGTAGCCTTACCCCGAGCATCACCGGAAGTAGTGATACCTGTGGTAGCATCGGTGCTAACGTTGTCGTAGAGGTCTTTATTGTCCACCAAGAAGTAGGAGTTAACCAACTGATAACCCTCTGTATCGGTAGGATTACCGAAGACGGCATTAGGCTTGGTGCTCAATGCAGTCTCATTGCTGGTCTTCGTCCAGCAGCTCTCCACATAGCCAGAACCCTTATCTACCACACCTGCACTGTTGAACGAACCGGTGACACCTAAGTTATAGACACTACCACAGAGGTTGTAGAACAGAGAATTGTTCAGACCGCTGATGGTATGTCCGTCACCGTGCAAGTTACCCTTGAAGCATACCTCGTCAGTACCGATAGTACTCCAAGGTTCTGTATGGCTGATATCCGTGCGGAGGAAGAATTCCAGATTCTGTCCGCCCTTCACACCATTGGTTTCGTGGGTATTCAGAGGCTTATGACCATCGAAGGTTCCACCACTGATTAGACCTGTTTCTTGATTCGTCGTTGGATTGGTGAGCAGACTCAAGTCATAGAAGTCCTTGAAGATATCGAGTCCATCCTTATCACCGCTATAGTCGTTGATATAAATCTTTGAGTCGCGCTTCAGACGGCTGCGATCGTAATCTACGTGCAGGTGGTTCAGCTTATCGTCCATCACCTCCTTCAGGTCGTGGTAGTTAGCCACGCTCACTTGTACGTGGTTCGAGTAGGTCTTACCCAGATAGGTCTTAGCATAGTATGCCAGATAGAAACCATCCTGATACCAGTAGAGTGGATCCTCAGAAGGCGTATAGGGCACACCGTTGACATGACTCTCGGCATCGCTTGGCTTCTCAAAGAGTTCCCAACCGCCACCCGTTACTTCGTAGGCACCTGGTGTTACAGAAGGAACACGCATGGTAATACCCGTACCTGGCAGTACGATAGTTGGTGGATTGATGTCTTCTACCACAGGCACACCGCTCTTGAAGGTGATATGGATGTTCACCACATGGCGCTCGCTGACAGGCGTGATATGCGTACCGTCCTTATCACTCTCCTCGTAGTCGTACTTATAGATGACGGTGATAATCTTCTCCGTAGAGAGGTCGTTGATATCGGCATTACGAGCCACATACAGCGTACTGGTCTCCATGGGTGATACACCGTGGATGGTAAAGTTCTTCTGCCTGTTGGGCAAGCTATTATAATTCGTAGCACTGATGACATAACCTACGGGAACCGGGTCCGTGCTGTCCTTTGTGTAGGAGGCATTGCCCGTGCCAATGCTATTCTTATATTTCGACACAGCAACACCCTCACCATTCTCGTTTACCGTATAGCTTTCGCGACAATAATAATAAGGTATCGGCTTGCTTGAGCCATCCAATTTCACATCTTCATCGGCAAAAGAGAGTATAGTGATATAATTAGCCTTCTCGGATTGGGTCAAACGGTCATAAGTGCCGCTGTCAATGGTAGTACCGACTGCATACGGTGTCTCACCATGTACGAAGGACTCCTTGACAACATAGTAGTCGCCAGCCTTGTCCACGGTAATAGGCGCATAGTGGTGCTGCTCATTGGGCAGGGTTTCATAGACGGTGCTAGTCAGTTCTTGGTTAACAGCTATAGTATGTGAATTGTTACCAGCATCGCTATACGTCATCGGTGACTCACCTTTATACGTTGCCGTGTAGTCGATAGGCGTAGCCAGTGAGTAGTGGGCAGCATTGGAATTGGCACCATCCGAAGTTGCAGCAGCAGAGTCATATTGGTACTTCCGACCTGCCGTACCACCGTAGGTCGGATCTATAAGCAAATCGAGGGCATCGTAGTTGAAGGCAAACTGCTTACGGTCGGTAGGCGACATCGCACTATAAGCCTCCAGGGCACGATAGTTATTGCCAGTCTCGTAGTAGCTACCGCCATAGAAACCTGCTGTGGTACAGATATAAGCAGGCTTAAGACATGCTTCTATTTCATCTGCCAATGACGAGTAGGTAGTCTTGAGCTGAGTCTTTTGTGCCTCCGTCATTAGGTCATTGACATAGATATACTCAGTCGACGACAACTGGATGGTAGCGGTGCTGACTAAGGCAGGACTCGTATTTCCATTTGACGTAGATACTGGTGCACCAGGATAATAGTGATTCGTTCCATCGTCATATTCCTTGGTTACCAGATAAGCTGGTACGAATGTTGCCTGATCCGTACGTTTGGTGATATCTGAGAACATCTGCTTCAAGCCATATACATCGCCTTCAGCAATATCTGTATAAGAACCATTGCTATTAGCGTCATAGCCGTTGTATTTATCGTATTCAAACTTAGAAATAATCGCATTCTTATCATACTCCTGCTGTCCATAGAGGCCGGTAGTGGTAGGATGATAGGTAGGACCGTCTTCGAAGCCATCAGCGTCTGTCTGCTGCTTTTCACGTGTATCGCTGTTTATCTTCGTGTACCACTTATTCCATAGATTCGGGTTGGTGACATTATAGGTGAGCAGGTAGCCAGTGGTATGACTCATGTTGTTTGATGAGCGGAAAGCATCGTCAAAGGCGACATAAACGTCCAGACCTTTGCTGTCCTTCTCAACAACGTCTTCGCCTTCGGCATTCTTGGTAGCCTTCTTAACGGCCTTCACATTCTCACCCTCTATCTCGTGATCCTCTGCATAGGTCTTCAAGCTGTTATACTCAGAAGGCAACATCACGTAGCCTGCAGGATAGTATTTAGAGTTGATATAGCAACTGTCTTTCAGCACATAGGTATCGGCTACGAACAGTTTCTTCTCAGAAGCAGGCAATTTGTTCCAATCCCAGTAGCTGATGGGGTCGTTCAACTTGTAGGTGACATCGTTGATGACCAGCTTCTTATCGCCTGAAAGTGGTGTATTGTTTGAGGCATCGGTATAGGTTGAGTAGAAGGCATAGAGGTTCGGCTGCACATCCATCAGTGTCATGGTACCATGTGAAGCAGCATTGATGGTGATGGGCAGCTCTACCGTCTCACTATAGGCATTCGGTGAACCCGTATAGGCCGAGATATACTGGTCGTAGACATATACCGAACCACTGATAAACCAGTAGTGGGCAGGCACACCGGCTGAGGTTCCTCCGTGAGCTGTATTACCATATTTACCATTATATTTGCTGCCAACATTGTAACAGTCGTCAATGATAGTCTGCGAACTGTGGATGAAGTTACCAGAAGTCTGCCATTCTTCCTTATTGGCTTCTGCTTCTTCCCAGTTGTTAAATGTGTTGTCGTATTTATAATGCCATTTGCTGGCAGCTCCAGCATTCAGTGCTGTCAACGTGGTATTAGATTCACCCGTACCGGGCTTTCCGTGCTCATTTCTGGCATAGACGAAACCACCACCGACACCCGTCTGCACATTAATCAGGTCCAGTTCTACTACACCAGTGATGGGACCCCATACCTTCTCATACAAGTCGGGACCTGTACTCTCTTCGGTAGTCAGCTCCAGATAAACGCCAGAGGCCAGTGCCAAGTGGTTATGGCAGGTACCATTGTTGCGGGTCTTGTCGTCTTTGTGTGCTTGTTTCCATTGATAGAACGTTTGTCCTTCACTCTCAGGTTTCAGGTTGGGATATTGTTCAGTATCTGCATTGGTGGTACGGGGACTACTGAACAGCACGTCACTGGTCAGGGCACCAAGATAGTTCACATTACTATAGATACCGAAGTAGTTGCCGTGAAGGGCATTGTCACCCGTATCGCCAGCTATACTTGTTTTCTTGTTCAACGAAACCTCGCGCACACGGTTGATGGTGTAGTTGGTATAGTCCACCATTTCAGGCACACGGTCCCTGGCACCCTTCATCACCATACGGCTACCAAAGACACCACAGAAGTCAGCACGCTGGATGGTGTTCATGATACGACCAGCATAGATAGATACCACACCATTCTCCTTCCAGTAGCTTGGGTTGGGCACTTTCTTACCCGCAACGGTCACAATAATGCTATCACCGGTTGTAGAAAGTACAGAATTTCCATCTGGTTTCGTAAACAGTGCCATCAGTTCGTCCATAGGCAGGTTGGAACCCTCGGATTCGGCAGTAGCTGCATAATAGGTGGTTCCTTCATAGTCAGTGCAAGTTATCAAGCACTTGTATTTCAACTCATAGTAAGCCTTCTCACGTTCTGGCAACACCTTATACTCATCATATTCCAGTTGGTTTTTAATATGATAGTAGTCGGTGCCGTAGTTGGTGATGTTCAACTCACGGTAACCATCAACGAAAGTCAGGTTGCCATCACCATACAGGCCACCGGTATGACCAGTACCGATAGTAATCAAGTCACGGTTATAGACATCGTGGATAGAAGCGGTGGCATTACCGTAAACGGTCGTTGCGTTGGCAAACAGCGAACTACTACCCGCAGCGATGTTACCTCCGGCAAAGACGGCATTATGGATGATGATACCAAAGTCATCAAGTTTAGGCCAATTGCTGTCATTGTTCTTACTCTTCAACCTATTAAGGTCTGCAGTAGTCACGTATTCGCCTGCATTGTAAGATCCGGTACCACGTGGCGAACCAGTACCACCAGTGATGCTGAGGTTCTCTTTGGCCTGAGCATGTGGTTCTACCACCACCTTACAGTCTTCGGTGAAGATATTCCTGCCACCATCTGTTAAGTAAGCTGGGGTAACAGCATCACTCGGACCATATTGGAAATAGTAGCCTTCATGACTACCGTCATAGCGAACACCGATTTTCTTGCCAATGTACAACTTGTCATTATCCATATAGGCACTATACACCGAACCTTCGTCGCCACCACCAAAGACGTTACCGTAGCCCTTCAGCATACCTTCGTCGGTACCAATCTCGCCGCCATGGATGTTCACACGCGTCTGACCAAAGACATAGCCCTTACAGAACAAGCCATCCGATTTCAAAGACTCCACCACATTCTTATCCATATACATGGTACCATCGCCACCCCAGCTGTCCTTACCACGACCGCCACCGAAGACATTGCGCAGCACCTTACCACCGTACATGGTAACCTGCGTTGTGCCAGCCCAGAATATAGTGGCATCACCATTCTCTAAACCACCTTTCCCAAGACTAGTCTTGTTAGCACCACGTCCAATCGGACCCACCTCGCCACCGCCATAGAGGCTGCCACGGAGTGTACCGCCAAACATCGTGACATTGGCATGGTCCACATAGCTATTTACCACATAGCCACCACCGAAGGCATTACCTGCCAGCTCGATAGCATTAGGAGTCTGGTCGTCCAATTCTTCAACATATTCATAGACAGCAGCTCCCGAGGTAGCCGTGTTCTTATAACGATAGCCCACATAACCGTTGTTGATGGTCAGATTGGTAGTACCATATACGGAACCACCCTCACCACCACCATAGACATTACGCTGGATAGCAGGAACACCATTATAGAAGCTTAAGTTTTCAGACCCTTTCTGTATCTTACCAATAGTCACATTAGTTACAGCAGGAATTTCTGTTGCATCTGTCACGTCGATGGCTGATTCAACGAGTTCTCCGTCAATGGTTTTATGGTGCATACCCACTGATCCTAGATAACCGCCACCATAGATGTTACGAGCCATACCACCTTCAATCTTGACGTTGGTGGTTGCAGTAAAGCCTCCCAGTCCGAACTCGTCATATACCGGACCACCTTCGCCACCGCCATAGATGTCTCGATCAACGTTACCACCCTTCAACTCAATATAGGTAGTACCGGCAACCACGGCATCTTTACCATAACCGCCACCGTAGGCATAACCACTCACATTACCACCATTCATGATGTGGACATTGGTTTGGTGATAATCGACTCCTGAAGTAGGAAGAATATCGTTGGTATAGGTACCATTATATGAACCTGTAGATGGATCAGGGTATGTACCAATATTTGTAGGCAGACTGATAGGATTTTGCCATAAGCGTCCACCTTATCTTGCACATCTGCTGCTGGATCTCCTGCTGCAGTACGGTATTGGTCAGTAAGCCAACTTCTCAAAGAAGCGAAGTTAAAGGCATTACCATCACGTCCACCACCAAATACCTTATAGGCATTCGAACCGTTATTCATAAACACGTTGGTACGACCTGAGACGGTCTTTTGTCCGTAACCGGCACCATAGATGTTAGCCTGATAGCCGCTGCTCTGCATGACAGGTGCTTCTATGTTAATATAGGTATCGCACGCGACACGGCAATTCTCATTACCGCCATAGATGGCATCGTTCACAATGGCATTCTCACTCTTAAAGTCAATACAGGTGACATAGTGGTCGCAGAAGCGTGCAGCCAATTCAGGATGCTTGTCTGCTGCGAACAGTGAAATGTCATATCCCTTACCACCACCGAAGAGAGCATTCACCTTGGCTGTGGATACAGCCGGCACGTTGACACGGGTGTAACCTACCAAACCCTCTCGGTTACAACCTCCATAGATGTTATGGTAGCTACCGGCAAACAGGTCAATAGCAGTACGACCCGCACCCAAGGTAGTAAGTGATGAACCTACGCCAGCGAAGGCACCACCACCATATACATCGATGTTGGCAAAGCGGTTGGCATCTTTGGTCTTGGTATCGTCGAGGAGCACATAAGTGTCTTTCTGCATGGAATTGCTCAACCTTTCATGGCCTGCGAAGCCTTCACTACCACCAAAGATGAGCCCCACAAAATTACTAGAGTGATCTTCTGGCACAAAGTGAACAAAGGAGTTGTCGTTCAGATGTGGGAAGTTGAAGCCGTCTTTGGGAGTACCATCATCGTTGGTATAGTCCTTGAAGATACGGTCTGCATAGTCATAGTAACCATAGTTACCGCCGAAGATGGAATCGACACGCCCCTGCATGTACTTCACATAGGTGCTGGATCGTTTCAACTCGTTATCGAAGACAGGTCGTGTAGTAGCCATGTAATGGTTTCTGTCACCCCTAACGGTTCCACCGAAGTCGTTACCGCCATAGACGTTGTCACGAATCCACGGGAATCCACCGTTATATCCTATATGTACCTCCGTACCACCATAGATGTCGGCGTTGGAAGCACCTCCGAAGGCATCATAGACACGACCATTGCCCAGATAGACGTAAGAGTCACCAAGGACATCGCCTTCGTTTCCGCCACCATAGATATATTCTGCCTCAGGAATGGGCAAACCACTCTCTTTCTCCGAGTAGCCAGGATTGATACCTTTCAGATTAACCGTGGTGCTATAGGCTGCGTTATAGACATACTCACCTTCGTTGTTTTTCTTACCAACAACACCTTGCTCGCCACCTCCATACATCTGGAAGGCATAGCCATTGTTGTGATTGATGGTGGTGCTACCCCATATCTCGGTATCTTCACCATAACCGCCACCATAGACAGCCAAGGCAGATGCCATGACGTCGTCACCCTGAGCTTCCCTGAGCACACCTGTACGGCGTTCTGCCTCAGATTTAATCTTATAAGGATCGGCAGGATCAGGCTCTGCAAAGATGACATCACGCTCCATCAAATCCTGATTGATATTGATGACGACATTACCATTTACATGACCACTGGTATAGCAACCGCCATAGACGTTACCACAGAGCAGACGACGGTCGATATCTTCACAGTCCTTTGGGCTTCCGGTCTTTGATGTTCCGGTACTGACAAAGTCATTCTCGGCTAATGACCACTTGGCAGTGTTCCACTCCAGACTCAATCCGACAGTCGTCAATTCATAGTATGGATTAGCAGTGGTGGAAACCTCTGTACCGTTAGCAATAAACTTCGTCTCGTGCAGGTCGGTCTCATAATACTCCTTGCCTGCCGTAAGTGTCGTGTTATTGGGGACTGCTGTAAAGGTGTCATTCCAACGTTGCGGCCTGATGACGACATTATCGAGATCCAGCTGCAGGCGGTCTTTAATCTTGCCACCCTCGGTGTAGCTGTCGCGTTCGTCGGCAGCGCCTAACACACCACCTTCGTAGGCTGCATTATACGGTCCTTCTGCTACATTGGCATTGTTACAGCCGGCAACGATTTTGTCGAAGATAATCAGCTTTCTGTCGAATTTCAGGCTTGTCTTGCCGCTGACAATCATACTACCTCTGTTACCACCACCGAAGAACGAGCCTATCATACTCGTATTGTCAATGTATGTGGCCGCATCGCCGTTCGCAGTATTTTCGAAAACGAGACTGGGCTTCAAAGGCATGGCAACGCCATCCATATAATCTGCAAATGTGGTTGCGTCACCTTTGAAATTAAATGAACTGAAGCCTTCTGCTCCTGGATATACATTGGCATAATGCTGAAGAATAGACTCATCTACCATCTTCTCACCATTGTTGCCAAGGAATACCTTGTCAGCAATGACGTGAGAACCAATCTTCAGCTCTACCATTGGATTACTCTTCTTGGTAGCCAGCGAAGCACAGTTGCCACCGACGAACACAGAACCCTTGATGACTGTCTTGTGCTCTGCATCGGTACCAGACAAATGGATAGATACCTGCTCGGCATTGGGACGGAAGGCTTTAAGGCCCTCAGTACCACCGGAACTGTTTTCGTCATAGTAGCAGAAGTCGCCATAGGTGGGATCATCTTTAAGTGATGGAGAGTCTGTGTATGGATAAGCACCATTACCACCGCCATAGACATCTCCATAGACGGTGGTATTGATATCGACAGCATTACCGCCATAGACCGTACCTGTCACATCGTTACCACCATAGACATTGTTGATGTGTCCTCCCTTTACCAATACACGGGCAGACAACTGGTCCGGGAAGTGGTAGCCAGGCAAGTTCGTACACGGCGCATAGACACCTTCACTATTCGTGGGCATGACGTCTGCCATACGGCAACCACCATAGAGGTTATCGACGATAAGGGTGGAGTAAGGCATGATTTCAAGGAGCAAACCATCGGGAGAGGTCATAGAGCCCTTGTTACCGCCGCTATAGAGGTTACGCACCTTACCAGCCAGCAGGTTCCATGTAGGACGGATATGCATCTCGGCCTTATTGTTACCACCAAAGAAGCGGCCCACCTGATATTCACCACTGCTGGGGAAGGAGAAGGTGGTATTAATGCCCATCTCCTTAAAACGCTCGGCGGTGAGTAGTTCTTCGTAGCCAGGAGGAATCACAGGAGTACCGGCAGCTACAGAGGCTACATAGTCTGTATAGGTTGCAGCGTCGGCTTCTATACCTGCATCTACAGCTCCCGTTCCATCTGTAACCAGAATATGGTTCACCACCGCACTGGAGTTGTCGATGTGGATGATATTTTGCTCCTTCACCGTCGCATTGTTACCGCCACCATAGGCATAGACGATAGAGCCACCCAAGACCTCCAGATAGGTACTATCCAGTTCAGGACGCATGAAGGGCGACTTACTCCTTGCAATGATTGTTTCTCCTTGTTTGATGACATATTCACCATCTACTTGTTCATCAGGATACTCAAAGTCACCATTACCACCGGCAAAGAGCTGTCCGATATAAATCTTCTTGGCATCGGGGTCTTGCACGGCAGCAGTCTTTACATGATTAGTTGTCTTGCCATAGGCAGGACTCCCGGACGTTGCCGCTGCAATCTCTTCTGCGGTATAATAAACATTAGGACTCGTCAACTTGGTGCTGATGCGCACATAGCTGTTGAAGGTGTTGGTGATTACATTTTTCTTCGGGTCTGGGTCTTCTGCAGCCTTCACAGCAGTCAACTCCGTAGGCTTGCTTTCTCCTACCGTCATTGCCGTACCAATCTTTCCCGCAATATCATTACCGCCATACACCTGATTGATTAGAATATAGTCAGTGGCGTGCTCACCGTCAATATGTACAAAGGTGTTACCACCCACATCGGCCATACGGGCACCACCAAACACCTTACCTTGCGGGTCTGACAGCGGACGTGTTGCATTCGGGTCCATCACAGCACCGATATCTCCGGCCTTCACCGTCACCTTCGTGCTGCCCTTCACCTCCGCATGGTTACCACCACCATATACATTACCACCAATCCTAATCTGCCCCTGCGCTACAATCGTGCTCAGGAGTATCATCAACATTATGGTAATATATCTTCTCATTCTAATTAATTATTCACTGTTCACTGTTCACTATTCACTGTTCACTGTTCACTATTCACTGTTCACTAGGCCGCAGGCCGCTATTCCACCGTAACCGTGGGGTTATCCAGGTCCGGTTCCGACAGCACATACAAGTACGTCGGTTTGATGGTCAGCCTAACCTTGTATTTCCATCCTCTGTGCGATACCGACTGACCGCTGAACAGCTCGCTGAGCAACATGGTATTGGTGGCACTGCAGTCTTTACGGATGAGATTGCCGTCGGGGTGCTCGGGCGTGATGTTCGTATCATATACATCATACACGCTGGTCAGGATGAGCTTCGACACACTATTGGGCATGAAGTGTCCTAAGAATATGCTATACTCGTCAGTCAGTGAGTAGCCCACACTGTTGTTGTATATCAGACGGTCTGTTGGCGTATCGTCATTCGGTTCATATTTAACATCTCCAACGATAGGATTGTTTCCTATGCCATTACTCTGCAGAGTGATAGTCACGTTCGTCTTACTCGGTGAGGTACCAGTGGTCGTTTCCGTCCGCAGATAGATTTTCTTCAGTTTGATATGGCGTATCTTATGATAGGTGCCATTAACCCTCATACTGATGCTGAATGCCGAGTAGAGGTGGTCGAAGAGGAAGTACAGGTAGTTCGGATTGATCACCTTATGACCTTCTTCTCCTGTCTTACCCGTATCCAAACTGAACTGGAAGTCTCCGGCCTTCAGGTCGTCACAATGGTCTTTATCCGGTCCCTCTTTTGCTCCGATGATGACGCAAGGGTCTGTGGCAATGGATTTCAGACCGTGGATGGTCAATACCGCGCCTTTAGACCAAGGCTGTTCCACATTATCGATGCGAAGCTTTGCAATCGATGCATCGTCGGCAGCATCACGAGGGACGAATCCGTAAGCATAATATTTGCCCTGCTTCACATCATCTTCTGTCAACTTCGTATCCGATTCTGGTAGTGTGACGTTAGGCAGCGACAACTTCCATTGGCTGGTAGTCGTTGCAGAAGGACTATACCTCAGTCGGACATGCAGCGGATTCACCACGGTGGTAGCTTCCCCTTCTGCAGCGTCGTGGGTCATAAACAGGTCGATAGTGCTCTGGCTGAGATCAGGCGGAAGCACATAGGACTCATCCTCATACAGTTTTTCATAGAGATAATAGCCTGTAGGCGGTGTCCATTCTGTGGCACGACGGGCAGCAAACGGCTCTTCCGTCACGTCTTCGAAGAGACTAGCCGATGCCGATACTGCTATGGGTATTTCATGCTCAGAAGCAGAAGCAGGAGCCTCAGCCACCTCGTCGTCAGACGAGCATGCCCAAAGCATCATAAGACTTATCATCAGTCCCATGAGTCTCCTCATCGCTCTTACTATGGTCTCTTCACTTCTCAATTCTCAATTATCATTTATCAATTATCATTTATCAATTATCATTTAGCGAATGCGCCATGCGCCTACCAGTTATACACTTCGTGCGTTCCCTCAACCGTTGACTGCCACGGTGTAAAAGCCCCCTGTACGAGAGAAATCTCCAGACCTCGGGTCGATGGTGTCAGATTCATTTTGAGCGTGTAGCTCGTATTCCCCAGGAACTCTTGCTCAATGGTACCTGTGGCTTTCAACTCTTCCGCATCATCGTCTATCGAATAGGTGATAGTTACTGTCATCGCCTCTGACGTAAAGTCACGGGGAATGATGAGCAGTCCATGACTCAACAGGTCTACAGGGGTCGTGGCCTGCGTCGAACTTGTCGTGATGACAAACGGATAGGGCTTATACCCAGGATCCTCAGCATCACCAGGCGCACGAGCCAGGTCGCCAGCAGTCCATGTGCTACCTCCATCCGTCGTCGTAGCCCCATTGAGTGCCACCACCATGTTGCCGTCGCGCTGGTCCCAGCTGGGCTTCTCGCTTGCCGAGGCCGTCGGACTATTCACGCTCAGCAGTCCCTGGGTATAGAGTTTCTCTATCTTGATGCCCTTGATGACGACCTTGTCGCACCCAGGGTCTTTAACCACGGAACAGGTGAACATCAGCTTCGACATGCCATGGTGGAAGTACCAGTCGATGTAGCCGTTGCGTGTGTCAGCCGGATCGTGGTCTGTGGGCTTGTCGCGCCAGTCACCACTCATCTTGTAAGTGATGTTGTCGTAGTGCGTGCCGTAGCGTTTATTGTCCGGATAGAGCGGTTCTTCGGGAGGCTCAGGATTTTCCGGATAGTATTCGCCAGTCGCCTGAACCAGCTTGCCCGTTCCCCATAGCGGGTCGTGCTGCTTACCATTATGGTAGTCTGTGCCGTAGAGAACGTCGTCGACGGTCTCTGTACCCAGCGCCACTGGCAGCATGGGCAGACCAGTGGTAGCATTTGTCTGCAGCTGGTAGCTCACATAGGGTGCATAGGCTCGGAAGGTCAGCAAATCAGGACTAACCGCATTCTGATTGAGGGGCCAGTATTTCGAGGGCGAGTAGGTCCACAGGTCGTTCTTGTATTCTACCTTCTGGTTCAGCATCAGGATGGTTCGGGTAACGCTCTTGATATCAGTACCGGAAGCATAGGCGGTATTGCCTGTATACCAGCAATATACGCCAAATCCAGAAGTCTGCAGGTCAGCAGTGGTGAACTCACCATCGCCAGGCTCCGGGTCTCCAGCACGTCGCATCGCACCCCGAGTGGCACGTGCAGCCGCTGCCCCACCCTCGTCGTCAGCGAACTGGCCAACGAAACCGATAGAGCGCTGCGACGGCTCATAGGAGCTGTTGCCGCTGTTGTTACCGTTGCCGTTATTTGGCTCAGGCACCACATCGACACTATCGCCACTACTGCTACATGCAGCCAGCAGCAACAACATCAGTCCTGTCAGTATGATCGGTTTCATATTCATTCTTCTATCTTGATGTCTTCTATATCCTGGGTGTCACCCCACTCTACCACCTGTCCTGTAAAGTCTATGCGGTTGGCTCTCAGACGAATGGTGTATATGTAGTGGTGGTTGGGCAGCCACTCCGTCAGCGCCTCGATGGAGCCTGTCCGCTTCATCGTGTTCAGCTGTATCGTGGCGCTGTTGCTGTACGTATAATCCTGCTGCGGCACCAGATGGCCCTCGTTATCATACTTATAGGTAGTGCCGTCGCTCTTCAGGGTGACGTCGTAGTCGATGCTCAGCTCGACGTCGTTGCTCAGCGTCTGCGGCATGAACAGATAGCTGGTCAGCGTCTTCAGCGGGAAGGTGTAGGCAGGTGACGTTCCGTGCTTGGCGGTATGTTCGCTCCAGGCATAGGTCGTGGTACCGTCGTTATAGGTGGGCGTCAGCATTCCGTCCTTGTATAAGTTGCTGACGTTCAGCGTTTTCAGGTGGAAGCTAACAATGTCCTTGCGAATCTTCTCATCCGCTACGATGTGGAACTCCACCTTCGACGTCATGTGGTGGAACAGGAAGTGCACGCGGTCGGTCACCGTCAGTTCGCTGCGGTCGTCAGCACTGCTGGGCGACACAGCGCTGGTGCCATTGGGCAGATTAGGCAACAGTTCCGACAGCAGGAAGTCAACTTGCTGGTTCACAGCATCTTTCACAGTGAAGCGGAAGGTGGGCAGACCCGTATCGTCGTTCGAGAGCAGCGTCTGCAGACCAGTGGCGTTGTCGGGGTATGCAGGGGTGTCCGGATTGCCTGGACTCTCTGCGGTATAGGGGAAATAGGCCATGAAGCTCACCTTGTCATTTACCTCGTTGGGCCAGTATTTCAGGGGTGAATAGTTGAAGGTGCCGCCCTTCTCCTCACAGGTGGCCTGCTGGTTCCACATGAAGTTAGGCACAGCCGCATCGCTCCACGTCGAGTTGTCGTGCAGATAGGCATACACGCCGATGCTCTGGTCTGCACCAAGGCCCTGCTCTGCTGAGTAAGCCGCACTGCTGCGCGTAGGCTGCGTGGTATAGGCATCACCGAAGGCGATGGGCCTCATCTGGCTCTCCGTCTCCGCCGTCCTCGTGGTCTCCTCACTCGAGCAGGCCATCAGACAAATCAGTCCTATTATCGTCAGTATGTACTTCATATCTCACTCAATCTAATAGTCAACGAATAGGTCTTGTTGCCTCGAAGTTTAGGATTTTCATCCTCCAAGGTCGGTGTGGGGATGCGCAGGGTGGACGCGGTGGTGGTCTTCTCACCTGGTACATCGCTTCCTGACGTCACTTTATGGTACTTCACCTTCACTGTCAGTTCCAGCTCATCCTGCGGAATCAGGTAGATGTACCCTATCCTATCGCCTGTGCTCAGGGCGTTCAGGTAGTTCTTGCCCTCTACTTCTGCGTTGTACACTTTCAGTCCTTCGGGCTGCCACGCATAGGGCAGTCCTGGTATATATCTTACCTGCGAGTCTATGATGCCATAGCTCTCAGGGTCATTGTCTTCGTTCTTAATCTGGATGATGTGGTCTTTGTCGTTATTGCCAGCATCCTTGTCGAACTCCTGGTTCGACCATACAGGGTAGTATTTCTTGTCAACACCACTACCCGTGGTTGTCTGACTGCACAGCGACAGTCGGCCCGTCTTGGCCATCTTGCCTGTCAGGGTAATCTTTTCTATCAGCACCTTCGTAGTGACTGGGTCCAGTACTACATCTGATGCCAGCGCCACCTTGAGTTCCAGTCGTGCCAGGGCGTGGCGCATCTTCATGGCCAGCTTTCCTGCAGCAGGAATGCTTCCTGGCTCCTCATAGTACCACAGCAGATCCACCACGTTCTGCGGATTATCGCAGCGGCGATAGTCCACATAGGGTGCTTCGCTATTATCTGAAAGACCATAGATGCCTGTGCCGCTACCGTCTATCGGCAGTTCCTGGTAGGGAGCGTATGCGCTGATGTAGCAGTGTGTCAAGTCTGTTGGCCAGTATTTCACGGGCTGGTAGCTCCAATAGCCTGTCAGGGGGTTCTCCATATCGCCCACATGGGTGTACTCCACCTCCTGGTTGTACATCAGGTTGGGCTTGTTGTCATAGGGGGCTACAGTACCTGCTGTCACGCTGGCCATTGCTCCAAAGCCTGTGGTGTACAGGTCTTCGGTGTTCATGGCTCCTTCATATCCTGCCCTCGTCGTGTTCTTCGTTATGTCCTCCTCCTCGTCATCATAGTTGCAGCCGAAAGATATGGCTATGGTCTCCTGGGGTGCAACCTCCTTGGTTGCATCCTCGCTGGAGCAGCTCGTCATCAAGAGCATTGCTCCCAGCATCATCATGCCATATATCTTCAGCCTATTCATTTTATTCGTTTTGCCATTCTTCTATGGTGCCTGTCTTGCTCGAGAACGATGCACCAACGAGATACTTGGGACGGCTGTCGGCCTCGTAGGCCTTAGCATAGCCGCGATCTTTGATTTGTTGTAGAGCCTCTGCTGCCGTGCCGTCGAGCTTGAACTCGAAGATATAGATGTACTTCGGGGTCTCGATGATGCAGTCAGCACGACCCTCGCTGAGTTGCTTCTCCGTATAGACAGTGTAGCACGAGATGAGGCGCATCAACAAGTAGAACGTATAGTGGAAGTACAGTTCCCTGTCCTTCTGGTCTTTCTTAGGTCGCATGCTGTAAGGCGTCTCTGCCAGGAAAGAGGTAAAGAGTTTCCTTACAAGTTCCAAGTCAGCACTCTCCAAGGCACACACCACTTGATTCACCCACGATGGAGTATCTTCTTTTGGCTGCAGATATTTATTAGCCAGCAGCGTTATCATCCCCTGCTTCACCTCGTGATTGGGGAAGTCAAGCAGATAGGTATTGAAACGACGGTCAACGTCCTTGATAGTGAGGTATCCGCTCTGGAAGAACATTGGCAGCGGCATTTCTGTGTCAGCCTTGTAGTCCACGAA
Source organism: uncultured Bacteroidales bacterium (assembly GCA_902760345.1). Taxonomy (GTDB): domain Bacteria; phylum Bacteroidota; class Bacteroidia; order Bacteroidales; family Bacteroidaceae; genus Prevotella. Next base: position 14,108 of record CACWFY010000037.1, on the reverse strand, counting down.
GGTCTGTTCGGGGTAATAGCGGCCTGTGTAGTTCATCACCTCCTCTTGGCTCTTTGACAGCAGGCGAACCATATAGGACGGCGTACCAGAAGTGAACCAATAGTCCTTCATGTCGAGCTTGGCAAAGGTATTAAGGATGCTGAAGGGGTTATAGACATCCTTCATCCGCTTGCTGAAATGGTAGCCATCATAGCGCTGTTTCAGCTGTTGCTTTGTTTCTTCCTCGCTTTCTCCCAGCATAACGGCCAACTCTGTTATACCCTCAGCAAAAACAGTATGCAACTCCTCTTCAGTAATACCCAGCAGGGTGTCGAAGCGGTTGTCTATGGAGATATCGTCGGGCTGATTAAACCCGCTGAACATCGACACCTGCGAGAACTTGGTGATACCTGTGAGAAGGACGAAACGCAGATGATCATCAGTGGCCTTGAAGACGGAGAAGAAGCCCTTCAGCAGTTCGCGATTTTCATTAAGCTGTTTCTCATCATCGGGATTGCCCGTCTCCAAGAGGTCAAGCAGCGGTTTGTCGTACTCGTCGATGAGCACTACCACTTTCTCGCCTGACTTCTCATGCATTTCCGAGACAAGATGAGTGAAACGCAACGCTGCATCGAGTGATGGTACACCGTTCTCTGGATTCAGAACTGGTTGTATGCCATATTCCTGTTCTTTTCTCTCAATTTCATAGAGCAGGTAGTCTCTCAAACCATTCATCTTGGTCTTTTGTCCGAGATTGAAGTCGAAGCTAATCACTGGATACTTCTTCCACTCCGTTTCCAGCTCCATCATCTTCAAGCCCTCGAACAAGTCCTTGCGCCCTTCAAAGTAAGCCTTCAGGGTGCTGACCAACAGGCTCTTGCCGAAGCGGCGGGGACGTGCAAGGAAGTACACACTTCCCTGGGCCAACTTATAAACCAAGTCCGTCTTGTCCACATAGACGTATCCGCCCTTGCGAATCTTCTCAAAGCTCTGTATGCCAATAGGGTACTTCATCCTTTTCTTCGTTAGTTACTCGTTCTGGTTGTTACATTTCTGCAAATATAGTAAATAATTTTTATTTGTCCAAATTTCTTCGTCGTTTTAACATATCATCGCGTATATACGCGCGTACGTGTACGTACATTAAATTATATAATGGGTCTTGTGGACCACACGCGCTTTTAGTTTTCCTCATCGCAGGGCGGTGGCTTGGCGCCACCACCCCACGAGTTTGGATTGTTATGTTTCAGTCAGGGGTTTTTACTCCCTAGTTAAGGAAATATATTTCCATAGTTAAGGAAAAATATTGCTACACTTAAGGATAAATATTGCTACCATTAAGGATAAATATTTTTTCCCAGTATGGGAATATTTGTTTCCCAGTGAGGGAATTATTTTTTCCCAGTATGGGAATTTCCCCCCCCTAACTATTCGATTAACCTACGCAGAGATTACTCGTAGTTCTTAGGCAGGTCAACATTAGATGTACCAGCGTCTTCCCAGTCTGCTACCTCAGCATCAAGCTTAACTGAAGTCATGCCAAGAATGAGTTTGAGTGTATAGGCCTTGTTATTTGTAAAGCCATTTGTGTTGTCACCAACCTCAATCGTCTTATAAATCACATTATTAACAGTGGATTTACCTGCAGCAAGATTTGCATCAGTTGTTACAACATCATAATCAATGGTTACCTTAAACTTTGCTTTTGCAGTTCCCTCTGTGGGTATAACCATGAAATATTTATTATCTGCAATTACATTTTTAGCAGTTGTTGTCACACCCTTAGCTCCTTCAGTTGCTGATAAAAGATCAGTATTAATATTTGCTCTCGTAGAATTAACAACCAATTTAAATTTCTCTTTTGTTCCCAATGTCCAATTTGCAATACCAGCTGCGCTGTTCTTCAGATTTAATACACCAGTTGGTGCTAATGCTGGTGAACCTGCACCATCTTCGATTGTAACTGAGTTAACATATATTTTTGTGTTTGCATCAAGCTTACCACCTGGTGTCATTTGATCAACAGCTGCTACCACAGTAAGACCAAGACGAGCTAATGCATGCTTAAACAAGAACTTGATTTTCTCATCCTTTGAAGGCTTAATCAAATCTACCAGAGGCATACCTTCTGCTATTTCAATAGCAGTATTATTTACAGCTGTATAGTTCAAACCGCCTGCAGGGGCAACACCCCACAACAAGTCAACACTCTTGGAAGGGGTATATGCCATAGTGTATGAGATTGTTGGGTCTGTAGTTGCACCGTTAGCTGACATGGCAGTAATACCTGCCTCGATAGGATCTGGTGTTGCCTCGTTATTTGTATCAGAATTTGATGCAGCAACTGCTCCAGATCCTACAGTAGATGCAACATACGGAGCATAAGCAAAGAAGCTTAGCTTATCAGTAGCAGTCGAAGTAGCATGACCTTCTGCAGCATGCATATCAGAAGTGGTCTCATTAGGCCAATACTTCAATGGAGTATAAATCCATGAAGGCTCTGTATAGGTAACCTCTTGGTTATACATAAAATTAGGACCTGTTTCTGCTGCATAACCTCCATTGTTACTCCATTGTGCAAAAACACCAAAATGACTGGTTTGCAAAGTAGTAGTTGTCATCAAACCTGTCGTACCTGCACGAGTTACGTTGGGTACATAGGTGTCAAACGCAACAGCCTGGGGTGCTGCCTGTTGGGTAGCGGTCTGCGTTGCCTCATTGTCACTTGAGCAAGCTGCCAGCGCTAAGGCTGCGGCTGCTACAAAAAATAAATTCTTTTTCATAATTGTTAGAATTAAATTAATAAATAAAATTAATGTTCTTAGATTTCTTTTTTTCTGTTCATTAGCCCTTGCGGGCTGCATTTCTGGGATTTCTTCGTTCTCTGTTTCTTGTTTATCTGTTTTTTTAAGTTAATATTCTTATCTTACCGTAATTCGCTTAAGGGGTTATATCGTTCTTATTGTTCACTATTCACTGTTGATGTTTCACATCGAGCTCGCTCACGTTCGACATAGCTTAAGCAAGCTTAGCTCTGTTCTCACTTAATCGCGACCTTCACTAGCCCGCAGGGCGCTACATTGGTACATCTACGTTTTCTTCATCGCCCCAGGGTTGCACATCCGCATCGAAGGCACCAGTGCCCTTGGGCTGTGTATAGGGTATTGTCGGCACATCATCTTCGCCAACAGTATTTGCATCTATCTCCAAGTCCAACTGCAGGGCCACATCAGTCAGCTTAAAGGAGAGATTCATTGAACCGTCATCACCCTCGTAGTGAATCATCTTTCCTACATCGTAGTCGAAATCTATCGTTTCACCATTAAGTCTGGTGAAGTGCAACTTCAGGTAGTTCGACTTCTCCGTACGCTGATATAGCAACTCGCTTCCGTGAGGCAGTCCAAAGGTCTGGATATCGGTGGCTATCCAGCCTACCTTATATTCACTCTCTCCTTCTGCTCGCCTGGAACCAGCTGCTGGATCCTCCTCATAGCCATCAAAACGCCAGTGGTCTAGCTTGATGTCGCCAACCTCGGAGGTTCTCCATTGCTGCGAGAGGAAAAATCCGTTAGCCAAATTGGTGATATATCCATCCACACCTCCCAATTCTGGGGAATTAATATAATTGATGCCACGGACCTTCACGCGGATAGTCAGGGTGGTGACCATAGAGCGTATCGTGTCCTGACGTTCCTGATGCAGCGTATCTACGCCGCTGTCCTTGTCGTACTCGTAGAATATCAGTCCGTCGTTGTCCATCTTAACATCGAAGGAGTCAACAGCCACACCTATATACATGGGCTCCACCATATATTGGCGGCCTGCATCCCACGCGTTCATATCTGTAATAACATAGGTATTAGAAACGGCCCTCATCTTTTCGAAATCATCTGTATCAAAGAATCGCATGTTTCCAAGATATTCCTGGAAAGTGTTGGTCATCACCAGCTGCTTGTAGGTACCGTTAGGCATTTGCTCATTCGTCTCGCCTGACAAGTCGTGGGTAGCATAGCTCTGGGTAATAGTCTTACCATTGTGAGCATACATCACGAAAATACCGTTAGGCAGCGGGCCGTTATAGAAGCTCCAGTCGTAGCCAATCACCACCTTGCTGTCGCCCTGCTTGTAGAGCTCCAGAGGCTCGCGGTAGCAGGAGGCGACGACGATGAAGAGAAGCATCAGCGAGGCGAGATGCCAGACCAGTGCTTGCATCTTATTGCTTCCGTTCCATATGTTTCTTCTCTTCATCATTCTGTTGTTTTCTTTTTACTTGGTATAATCCAGACGAGGGAGAACTTGAGCTTGGTGGGTCCAAAGTACTGCAACTTCTTCGTCTCCTTATAGATAAGGTGGCTGCTCTCGAACTCCGCATTATAGTGGCGACGCTTGCCATCCATATAGCCTACCGAGGCACTCAGCTCCAGGTTCAGGCGCTTGGCGATAGGCCAGCTGTAGCCCAACGTACCACCTACGCTCCATATCTCGCCCTGGTCGCCCACACCATTGTATTCCAGGTCGTACTTGGCCGAGGCCACATAGAGACCAGCAAACAGGCCGCTGAGCCAGGGGCGAGAGCCATCGCAACGGGGCGTCAGCCAGCGACGCAGCTCCACGCCAGCCTCCTGGATTTCGTAGGCGTAGTTCAGCTTGTCCAGTCGCCACCAGGGGTTCAGGTATTCTGCCATCACGCTCCAGCGCTTGTTGCGACCAAAGGGCACCTCCACCTCTATATTGGGGGCCAGCGCCAGGTCGTAGAGCATATTGGTCTTCACAGCCAGCAGGGGCTTGTAGCCAGTGAAGCGCTTCTGGGTACTTACCAGCGTCTGGCTCAGGCTGTCGGTAATGAGCAGGTAGGTGGTGTCGAGCTTGGCCTCTAACGCCTCTTCCTTCACCTCCTTCAGCTGGTAGTCTATCTGGTAGTCGGTATGGCGCAACAGGGGGAAGGCCTCGTCTTTCAGCGTACGGTAGTCGTCGGGCCAGGTGGCGGCTATGCGGTGCAGTTTGTCGTCAGGGTCCATATCGCTGTCGATGAGCAGCAGCAGCGAGTCGCGATGGGCGACGAGCGACGTGCTGTCGACGAAGTTGCGCAGGCCCTGCCAGTCCTCGGGTTCGCTGGAGGTGTGGAACAGCTTCGGTGCCACATTGGTATGTTCGATGATGTAGCGCGCCAGGCTACCCGTACGCTCGCGGGCCAGCCGGTCGTTCAGCTCGTACGAGCCGTCAGGCGAGGCGTAACCTTTGACCTGTATGCGCAGTATCTCGATGGTCGAGTCGTTGCTGACGCTGTCGATGGTGTTCCTCAGCCGCTCCAGCTCGTAGCGGTTGTTCAGGTAGTCGGGCTCCACCTCCGTCACCCTGACGGGATACGACAGGTAGGCACGTCCGCGCAGCTGCTGTATGTTGTTGACCTGCACCACCTTGTTGGCATTGCTGTCGGTGATGATGGGCGTAGGCACGCGCAGCACGCGCTCTTCGTGGTTCAGCTCGGTGCCACAGCCGTCGGTGCGCACCACAAGCAAGCGCAGCAGGGCGACACCCATCCATTGCTGGCGAGCCACCGTCTGCTGGTAGACCTGGTAGTTCTGTGCCTCGCGGTCGCGATACTGCAGGGTGTCGGGCACGTGCAGCGTGTCCTGCGGGGTGCGTATGTCGTGATAGTAGGCCCACGAGCCCATAATCTCGATAGCGGGGAAGTTGGCCACCTCGTCGTCGAGCATCAGCTGCGGAATGATGAAGACGCGCTGCTGGCGGGGCAGCGTGCCACCCAGCAGGGCAAAGCTCATGGTGAAGCCGAGCTCGTCGGTGCCACACTCAGTCAGCAGCACATTGTCGACGCCCACCATCAGCGTTCCGTTTTGGTTTTCCTTTTGGTTTTCGTTATCATAAAGAGGAATGACAAACTGCTGGGCCAGCGCCTGACGGGTCGTGCCAAACAGCAGGACCAGCAACACCAAAAGGCCTCCGATACGGCTAAGGCCGTACCTGAAAATGGGGCGATATGTTGCTGTCAGATGCTTCATTCTTGAAATTTCAAATTGTTAATAAAAGTTAGTTCACTAGCATTTATATACATTATAATATTGCAAATTTAGGAATTATTTTTCAATAATGCAAGCGTTTTGTCCATTTTTTTACGATTTGACCCCACTTTTTCTTGATTTATGTCAATTCGTAGATAAATTTCGGCCGATTTTTGCCGACATAACACCGACCGGAAAACTATGTTTTGGCGACACAAAAACACCGTTTTCGTTTCGTTAACACTATGCTTTCACTCCGTCAATCCTATGTTTTCAGAAGCCACATGTGCCACATCGACAGGCAGCAAGTCCCACATTGGCAACGACGAGGTTGTTCGCCGCCGAGAACGACGACGAAATATCTTTACATTCACCCGTTTTCGCCGCCGCTCATTTCTACCTTTTTCACAAAAACACCTCACCACCTCACCTAACACCCCGCAAAGCCCGATACACAAAAGGTTTAAAGCCAGTGAGGTGTTACTCAAACACCTCACTAACACCTCACTGACACTTACCTGACACCTACCTGAAAAAGTGAGGTGGTGAGTTTCAATATAATGAACAAAGTCGACAAGAACAGACCCTTTTCAAGTATCATAATAACGACGATGAGGATAATCCTGACTATTTGCCAAAAAAAGACGCAGAATGTTTGAAAAATAAAAAATAATGTTTATCTTTGCAAAGTGATTTTAATTATCATAATATGAAGGATGATTCTGAGAAAATAGTTCAGTCGCCCGAACAGATAGCCGACCATCTGCGTGTGACTTATGTTCCCACCTATCTTTTGGCTGCGGCAGCAGCGTTGCTACTGGTTGCATTCATTGTATGGGGCATTTTGGGTAATGTGAGTGACAAGGCCTATTATTCAGGCGTGATCTTTCCCGTACAGGGCACCACCGACATCACGCTGCCCAACAATGGTATCGTGCGCTCCATGCTGGTGCATAATGGCGACAGTGTGCACGAGGGGCAGACGATAGCCATGGTATCCATCGGCAACAGCCACAGCTTCCTGACGAGTACAGTCAATGGACTGGTCATCAGCACGAAGACAGACAATGAGCCTTTTGAGGCCTTCGGTCCCATTGTGAGCGTTATTGAGGAGAAAGCCTCTGGTGCACAGCCACAGCGCAGCCAGCTCGTTGCCTATGCCGACAATGAGGCCCAGCGTGACCTGCGTGTAGGTATGGAGGCCCAGGTGTGGCCTGCCGACGAGAAGCGCGACGAGATAGGCTATGTGCGCGGGCGCATTACCCAGGTGGTACGCTATCCTGCCAATGCCGCCGATGTGCGGCAGAGACTGAAATCCGACGTCCTTGCCCAGCGACTCTTAGGCGATGGCCAGAAGGTGGTCTATGAAGTGATTATCGATCTGCAGCGCGACCCTTCCGATCCCACATCCTATGACTGGTCGTTTGGCCAGCCCGACGATGTGAGCATGGACTTCGGCACCTATTGTTCGGTGCTCACTGAGACCCGCCGCCTCAGCATGTTCCAATATCTCTTCGAGGCGAGCCGCACGCGCTTCCGTAACCTAAAACTGAAGTTTGAATGAAGTCAGAGCAGAAGCAAGACAGGAAACCCAAGCTGTCGATGATCTCGGCTTTCCGCTATTTCCTGAAGGGCAACATGCTGTTTGCCTTCAACGGCATTATCATTGTTGCCATTGATTCCGTAGCCTGCATATTCCCCTCACTGTTCCAGCAGGTCTATACCGACAGTATCATCACCCATAAGAATCCAGAATGGTTCACCCCGTTGATAGCGCTGTATATCCTGCTGTTCGTGGTTGAACTGCTGGTCTGGATCATTTTCTCCGTATTGCGCCGCAAGAGTCAGGCAAGGATCAACATCACCACTTCGGCCAATTACCTGTGGACGGTACTCAGACTACCAATGACCCTGCTCACGCGGTTCACTCCTGGCGAACTGGTAGCTCGCTACACCACCATTCCGATGTCCACCAGGCAGTTGGATTATGCTCTGCCTGCCGTCAGCATACTCACCCTGCCCATCCTCTGCTGCTATATTGTCATGCTGTTCAACTGGAAACTGGGGCTGTTGGAAATTTTCTCCATCCTGCTGCTCGTTTACGTGATGCGCAGCACTGCCAACAAGCAGAAGAAGATTGCCATGAACCTGGAGGTGACGGAGGCACGACTGCAGAACGTCACGATGACGGGAATAGGTAATCTGGATACCATCAAAGCCTTAGGCGGCGAGCGCTACTTCTTTGCGCAGTGGGAGAAAACCTATGCACAGTCCTTGAATGCCCGCGTGACCACCATTACCAACAACATCTATCTGAGTGCCCTGCCAGAGTTTGTGCTGCAGGCCACCAATGGCGTCATATTATGCCTGGGCTCCTGGCTGATCCTGCAAGGCGAGATGACACCTGGCATGATCCTGGCCTCCCAGGGACTCATCAACGAGACTATCTATCCCATCATCAGAGCCATAGCCAGCGTACAGACTGTCATGAGGATCAACTCGTCTATCCAGCGCATCAAGGATGTGACAGACTGTAGTCAGGAAAGTGCAGAGCTAAGCCTGCCCGCAGGCGATGAGTTGCCCGACACGGCCAAACTGGCAGGCGAGATAGAGTTGCGTGACGTCACCTTTGGCTACGACCGCTCGCTGCCGCCCATTCTCAGCCACTTCTCGCTGAAGATCAAGGCAGGTGAGCGCATCGCCCTGGTAGGCCCGTCGGGCTGTGGCAAGAGCACGTTGCTGAGCCTCGTGTCAGGACTGTATGAGCCCTGGGAGGGCGAGGTGCTCTTCGACGGCAAGCCCCGTAGTGCCATCGACCGCATGACATTTGTCAACTCTGTCTCGGTGATTAATCAGGATGTGACGCTCTTTGAGGGCACAATAGCCGATAATGTGAAGATGTGGGACGAGTCGATAGAAGACTTCACCATGGTGATGGCCTGCAATGATGCGCAGATGCACCATGAAATCATGGAACGTCCGGGCGGCTATCATGGAACCGTCATGGAGCGCGGCAAGAACTTCAGCGGCGGACAGCGCCAGCGCATTGAGATAGCCACCGCCCTGGCCAAGGAGCCTGCCATTCTGCTGATGGACGAGGGCACCTCGGCACTCGACCCCCAGACGGAAGCCAAGGTGATGGACAACCTTTTTGGCCTGGGCATGACCATGGTCATGATTGCCCATCGGTTGGAGACCATTGCCGGATGCGACCAGATCTATGTGATAGAGCAGGGGCACATCACCCAGCATGGCACGCACGACGAACTGCGACAGCAGGATGGCCTGTATAGTAATCTCTTAAAATACGCCTGAAACCATGATAACGAATATATTCCTTCAGCAGTTGGCCCAGCGCGTGGATGGCGACCGCAAGGCCATGAGGCAGACAGTGGACATCCTGCGCTCCATGATAGACCGCAAACTGTGGAAGCAGATGCAGTCGGGCGCAGACTTGCCGTCAAACTTTGATGAGTTAGAGTTATTGCTTGAGAAATATAACGTCTTTTTCCGTACCATCACGCTGAGCGACGGCTGGTGGACCCGCTGTACGGGCTATATGCTGGGATTCATGGCCGATGACAACTCGCATGTCGTACTCGTGCCAGGCTTCACGGACTATACCTTCACCCATCCCAAGACAGGCGAGAGCATGAAGGCGAGTAAACACCACAACCTGTTGAAGCAGGAGGCACTGATAGCCTGTTTCCCTTTTCCTGAAGAGAAACTGACTGTCAGGTCCATCATGCGCTATGCCGTAAGCTGCCTCTGTATATATGATCTGTTGTTCTGCTTGATAGCTTGCTTAGGTGTTACGCTCCTCACCATGTTCACGCCATACGTGTGCAAACTGATTTTTTCTGAGGTCATCCCTTCGGGCGATGCCAGCCAGATTGTTCCCATTGCTACTTTGCTCTTGAGCGCTGCCGCCGGACTGACGATGGTGGAGATTGCCCGCAACCTGGTGGTGGTACGTATCAAGGACAAGGTGGAATATTCGTTGCAGACGGCCATCATGTCGCGCCTGCTGCTCCTTCCTGCCACATTTATCAAGGAATTCACACCAGGAGACATATCCAACCGCCTGCTGTCGTTGTCGCGCGTCAGCTCCAACCTGACGGCCAATTTCCTATCGACGCTCCTGACCTTCCTCTTCTCGGCCGTCATGTTCATACAGTTCTTCATCTATGGCGGCCCACTGCTCACCACTGGCATCATCGTCATCATGATACAATTATTTGCCATCATGATTGAGTACTATTATACTGAGAAAGTGCAGCTAAGCGTTAATGCCAGCGGCTCACACCTCATAGGCACACTGTTTGCCTTGTTTTCAGGCATCCAGAAGATCAAGACCAGCGGGGCCGAATTTCGGGCCTTCCATCAATGGGCAAAGGCATATGCCCCTTCAGAGATGTACAGCAGCAGCCAGCCCTTGGCCAGTTTCTATATCACCGGCGTCAGCTATTGTCTCAAGTTCCTGCCCATGATTGTGACGATGTGGGCAGCTTGGCACTATGGCCTGGCACTCTCCGACTATATCGCCTACTGTGCTGTCTTATCGCTCGTCTGCAAGGCTGTGTCTCAACTGCAAGGCATCACAAAGATGGTGTCACGCCTGCTGCCAGAGACGCGGCTATGCCAGCCTATCATGGCCGCCACACCTGAAGTCAAGGAAGGGCGTCGGGTGGTCAAGCGCATTACTGGTCAGATAGACATACGCGGTCTGAAGTTCCGCTATGCCGACGACATGCCGCTGCTCTTCGACGGACTCAACCTGACCATCAACAGCGGTGACTACGTGGCACTTGTCGGAACCTCGGGCTGTGGCAAGAGCACGCTGATGCGGCTGATGCTCGGGTTGGAGTCCCCCCTGGCAGGATCCATCTTCTACGACCAGTATGACCTGAGCGACATCAATCTTCGCAGCCTACGACAGTACTGCCTGGGCATCTGCATGCAGGAAGGCCAGCTCGTCGAGGGCACCATCCGCGACAACATCATCTTCAACGACCCGCTGCTCTCCGACGATGATGCCTGGGAGGCTGCGCGCCTGGTTGCTCTCGACAAGGATATCCGTCAGTTCCCCTTAGGCATGGATACCCCCATCACTGTCGATGGCAAGGGCGTATCTGGTGGACAGCGCCAGCGAATACTCATTGCGCGGGCTTTGGTGAGAAAGCCCACAGTGCTCTTCCTCGACGAGGCCACATCGGCACTCGACAACATCAGCCAGCATATCGTCATCGAGAACCTGGCCAAACTGAAGTGTACGCGCATCGTCATTGCCCACCGCCTGAGCACCATCCAGCAGTGCAACCGTATCATAGTGCTGAAAGACGGGCGCGTGGCAGATGAGGGCAACTTTGAGGAGCTTCAGGCTCGCGGTTATTTCCCTGACGTCAAAAACTAAGATGAATATGAAGAATAGAATAAATATACGCCACTTGATTGGCCTGGCAATCCTTAGTCTGCTTCCCCTCAATAGCAGGGGGCAGGTATCGCTCACCTTGGACGAGGTGATACGATTATCTCAGGACAGTGCCATCACAGCCTTCCAGAGCCGACAGGAATACCATAGCCGACAGGCATCATACGAGGCTTTCGAGGCATTGCGCAAACCACAGCTGTCGCTGAAGGTCGTACCCAATTACTCTCGCATCGTCAGCGACCCCAGCCGCGACTATGTTTACTTGCGCAACTTTGACATCTTCTCCACTTCAGCCCAGTTGAGGCTCACGCAGAAGGTGTTGCCTTTTGGCGGTGAGGCCTATGTCGGCACGCAGGCCATTTGGAGTGAGTTCTTCCGCGAAGAAGCCTCTGGTCATCCGCGCCAGTTCGTGGTCAGCCCGTTGTTGGTAGGCTATAGCCATAGCCTCCTGGGCTACAATCCCTTCCGTTGGGAGAAAAAAGTGGAAGACCAACGGCTGAAGGCTGCACGCTGTCAACATGCGTATGATCTGCGCTGTCTTGCTGAAGAAGCAGCCGTGCGCTACTTTCGGTTGGCACGCCAGCAGCGGATGTTGCAGATGCGTTTGGAGGAAATGTCTTTGAACGACACGCTTCTGGCTATTGCCCGCGAGAAAGCGACCATTGCCATCGTCACGCTGGCAGAACTGCACTCTATAGAGGTGCAGCAGCAGAATGTTGCCAACCAGGTGGAAGTGGCGCGTCAAGATGAGCTGAAGGCAAGGACCGAACTGGCATCTTTGTTGCGTTTGGAACAATTACCTGCCGACTTGTCGCTGCTGACTATTCCAGACATGCCTCCTTCAGTCAGCTATACACCAGAGGAGGTTGTAAGGCTGGCCTTATCCAACAGCCCTGCTTACCAGCATCAGCTGGCAGAGCTCACAGAAGCGCGCCATCAGGAATACAAGGCGCGCAAAGAGCGGGGTATCAATGTCGGGCTTGAGGTCAATCTGGGAATGCAACAAGTCAATAATACATTCGGCAGTGCCTTCAAGAACCAGCAATTATACGCATTAGGCTCCGTTCAGTTTTCGATACCGCTGATGGATCATGGCGCAGCCAGAAAGCGTCATGAGAAAGCTACGGCTTGGGCAGATCGTCAGGAACTGGCATCTCAGGAGGTAGAGCGCCTGTTGGCAGAAGACGCCGCCGTGACCCTGCAGAAGCTGCAATCCAGCAGTAACAGACTTGTAAGCACCCAAAAGACTATCAGTCTGGCAGAAGAGACTTATAACGAGACGGCCATCAACTATGCCAATGGCCTTTGCGACATCAACACTTTCACGCTGGCAGAGTCGCGATGGGCTACTGCCTACACCAACTATCTGGCTGCCTTGGAAGAATTCTGGGTAAGCCACTATCATCTGCAAACCCTCATCAATTATGAATAAGTATATCCGTTTTTCATTTTTCTCCATGATCTTTCCGCTTCTCACTGCCTGTCAGTCGAAAAGCGATGTGAAATCTGTTCCGCAGCAGAATGATACGACCGCTGTGCAATCAGTAAAAGCCCCTTCGCGCCAAGAGGCTCCGAATTATTCAACAGCGATCAAGGGTAAGGTAGAATCAGTGCGCGAAGTTCCTGTCTATAGCCGTATCTCAGAACAGATCACCATGTTCGCCATAGATAATGTTGGACAGGAAGTCAGAAAAGGCCAGGTCGTGGCACGACTTAGCGATGCAGCCTTGCGTGTGAAGATAGCCCACAGCCGTGCTAAACTGGAGAAAGCCGAATTTCAATATCAGGCCATTCTGATGGGTCAGGGCTATAAGCACGACAATTTGGATGCAGCACCAGAAAACATCAAGAAAATGGCTCGTATCAGCAGTGGATACAACGAAGCGAGGGCCGAGTTACACGAACTGGAACATGAACTGTCCTATTGTACCATTACCGCCCCCATTTCTGGATATGTCATCAAAATTCAAAACACACTCTATGGTATGGCCAAGCAGGGTGAACCGCTCATCTACATTGTAGATGTAGAACATCTGAAGGTGGGTTTTGACGTGCTCGAAAATGAAGTGCCAAGATATTGGGATGGAGCCATTCTCACCGTCTCTACCGTTGCATTCCCCTCAGAGCAGCATCCTGCTACGATTTCAGCCGTCGGTGCGGTTGATGACAATGGCATGGTACACGTTGAAGCCACGCTGAACCCGCACCCGCATCTGGCACCTGGTATGACTGCATTTATAACTTTAGAGAAAGTTCCGGGCTCAAATCCGTAACCTATGAGTCGGGAATCAGGTGTACGTTTCCAACCATCCGAGCAGCCTCGCTGTTAAAATAACTTAAAGAAAAGAAAATTCCCCATTCAACATTCTTCATTCTTCATTTTTCTCAGTACCTTTGCACCCGCTTTCGAGAAATATCGGGCACTGGAGAGATGGTAGAGTGGTCGATTACAACGGTCTTGAAAACCGTCGTACCGAGAGGTACCGGGGGTTCGAATCCCTCTCTCTCCGCTAAATAGCACAAATGGGAACCTTACGGGTTCCCATTTTTAGTATCTGATTACCAGCACCTTATTAGCCTAACCCGCTGAAAGCGAGGCTAATAAGGGGATGGACACCGCTGAAAATGCATACGGCATCATGGTTGGTCTTACGACATCATAAAGCCTAAATGTATTA
>CACWFY010000036.1 GCA_902760345.1 uncultured Bacteroidales bacterium | reverse complement strand
GAGAGCAACATGGCTAAGGGTTGGCTGACTCAGGAGCAGGCTGACGAGGCTCGCAAGATCATTGCTGACGCAAAGGTTGAGGGCGAGGCTAACCTCAAGCTGCCTATGATTGAGAACATCGCCAAGGGTCGTGTTCAGAAGTTCCTGAAAGAGAGCTGCCTGGTTGACCAGGAGTTCCAGTTCGGTGACGGTGACAAGGCTACTGTTGCTCAGTGGCTCACCAAGCAGGACAAGGATCTGAAGATCACCGCTTTCAAGCGCTTCACACTCGTTGCTGACTAATCAATAGTTGACGCAATAACAGAAAAAGACCCGCAATTATGCGGGTCTTTTTCTGTATTGCCACAACTCAAGCGAATTGATGATGTTCTGCCACAACACGTAGCAGCCCGCACCTACGGATGCCATCGGATTCAGATAGGTATAGGCTACCCAGATACTCAGGGCAGTGTTCTTCTGGAACGATGCCTGGCCGCTATTGATCTTGTCGCCGAAATAATGGCCCACGCCGCGACCGATGGCGAACAGCACGAAACAGAGCGCAAGGCTAAGAAGGGCTATAGCTATTAGCAATGACAAGCCTGCCTCGCTATGTACGATGTTGCGCACAGTAACACCCGACGTCACACTGAGCTGGGCTGCCCATAAGTAGAACGACAGGTCGGGAATCGATACAATCCAGGAGCATATACGCTTGGCAAAATGTTGCATCATCCAGCCCAACGCCAACGGCAGGAGAAGAACGATGGCCAGCTTCTGAAGAATAATCAGGAAGGCTGTCCAGAAATCAAGCCCCGCACCACGCTCAAGGAGTGGGAATACAGCGGGAATGGTCAGTGAACAGACCAGCGAAGAGAGTACAACAAAGGCCGTCATCGTGTTGATGTTGCCGCCTATCTTGGCCGTTACGACAGGGGCTGCCGTCGCTGCCGGACCAATGATGCACGTCAGCAGACTCTCGAACAGAAGCTTCTGCCACAGGTCGCCCTCCACACACTTGATAATCCACACATTCAGCACTATCAGCACCAGTTGGGTGGCTATCACCCCTATGTGCCAACGGTGAGGACGCATCTGGTGGAAGTCTATGCGACAGAAGGTGGAGAAAAGTGTTGAGAACACCATCCAAGGGAAAATGACATCAACCACTTCACCTAACTCGTCACCCAGCTCGTCGAGTTGCGGTACGTAGTAGAATAGTAGATAGCACAGTGTACCCAGCACAATGGCTACAGGCAGTGTCCAATCCTTAAGAAATCTAACTAGGTTATTCATATTTTCTGTGCAAAGGTAAGAAATAATTAAGAATTGTGAATGATGAATTATGAATTATTTCGTATCTTTGCAACTGAAACTATACCTATTATGCTCGTAAAAACATTTTGTGCAGCCGTCAACGGCTTGGAAGTAACAACAGTGACGGTCGAAGTGAGCCTGTCGCGCGGTGTGCAGTTCCACCTCACGGGACTGGCTGACACCGCTGTCAAAGAAAGCCACGACCGCATCAAGGCTGCCCTAACCAACAATGGCTATAAGATGCCTGTGATGGACATCACCATCAATCTGTCGCCTGCCGATATCAAGAAGGAAGGCTCTGGCTACGACCTGCCATTGGCTATGAGCCTGCTCGCCGCCAATGGTAAAGTGACTAGCGACCGCATCAGTAGATTCATGATGGTGGGTGAACTAGGACTTGACGGTCGTCTGCAACCCATCCGAGGAGCTCTGCCCATCGCCATACAGGCACGTAAGGAGAAATTCGAGGGGCTCATCGTTCCACAGCAGAACGTTCGCGAGGCTGCTGTGGTCAATAACCTGAATGTCTATGGCATGGAGACATTGTCAGATGTCATCCACTTCTTCAATAATACGAAGACCTACGAGCCGACATTCATTGATACCCGCCGCGAGTTCTTTGCCCAACAAAATCAATATGAGTTTGATTTCGCAGACGTCAAGGGACAAGAGAGCGTCAAGCGTGCCCTGGAGGTCGCTGCCGCTGGTGGTCACAATCTCATCATGATTGGCCCGCCGGGCAGTGGTAAGTCGATGTTGGCTAAACGCCTGCCCAGTATCCTGCCGCCTTTGTCATTGGCCGAGAGTCTGGAGACCACCCAGATTCATAGTGTCGCAGGAAAACTCCCTCGCGACACCAGCCTCATCAGTCAGCGCCCTTTCCGAGCTCCTCACCATACCATCTCACAGGTCGCCCTCGTTGGTGGTGGCAATAATCCCCAGCCTGGGGAAATCTCGCTAGCCCACAATGGCGTGCTCTTCCTTGACGAGATGCCAGAGTTGTCGCGCTCCGTCCTCGAAGTACTACGTCAGCCGTTGGAAGACCGTAAGATTAGCATTGCCCGTGCCAAATACAGCGTCGAATACCCTTGTTCCTTCATGCTAGTTGCCTCTATGAACCCCTGCCCTTGCGGCTATTATGGCGACCCCACCCATAGCTGTGCCTGCACCCCTGGACAGATACAGCGATACATGAACAAGATCAGCGGTCCCCTACTCGACCGTATCGACATCCATTGCGAGATCCAGGCCGTGCCGTTTGCACAGCTCTCGCAGATGCAGCCTGGCGAGCCCAGCGAGAAGATTCGCGAACGTGTCATTGCCGCTCGCAAGATTCAGGAAGAGCGTTTTAAGCCCTTCAAAGGTATCCACTGCAACGCCATGATGACCGAAAAGATGCTCCACGAGTTCGCAGAACCCGATGCACAGTCACTCGACATGCTTCGCATGGCCATGGAACGCCTTAAGCTCTCCGCCCGTGCCTACAGCCGCATCCTCAAGGTTGCCCGCACCATTGCCGACCTAGAGGGCTCAGAGAAGGTACAGAGCCAACATATCGCCGAGGCCATAGGCTATCGGAACCTCGACCGCGGCGATTGGGCTGAAAGAGGAATATAAGAATCTACCTTATCTCAATTGTTATGGGTTATCATCAAAGAGGAAGTATCTCTATGATGTCGCCCTTACGGGTCTTGATGTCGTATTCATAGACCTTGCGGACAGGCACGGAAGTGTCGGTGTTCTTTGCGCTCGAGACTAGAGGTTTCTTTATGTCGGCACCTGCAAGCATGGCATTGGGACAGGCGCCCTTGGCAACCTTGAGGCCCTTACCCTTCAAAGGAACGTAGGAACGCAGGCGGAGCACGCCACCCAGACGCGACTCAATGCGGGCCTCGGTCAGCTGACCATTGGACCACTGCTCGTCAACGACGAAGCCACCACGGGCACACAGGCCTTTTACCTCACCTTCGTTCCAAGCGTCGGGCAGGGCCGGCAACAGGTGGACAGCACCATCGTGACTCTGCACCAACATCTCGGCAATACCTGCGGCACAACCATAGTTGCCGTCAATCTGGAAGGGCGGATGGGCGTCAAACAGGTTGGGATACATGCGACCATCGGGGTACATGGCTGCCAGGCGGTCGTCGGGCAGCGGACGTAACAGGTTCGAGAGAATCTTCATGGCGTGGTTGCCGTCGAGCATACGTGCCCAAAAGTTAATCTTCCAGCCAAGGCTCCAGCCCGTAGCCATATCGCCACGTTGTGCTAGTGTAGTGGCAGCGGCAGCAAACAGTTCGGGATGGCTATACGGCGAGATTTGGTTCGACGGATAGAGGCCGTAGAGATGCGAGATATGGCGGTGCTCGTCTTTCGGGTCGTCACCATCGATAATCCACTCCTGCAACTGTCCGTAGCGGCCTATCTGCATAGGTGGCAGTTTGGATAGTTGAGAGTTCAGAGTGGAGATTTCAGGAGTTTTGATACCCAGCACCTTGGCAGCAGCGATAGTTTGCGACAGCACATCGAAAGCAATCTGATTGTCCATTGTCGAGCCAGCCGTGACAGGGGTCTGTTTCCCCTGCGGACCATGCTCAGGCGACACGGTAGGTACGGTCATCAGCCACCCGTATTTCGGGTGTTCCTGCATATAGTCGAGCAGGAAGTCCGCAGCACCCTTCATCACAGGGAAGTAGCGATGCAAGAAATCCTTGTCGCCCGTAAACAGGTAGTGCTGCCAGATATGCGTCGAGAGCCAGGCACCACCTGTGGGGAACATGCCCCAAAAAGTGCCGTCAACAGGTCCAGTGATACGCCAAATATCCGTGTTATGATGGGCCACCCATCCCTTACAGCCGTACATCTGCTGGGCGGTCACGGCTCCCGACTGGCTCAGGTCCTGCATCATCGAGAACAGGGGCTCGGTGGTCTCTGACAGGTTGCCTACATCGGATATCCAATAGTTCATCTCAGTATTGATGTTGATGGTGTACTTCGAGTCCCATGGGGCATATAAACGGTCGTTCCATACGCCCTGCAGATTGGCAGGCTGACCACCTGGCTGCGACGAACAAATCATGAGGTAGCGCCCATACTGGAACATCAGGGCTACGAGATCCATATCCTTACCCTTCCGGAAAGCGGCCAGACGCTTGTCCGTAGGCAGACTGGACTGCTCAGATTTTGGCAATGTGAGCAATACGCGGCCATACTGCTGCTGATACTTCTGCACGTGGGCCTGCAACAGGTCTGCAAACGTCCGACCCTTCAGCGAGGCAATGACGGCCTCGTTCTTAATCGAGGGATTGCCGCTGATGTCCAAATAGTTGACGAAGTTGGTGGCGGCAGTGATATAGATGGTGGCATCAGAGGCATCTCTTACCACTAACTGGTCGCCACTTACCTCTGTTGTGCCGTTACTTTCTATCCACACGCGACACTCAGCTGTCAAACCGGCCTTGACACCTTCCTGCTCTACACCGCTGATAGTAACCATCAGCTGGTGGCCAATTACTGTTTGTCGGTTCTTCAGCTGGCTTTCATACGACAGGGCAAAGTTCAGCGCACCGGCTTTATCGGCCTCGAGTTTCATGGCAATGACATTGTCGGCCATCGATGCTATCACTGTACGGCGGTAGTGTACATCCCCGACCCGATAGCTGATAGTCATCGTGGCATCGTCCAACAGCAGTTCACGACAGTAGTCACGGGCGTTCTGGTGGTTCCAGAACTTCAGAAAGACGTCACCCATCGGCAGGAAACGCATGCCGTGAGGACCCTTGACAAAATACTTGTCCAACAGTTTATGGGCTTCTTCCTCGCGACCGTCGAAGATCAGCTGGCGCACTTCCTGTAGGTGCTCCTTCGCCTCAGTAGAATAGTTCGTGTGGGGCTGTCCGCTCCAGAATGTCTCTTCGTTCAGCTGAATCTGTTCGGTGTCGGCACCGCCATACACCATCGCTCCTAAGTGTGAATTACCAATAGGCAATGCCTCCAGCCAGTTACTAGCGGACTTGTCGTACCACAAACGCTGAGTCTGTGCCTGCATACTTACTGCACTCAAGAGGCACAGTAACAAACTGAAAAAGATAGAAAGACGTTTCATAATAGTAAACATTGATGGTTTAGGTGCAATAACGACCCGGCAAATATTACTTCGTCGGGTCGTTTCGTTGTCCAAGGCGGATTCGAACCACCACAAACAGAACCAAAACCTGTTGTGCTACCATTACACCATTGGACAAGCATGCTTTGGTAAGCGGCTGCAAAGGTAAGAAATATTTGGCATATCGCCAAATATTTCCACACCTTTTATTATTTTACTATCAAAAGATAGTAGTTCTTCTTACCTTTCTGAGCCAGCAGATACTTTCCGTCGATGAGGTCATCAGACGTAACGAGGCGGTTCTGGTCGGTGAGCTTCTCTTTATTCAGCGAAACGCCACCACCCTGCACCATCTTGCGCATCTCACCTTTTGAGGGGAATACGGGGGCAACAGTAGTGAACAGCTCAATGGCGGGCTGACCCAGCTGGTCTTTGCTGATTTCAAACTGGGGTACGCCGTCGAAGACATCAAGGAAGGTCTGCTCGTCAAGACGCTCGAGGCCCTCTTTAGTAGACTTGCCGAAGAGTAGGCTGGACGCTTCGATAGCGGCATCGAGGGCTTCTTGAGAATGTACCATGATGGTAACCTCCTCAGCCAGACGCTTCTGCAGCACGCGACGACCAGGATCCAGCTTGTGTTCTTCGACTAAGGCATCGATGACGTCCTTCTCTAAAGAAGTGAAAATTTTGATATACTTCTCAGCATCGTCGTCACTGACGTTCAACCAGAACTGGTAGAACTTATACGGTGTGGTGCGCTTGGGGTCCAACCAGATATTTCCAGACTCCGTCTTACCAAACTTCTTGCCGTCGCTCTTGGTAATGAGCGGACAGGTCAGAGCAAAGGCCTCGTTCTCATAGCCCAGTGTACGGCGAATCAGTTCGGTACCTGTGGTGATATTACCCCATTGATCGTTACCGCCCAACTGCAACTTACAGTTTTTATGCTGGTAGAGGTAGAGGAAGTCGTAGCCCTGCAGCAGCTGATAGGTGAACTCTGTGAACGACAGGCCGTCGCGGGCAGTACCATTTAAACGCTGCTGTACGCTATCCTTCGCCATCATATAGTTGACGGTGATGTGCTTACCCACCTCACGTGCAAAATCCAGGAAAGTAAAGTCCTTCATCCAGTCATAGTTGTTGACCATCTCGGCGGCATTGGCATCCTTTGACTCAAAGTCAAGAAACTTAGATACCTGCTGCTTGATGCACTCCTGGTTGTGACGCAGGGTTTCTTCGTTCAACAGGTTACGTTCCTGAGACTTACCACTAGGGTCGCCAATCATACCAGTGGCACCACCCACAAGAATGATGGGTTTGTGACCACAACGCTGCAGGTGACGCAGCATCATAATGCCACAGAGGTGACCGATATGCAGTGAGTCGGCCGTGGGGTCAGTACCCAGATAGGCCGTCACCATCTCTTTCTGGAGCAGTTCTTCCGTACCAGGCATCATCTGTGCCAGCATACCGCGCCAGCGAAGTTCTTCTACAAAGTTTTTCATATTTTCTTATTCTTTTATGAGTCTTAAGGGGCTTATGTGGCCTATAACGTGGGCCTTACGGCACCGGGTCGTAGCCCGAGCCACCCCATGGGTTACATCGTAACAAGCGCCAGAGGGCGAGATACAACCCCTTGAAGGGACCATGCTTGAGGAGTGCCTGACGAGCATACTCGCTACACGTAGGTGTAAATCGGCACGAGGGACCCAGCAGGGGAGATATAGCGACCTGATAGAAGCGAATGGGGAGCACCAACAACCCGACTAACAGGCGAGAGAGGAGATTCCAAAGCGTTTTCATATCTTCTCGCTGATCCTTTTTACCAGACTGGCGATACGCTCCTCGACAGCCGCAGTAGGCAACGGGCTGTCGGACAGCCATACCAAGGCCACCAGCAACTGGCTGTCAGCAGGTAGCACATCAATCAGCAACTGCTTATGGCGACGCCACGCCTCACGAACCTGCCGCTTGACATGGTTGCGGTCGACGGCATGATGGAAGCGCTTCTTTGGGACACTAATCAGCAACTGCAGAGATGCATGATGGTCCTGACGCTCTTTCTGCAGATAGACCGCGCGCAACGGATAGGCAGCTAACGAGCGACTATTTCCGCCTCCGAAGAGCTCGTCAATCAGCCGCTGACTGACCAGGCGCTCGCGCTTTCGAAATGTCAGAGCCCTCATGCGCGTATATATAATAAGGTATATTTACCCTTGCTCTACTATCAGGTAATGCTGCAAAGCACCCGTCATCGAGGGATACTTCTCTGTGGGAGCCTCAATATCAAGACGCAGACCAGCATCACGAGCGGCCTGGGCTGTCGCCGGACCAAAGGTGGCAATGGCAATATCGCCCTGCTTGAAATCGGGGAAGTTCTTTGTCAGCGACTCGATACCTGCCGGACTGAAGAAGATCAGCATGTCGTAATCGAAAGTCTTCACTTCTTCCTCTGTGAAATCATTGCTGACCGTACGATACATCACACATTCGGTATGGTTGAGTTTCTTGGCGTCGAGCATATTGGCT
Organism: uncultured Bacteroidales bacterium; assembly: GCA_902760345.1. GTDB lineage: Bacteria > Bacteroidota > Bacteroidia > Bacteroidales > Bacteroidaceae > Prevotella. The sequence continues at coordinate 18,074 of CACWFY010000036.1, read as the reverse complement.
ACGCTATCGTTGTGGACATCGCTCATCGGCACCAAATACTTTTCAGTCTTATGTTTAGACATGGTAGGAATGAGGTCGTCAATCTTACCAGTCGTTCCAAAGAACACCTTACGCTTACGATACTGTACATACTTCTGAATATACAGCGAAATAGTCTCTGTCACGCAGAAGTACTTCATATCCTCAGGAATGGTGACACGCATCTCTTTGGCCAGCGTAAAGTAATTATCGATGGCGTGACGCGAAGTGAACACCACGGCAGTATAGTCCAGAATATTGATTTTCTGTGTACGGAACTCTTTGGCCGTCAGGCCCTCAACCTTGATAAAAGGGCGAAACACCAGCTCTACGCCAAATCGCGTCGCAATATCGTAGTATGGCGACTTTTCGCTGGACGGCTTTGGTTGTGAAACCAGAATCTTCTTTATCATTGATGTCCTAAAAATTGATTTTCAAACTGTCTGCTGTGATAGTCAATGCTTCCCAGAGGAAGAGCACAGGAACTATTTCGAGGGCACAAAAGTACAAAAAAATCTGCAGAATGACGACATTTCGTCGAAAAAAGATAACATAGCACTTGTAAAACGTTAATAATTTAACGAAAATAAGCACAATTACGAAGTATATGAGCACATTTTGGAGGGTAAGACTGAACGATGCCTGCAACACGACGACAGGAAACAGCAAGAGGCTCTCGACAGCTATCGCAAAAAGGAATGAGCGGGCCCATTGTCTAGAATTTTTACCATCGAAGAATACGGAATTGACAACGCTATAGATTAGCCATTTCGCCAGAAAATAGAACAGCACCTCGCCCAGGAAAATAACAATCAAAAGATATGGCGAGTCCAAAACAAACGTGTCGGCTATCACGCGTAGCGTATAGAAATAGAACAGGATGGCCAATAGCAGGCTATCAAGGAGCACCAAGAAGAGCTGGAAGTGCACCTCGACGGCCGTCTCGCTCACTTCCGAAGTGCCATCGTTAGACTGATAGATAAGGGTCTTGATGTGGCGGGCAATGAAATGGCGCACATGCGAGAAAGCAATGACAGACAGGACAAAGCAAAAAAGCAACAACGAGGTAATGACATTGTCGTTTTTCATCGTATAGGGTACAGGATCGCCAGCCGTCCCACAACGGCCTCCCGACAGTTCAGCATGGTATAAGGAATCTTTCGAGAAGAACCCCTCGCGATAACACTGGGGAATGACGACTTCTGCATCATTCCCCACCGTATCCCTTAGATAATATGTGCTGTCTAGTGCTGACAATGGCTTATAGTGCGAAAGCACGCTTGATATCCTCTACCCTATCGAGTTTCTCCCACGTGAACAGTTCCACGTCGATAGTCTTCGTCTCGTGGTAACGGCTGGTAAACGTTTTCTTTACCACCTGTGACTGGCGTCCCATGTGTCCGTAAGCTGCCGTCTCGAGATACATCGGCTGACGCAGCTTCAAAGAGCGCTCAATAGCCTTGGGGCGAAGGTCGAAGAGTTGTTCAATCTTCTTGGCAATCTCGCCATCAGTCATATTGACACGTGAGCGACCATAGGTATTAACGTAGATATTCATGGGCTTGGCAACACCAATGGCGTAGCTAACCTGCACCAGCATCTCGTCGGCCACACCAGCTGCTACCATATTCTTTGCGATATGACGGGCAGCATAGGCCGCAGAGCGGTCGACCTTCGACGAGTCCTTGCCCGAAAAAGCGCCACCACCGTGAGCACCCTTGCCGCCATAGGTATCGACAATAATCTTACGGCCTGTAAGACCGGTATCACCATGAGGACCGCCAATAACGAACTTACCCGTGGGGTTGACATAGTACTTGATGTCGTCGCCAAATAACGACAATACACGCTCAGAATGAATCTGGGCTTTCACACGAGGTATCAGAATGTTGATGACATCTTCGCGAATCTGGGCGAGCATACGCTCGTCGTCACTGTCAAACTCATCATGCTGGGTAGAGACGACAATAGTGTCGATACGCTCGGGAATACCTGCGTCGCTATACTGAATGGTCACCTGGCTCTTTGAGTCAGGACGCAGATAAGTCATCTGCTTGCCCTCCTTACGAATGTCGGCCAGTGTGCGCATGATGAGGTGCGCCAAGTCGAGCGAAACCGGCATGAGGTTTTCCGTCTCATTGGTAGCATAGCCGAACATCATACCCTGATCGCCAGCACCCTGCTCGTCCTCATCGCCATTGTCCACACCACGATTGATATCCTCGCTCTGTTCGTGAATAGCAGTCAAGATGCCACAAGAGTTGCCGTCGAATTGGTATTCAGCCTTCGTATAACCTATCTTCTTAATAGTATTACGTGCAATGGTCTGCAGGTCGATATACACATCACTGCGTACCTCGCCCATCAACACCACCTGCCCTGTTGTGACAAACGACTCACAAGCCACGCGGGCCTTTGAATCATAAGCCAGAAACTGGTCGAGAATGGCATCGCTAATCTGGTCGGCCACCTTGTCGGGATGACCTTCAGACACTGATTCTGAAGAGAACAAATAACTCATCTTAATGTACTAATTGACAATTTATTACTTATGTTTTATTCTTTGCGGGTGCAAAGGTACAAATAAGTGAGCGAAAAGCCAAATTTATTTGGACTTTTCCGAACGAGAGTACCTTCACTGTATTCAGCAAAGGTACAAATAAACGGCGAATTATACAAATCCGCCGCTTATTTTTCAATTTTCAGATGTCAATCTTCTATTACTTGGCCTCCGGCGTCATAACAACCTCCACATGATTACCACTCTTCAGGAACTTATTGAGGAAGTCGCGAACATTATCAACGGTCAGAGCCTCAACAGTCTTCTTATAGTCGGTATAGAAGTCGATACCATAGTCCTTATAGGAAGTGATGGTATTGATCCAGAAACCATTCTTCTTAGCATCCACGTCGAACTGCTTAAGCATGTACTCCTTGGTCTTGTTCAGCTGGTCCGCATCGACAGCTTTCTGCATGTTGGCAATACCCTCGTGCAACAGGCGGACAGCAATCTCCTCCTTGTCAGGATTCATCGGGCAGTAAGCCTGCAGCACAGCAATAGGCTGATGAGAGCTAAGATTGAAAGCACCTGATGCTCCACAAGAATAAGCAGCACTCTCGTCCTCACGAATGGTCTTCAGATAGATCATCGAGAGAATCTGTCCAATGGCCTCAATCTTCACCTGATTCTCCAGCGTGTAAGGCATGGCTGCATGCCAATACTCAAAGGCTGTTGCCTTGGGCGACTCAGTCTTCACCTTGAAGTTGTTGACGACTTTACCCTTTGCCAGTGTTACTATTTCCTTGAAGTCCTCGGCCTTTTTCTTGGTAGCAGGCAGCGAGGCAACATACTGCTCAATCAGCGGGCGCAGGGTCTGCTCGTCGAAGTTACCCACGAAGACAAAGGTAAACTGGCCGGCATTCTTGAAGCGGTCCTGATGAATCTGGAGAATGCGGTCGTAGTTGATATCCTTCAAGTCCTCCACTTCAATGTTAGAGAAACGTGGATTATGAGAATAGATGGTATTGCTCAGTGAGTCACTGAACACGGTCTGTGGATCCAAGCCCTTATTCTTCAACGCCATTTCGAGCGATGTAAGCAGGTTTTGGTACTGCTTCTCGTCCTTATTGATAGCGGTGAAGTAGAGATACTGCATCTGCATCATGGTCTCAATGTCCTTCGGGGTAGAGTGGGCAGTAACATACTGACGGGTATTACCCAGCGAAGCATCGGCATTGACCTCCTTACCAGCCAAAGCTTTGGTGAGCTCGTTGCTGGAGAAATTGCCGATACCACTATAGCCAATGACCTGGTCGAATACCTTCAGATTAGTATAGTCGGCAGGACCAAACATTGACTTACCACCCTTGGCGAAAGCCTGCATCTGAATCTCGTCATCCTTGAAGTCGGTTTTCTTCAGAATAACAGTAGCACCATTAGAGAGCTTCAGCTCCTTATAGCCAAACTGCTTGTTCTCGGACTCCTTGACAATCTTGCCCTTCTTGATCTTCGAAGCGTCAACCAGGGGCTCATCCTTGACATTGTCGACATAAGCCTCAATCTGCTCGGCACGGGCAGCAGCAATAGCAGCAGCCATATCCTGCTCGGTGGGATAGACCTTGCCTTCTTTCTCCTGAGCCCACTCCATCACTACGAGGTTGCTGTCAGTAGCAGCAATCAACTCAGGAACCATTTGGTTGATAGCGGAGATAGGAATATTCGGTGCAAGCTGCTGCATCAACTGATAGAGCACATCCAATGGGGGAATAGGCTCATTCGAGAGGTAATGGTCACGATACTGATCACCAAACTCAGCATTCTTGCGCTTGTCGCGATTGGTATAACGCTTCTCCAATGCACTCAGATAGTCGGCTTTGGCACGCTCGTATTCCGTAGCAGTAAAGCCAAACTCAAGAGCACGTCTTGCCTCGCGATAAATGGTCTGCAGGGTTTCCATGTCTTTACCCTCCTTAGGCACACCGATCAACTCGAAGCAATCCTTGGTCTTAGAGAGCAGATACTGACCGTCGTCGGCATAAGCCTGGAAGAACGGACAGTTCTCCTCCTGTGTCATCTCTGACAGGCGCAGGTTCATCATACGGGCAATAACGCTGGAAACATAGCTCTGAACAAGATAGCCAAGCGTACCTTTCTCCTCTTCAGTAACGGCGTCGTGCTTCATCATGATCATCACCTGACTCATCTGCATCTCCTTATCTTTATCGAAAATGTAGATAGCCTCACTGTTGTCAGGAACTGCCTCAGCAACGACCTTGGGTGCATTAGCGTCGACCTTGATGCCGCCAAACAGCTCCTTAATCTTCGCCTCCATGTGGTCGACATCGACATCACCGACAACAATGACGGCCTGATTGTCTGGACGATACCATTTATGATAGTAGGCGCGCAACGTAGCAGGCTTGAAGCTGTCGATAACTGACATCAGACCAATAGGCATGCGCAGACCATACTTGGAGCCAGGATACATCTTGGGCAGTGAACGCTGGATCATGCGCTGTGAGGGACCTTCTCCGAGGCGCCACTCATTATGCACAACGTCGCGCTCCTTATCAATCTCGTCGGCCTCCAATAGCAAACCATTCGACCAGTCCTTCAGAATGAGCAGACAAGAGTCGAGGGCTGTAGCACGCTTGGTAGGCACGTCACAGACACGATAAACCGTCTGGTCGATAGAGGTATAGGCGTTCAGGTCAGAACCGAACTCAACACCCAGCGAACGGGTATAGTCAATAATACTCTTACCCTCGGGCTTTGAAGGGAAATGCTCCGAACCATTGAAGGCCATGTGCTCCAGGAAGTGAGCAAGACCACGCTGCGACTCATCCTCCTGAATAGAGCCTACGCGCTGGGCAATGTAGAAGTTTGCCACATGCTCGGGATACTCGTTGTGACGAATGTAGTAGGTCAGACCATTGTCCAACTTGCCTATACGCACGTTAGGGTCTACGGGAATTGGCGGCATCTGCATCTCCTGAGCCACCATGACTGTACTGCACAACAGTGTGAGTACGGCCACAAACATTCTTGTAAGTCTTTTCATTTTATTAGTTAGATTGGATTGATTATTCCTAAACAGTCGACAAAGTTACAAACTTTATTCCACATACACGCACGTACCTTATAATTATTAAATATTTTTTACACGCCAGAGGATACGTAGATAAAAAGGAACAGCGTCTTGGATGCCAAGACGCTGTTCCTTTGAAGTTTTATCTCCGCAAAACTGCCCACAGGGCTTTTGCAGGACATTGACTAGAAGGTCACACGCATACCCAGCTGCATGTGCCAACGGCTCGATATATCTGTAACCTGAGGATGCTGACCGGCAAAACTGAAGACACCATAGCGATTGCCCTTGTCGTCGGTCTTTACATTCTCAACCTTCAGGATTGGATAGCCATAGTTACTGCCGTGTAAAGTGCCCCAATCACGATTCAGAAGATTAGCAACGTTAACGATATCAAACACCAATGAAATCTTGCTGCCACGATTCTTCAGATAGAAGAAATCCTGAGTGAAATGCAGGTCAAACTGATTCTCCCATGGTGTCAGGTGCGAGTTACGCTCTGCATATTGGCCGCGATGTGTACGTGCATAATCGTCACCCTCAATCCACTGGTCATACAAGAGACGATCTTGCTCTGTCTTAAATTCCATCTTCTGCAGTTCCAAAGTTGTCGGGATGTAGATCAGCTCATTGGCAGTAGAGGTCTGTGTATAGTCACCATTAAAGGTCGCCGTTACGTTACTCTCAGACATTACCAAACTATAGCGGTGACCACTCGTACCGTTATAGGTCAGACTGACATGGCTCTGCATGAGTCCCTTGAAGTAGCGTTTACTGTTGTAGGAAGCCTGAAGCATGACGCGGTGAGGCATGTCGAAGATAGAGTAAGACAGCACCTTCTTATTAGGATCAATACGCGGATACATCTGCCAGTTTGCGATAGCCTGTGACGACAGTCCGTCATTGACTGAATACGAATGGCTATGGGTATAGCTGGCCATCAGGTCCAAACCAAAGTCAAAGCTCTTCTCAAACTTTGCACTCAACGAATAGCTATAACCCTTGTTGGTGTTCGTCAGGTTGACAATTGAATTATAACCAGCGATGTCGTAGCTATAATAAGGGACTGCTGAACTTTCCATTCCTTGAACGGCATAAACCTTGTCGCCCTTATCCTTGATGGCGAGGTTCTCAAACCACACGCTATTCAGGTTTTTAGAGAACAAACCCTCCAAAGACATCTTTACGTCACCAGGAAGCAATGCTTCAAAAGCGAGGTTGGCACGTACCACCTGTGGGAACTTGAACTCACGGTCAACGGTATTAATATCAGGCTTTGAAGACGTACCTGCTGCCGACGCAGCTGCTGCAGGTGTATCCAGTCCGTAGTCAGAGAATTTTGGAACGTTCTTGGTAATAGAGGTACCCTTCTTCTCTATACCCGCATTAGCCCAAGCATTCTCCAGCCATACAAATGGGGCACGACCATTGAAAATACCTACACCACCACGTAAGGTGTAACGGTGAGCATCATCCATATAGTAGCGGAAACCGAAACGCGGAGAGAACATCAGTGTAGTCTTGGGGGCACGACCCACGATGACATCATTCTCTATGGCGTATGATGACAGGTTAAACTCGTGGTTCCATGATGGCTCATTGAAATAAACCGGAGCATCAATACGCAGACCAAGCGTTGCCTGGAAACGAGTATTAACATCCCACTTGTCCTGCAGATAGAATCCAAGCTGACCAGCATTCATAGGTGCTGCCCACTCAGTAGTGCCGGTGATATTCTGGTCGGAATAGTTCCAACGGAATCGAGAGGGATTGTCATTGAAGAAATCCGTAAAAGTCTTATAGTCGTACTGACCGAATGCATAGGTATAATAAGCATTCTTCATCCTGTAGAACTCATTGTGAGTACCTGCCGTGATGGTATGATTTCCTGCATACCACGAGAAGTTGTCCTCAATGGTCCAGATATCCTGATTGATGTAGTTAATACCTGCAGCATAATATGGGCCCATGCTAAAACGAAGGCTACTTCCAACCATTGTCTCAGTACCTGTAGCAGGATCATAAACACCACCACCCGTAATGTAGACACTAGGAGCTTGATATCCGACCTCTCTGGGGTCACGCACGAAGTTTCCGCTAACACGGAATTCATTGTACATATTCTCACCAAGTGTAGAATTCAACTCAGCGACAATAGACTGGGTAGTATTCTTCTTGTTCTGGCAGCTATTATGGAAATAGTATGTATACTGACCGCCGCTATATTCTTCGTCATTTGACTTGTTGAGCTGGTAACGAATCGTCAACTTATGCTTATTGCTGATGTTCCAGTCCAAGCGTCCCAAGATAGAGGTATTCTTAGTACTGATATCATTACGGGCACAACTCTCCCTGATGCCAGTATATTCCTCATATTTATCGATAATGGCCTGTGCCAAATCGGTTGTCATAAAGTATCCGTCCATGCCAGCATAGTAGGTAGCAGGATATTCCTTGATGCTACGTTCCAAGCTAGCGAAGAAGAACAACTTGTCCTTAATAATCGGACCACCAATGGTAAATCCGTAGGTCTTTTTCTCTTGGTTCTTCAACTTTTCGGTCTGGCCTTGCAGTTGATTATAGCGACCATATAAGTTCTCGTCTGTATAATAGTAGAAAGCCGTTCCAGTGAGTTTGTTGGTACCACTCTTGGTAATAGCGTTGATAGCACCACCGGTAAAGCCACTTTGACGAACATCGAACGGAGAAGCTACTACCTGAATCTGTTCAACAGCATCCATAGAAATAGGATTACCGCCAGCACCAGTACCATTCTGTCCTGTGGAATTCAGACCAAACACGTCGTTACTGACGACACCATCAATTTGGAAAGAGTTATAACGGTTACTCATACCAGCAATAGAAAGACCTCCATTTTGCTTTGACACTAATGGTGAGAGCTTTGCTACATCAAAAATGTCACGGCTAACAGTCGGTGTGTTTTCAATCTGCTGAAGTGAGAAGTTCGAAGAAGCACCAGAAGCGCTAAAACTGCTCTGACCAGTCACAACAACCTCACCCAACAGCTGGGAGTCTTCCTTCATATCGACATTGAAGGTACTTGCTTCACCAAGTGCCAGTTGAATGTTGTGAAATTCTTCCGTTCTCAAACCTAAATACGAGATTGTCACGTCATAAGGACCACCCACACGCATACCTTGAATGGTATAGCGACCATGGACATTAGTCACGGCATTGTAAACAGTGCCGGAAGGCAGGTGCTTGGCCGTAATCGTGGCACCGATAACCTCTTCACCATTAGTAACAACCTTACCATTGATGCTTGAGGTAGTCACCTGGGCCAAAATTGTTAACGAGCACGTTAACATCATGGCGGTTAATAAGAATAATTTTCGCATAGTATTAATTTGGTTTGTTTGCAATTTCACTTTGCAAAGATACACATTATTTTTGGAATAACAACAATTTTTACGCATCTTTTTGACGTAAACCCATACGAGCCTCTACGACATTAACCACATAGTCGCCCAATTTCTCGCACTCGTTGACAATATCCATATAGATGGTACCCACGGCGTAAGTGTATTCGTGGTTGTTAATATCGTTGATGTTCTGCGACTTCAACTGGGTGCGGTAGTTATTGATTTCGTTCTCAATATTGAACGTACGGTTGACGTCATACGACTCCTTACGACCACCCAGCAGCTTGTTCATCTGTGTCAACGACTGGTCGGTGAGCTCCATCATCTGGTGCATGTGGTCGTACTGCCGCTCAATGAAATGATCTTGTTTACCATTGTACTTGCGGGATATAGTACGAGCCATATTGAAGCAGGCGTCACCGATAGACTCCAACTCAGAGATCTCACGCAACATGGCGCGAATCTTAGCCTTCGTATCGTCAGAGAGATGGGCATCACTGACAGATTCCAGATACTTGGCAATCTCAAGTTCCATATTGTCGCTGATACCTTCGTACTTTTCAATACGCGTATAGAGCTTGTTGAAGTCACCAGCCTGGTTGTCCTTCTTTGCCGCACTGCTGCTCGACAGTTGCAACAGTTCGCGCACCATCCCAAACATACGCTGCATACGGCTGGCGAAATGCTGAATCTCTTTCTGGGCTTCCAATACCGAAAGCTCGGGCGTCTTCATGAAGCCGGCAGTAATGAAGTGCAGGCGGAAATCCTCTTCTTCGTCCACCTTCTTGGGTTTGATCACCCAACAAACAAAGCGCTCAATCTGAGGAATGAACCATATCAGGATAAACGTATTGGCCACATTGAACGATGTATGGAAGGCTGCCAACACGAAACTGAGCTTAGCGGCATTGGCCATGAAAACATGGGTACCAGCAACCTCCATTGTCATGTTGACATCATAGCCTACCCATCCGCATACCATGTCGATGAACGGACGGAACACAAACAGTATCCAAATGACACCAAACACATTGAAGAACATGTGGGCCAAGGCGGCACGGCGAGCCTGTGTGTTTGCCGACATAGCAGCAAGGTTCGACGTAACGGTCGTACCGATATTCTCACCCATCACCAGCGCAATACCTTGGTAGATAGGCAGTGCGCCACTGCTACAGAGTATCATGGTAATAGCCATCACCGCTGCCGACGACTGTACGCAGAAGGTCAACACGCCACCTAGCAACAGAAAGGTCAGCGTGGTCAGGAACGAATTGGGATCGAACGACGCAAAGAAGTCGAGCACCGCCTGATTCTCGCCCAAATGCATATTCTGACCTGTAACACGCAATGTGGCCAGTGCAAAAACAAGGAAGGCAATACCAAAAAGGAAGTCCCCAATGTAGCGATACTTCTTCTGATAAATCAGTATGATACCGATAAAAAAGGCCGGATAGGCTAAGTTACTGATGTCGAACGACATACCGGCAGACATAATCCAAGCCGTCAACGTGGTTCCGATGTTTGCACCCATAATGACGGAGATGGCCTGAGCAAGCGTCAGCAGACCGGCATTAACAAACGAAACGGTCATCACCGTGGTTGCTGTCGACGACTGGACACTGGCTGTTACCAGCATACCTGTCAGCATTCCCGTGATGCGATTGGTCGTCATAGCACCCAGGACGTGGCGCAACTGTGGTCCCGCCATTTTCTGCAACGCCTCACTCATCGACTTCATACCGTACATCAGCAAGGCCAACGAGCCTAATAATGTAAAAAACACCCAGATAGACATATATTACTGTATTTGATTTGTCTTTCTATTGCTTTGGCTTTCCATAGAGATTGCTTTCAATTTGCAAATATATCGATTTTATTTTAATTATCAAAACAAAATTAAAAATAATTTATTACCTTTGCAACTATCAAAGTGAAAAAACGGAAAAAACCTGAAGCAAATGATGACTGGACAAACGATTAAAGTAAAGTGTAAGAACAACGGGCAGACACTGGAGGTGCCCGTAGGTACCAACATGGAGAAGCTGTATGAGATATCAGGACTATCCATGAACTACGGACCGGTGAGCGTAAAAGTTAATAATAAGGTAGAAGGTATGCACTACCGAGTGTACAAGCAGAAAGAAGTGGAGTTTCTTGACCTGTATTCGGGCACAGGACTCCGTGCCTATACGCGAACCTTGTTTTTCGTGCTGTGCAAGGCTGCCCACGACCTGTGGGCACAGTGCAAAGTGGTTATTGACATTCCCGTCAGTAACGGCTATTATGTAGATATCACCAGGACGGATGCCGACGGCAAGAGGCAGGAGATTACACCCGACGACGTCAGTGACCTGCGCCAACGCATGCAGGAATTGATCAATGCCTGTCTGGACATCCACCGCTATGAAGCCAGTACAGAAGAGGCCATTGAAATGTTTCGGAAGATGGGAGCGCACTCGAAGGTGAAACTGCTGGAGAACAGTGGGCGGTTGTTTACTACGTACTACGACCTGGATGGCTACAAAGACTATTATTACGGTTCGCTGCTGACCAACACGGGCAAGTTGCACCTGTTCGGACTGGAATACTATTACGACGGCATACTGCTGCGCATCCCTTCAACCGAAGACCCGTCACGGCTGGGAGCCTTCATCCGTCAGGACAAGATGTTCGAGATCTTTAAGGAGCACCACCGCTGGCAGGAGATTCTGGGCATGCGTACTGTGGGTGACCTGAACGCGGCCATTGACCATGACAAGACTAATGCGCTCATCCAGTTAAGCGAAGCCTTACAGGAGAAGAAAATTGCACAGATAGCCGACGACATTGCACGCCGAAAGGGAATCAAGATGGTACTCATCGCCGGACCGTCGTCAAGTGGTAAGACCACCACCTGCAAACGACTGAGTATCCAATTGGCAGTCAATGGCATACAGCCCATCGGCATCTCGCTGGACGACTATTTCCTGGATCGTGAACTGACACCGAAAGACGAGACAGGCGACTATGACTTCGAACACCTGCACGCACTGAACATTCCACTGTTAAACGAACAGATGAATGCGCTGTTCCGCGGTGAGGAGGTGGAACTGCCACGCTATAACTTCCAGGCAGGTAAGAGCGAGTGGAGCGGCAAACGGCTGCAACTGAAGGGTAATGAGGTGCTGGTAGTAGAGGGCATCCACGCCCTGAACCCTGAACTGACGGCACAGATTCCAGACGAACAGATATACCGCGTCTATGCTTCAGCACTGACCACCATCCTGCTTGACTCGCACAACTACGTGCCGACCACCGATAACCGCTTGCTGCGACGCATTATCCGCGACCACAAGTACCGTGGAGTATCGGCTCGTGAGACCATCCGCCGCTGGCCCAGTGTGCGCAAGGGTGAAAACCGCTGGATTTTCCCCTATCAGGAGAATGCCGACGCGATGTTCAATTCAGCCATGCTTTTCGAGTTGGCAGTAATCAAGAGACAGGCCGAACCGCTGTTGGAGCAGGTTTACGAGAACTGTGACGAATATGCGGAGGCCTATCGGTTACGGAAGTTCCTGGGATACATCAAACCTATTCCCGAGGACCAGATTCCACCGACGTCGCTACTGCGTGAGTTCCTGGGCGGCTCATCGTTTGAATATTGATACTCCTCAAAGAGATTATTGAATAAAAATGCAATTATGGGGCTATTTTACACCCGTAATTGCATTTTTATTGCTATTTATTTGGATATTACATTAATATTTACGACCTTTGCATCCCGAATCAACGACACATATACATTATTATATATTATGGCTGAATTAGAAGTAAAGGAAACAGAACAAGTAGTTGTTCGATTCTCAGGTGACTCCGGCGACGGTATGCAGTTGGCCGGAAACATCTTCTCTACGGTATCAGCTACCGTAGGAAACGGTATTTCAACATTCCCCGACTATCCCGCTGACATCCGCGCCCCGCAAGGTTCGCTGACGGGTGTATCTGGTTTTCAGGTACATATCGGTGCCGGCAAGGTGTACACTCCTGGCGATAAGTGCGACGTACTCGTAGCCATGAATGCTGCTGCCTTGAAGACACAGTATCGCTATGCCAAGCCGGGTGCAACCATCATCATCGACACTGACTCCTTCGGTCCCAAAGACCTGGAGAAAGCGCAGTTCCAGACTGAGGACTATCTCGGTGAGATGGGTATCGACCCCGACCGCGTCATCCAGTGCCCGCTGACTACGATGGTCAAAGATTGTCTGGCTGACTCAGGCATGGACAACAAGGCGATGATGAAGTGCCGTAACATGTTTGCTTTGGGTCTCGTCTGCTGGCTCTTCGACCGCGACCTGAATCTGGTAGCAAACTTCCTGAAAGAGAAATTCGCCAAGAAGCCCGCCATTGCCGAAGCTAACATCAAGGTTATCCAGGCTGGTTGGGACTATGGTCACAATACACATTCCAGTGCTATCAACGTTTATCGCATAGAGACCAAGGACAAGGAGCCTGGACGCTATATGGATATCACTGGTAACAAGGCTACTGCTTACGGCTTCATCGCTGCAGCCGAGAAAGCTGGTCTGCGCCTCTACCTGGGCTCTTATCCTATCACCCCTGCAACAGACGTACTCCACGAGCTCTCTAAGCACAAGTCTTGTGGCGTCATCACCGTTCAGTGTGAGGACGAGATCAGCGGCTGTGCCTCAGCCCTCGGTGCATCGTTTGCCGGTGCACTCGGCGTCACCTCTACCTCTGGTCCTGGTGTCTGCCTGAAGAGCGAGGCCATGAACCTCGCTGTCATCATGGAGTTGCCTTTGGTGGTACTCGACGTACAGCGTGGTGGTCCTGCTACTGGTCTGCCCACCAAGTCTGAACAGACCGACCTGCTGCAGGCACTCTTCGGCCGTAACGGTGAGAGTCCCATGCCCGTGATGGCAGCAACCAGTCCTGCCGACTGCTTCGACGCTGCTTATCAGGCTTCAAAGATAGCCCTCGAGCACATGACACCTGTTGTACTGCTCACCGATGCTTACATCGCCAATGGTTCAGGCGCCTTCAAGTTGCCTGAGATGGCTAAGCTCGATGCTATCAATCCTCCATACGTTCCTGAGGAGCTGAAAGGCAAGTGGACTCCATATATGCGTGCTGAGAACGGCACCCGCTACTGGGCTGTTCCTGGTCGTGAGGGCTTCACACACATCCTCGGTGGATTGGAGAAGGACAACGCCACAGGTGCTATCTCTACCAACCCGGAGAACCACGACTTGATGACGCGCCTGCGCCAGCAGAAGATTGACAATATCCAGGTGCCCGACCTCGACGTCGATGGCGACGTACAGGATGCCGACCTGCTCATCGTTGGCTTCGGCTCTACCTATGGTCATCTGCACTCTGCTATGGACGAGCTCCGTGCAAAGGGCTACAAGGTGGCTCAGGCTCAGTTCAAGTATCTGAACCCGCTGCCCAAGAACACTGCCGAGGTACTCACAAAGTACAAGAAGGTAGTTGTAGCCGAGCAGAACATGGGTCAGTTGGCTGCCTACCTCCGCATGAAGGTCGATGGCTTCGTACCTTACCAGTTCAATCAGGTAAAGGGTCAGCCATTCGTAGTAGAAGAGTTAGTCAACGCATTCGAGGACATTTTAAAGAAGTAAACTATTATGAGTTATACAGCACAAGATTTTAAGAAAGGCCAGCCTCGTTGGTGCCCTGGTTGTGGCGACCACTTCTTCCTGGCTTCACTCCATAAGGCTATGGCCGAGATTGGCGTAGCTCCTGAGAACGTCGCAGTCATCTCTGGTATCGGTTGTTCAAGCCGTCTGCCCCACTACATGGCTACCTATGGCATGAACACCATCCACGGACGTGCTGCTGCCATCGCTACTGGTGCCAAGGTGGCTAACCCCAACCTCACCGTATGGCAGGTATCTGGCGACGGCGACGGACTGGCTATCGGTGGTAACCATTTTATTCATGCCAACCGTCGTAACATCGACCTGAACATGATTCTCCTGAACAACCGCATCTACGGTTTGACGAAGGGTCAGTACTCTCCCACCTCACCCCGTGGCTTCGTGTCTAAGTCAAGCCCTTACGGCACAGTAGAGGATCCCTTCCGTCCTGCAGAACTCTGCTTCGGCGCTCGCGGACACTTCTTCGCACGCTGTGTGGCTACCGATGCCCAGGGTACTGTCGAGGTACTGAAGGCTGCCTACGAGCACAAAGGTGCCTCAGTTACTGAGGTGCTGCAGAATTGCGTCATCTTCAACGACGGCTGTCACGAGGCCGTATATAATAAGGAGGGCCGCAAGAAGAACGCCATCTACGTGAAGCACGGCGAGAAGCTCGTCTTTGGTGAGAACAACGAGTTCGGTCTGGTACAGCAGGGCTTCGGCCTGAAGGTGGTTGAGATTGGTAAGGACGGCTACACCATCGACGATGTACTCGTTCACGATGCCCACTGCGAGGACAACACCCTGCAGCTGAAGCTCGCCATGATGACGCCTGAGGACGGATTCCCCATCGCCCTCGGTGTTATCCGCGACGTAGATGCTCCCACCTACAACGACGCTGTTCACGCCCAGCTCGCTGAGGTTTCTGCTCAGAAGAAGTATCACAACTTCGAGGAGTTGCTCGAAACCAACGACATCTGGGAGGTAAAATAATTAGTTGCATTTTGCAAACTCCACTTGACAAACGTCCCTACACCCATCGGTTGTAGGGACGTTTTTCGTGTATAACCGCCACTAAACGTTCGTATTTTCTAGTCTTTCTTTCTTATAATTCCTGAGAAATAACTACCTTTGCGCCATACAAAAACAACATAACTAACCATGTTCAACAATTACAAAGGATTTCATCTCGTACAGACGTATCAGGAGATGCGTCACATGCGAAAGTATCACCCATCGAATACGACTGTGCGCCTGCTCAAAATTGCGCTGGTTGCCATTGTCACCCTATTACTCTGGAACATGCCATCAGAGTGGTACGGCATTCAGAATCTGACCATTATCCAGCAGCGCGTCATTGCCATCTTTGCTTTTGCCACGCTCATGTGGATACTCGAAGTCGTATCATCGTGGGCCACGTCTATTGCCATCATCGTGCTCATGCTACTCTTCTGTTCCGACAGCGGCATAGCACCTATGGTAGACAAAGAGGTCGTAGGCAACATACTCGATCACAAGAGCATTATGGCCTCGTTTGCCGACCCCATCATCATGCTGTTCATCGGTGGCTTCGTGCTGGCCATCGCTGCCACAAAGACGGGTCTCGATGCCCAGTTGGCCAAAGTGCTGCTCAAACCTTTCGGCAGCAAGAGCGAAATGGTATTATTGGGCTTCCTGCTGATTACCGGTCTGTTCTCGATGTTCGTGTCAAATACGGCAACTGCCGCTATGATGCTTACGTTCCTCACACCGGTATTCCGTCAGCTGCCTCCTGAGGGCAAGGGCCGTATTGCACTGGCCATGTCTATTCCCGTAGCAGCCAATCTGGGTGGTATGGGTACGCCCATCGGCACACCTCCCAATACCATCGCCCTGAAATACCTGAACGACCCCGAGGGACTGAACCTTGGTTTGGGCTTCGGACAGTGGATGATGTTCATGTTCCCGCTGGTAGTAGTGCTGTTGTTCATCAGCTGGCGACTGCTGCTCAAGTTCTTCCCCTTCACACAGAAGACCGTAGAGATGAAGATTGAGGGCGGTATGGAGAAAGGCTTCCAGTCTAAAGTAGTCATTGTGACATTCATCCTCACCATCGTCCTCTGGTTGTCAGACCAGATTACCGGCATCAACTCAAATACGGTGGCCATGATCCCCTTCTGTGTCTTCGCACTGACAGGCGTCATCACCAAGCGCGACCTGGAGCAAATCAACTGGAGCGTCATCTGGATGGTCGCCGGCGGCTTCGCACTGGGCTACGGCCTGAATGCCTCTGGCTTGGCAGCCAATGCCGTAGAGAGCATCCCCTTCGGTGAGTTCTCGCCACTATTGATTCTGATTCTCGGTGGTGCCATCTGCTACCTGCTTTCGAACTTCATTTCGAACTCAGCCACAGCAGCCCTGCTCATGCCTATCCTCGCCATCGTCTGTGGCGCTATGGGCGACAAACTCGACCCCATCGGTGGAACACCTACCATACTCATCGGTGTTGCCATTGCGGCTTCGAGTGCAATGATTCTGCCCATCTCTACGCCTCCTAACGCCCTGGCCTTCTCTACAGGATTCGTTCAGCAGAAAGACATGTCCAAGGTGGGACTCATCATGGGTATCATCTCCATGGTGCTGGGCTTCGGCCTTGTCTTCCTCATGGGTACCCTGAAACTCATCTAATTTGAAGTTCCACTTCAACTATATCCAGGTCCCACTTCAACACTGTTGAGGTGGGGCTTTAATTATACTGCGAATAGATTTGACAAAACAGCCGCTGAGAATCGCGCGAAATCCACCAAACGTTCAGCGAGGGTCAAATACGCGAAATATGACGCGTTATGCGCAACTTGTTGACATATAAGCCATTACGGTTTCGGGCTCCTTTCTGCGCCCTTAAAAGCTGTTCATTTTATCCAATAATATCGCCAAAAACACCGCTAAAACCACGATTTTTGCACGATGAAAGTGCCATTTTCATGCTGCGAAGGCGTAACTTTGAGGTCATGAAGGTGGCACTTTGTGACCTTCGAAACGTAACTTCGTCACCCACAAAGTGCCACATGGTGACTTAGCAACCGTAACCAAGCCTTCAACAAACCTATATCGTCCCAAAAACCAAACACGATTTTCGGCACTTTTTCTTTACAAACAGGGAATGTTCCGTTACTTTTTTGTTTGTTTTTCTTGCAGATATCACAATTATTTCTTATCTTTGCAACATCCTGTTAACTGCCCCATGGGGTTGGTAGGGGAAAAGAAATAACTATCCTAAAATAATACCTAAAATAATAAGTAATATGAAAAAACTACTAATGTTGACATTGTTATGTCTTTCTGTTCCCATTCAGATGATGGCTCAAGGTATGAAAGTGGTTGACTTCAAACTGCTGGAGAACGACCTGACGGCTAATACGCGTGGAACGGAGAAGATGGACCAGAAC
>CACWFY010000035.1 GCA_902760345.1 uncultured Bacteroidales bacterium | reverse complement strand
TATCAATGGTGAGTATGTTATCGATCCTACCTTCGAGCAGATGAAGGAGGCCGATATGGACATCATGGTCGGTGCCTCTGCCGAGAACATCATGATGGTAGAGGGCGAGATGAAGGAAGTATCAGAGCAGGATTTGCTCGGTGCCCTGAAGGCTGCTATGGACGCTATCAAGCCCATGTGTGAGTTGCAGAAGGAGCTGAGCAAGGAGCTTGGCAAGGACGTGAAGCGCGAGTACGACCACGAGGTCAACGACGAGGAGTTGCGCGAGCGTATGAACAAGGAGCTCTATCAGCCCGCCTACGATGTTACCAAGCAGGCTCTCGAGAAGCACGCCCGTGCTGAGGCCTTCGAGAAGATTCTGGCAGATTTCAAGGAGAAGTATGCTGCTGAGCATGCTGACATGACCGAGGACGAGCTGGAAGAGAAATATGCCATGATGGACCGCTACTACCACGACGTAGAGCGCGACGCTATGCGCCGTTGCATCCTCGACGAGGGTATCCGTCTTGATGGTCGTAAGACCGACGAGATTCGTCCTATCTGGTGCGAGGTTTCTCCGCTGCCCATGCCTCACGGAAGCTCTATCTTCACTCGTGGTGAGACTCAGTCGCTGACCACTGTTACGCTGGGTACCAAGCTCGACGAGAAGCTCGTTGACGACGTGCTCGACAAGAGCTACCAGCGTTTCCTGCTGCACTATAACTTCCCTCCGTTCTGTACGGGTGAGGCTAAGGCACAGCGTGGCGTAGGTCGTCGTGAGATTGGTCACGGACACCTGGCTTGGCGTGGTCTGAAGGAGATGATTCCTGCCGACTTCCCCTACACCGTTCGTGTAGTGAGCCAGATTATGGAGTCTAACGGTTCTTCATCAATGGCTACTGTTTGCGCTGGTACGCTGGCGCTGATGGACGCTGGTGTTCCCATGAAGAAGCCCGTCTCTGGTATCGCTATGGGTCTGATTAAGAATCCTGGTGAAGATAAGTACGCTGGGATATCAAGTGCGACGGTCTGTCGTTCGACATTCTGGAGAAGGCACTGATGCAGGCTAAGGCTGGTCGTGAGCACATCTTGAAGTGCATCACCGATACCATCGCTGAGCCACGTGCCGAGCTGAAGCCTCAGGTTCCCCGTATCGAGGCCTTCGACATTCCCAAGGAGTTCATTGGTGCTGTCATTGGCCCTGGTGGAAAGATCATCCAGCAGATGCAGGAGGATACCGGTGCTACTATCACTATTGACGAGACCGACGGTGTCGGCAAGGTACAGGTCAGCGCTCCCAACAAGGAGAGCATTGACGCAGCTATTGCTAAGATCAAGGCTATCGTTGCCATCCCCGAGATTGGTGAGGTTTACGAGGGTACCGTTCGCAGTATCATGCCTTACGGCTGCTTCGTAGAGTTCATGCCGGGCAAGGACGGTCTGCTGCACATCTCTGAGATTGACTGGAAGCGCCTCGAGACTGTCGAGGAGGCCGGCATCAAGGAGGGCGACAAGATTCAGGTGAAGCTCCTCGAGATTGATCCGAAGACTGGTAAGTTCAAGCTCTCTCACCGTGTGCTCATCGAGAAGCCCGAGGGCTATCAGGAGCGTCCTGCCCGTGAACGTGGCGAGCGCCGTGAGCGTCCTGAGCGTGGTGAGCGCCGTGATCGTGGCGAACGTCGTGACAGAGGTGAGCGTCGTCCCCGTCCTGAGCGTGGCGAGCGCCGTGAGCGTAACGAAGAGTTCCAGGCTCCTGCAGAGAACCACGAGCCGAAGGACTTCTCGGACGAACTCGACAAGATGGACTTCTAATTATATAAGATGAGAAATGAGGGTCGTTCCTCATTTCTCTTCTTTTTTCATATCTACCAACCTTGATCCGTTATACCCATAAAGAAGAATTGCTGAACTCATGGTCGCATGCTGGTGGCATCGTCATGGGCGCAGTCTTTGGCGTGGTATTTCTGGTTATGTCGTTCAAGGGCGACAATCCCTGGGCCCGACTGGGTGTCTGCCTCTACCTGTTTGGCATGTTGGGCTCTTATGTGGCTTCTACGCTCTATCATGCCCTGCCGTTACGCTCGAAGTGGCGTGAACGCCTGCGCCGTTGGGACCATGCAGCCATCTACTGGCACATCGCCGGCTCTTATTCGCCGCTGACGCTCGTAGCTCTGCGCACCCAAGGCTATTGGGGCTGGTCGCTGTTCAGCTTTGTCTGGCTCTGCGCCATTGCCGGCACCATCATCAGCTTCATTCGGTTGAAGGAACATAGCAACATCGAGACGTTCTGCTTCATAGGTATGGGTCTGAGCGTGCTCGTGGCCTTCAAGCCGCTCATCGACTCCGTGTCGACGGCCGCCGTCATCTGGATTATAGCTGAAGGCGTCTGCTATATCACGGGCGCCCTCTTCTATTCGTTACACCGCAAGCGCTTCATGCACTCCGTATTCCATTTCTTTGTCCTTGCAGGCAGCATCTGCCACATCATCGCCGTATGGGACGTGTTGATGGAATACTTGTAGATAAGTTGAAAAGTAGCAGTTTGTTTGGTGGTTTGGCTGAAAAGTAGTAAATTTGCAGGCAAATTTGCAAATTTAACTAGATTATGGCTTATACACGTATGACTGCCGCAGAGGCTGCGGCGCTGATTAAGAATGGCGAGCACATCGCCATGAGTGGCTTTACACCCGCTGGTGTGGCTAAGGCAACAACCAAGGAACTGGCAAAGATTGCTGTGGCTGAGCACGAGGCCGGCCGCGAGTTCAAGGTGGCTATCTTCACGGGTGCCTCTACTGGACAGAGCACCGATGGTGACCTGGCAAACGCCCAGGCTATCCTCTATCGTGCCCCCTACACCACGAACCCAGACTTCCGCAAGCATGTGAACATGGGTGAGATTCCCTACAACGACCTGCACCTGAGCCACATGGCACAGGAGTTGCGCTATGGCTTCTATGGTCCGCTGGACTGGGCTATCCTCGAAGTGTGCGACATTGAAGAGGTGGGCAACGACTATCATGTCTATCTGACTGCCGCTGGTGGTATTTCTCCCACGGCTGCCCGTCTGGCCAAGCACGTCATCCTAGAGCTTAACAGCTTCCACAATCCCAACGCGAAGTATATCCACGACGTGTATGAGCCGTTGGATCCCCCTTACCGCAAGGCTATCCCCATCGAGCACGTCGGCGACCGCATCGGACTGCCCTACGTGTCAATCCCCAAGGAGAAGGTGGTTGGTGTCGTAGAGTGTAACATCCCCGACGAGGCCCGTGCCTTCAAGGACAGCGACCCCGTAACCGACAAGATTGGTTTCCTGACTGCTGAGTTCCTCGTGGAAGAGATGCACAAGGGCCGTATCCCCAAGGAATTCCTGCCGCTGCAGAGTGGTGTAGGCTCAACGGCTAACGCCATCCTCGGCGCTCTGGGTCAGGACAAGCACGTGCCCGACTTCAATATCTATACTGAGGTGCTGCAGGACAGCGTGGTTGGCATGATGCTGAATGGACGTGTAAAGGATGCCTCAGCTTGCTCGCTCACTGTTTCTAACGAGTGTCTGTTGCAGGTTTACGACAATATGGACTACTTCAAGAATCACCTGACGCTTCGCCAGAGCGAGATCTCGAACTCGCCTGAGATCATCCGTCGATTAGGTGTGATCGCCATCAATACCGCTATTGAGGCCGACCTCTATGGTAACGTGAACTCGACGCACATCAGCGGTACGAAGATGATGAACGGTATCGGTGGTTCGGGCGACTTCATCCGCAACGCGTACCTTTCTATCTTCACTTGTCCTTCTGTGGCCAAGGGCGGCGTGATTTCGTCGATTGTACCTTTCGTAAGCCATCAGGACAGCTCGGAGCACGACGTGAACATCATCGTGACAGAGCAGGGTATCGCCGACCTGCGTGGCAAGGGTCCCATCCAGCGTGCAGAGTGCATCATCGAGAACTGTGCACATCCCGACTACAAGCAGTTGCTGTGGGACTACCTGAAGATTGCAAAGATGGGTCAGACCCGTCACAACTTGCCCGCTGCCTTCGCTATGCACGACACGCTGGCTCGCAAGGGCGACATGAAGCTGACGGACTTTGCTGAATACGTGAAATAATGGAATCAAAACTTGTAATATATAATACGCTAACAAGGCAGAAGGAGCGTTTCGAGCCCCTTCATGCCCCCAATGTGGGCATGTATGTCTGCGGACCTACCGTCTATGGTGATCCCCATCTGGGTCATGCCCGTCCTGCCATCACTTTCGACCTGTTGTTCCGCTACCTGAAGCATTTGGGATATAAGGTAAGGTATGTGCGTAACATCACGGATGTAGGTCACTTGGAGCACGATGCCGACGAGGGTGAGGACAAGATAGCCAAGAAGGCACGACTGGAGCAGTTGGAGCCGATGGAGATAGCGCAGTACTATACCAACCGCTACCATCAGTACATGGATGCGCTGAACGTGCTGCGTCCGAGTATCGAGCCCCACGCCACGGGTCATATCATCGAGCAGCAGCAGCTGGTGCAGCAGATTATCGACAACGGCTTTGCCTATGAGAGCAATGGCTCAATCTATTTTGATATTGAGGCATACAATAAGAAGTTCAAATACGGCATTCTTTCTGGTCGTTCGCTGGAGAACATCAAGGATGAGAGTCGTGAACTGGCTGGAGTAGGCGAGAAGCGCAATCAGGCAGACTTCGCCCTGTGGAAGAAGGCACAGCCCGAGCACATCATGCGCTGGCCCTCACCATGGAGCGACGGCTTCCCCGGCTGGCACTGCGAGTGTACAGCGATGGGCCGCAAGTATCTGGGCGAGATGTTCGACATCCACGGAGGTGGCATGGATCTGGTGTTCCCCCACCATGAGTGCGAGATAGCGCAGGCGCAGGCCTCGATGGGGCATCCCGCCGTGAAGTACTGGATGCACAACAATATGCTGACCATCAACGGACAGAAGATGGGTAAGTCGTACAATAACTTCATCACGCTGGAGCAGTTCTTTACCGGTAATCATCCGCTGCTCGAAAAAGCCTACTCGCCCATGACCATCCGCTTCTTCGTCTTGAGTGCCCACTATCGCGGCACCGTCGACTTCTCGAACGAAGCCCTACAGGCTGCCGAGAAGGGCTACGAGAAGCTGATGAACGCCATCGCCGACTTGGAGCGCGTTGCGGTTTCCCCACAATGTGACCCAGAGACCGAGAAGGTGGTGAAGAGTCTGCGTCAGAAGTGCTACGACGCCATGAACGACGACTTGGCTACGCCGTTGGTGCTGAGTAACTTGTTTGAGGCTTGTACAACCATCAATAAGCTCGTCGACCACAAGGCTACCATCTGTGCCGACTGTCTGAAGGAGCTGAAAGAGGTGATGAGTCTCTTCGCTTTCGACATCCTGGGCCTTAAGGCAGACAATGCCGGTTCTAACGACGCCCGCGAGGAAGCTTTCGGTAAGGTGGTCGACATGGTGCTCGACCTGCGTGCGAAGGCCAAGGCTGCTAAGGACTGGGCTACCAGCGACCGCATTCGCGACGAACTGGCTGCCGCCGGCTTCGAGGTGAAGGACACCAAGGATGGCGTTACCTGGAAGCTGAATAAGTAAATCGTAATAACGTTTTAGTGAAAATAAAGGAAGCCTACTACAACGAGTAGGCTTCCTTTGTCAGATAAAGGGCAATCATGTCGCGCCATAATCTGGAGGCGGACATGTAGACCAATCCATTGTGGGGACCTTTGGTGCCCCACGAGTTTTTTAGGATATAGTAGGGTCGCCCATCCTCGTCGCGCGCCAGTCCGACGATGGCCATCGCATGTCCGGCACTCTCCCAACAGACAGGATGGCGCTGTTTCAGCGCGTGGTTGATGCGTCGGCGCAGCGTGTCCAACGGCACATTGAGCAGGCGGTTCTTTTCCCAGTTGTCGGGAACGGGGACGACAATCTTTTTGTAATAGGGTGAGTCGGGTATGCTCGTCAGGCCAATGTACTCGTCGGGAGCACAAACACTATGGGCAAACTCCAGTGGGGTGTAACGGGCACCCAATAGGAAGACGTTCTTGGGCGTAGGCAAGTCATCAGTGGCGTCGTCGGGCATTACGTCGTAACCCACCACGCCGTAGCGTGCCATCAGGTTCAGCGCTGTCTGCCCCATAGCCCGCTGGTTTTCTCTCTTCAGCATGCGGCCGAGATATTGTGGAGAGAGGTTTACAGAGTCGCCGCGCAACAGGTGCTCGGTCTCGATGGTGGCCAGCATGGCATAGGCCCAGCACAGCTCGGTCTTGCCCTGGTCTTTGATGGGGGTCATAGGCAGCAATAGCTCGTTGGTAAAGGTGTGTTGGGGCTTATCGCTACAGCCGGCGAGCAGCAATATCAATGCATAATAAATAATGCATAATGCATAATTAGAAATCCTCTTCTTCTCCATCAATGACTTCGGGCTTGGGTGCATTCTTCATCATATCGGTATAGGCATTCCTCAATTCACTCTGCTCAATAGTGATAGAGCGGTTCAAGGGGCGGTCCTCATCAAGTAGCGAGTGGGAGAAAAGCCACTGGTAGGTCTTCTTCAGATAGAACACACGAGCAGGAGCTCCATGATTGGCGCCTTGCCACCAGTCGTAGCGCAGACGGCTGTCGTGATGTTCAGCCTCAAGGGCACTGACCACCTTCTTCGACTCCTTGACATTGACAGCGCGGTCGGCCGTACCGTGAATGATCCACAGCGGTACCTCGCCTAACGGCTGTACGTCACGCAGGCTGCAGCCTCCACACATGGCCAGCGCAGCAGCGACCTTGTCAGGGTAGGTGCCTACGAAGTCCATCGTACCATAGCCTCCCAACGACATTCCCAACACATAGACACGTGTCGAGTCGCAAGGATAGTGCTGACGCGTCCACTCCAACACGTCGAGCACCTTCTTGGGATTCCAGGCACCACCAGGATTCTGGGGAACAATGACCAGCGCAGGAATCTCACGACCACGAACGATGGCATCCAGCGGACCATAGCGTCGCGAGCGGTTGATGTCGCGACCACAGAGGCTGGCACCATGCAGGAAAATGATGACCGGTGTATGCTCTTGAGAATAGTAGTAGTCCTCAGGAGTATATACCCAGAAGTCATAACCACCCTTGATGACCCCACGATGGGCCTTCAGAAAGTCGTATTGCGCGACCACTGAAAGTGACATCACCAAGGTGAATGTCAATAGCAAGATTCTCTTCATGGTTGCAAAAGTACACAGAAATATGCTAACGGCAAAATAATTAAGCAAAATTAAAGCGGACGAAGCATCGCGCTCCGTCCGCTCTCTCATCTTAGTAGTTAGTTTGTTTGTAGTGTATGATGTGTTTACCTATTGATTCTAATTGATAGGTTCAAGTTTGATGTAGAACACATGTGTCTCACCATCAATCCTTGCTATGGTATGATTTCCTGCAGGCAAGCTATCAACAATTACTTCATAGTAGCCAGTTCCTGTAGTTCCTGTATAAGAGGTTCCGTCAACACCAACCTTGGTGTTCTTGGTTGTGAGACCAATGGTCATCTTCATGGCTTGGCTGGTTGTAAACGTAATAGAACCGCTGCTATTCAGTTTCCAGGCCTGTGTATAGGTCTTTCCATTGTAAGTGATAGCCTTGCTGCCTGTGTAGTCAGATTTGGTACCAGCCGTTGTGAAGAAAGAGTTGGTAGCGCTTCCGTTGGCAAACGAGCACTCTATGATACCGTCTACAATAACAGCAGGAACGATTTCTCCATCGCCATCATCAGTGGGATCATCTGTGCCATCGTCTGTTGTGTCACCATTGTCACCCGTTTCACCACTATGGCCGTCGTCAATGCCTGACTCGCCACTAATGGCATTCTCGTCGCCAAAGATACTGACAAACGTGGTCTTGTAAGAATTCAATGCTGCTTTCAACTCTTTGTTCACACTATAATCTGTGTCTTCTGTAGCATTGTCGAATGTCCAACTAAAGTCACCGTGATTTAGGCGGCCTGCACCATAATGGCTACCAACGGCAGCGGGTACGTCGGCTGGATCGTCGGCATTGTATTCGTACATTTTACTATTGTCGGTATCAAAATTGTTGTACAAGTTACCGCCATTGAAAGAGGTGACGCTTGAAGGAACTTTTTCAGAGGGATCACTCACTTCATAGCAGTCAAAGTGGACTTCAGTATCTACTCCCAGACTCTCAGCAGTGACCATGGCGCCTTTGGTGAGTATGGTTGTGGCACCATACGGCCAGTAAGAGGTCGTCTCACCAGTGATGACGTTGTTGTATGCTTTGATCATACCGCCAGACTCTTTGCTGAAGGTACCGTAGTTTGCTGGATCGTATTTGCTGCTTCCTGCGTACACATCATTACCCTGAAGCGAAATCATCATCGGGAACTTCGTGTTGCGGAAGAAGTTGCGCTCAACAAATAGGCTGGAGCCCATAGTAGAGCCAGCACCGTACTTCGAGACACCATCGTAGTAATTGTTGTAGATGTGAATAGTCTTCACACGAACACGGGGCATACGAGAGTCGGCATGGTCGAACCAGTTGTGGTGGTAGGTGGCATAGTCGGCAGTGGTCTCACCGCTAAGTCCGCAGAGTGATGCCTTACCGCAATCCCAAAAGTGGTTGTTGTCGAAAGTACAATAGCGCGTACCCTTCTTCAGGTCGATAGTACCGTCACCTTTGGCTTGGTCTGCATCACCACCAGGATTGCCGTAGAACAAATCCATGTTATGAACCCAGATACGTACACACTGCGTAAATTCAAAGCAGTCGTCGGCGTGGTTCATAATGGCCAGGTTGCGAACCTCTACAGAGCCTGCGCGGTTGAAACGGAAACCAATACCATTCATGGTGGCATCGTCGCCAATACCTTCGTAGGTGACATGCTGTTCGTCACCAAAGGTCTTGCCCTTCAGGTTGAGACAACTCTTATCACCCATCAGCTGAGCAGCCTGAACACTACCAACCTTGATTTCTCCAATGAAACGGATGGCAAAGGGACGTGTTTCCTTACCTTTTTCCAAAGCCTGCATAATGTCTCCAAGACCTGTGCGTGTCTCCAAAGTCTTACCTCCAGTGTTTACGTCGCAGGTGATGGTGTTGAAGTTGTTGTTGGTGATATAGAGCACAATAGCATTGGATTTCAGAGTACCATCGTTGTTATATGCACCGACACCAGCACCACGTCCAAAGAAGGCAAAACCCTCGCGAACATAGTTTCTAACATTCAGATTTGTGGCTTCATTAGCACTGGCGGCTATTTCTTCTTTGCTTTCATTGACAGCTACTACCTTCAAAGAGTAGGTGTCGGCTTTTAGACCTACTACGTCAGCACGTCCATAAGTCCCGTAGTTACGAACCAGTTGCTCGTCAATTTTGGTGTAGTCAGTATATTGTCCCCCCTTGACATACACGTTATAGCTCTTGGCAGACTCAAAGAGGTCGAACTTCACGTATGCACTTTCCTGCCAGCCGCGGGCTTCAGTGATGTTAATTTTCCCCGGAGCATTCTCGATAGTTCCTTCTTCAATGGTTTCGGCCTTCTTGAATGAGATGTCTTTCACATTATTGCTGAAGGTGTAGTTGCCGATAGCCTGCTTTACGATAACATCTTTGTCCTGAAAGTCAATGCTCTGTACAGACTCTGTGTTGTAAAACTTCTTGGCGTTGTCAGTCAGCGTTAAGATTACCTGATTCTTCTGGGAATTAGAAGTTGTAGAGTAGTCATCAACAATAGTGGTGGGCTCGTCGCTGCCACCGCTGCCGTTGTTGGGGTCTGTAATCTTGATGCTGTAGATATACATGCCAAAACTTGTTTCGCTCGAAGAGGTCATGGTTAATGTAACCTCACCGTCAGCAGTTACCGTTCCTTCGCTTGTAATAGCGTCACTGGTGCTGCTACCACCTTTTACATTTTGCCCAAACTTACCAGATGTGGCCGTCAAGTTCGTGACACTGATACCACGAGCTACGTCTTTGCTTGATGACATGTAATTTACAGTAACAACAAGACCCGCTGTCAGGTTTGGAATAGTAATAGAGCCATTGCCAAACCACATACGGCTCTTTCCTTTGTCGATACGTAAAGTTCCATCACCAGTGCTGCTGCCATAAGTAAAAAGCAGGCCTTTGGTGTATTCTAACTCTACATTATTAGCTGTTACAGCTTCCTTTTCATGCTTGGTTAAGCTGCCATACAAATCTTTGCCGTCGGAAGTGTTATGCACCCAAGTTCCCTTCTGTGCTGCGATGTCGGCTTGGATGTTTGCAATGTCTGCATCTTTGACAGATGTAAAATTCCACGATTGAGCATGAATCGTCAGCGCAATGAGTATGAGTAGGGCAAAAAGAGTAGATAGTTTCTTCATGTTCCGTGCCTCCTTATTTAATAATTACTTTCTTACCGCCAATAATATAGATGCCTTTCGAGAGGTTGGCAGCACTTTTGCCCACGAGTTGTCCTTTCATATTGTAAACAGCCTTTCCTTCAATACCAGCTTTGGTGGTAGCGTTCAAGCGTTCATTGATGCCAGTTGTTTTCGACATGTCAATGGTAATGGTCTCCATATCCTCAATATTACGGACGGTATTGTCCGAGAAATGGAGGACAACTTGGTCACCGTTGAAGGTGATTTTTGTGAGTTGAGCTGCATCAATCGTCTCTTTCCCATCGGCCATGATGGTCAGTGACATCATGAGTGCTAAGCTCAAAAGAAGATACTTTTTCATCGTTGTTGAAATGTATTAGTTTTGGTTTCTGCTTGCAAAAGTACCTTATTTTGTTTGATTATTGATACAAATCAAGGAAAAAACTCCCGTAAACGTTTGCAAATGGCTAATAATTCTTAACTCTTAATTCTTAACTCTTAACTTTTTTGTACCTTTGCACCCATGAATCAGTTATCAGACTATGAGATAATGGCGCCCGTGGGCAGCCGCGACTCGCTGGCAGCCGCGTTGAAAGCGGGTGCTGGGTCGGTATATTTCGGCGTGGAACAGCTGAATATGCGGTCACACTCGGCCAATCACTTCACCATTGACGACCTGCGCGACATTGCCGCCCAGTGTAACGAGGCTGGCGTAAAGACTTACCTCACGGTCAACACCATCATCTATGGCGAAGACATCGAGATGATGCACCAGATAGTGGATGCTGCTGTTGAGGCTCACATCACGGCAGTCATTGCCTGCGACATTGCGGTGATGACTTACTGTCGCAAGGTTGGCATGGAGGTACACCTGTCGACGCAGCTCAATATCTCGAATATCGAGGCGTTGAAGTTCTATTCCCAGTTTGCCGATGTGGTGGTGCTGGCGCGTGAGTTGAAGATGGAGCAGGTGGCCGATATCTATCGTCAGATAGAGGAACAACATATCTGCGGTCCCAGTGGCCAGTTGGTACGCATCGAGATGTTCTGTCATGGCGCATTGTGTATGGCAGTCAGCGGTAAGTGCTATATGAGTCTCGACAATACAGGACGTTCGGCTAATCGTGGCGCCTGTATGCAGATATGTCGTAGAAGCTACATCGTTACTGACCGTGAGACAGGTACGGAACTGGAGATAGACAATAAGTATATCATGTCGCCCAAAGACTTGAAGACCATCCGCTTTATCGATAAGATGATGCAGTCGGGTGTTCGTGTATTTAAAATAGAAGGTCGCGCCCGTGGTCCTGAATATGTGCTGACAGTGGTCCAGTGCTATAAAGAAGCGATTCAGTCGGTGCTCGACGGTACCTTCACTGAAGCTCAGAAAGACGCTTGGGACGAGCGACTGGCTACGGTCTTTAACCGCGGCTTTTGGGACGGCTATTATCAGGGACAGCTCTTGGGTGAGTGGAACTCGAACTACGGTTCGAACGCAACAGAGCGCAAACAGTACATCGGTAAAGGCGTCAAATACTTCTCGAAGTTGGGTGTCGCCGAGTTTACTGTTGAGGCCGATACTTTCAGTGTGGGCGATAAGATGCTAATTACAGGGCCAACCACAGGTGCACTGTATGTCACAGTTGACGAGATTCACGATGACGTGCAGGCCGTTCAGACGGCCCAACAAGGAACGCGCGTAAGCATCAAGGTACCCGAAAAGGTGCGCCCCAGCGATAAGTTGTTTAAAATAATCAAGGCGTAATAACGAAATTACGTTATAACGTAATAACTTCAATAAGAATATGACAATTAACGAGATACAAGACGAGATTATTGACGAATTCTCTGGTTTTGACGACTGGATGGATAAGTATCAGCTACTGATAGACTTGGGTAACGAACAGGCTCCCCTTGACGAACAGTACAAGACCGAGCAAAACCTTATTGACGGCTGTCAGAGTCGTGTATGGTTGCAGGCCGACTACGAAGATGGTAAGATACGCTTCACGGCTGAGAGCGATGCACTCATCGTAAAGGGCATCGTGGCTTTGCTTATCCGTGTGCTGTCTGGACACACCCCCAAGGAGATATTGGATGCAGACCTTTATTTTATTGAAGAGATAGGACTGAAGGAGCATTTGTCGCCAACCCGTTCTAACGGCCTGTTGGCGATGGTCAAGCAGATGCGTATGTATGCATTAGCGTTTAACGCTAAGAACTGATTCGCCTTCGGCAATCCTCTTCAGGTAAAAGTCATGGAAATCACTCCACTGATAATAAGGGGCTAAGTCGCTCGGTAAGGGCAGCGTAGCCTCTTTTTCATTGAGTAGCACCTTGATGAGAGGATTACGGTCTTCAACGTTCTTACGATAGAATACGATTTGCACGTTACCTGCCATCGGACATACCGTATTGGCCCACCATCCTTTCTGCTCCAACTCCTCGAGTCGACTGGTACGCAGGTCGAGGCCGTTGATACCCATCAGACAAGCCAGCGGAAGTATTACCGTCTCATGGCCAAAGCGTAGTGATGCGCCATGTCGTTGGCTGTTGATGATGCTATCGGCCTCATCAATCATTTTCTGCAGCAGATAGACCTGTAGGTAAGGCAGTTTGGCACCATTGAGTTCACAGAAGCCTGATTGGATATAGCTCCAGATGTTCTCGACCTGCCAAAAGATGTAGAGATCCTCGCTGCTGAAGAGCTGTAGTAGTGGGTTAGGCTGGGTAGAGCGCTCGGTGTTTTGCTGAATGAGGGAGGCCTTCATTATGTAATAGATGAACCACAACGCATCAACATGTTCTCGTGCATAGGCAATATCGTTGAAGAACAAATTCATCACCCTGTCTGAATTCCAGTACTTCTTGATAAAAGCTGTGAGCGCCTTTTGTGAACTACGGGTAGGCGCTGCGTCACGCAGTGACTTGTTCTGATGATTCAGATACCACATGTCACTATATGAATTGTTCATGGATACCTCCAGATTTGGACGCTCTTTGACTAATTGCAGTACAGCAGTACCCATTGAGAGAGCACAGCGCGTGACGATGGTACTACGGGCGTCGACAAAGGCACCGTCGTTGAATACCTGGGGGAAGTTTTGGAGCATGCGATGAGCTATGCGACTCTGTTGCTGCTTGCCTTTGTCTGCGAGGTCACCCCAGCGACCTTCTGCGTCAGCGATGTTCAGACGTATCTCACGTAAAGCCATCTGTCCCACAGGTGTCAGTTTACCCAACGAATCGGCTGCTTGTAGCGTCTTATAGGGTTCGATATATCCCTTCATGTCATTCAGATAGCGGGAACCATGTCGTCCGTAATGGCTGATGTAGAAAGGTTCATAGCCGTCAGGTGCAGGTGTCAGTTTCGGCAGGTCTGTCTCTGGATAGAGACCATAGCTGCCTGCAGCGAAGCTGTGGTTACGCTCAATGAGGTCAAAGGCAGACTGTGCATCCGCCGTTAAGGGCAAGATGCAAGCGACAAGAAGCAGATGCCATGTGGTCAGAAGCAGGAGGGGTAGCTTTTTAGTCTTCATAAGCATCAAGTTTCTTGAGATAATACTTGCGGAAATCACTCCAGCGATAGTAGGGCGCTCGCTTTGACGGCAAAGGCAAAGTGGCTTCATTCTCATTGAGCAAAACCTTAAAGAGAGGATTGCGGTCTTTCGGGTCTTTGCGGTAGAAGACGAACTGTACGTTACAGGCCATAGGGAAAGCGCGGTAGTTTACCCATCCGTTGGCTTCGAGCTGGTTGAGGTCGTCGGTGATAAGTCCGAAACCATTTAGGTTCAACAGGCATACAAAAGGAAGTATGACGGTCTCGTGACCATAGCGCAGGTGAACATTCGTAGTAGGTTGCTGGATGCAACTGTCAGCCTGTTCTATGATTTTACGCAATAGCTTACGCTGTAGATAGGGCATCTTACAGTTAGTAGCAGGAGAGGCTCCCCATCCAATATACCACCATGCGTTACCAATCTTCCAGATACGATAAATTTCTTCATTGGTGAAGATGTCAAAAAGCGTCATCTTCTTGCCCAATTCAACATTCTGCATGATGGCAGCGACAAGCATGAGCTGTTCAGCGAGCGTGTAGGCTTGTACGTTTTTACTGACATAGACGCTGTCGCTGAAGAGTGTTTGCATCAGATGGCGGCTATCGTTATTGCTGGCAACGAAGTTCTTGTAGAGTTGAGTGGCTTTCTTGCTCTTACGCAGAGCAAAGAGCTCCTTGTCCTGCAGGTTCAGATACTCTATGTCGCGATGGGTCGCATTATGGCGGATGTTGAGATCGGGATTGAGACGGAGCAGCTGCATGAGGGCATATTCCATAGAGAGCACACAGCGGGGGACACCCGTGCTACGTGCATCAATAGAGGTGTTTCCAGTAAAGATTTCCGGAAAACGCTCATACATGCGACGGGTGATGTCCTGTTGTTCTTGCGTACCCAGTGGCGTGAGGTCGCCCCAATGGTTTTCGGCATCTTTGCGAATGATGTCCAAACGGTGCAGGACATCCTTTCCCATCACCGTCAACTTACCCAGACTGTCGGCCTTGGCCAATGTCTGGTAGGGTAGGTTATAGGTGCTGGGCTTGCTGTGATATCGGGAACCGTGGCGTCCGTAGTGGCTGATGTAAAAAGGCTTGTAACCACGGGGAGCCGGCGTCAACTGATGCTGCGTCGGACCTGGATAGGCCATATAGTTACTGGCCGAAAACAGGCTGTTCTCATATATCTCATCATAGGCGGACTGTGCAAATAGGGTGGTAATAAGTAGTGATAATACAGCCGCCAAGAGTATTTTTCTCATAAAGTATTTAACCTATTATGGTGCAAATATAAGAATTTATTTGTATATTTGCAAAGGAATTACAGAAAAATCTTTATAAATGGCAAAGAAACAGTATTGGCAAGACGACTATTGGCTGCTGTTGATGCAGCTGTATCTGCGTAAACCCGTGGGCATAAAACCTATGTATAGCAAGCCGTTAGTGGAGTTGAGCATGGAGTTGCACATTGCCCCAGAACAGCTTCATGCTCGTTTGTGTCAGATATCTCGTTTGGAGACACCCCGCATAGAACGCATCTGGCAGGACTATAGTCGTAACCCCAAGCGGCTGAGCCGTGCCGTTCAGTTGTTGCGAGGCATGATGGGCTTTGGTAGTGCCAGTGATTTCTATGAGGGCGTAGAGATAGAAGAAACTTTTGAGCGTGACTTCCGTCCGTTAGCCGAGGACGAACGGCTTACACCTGTCATGCTGATATTGGTCATTGACCTGTATTTCCGACTGACCCCCATCACCATGGTGCCTGAAACACCAGAGGTTCAGGAGTTGGCGCGTCTGATGAAGGTGCCGGCACAGTTGGTGGCTGATATCTTAGAAGTCTTCCAACATTGTGACCCGTACTTGAAACGTCGTGATGTGACGTTCAGTCCGCTATTGTCACACTGTCAGAATATCTGGCAGCGCTATGGTAATGGTAGTACACAACAACTGGCTGTCTACGCAGAACAACTGAAAGAATACTTCAAATAAGTTGGGCGTTTATGGTTGATTGTTCATAATTATTTCGTAATTTTGCAGCCGAAATGGCACAGGAGCAGATACAAGAGCAACGGCTGATACAGCAACAAAAGCTATCACAGACGATTACGCAGCAACAGTTGTTGCAGGCGCAATTGACGGAATTGCCCATCACACAACTCCTGGAGCGTGTCCAGGCAGAGATGGATGACAACCCTGCTCTGGAGATATCGGCAGAGGAACAAGATTTTTCCGACACCCCAGACACCCAGGAACCCCCAGAAGGTCTGGGCGACGACACCTATGAACAAGAAGAGCGCCAGTCTGCGCTGGATGAAGCCTTGGCGTCGCTGGGACGAGACGACGAGGAATTGCCGGTCTATCAGGGTGGCCTATCGTCGCAGGATGAACGTGAGGAAATGGTTTACGGGCAGACAGAGTCGTTCTACGACCAGTTGAAGGAACAGATGAGCATGTGTGAGTTGTCGGAGACCGAACAGGACATAATGGAATATCTTATCGGCTCACTCGATGATGACGGCTTGTTGCGTAAGCCACTGCATAGCATCTGCGACGAATTGGCTATCTATCATAATGTCGATGTAACCGAAGCGCAAATCGAACAGGTTCTACAGCAGTTGCAGACGTTTGATCCGGCAGGCATTGGCGCCCGTTCGCTGCAGGAGTGCCTGTTGCTTCAGGTCAGACGCCGTGAACCTTCACGCCTAAGAGACCTGATGGAGCGTACCATTGAGGAGTATTTCGAACTGTTTACCAAAAAGCATTGGGATCGTCTGCAGCAGGTGCTACAGTTGACCGACCTGCAGGCCGAGACGCTGATCAAGGAATTGCGTAAGTTGAACCCCAAACCTGGTACGGCCATGGGCGAAGTGGTGGGACGTAGCGTACAACAGATAACTCCCGACTTTATTATCGACACACAGGATGATGGTACGGTGACGTTCGCGCTGAATTCTGGTGAACTGCCTGAACTGCATGTTTCGCAGTCGTTCACCGACACCTTACGAGAATACCAGACCAACAAAGACCACATGAGCCGTCAGATGAAGGAGGCATTGCTCTATACCAAGAAAAAGGTGGATGCCGCTCAGGGATTTATTGAGGCCATCCGTGTGCGTCGTCATACCTTGACCATCACCATGCGTGCCATTATACAGTGGCAGCACCGTTTCTTTGAGGATGGTGATGAGGCTTCGCTACGTCCGATGATTCTGAAAGACATTGCTGAGCGTACTGGACTGGACCTGAGTACCGTTTCGCGTGTGTCAAACTCCAAGTATGCACAGACACGCTGGGGAACATTCCCTCTGCGCTATTTCTTCAGTGACGGTTACAAGACGGCCGATGGTGAGGAGCTGTCTACTCGACAAATCAAGGCCGTCCTGCGCGACGTGATAGACGCTGAAGACCACCGCAAGCCGTTGAGCGATGATGCCTTGAAGGACTTGTTGGCAGCTAAAGGCTATCCGATAGCGCGTCGCACGGTGGCGAAATATCGTGAACAGCTGGGTATTCCTGTGGCGCGTTTGCGTAAGGAAAAGTGAGAAGCAAGAGGAAAGAAGTAGTTATGATACGAGAGAAAGAAATAATTTTTGCCGCGAGGATTATGAGTATGGTGTTCACACCGTTCTATCTGCCCATTGTGGGGTTGATAGCGCTGTTCTCGTTCAGCTATCTCAGCATATTCCCGTGGATGTATAAGCTACAGGTACTTGTCATGGTCTACCTGTTTACTATCCTGATGCCGACAGTAATGATACATCTCTACCGCCGCTATCAAGGGTGGAATCTGATAGAGCTCGGACTCCGTGAGCGCCGCATGGTGCCTTACGTCATCTCCATCATTTGCTACTTCTCATGTGTCTATGTTATGGAGCGTCTGCACTTCCCTCACTTCATGGCAGCTATCGTCATCGCAGGCTTAGCGGTGCAGATTGTCTGTGCATTGATTAACGTCTGGTGGAAAATATCGACCCATACGGCGGCTATTGGCGGCATGGCGGGTGCGTTGTTTGCCTTTGCTGAATACCTGGGCTTCAATCCTGTCTGGTGGCTGTGTCTAATCTTTATCGTTGCCGGTATGGTGGGCACCAGTCGCATGATATTGCGCCAGCACTCGCTCGGCCAGGTTGTCGGCGGCTTCTGGGTGGGCTTTGTCTGCGCCGCCGCAGCGATATTATTCCTTTAATGCCGAATCTTCGAAATATCGAATCTTCGAAATATCGAAACATCGAAACATCGAAAATAACGAAATAAAGCGAAATGAAACCAATTGTTAGCATTATCATGGGCAGCACTTCTGATTTGCCCGTTATGGAGAAAGCCTGCAAGTTGCTTGATGAGTTGCAGGTGCCGTTTGAAGTCAATGCCCTGTCGGCACACCGTACTCCCGAGGCCGTAGAGACCTTCGCCAAAGGTGCCAAGGAACGCGGCCTCAAAGTGATTATCGCTGCTGCCGGTATGGCTGCCGCCCTGCCTGGGGTTATTGCCGCTTCTACCACCCTGCCGGTGATTGGTGTACCCATCAAGGGCATGCTCGACGGACTCGACGCCATGCTCTCCATCATCCAGATGCCACCAGGTATCCCAGTAGCCACCGTTGGTGTGAATGGTGCCCAGAATGCTGCCATCCTTGCTGTCGAGATGCTGGCCCTGAGCGACGAAGCCATTGCCCAGCGACTGTCCGACTACAAGCAGGGACTGAAGGCAAAGATCGAGAAGGCCAATAAGGACTTAGCCGAGGTAAAATATGAGTACAAGACGAATTAGTAGTGTGGCCCATGTGGGCAACATTGCCATAGGTGGTGACAACCCTATCCGCATCCAGTCGATGGCCACCACCGATACCAACGACACCGAGGGTAGCGTGGCCCAGGCCAAGCGCATCATTGATGCCGGTGGTGAGCTGGTACGCTTTACCACTCAGGGCACCCGCGAGGCCGAGAATATGAAGAATATCTCGGCACGCTTGAAGGCTGACGGCTATACACAGCCGTTAGTAGCCGACGTGCACTTTACGGCCCATACCGCTGATGTGGCTGCACAGTACTGCGAGAAGGTACGCATCAATCCCGGCAACTATGTAGACCCGGGCCGTACGTTTAAGCACTTGGAATATACCGACGAGGAGTATGCCGCCGAACTCAAGAAGATAGAGGCAAAGCTCGTGCCCTTTATCAATATCTGTAAGGAGCACCATACTGCTGTGCGCATCGGTGTGAACCACGGGTCACTCTCCGACCGCATCATGTCACGTTATGGTGATACGCCGGAGGGCATTGTCGAGAGCTGCATGGAGTTTCTGCGCATCTTCCGTCGCGAGCAGTTCGACGATGTGGTCATCAGCATCAAGGCCTCGAATACCGTGGTGATGGTCACCACCGTTCGTTTGCTGGTGAAGGCAATGGACAAAGAGGATATGCACTATCCCCTGCATCTGGGCGTCACCGAGGCTGGCGAGGGCGAGGACGGACGTATCAAGAGTGCTGTGGGTATTGGTGCCCTGCTGACGGAAGGTATTGGCGATACTATCCGTGTGTCGCTTTCCGAGGAGCCTGAGTGCGAGATTCCCGTAGCCCGTAAGCTGGTGGAGCTCATTTCTGAGTGCACCCAGCTGCGTGCTGAGGCTGAGGCCAGCATCAAGGACGACACCATCACGCTGACGCTGGATGCTCCCGATTGGGAGACGCTTCAGCTGAAGGCGGCTATGGCCGTAGGTGCCCTGCTCATCGACCGTAAGGCCACGAAGTTGGTCATAAGACCTATAAGTTCAATTGGGCCTATGGGGCATATAAGCCCCACGAGCTTCGTCGAACTTGCTGACGCCATCCTTCAGGCTGCGCGTATCAAGTTTACCAAGACCGAGTATATCTCTTGTCCGGGTTGCGGCCGTACGCTCTACAACCTGCAGGAGACTATCGCTAAAATCAAGGCAGCCACCAGCCATCTGGTTGGTCTGAAGATAGGAATCATGGGCTGTATTGTCAATGGGCCTGGCGAGATGGCCGATGCCGACTATGGCTATGTCGGTGCTGGACGCGGAAAGATCAGCCTATACAAGCAGAAGGTTTGTGTAGAGAAAAACATACCAGAAGCGGAGGCTGTCGATAAACTGCTGGAGTTAATAGCAAATGATAAGAGGTGAGCACGTGCTCACCTCTTACTTTCTTCTATATCTCACTTCTTCTTTCTAAAACTTCTTCCGATAGCAGCGGTGGCGGCGTACCTGCGTGGCCTCAAGATATTGCCACTGCGAGAGTACGCCCTCGTTGTTCTCCATCTGCGGTCCTGTGATGGCCCATTCGAAATGGTAGCGCTGGAACCAGCGAATCAGGTCGTCGAAGATGAGCGCATTGGCGCCTTTGGCACGGTATTCGGGCAGGACGCCAATGAGTAGCAGGTCGACAAGGGGTGTCTTGTGCCACTTCAGGACTTTCAACATGTGCCACCATCCGAAAGGCAGGAAGCGTCCGTCGCGTGTTTTCTGCATGGCGCGTGAGAACGAAGGGAAAGTGATGCCAAACCCAACCATCTGGTCGCCATCCATGATGGCCGTCACCAGGTTCAGGTCGGCAATTTTGATGTAGTCATTTACCAGCTTGTCAATTTGGCAGTCAGATAACTGGCTGAAGCCATAGAGGTCTTTATACGTGGCATTGAGCAGGTCGAACACCTTACGGCCCCAACCCTCGTCGCAGAGTTCCTTGCGGGTGAACTTATGTACACGGAGTCCATAGCGCTTGCGTACCATCTCGGTAATCTTTGCAAACTTGTCGGGCACCTGCTCGGGCACTCTCACCTTCATCTCTACATAGTCGTTGTCTTTCTGGAAACCCTCCAGGCGCTCCATGTGTTGCGGATAGTATGGATAGTTGTAGTTGACGTACATCGTTGAGAGGGCGTCGAAGCCTTCGACGAGCATACCCTCGCGGTCGGTATCGATGAATCCCAGCGGTCCGGCTATCTCGGTCATGCCTTTCTGACGTCCCCAGTCCTCAACAGCCTTCAGCAAGGCGCTGCTCACCTCTTGGTCGTCAATGAAATCGAACCAGCCG
Organism: uncultured Bacteroidales bacterium; assembly: GCA_902760345.1. Lineage (GTDB taxonomy): Bacteria > Bacteroidota > Bacteroidia > Bacteroidales > Bacteroidaceae > Prevotella. The sequence continues at coordinate 6,521 of CACWFY010000035.1, read as the reverse complement.
AAGCGTACCTGATGACAGTTCCACCGCTCGTTAGCACGGCGGTTGATGATGGCAGCGACACGCCCCACCATCTGTCCGTCGCGAAAAGCCACGAAGTATTTCGCCTCGCAACACTCGAACGACGGGTTCTTGTCGTGGCGCAGCGTCGCCATTTCATCTAAATATAAATAAGGTACGGCGCAGTCGTTGCCGCGATAAAGATCGTAGTAGAACTGAATAAATTGTTTCAGCTCTTTGCGATTGGATACTGGTTTTATCTCAATAGCGCTCATAGTTTTATTGTTTTCAGCCTGCAAAATTACGTCATTTTTTTGATAAAAGCAAATGTCAGCCCCTCAAATTACAAATATACTGCCATAATTGGCGATAGAATGGGTGACGCGTCATCGTCTGACGATCACCCAGAATGATGAGCTTCATTCGGGCACGGGTGATAGCGACGTTCATGCGGCGCAGGTCACGCAGAAAGCCTATCTGTCCCTCGTCGTTCGAGCGCACCAGGGAAATGACGATGATGTCGCGCTCCTGTCCCTGAAAGCCGTCGACGGTATTCACCGAGATGGCACGACGGAAGGGTTTAAAGAACTCGCGCTTCATCAGCAGTCTGCGCAGGTATTGTACCTGGGCTCGATAGGGCGAAATAATACCTACGTCGATGCGCTCGTCCAGCAGGCGTTGCTTGCCAATTTTGTTGAAGTAGTTTTGCAGGGTGTCGAGCGTCAGCTCGGCCTCGGCCTTGTTGACACGGCCAAACGACTCGCCCACGAATTCTTCTTGGTAGTTGGGGCTCATAGGACTTATTTGGCCTATAGGACTCATAGGACCCATAGCATCTATCGGACTTATCCACTCTATCGGCACATCCATATCGAGGATGCCACGATATTTCACCTCGGGGGCACTCTCCACCTGTCCGCCATAGAAGTAGTTGCTCGAGAAGCGCATGATGTCGTCGTTCATGCGGTATTGTATCTTCAGCAGGGTGACGGCCTCGGGATGGTTTTCAACGATACGCTCCATGAGCGTCGTACCCAGTCCGGCCTTCAGGGCGGCAATGCTCTTGACGGTGGGCGGCAGCTGACAATGGTCGCCAGCCAGCACTACGCGGCTGACGCGCCGCATGGGTATCCAGCAGGCTGCTTCCAAAGCCTGTGCGGCCTCGTCGATAAACAGCGTTCCGAACTTCTGGCCGTCTAACAGGCGGTTGGCCGCTCCGACCAGTGTACAGGCTATGACGCGTGCCTCGCCGAAGAGCTCGTTGTTGATGCGTATCTCTAACTCTGTGGCGCGGCTCTTCAGGCTCTCTAACTTCTGGTGATACCCGTCGGTTGACCGACGGGAACGGTGACTGCGCAGGTCGCGGATGGCTTTGCGGATGGCCCATAGATGGGGATAGTCGGGGTGTCCCTCGAAGCGTCGCTCGTAGGTGAACGACAGCATCTTGTCGTTGACGCGGGTCGGATTGCCTATGCGTAGCACGTTGATGCCGCGGTCGACGAGCTTTTCGCTGATCCAGTCGACGGCCATATTGCTTTGTGCACAGACCAGCACCTGATTCTCGCGCATCAGCGTCTCACGGATGGCTTCGACGAGGGTCGTCGTCTTGCCTGTTCCTGGAGGTCCATGCACGATGGCCACGTCTTTGGCGCGCAACACCATATTGACGGCCTCCTCCTGTGTCTTGTTCAGATAGGGGAAGTGCATGGGTGGAAAGACGAAGGTCTCTGGTTTCTGGTGCGAGTAGAACAAGTCGCGCAGATAACCTAAGCGCCCTTTGCCCTTGACGGCCCTGCCGAGTGCTTCCATCATCAGACGGTAGCTGGTCTCGTCGAACGACTGCTGTACGCCCAGGTTTTCCGCGTTTTGCAGATCGATGACGGGAAAGCCGTCGGGCACCGTGATGACCATGCGGTCGCCGTCGACATAGCTCACCGTGCCCGTATGGCGGAAATAGCGGATAGGGTCTTGTAGCCTATTGGCCTCATTAGGCTCATGAACCCCATAGAAAAACTGCACCGGCCTTCCGAACTCAAAGCTGTGCTCGATGTCGGTGTCGGTGGTCCTGACGACCTCTACTGCCAACTGGTTCAGCGAGTTGTAGTAGCTCTTGGCGACCTTCACGGGCCACCAGGCATCACCCCGCTTGACCTTTCGCTCGATACCGATTTGCTCGGTTTGCTGGCGAAAGGCCTCCTTTTCGGTGTTATACTCCAACTGCAATAAGAGGCGTTGCTGCTCGAGTTGCTGTATGGGCGATGCGGTCAGACTCATAATGGGTGCAAAGGTACGCATTTTCCTGCGTAACTCTGCACCCATTCGCTAAAAAGTTCAGTTTCCTGTTTTATCTGACGATATACTTTTTCCCGTTTTGGATGTATAGTCCCTTCTTGCCGGGCTGGCCGATGCGGCGTCCGCTCAAGTCGTAGCAGGGAGCATTCTTGTCGCTGACTGCTGCATCGTGACGGATGGAATAGATGCCAGTAGCTGTGCCCTTGATGGCAACACCAATCAGCTGTGACCATTGTGTCTGACCATCATCGACGGTTACCTTGATATAGCCTGTGCCAGCATTGCCCTTGGCCTGAGCGGTCACTACAGACTCACTTACCGACGGGGTGAAGAGGCTGCTCTCAGTAGCCACACTATAGGTGGGTTTTGCGTTACCGTAGTTGGCGTTCTGACCATAGAATCCGGCGAAGAAAGGCTTCACGTCGAGTGTCGCTGTCTCGTTGGCGTTGACCACAATATAGGGGTGAGCCATGAACTCCAGATAGTCTTCCAGCAGCGTCCAGCCGTCACCATTGGGGTCGTCGTTCTGGTTGGCTGCGCTGGGATTGCTGCCAGTCATCTCTTCCCACCAGTCGGGCATACCGTCCTGGTCGGTGTCCCAGTTGGCAGCACGCTGCTCTTCAGGATAGGTTTCCCAACCGTTGCCTGCAGCATGCTCGGTGATGTCGGCTTCGGTGTCTATCTCTCCCTTGATCTTCGACTTTGAACCAATATATGTATGGGTACCGCTCAGTGTCTCCTTGACTACACGCACATGTTGCTCGTCACGCTGTGGCATTGTTGCACCTGCATAGCTCGTCACAATCTTCAGGGCATCCTTGGCTGAATGGATAGTAGCGTAGCTGGGGAATAGGGGGTCGTTGACCACATATTGGTAATTGCTAGGCTTGTTGCCTGTAGCATTGTTTAATCCCGATGTGGTTAGCGTATGGTCCTTGTTCTCGCGGATGTTGTCGTGGACGTAGGCTTGGTCGGTGCCGGCTGGATTGATAGCATCTTCGAAATCCTGTGTAAAGAGTACTTTCTTATTGGTGTTGGCTCCCATCTTATAGTAGTTGCCCACGAAGTTTACCATGTGGCAGTTGCCGTCGGTAGTGCGACCATGCCAGTTGTAACAGACGTTGTTAAACAGGTCCAGACCACCAATGGGGATGTTCTGCGCATCCATACCACCGCCCATCGACCAGTTACGGCCCTCACAGTTGAGTAGCAGGTTGTGGTGCCATGAGCCTATACGTCCGTCGATGGTGGCTGCATAGCCGTGGTTAGTGCCGTCGGAATAGTTCTTATGGCCTGTAATACCCAAAGCCTCGAAGATTCCGCTGTATTGGAAGGAGATGTTCTGTGCGCCGCGTCCGCTAACGGTCTCGTCCGTTCCCCATGCCGCTGTACAGTGGTCGACGATAGCGTGGTTGGCTCCCGACATTCCCATCGCATTACCTGTGTTCTCGCCATAGATGCCCAGTCCGCGCTTGAAGCGGATGTGGCGGGCAATGACGTCCGAGCCGATATTGATGTTCGAGGCCTTGATGCAGATACCCTTGCCTGGAGCCGTCTGTCCGGCAATATAGGCGTAAGGCTTGACGAAGTAGGAGTTGAAGTCGAGTTCAATGATGCCGCTGACGTCAAAGACGATATAACGGGGCTGGTTGATGTTCACCAAACCATAGAGTAGCGAGCCTTCCTGATTGACATCACCGCTGAGGTTGGTCACGTGATAGACGATACCGCCACGACCTCCCTGTGCAAAGCGTCCATAGCCCTCGGCCTCAGGGAATGCCAACTGACGGGGACGGAACGACCAGACATTGCCCTTGAAGACTTTGCCGCTGGCATCAACCTCGTCGACACGCCAATAATAGGCTTGTGCAGAGGTTAGGCCACTGACGGTAAAAGAAGTCTCCTTACCTGTATACTGGTAATTAGTGCTATTAGCCACTTCATCGGCATCAGTACCCCATACCAGTTTGTGGGTGACGGCAACAGTGCTACCTGCCCAACTGAGGGTGGCTGTTCCATTGTCAGCATCTACGTGGAAGTCCTGATGGTAAGGTACAGGATCCATAGCGATGAGCGGTGAACGGTCGATGAGCAGGCCATTGATCATCATATTAGTGGTCTGGTAGGTCTTCCCTTTCTCAACTTCTGTGGTATAGCTGATGACGACAGGCTGTCCTTCCTGAACAATGTCGAATTCGATATAGGAGAACGAGCAGTCTGCCATTTTCAGCGCGCCCTTCGTGTTGATGACGTTGACATATTCCACACCTGTGAGCGTGGCTACAACGACGTCTTCCGTGGTTTTGTTGACCACCTCCTCATTCCCGACAATGGAGATTTCTTCCTTGGTGTCGGTGCGTACGGCATCAACCTTGATGGTGGGCATTTCTCCCGTCTTAGGGTCTTTCCATATATGATAGGCTGCCACAGAGTGGTGCCCAATGGGAAGTCCCTCAATCGTGATGTCAATGGTGGTGGCAATATTGGTAAGCAATGGGGTTTCGCTTCCGTCAGCAATAAAGGCTACGGCACCGTCTCCAAACAGTCTGTTGCCTGTCAGTCCGTCGTCACGTCCCCACTGGCAGGTGTTCCTGTGCCACTGGTCGCGCAGGATGTCGGCATTGCCGGCAGCAGCAATGGTAACCGTCAGTCCGTTGTCAAGTGTTTTTGTGTCGCTGGCGAAATGGCCCATTTTCCATTGCACATAACCGGGTTCGTTGGTCATGGCATCTTGGGCATTGTTAAAGTTAAAGTCAATATTCTGTGCCATCACCATCCCAGCGCAGCACATCATCATCATTGAGAATAGTACTTTCTTCATTTTGTTTTGGTAGTTTGTTTCGTGTATATCAGACGTTTAATTGTCTTTTTTGTACTCAAAAACATCCTTTCAAATCAGATATCCTAAAGATGTCGTTGTCAGTCATAGAGGGGGATTGTTACCTGACACCCCATAAAAGTACAGAAATATGATTGAATGTTCCATTTATTGTTTACCTTTGCAGAAAATTAGAAATGTATGGAACATCCTCTTCAGAAATTTATGTTCTGCCCCGTTTGTGGCAGTAAGCACTTTGTGGTTAACAACTTCAAGAGCAAGCGGTGTCAGGATTGCGGATTCACGTACTATGCGAACCCCTGTTCGGCTACAGCTGCTTTTATCGTCAACGACAACAACGAGATGCTGGTGGTGCGACGAGCGAAGGAACCCGCCAAGGGAACGCTCGACCTGCCTGGTGGCTTTGTCGATATGTACGAAACCGTGGAAGAGGGCATGCGTCGCGAAATCAAGGAAGAAACGGGCCTCGACGTCCAGGACATCTGCTATCTCTTCTCGTCGCCCAACGTCTACGAGTATAGTGGCATGGGCGTCCATACACTTGATATGGACTTTCTTGTCCGTGTGCATGGTGACCCCGACACCCTGAAGGCTACAGTCCATGCTGCCGATGATGCTGCTGAGGCACTATGGATTCCTATCAGCGAAATCAATCCCGACGAATTTGGCCTCACCAGCATTCGTAATGCCGTCATCCGGTTCTGCGAAAAAAAGAAATGAGTTTCTTTGTTTTGCTCTCAAGTTTTCGTAACTTTGCATCCAAATGACGTCCCTGCATCCGCTAAATACTGATGTCCAGGCCCCTGAGCGGTTTACCTATCCGTTCTGCTATGAGCCGCACCCGCTGTGTGAAATGGCGGCTAAGGAGGTGCAGGCCTATATTGGGAGCCATATGGAAATCAGGGAGGATGCCGACAATGGTAAGATGTTTGGTGTGCTGGTGGTGGAGCATGAGGGCGGACTGGCTTATCTGGCTGCCTATAGCGGACTACTGGCAGGCAGGAACGATTGGGATTATTTCGTGCCACCTGTCTATGATGCTCAACAGCCCGACGGACATTTCAAGATGACGGAACGGGAGATCTCTCTCATTTCTCACCACTCGCCTCTCATCGCTAAGAAAATGTCGCAGGACTTGCAGGTGTGGCTGTTCCATCAATACCAACTGCTGAATGCGCGCGGGGAGGTGAAGGACCTGGTAGATATCTGGCAGTCATATTACAGTCGTCCCAAGTTGCGACAGAAATTTCCTCTGCCCCCAGGAGGTACGGGTGACTGCTGTGCGCCAAAACTATTGCAGTATGCCTATCAGCAGGGCTTGAAGCCTGTCTGTATGGCTGAGTTCTGGTGGGGTGCAACGACCCACACGGAGTTACGCCAGCATCTGAACTAC
>CACWFY010000034.1 GCA_902760345.1 uncultured Bacteroidales bacterium | reverse complement strand
ACCGGCACGAGCGCGCTGAACATCACCCTTGCGCTGAGGACCGTCCAGAATCATCTGGTCGCCAGTGTAAGCGTGAACGGTGGTCATGATACCGCTCTGGATGGGAGCGAAGTCGTTCAGAGCCTTGGTCATAGGAGCCAGGCAGTTGGTGGTGCAAGAAGCAGCTGAGATAACGGTATCAGCAGGAGTCAGAGTCTTGTGGTTTACATTGTAAACGATGGTGGGCAGATCGTTACCGGCAGGAGCAGAGATAACAACCTTCTTAGCACCAGCGGTCAGGTGAGCAGAAGCCTTCTCCTTTGAAGTGTAGAAACCAGTGCACTCCAGAACAACGTCTACGTCCAGCTTGCCCCAAGGCAGCTCAGCAGCGTTAGGAATAGCGTAGATAGTGATCTTCTTACCATCAACAACGATGAAGTCCTCACCAGCCTCAACAGTGTGCTTGTTCTCACCGAACTTGCCACAGAAACCACCCTGAGCGGTGTCGTACTTCAACAGGTGAGCCAGCATTTTGGGGCTGGTCAAGTCGTTGATAGCTACTACTTCATAACCTTCAGCCTCGAACATCTGACGGAAAGCGAGGCGACCGATACGGCCGAAACCGTTAATTGCTACTTTTGTCATTTTACTAATAAATAATTAAATGAAATATGCTAAATATATACTTTTTTGCGCCTTTTTGACACTTTTTTCTTATTTTCGGGCACAAAGTTACAAAAAAATATCTATATTTGCACTTGATTTCAGTCTTAATTTAAGTGAAAAGTGAGATGTGAATCATAAAAAATGAGGTATATCAAGGTTCGATGGGTAAGATTGTAAAACGCAGATAGCAAATTAAAACATTTAACTTATAATATTCATCATTTAAAAATTAAAGCATTATGGGATTTATCAGTGAATTCAAAGAGTTTGCCATGAAGGGCAATGTGATGGACATGGCAGTCGGTGTCATCATCGGTGGTGCCTTTGGTAAGATTGTGTCAAGTTTGGTTGACGACATTCTGATGCCCATTGTAGGTATGATTACAGGTAATATCGACTTTACCTCTCTGGCTTTCCAGATTGGCGATGGCGAGGAGGCTGCCGTACTGAAGTATGGTAACTTCATTCAGAACACTGTCGACTTTATCATCGTCGCTTTCTGTATCTTCCTCATGCTGAAGGCTATCAACAAGATGAACCGCAAGAAGGCTGAGCCCGAGGCTCCTGCAGCTCCTGCCGGCCCCACCCAGGAAGAGTTGTTGGCTGAGATTCGCGACCTGCTGAAGCAGAAATAAATCAAGAAAACAGCATTTCTTATTAAATAAGGTAGTCCAAAATGTGCGCTACCTTATTTTTTTTGTATATCTTTGCACTCGAAAATCAATAATAGGATAGCATTTTAGAGAAAATGAAGACATTAGACTTTAAGCCGAAAATCGTTTCGGCCATCAAAAATTACAACAAACAGACATTTATGGCCGACCTCATGGCCGGACTGATTGTGGGTATCGTTGCACTTCCGTTGGCCATTGCCTTCGGTATTGCCAGTGGCGTGTCGCCTGAAAAGGGCATCATCACCGCCATCGTAGCCGGACTGTTCATCTCGCTCTTTGGCGGTTCTAAGGTTCAGATTGGCGGACCCACGGGTGCCTTCATCATCATCGTCTACGGCATTATCCAGCAGTACGGCATGCAGGGACTGACCATCGCCACGCTCATGGCCGGCGTATTCCTCATCCTGTTGGGTGTACTGCGCCTGGGCACCATCATCAAGTACATTCCCTACCCCATTGTCGTAGGTTTCACCAGCGGTATCGCCGTCACCATCTTCACCACACAGGTCAAAGACTTGCTGGGCATGCAGATGGACGTTGTTCCCTCTGACTTCATCGAGAAGTGGGGCGCCTATATATATAATATAGGTACGATAGACCCCTGGAGCGCACTGGTCGGCATACTCAGCGTCGCCATCATTGCTGCATGGCCTACGCTGGTACGTATGTTCCACCTCTCTCCGCTCAAGGCATTACCAGGATCACTGGCAGCTATCGTCGTAATGACCATCGTCGTGCTGCTGCTCAAGCAATATGCCGGCATCACCACCATCGAGACTATCGGCGATCGTTTCAGCATCAACAGCACACTCCCTGGTGCCGTAGTGCCTGAGCTGACGTGGGAAACCATCAAGGGACTGGTAGGCCCTGCCGTCACCATCGCTGTTTTGGGTGCCATAGAGTCACTCCTCTCGGCTACCGTGGCCGATGGTGTCATTGGCGACCACCACAACTCGAATACCGAACTCATCGGACAGGGCATTGCCAATATTGCATCGCCGCTCTTTGGCGGTATTCCTGCTACTGGTGCCATCGCCCGTACCATGACGAATATCAACAATGGCGGACGTACCCCCATTGCGGGTATCATACATGCTGTGGTGCTGCTGCTGATCTTTTTGTTCCTCATGCCTTTGGCACAGTACATTCCCATGGCTTGTCTGGCTGGCGTACTGGTCGTGGTCAGTTACGGCATGAGCGGTTGGCGTTCGTTCCTGGCCATGGCACGTCGCAATCCTAAGAGCGATGTCACCGTACTGCTGCTCACCTTTTTCCTGACCATCATCTTCGACCTGACCGTTGCCATTGAGTTCGGACTCATCTGTGCCTGTCTGCTGTTTATGCGACGTATGGCTGAGACCACCGAGGTACATGCTGTACTCGACGAAATCGATCTCAACGAAGATGCAGACATGGAGCGTGGCAACCTGGAACATCTCACCATTCCCGAAGATGTTGAGGTCTATGAGATCAATGGTCCTTTCTTCTTTGGTGCCGGTACCCGTTTCGAAGACATCATGGCACACTATGGTCGTCGCCCCAAGGTACGCATTATCCGTATGCGTAAGGTGCCCTTCATCGACTCTACGGGTCTGCACAACCTTGAAAACATGTGTCGCATGAGTCAGAAAGAGGGCGTCACCGTCGTCCTTTCGGGTGTCAATCCCAAGGTTGAGAGTGTTCTCATACGCAACAACTTCCAACAGCTGCTGGGTGAGCAGAACATCTGCAACCACATTGACCTCGCACTGGCACGGGCAAAAGAAATCATTGCATAACCCATCAGAGAAGTCTCGCAGAAATGCGGGACTTCTCTCTTATAAATAGGAAAATCCCTACCCAAGAATAGGAATTTCGCCTTGCAGGGGTCATATATAGTCGCTATCTTTGCAGTAGAAAAAAACAAAAGTTTAACGCATTAAAGAATAGGAGATACGACTATGAAGAAGATTTTTACTTACCTCGCACTGTTTATGACAGCAATGACAACGCTCAACAGTTGTGACCGCATAAGCGACATAGAAGACCGCCACGAGGCACGCACCATCGACGGCACATGGACTGGCTATATAGACACCTATTATGTTGATCGCTGGGGACTGACGGGCAACAGCTACCGCACCACCATGTACTTCGAGCGTGAGAATGCTTACGGAGGCTGGGGCTACGAAGTCGACTACGACATTAACAGCCGCTACGACGACTACTACTACTGCAAGTTTACCTGGGAGGTATGCAACGGCACCATCCGCCTGCGCTACGCCGACAGTTGGAACGACGTCTACATCCGCGACTACCGGCTGAACGACAACTACTTCGAGGGCCACATGGACGATGGTTGCTCGGAAGACATCTACTTCCAGCTCTCCTACGACAGCCGCTTCGACTGGAACTTCTGGCGCACACGCAGCACCACCCGTAGCGGAGACAATGGCACAAACGTGATGGCCAGCGGAAAGTTTGCCAAGTAGTAAGTTGGGGCTAGGATAAACAGTCATTTTAAATCCGCTCTGTAGCACAAAGGCTACGGAGCGGTTTTATTGTATTTTGTCATAAAAATGACTGGAATTACTCCCACTCTATAGTTGCGGGTGGCTTTGACGAGATGTCGTAGCAGACGCGGTTGACACCACGCACCTTGTTGATAATCTCGTTCGAGACCTTCGCCAGAAAGTCGTAGGGCAGGTGGGCCCAGTCGGCCGTCATGGCGTCAGTAGAGGTAACGGCACGCAGGGCAACAGGGTTCTCGTAGGTACGCTCGTCGCCCATGACGCCGACACTGCGAACGGTGCTGAGGAGGATAGCACCAGCCTGCCACACCTTATTATATAATGTCTGACCATCAGCGTCGACATATTCACGCAGTCCGCGGATGTAGATATCGTCGGCATCCTGCAGGATGCGTACCTTTTCACGGGTGATATCACCCAGAATGCGTACGGCAAGGCCTGGACCGGGGAAAGGATGGCGCTCGATGAGATGCTCATGCATTTCGAGCTGACGGCCCACGCGGCGCACTTCGTCCTTGAAAAGCCATTTTAGCGGCTCGCAGAGCTGGAGGTGCATCTCCTTGGGCAGTCCGCCCACGTTATGGTGACTCTTGATAACCTTGCCGGTAATGTTCAGCGACTCGATGCGGTCGGGATAGATGGTGCCCTGAGCGAGCCAACGGGCATCGGTAATCTTCTTGGCCTCGGCATTGAACACCTCGACGAAGTCGCGGCCAATAATCTTACGTTTCTGCTCAGGTTCGGTAACGCCTGCAAGGTCGGCGAAGAACTTCTCGCTGGCGTCGACGCCAATCACATTCAGACCCAGACAACGGTAGTCGTCCATGACCTGCTGGAACTCGTTCTTGCGCAGCATGCCGTGGTCGACGAAGATACACGTCAGACGGTCGCCGATGGCCCTGTTGAGCAATACGGCAGCAACACTGGAGTCGACACCACCTGAAAGGCCGAGGATGACGCGGTCGTTGCCTAATTGTTCTTTCAGTTCAGCAACAGTCGTATCGACGAACGAGGCGGCACTCCACTCCTGCTTGCTTCCGCAGATGCCTACCACGAAGTTCTTGAGCAGTTGCTTACCCTGAGTGGTATGATATACTTCCGGGTGAAATTGTACTGCCCAGACAGGCTGGTTCGTAGATGCGAAGGCGGCGTTCTGAACGTCCTTCGTAGAACCGATAACCTTGAAATCGTTGGGTATAGCCGTAATGGTGTCGCCATGTGACATCCACACCTGCGAACCTTTCTCGAAGCCCTTGAACAGAGGATTGTCGAGATTGATGGTTTCGAGGTTGGCACGTCCGTACTCACGCGAATCGGCCTTTTCGACCTTGCCACCCAGCGTGTGAGAGATAAACTGAGCACCATAGCAGATGCCCAGCACGGGCACACGGCCTACAAACTGCGAGAGGTCAACCTTAAACGCCTCGGGGTCGTGGACCGAGTAGGGCGAGCCACTGAGGATGACGCCAATGACGTCGGCATCGTCCTGCGGGTACTTGTTGTAAGGCAAAATCTCACAGAAGGTGTCCAGTTCGCGCACTCTGCGGCCTATGAGCTGCGTGGTCTGCGAACCGAAATCTAAAATGATAATCTTTTGCATCGTTATATGTTTTGACAGAAATTACTCGGAAATGGACTTTTGGAATTCCTCGGCCTCATCTAACGTCTCTATCTTACCGACATCCATCAGACGCAGGTCGTCCTTGACACAGCCGACGATGTGGGCACGATGGCAGACGGAGAGGTAGAAGTCGATGATGGGGAAACGGTCAGGGAAACGGTCCATGAGAGGAAACAGGCGGGGAGAGAAGGAATGGATACCGCTGAAGGCAAACATATTCAACTCTTCGCCATGCTGTGACAGTCCTGTGCGACGGACGTATTCATAAGGACTTTTTATCTCACCCGTTTCAATATTCTTCCAACCCATCAGGCGCATGGCATTGTCGAACAGCAGGTAACGCTTGGTCTTGCGGCGACTGACCAGCAGTACAGCATCCTCGTCGGGTTGGTGCTGGCGGGCGAACCAGTCGTAGTTGACATTGTCGAGGATGTCAACGTTATGTATCAGGATGGGCGCGTCGTGAAACAGTGCCTGCGCCTTCTTCAGTCCCCCACCCGTCTCCAGGAGCTGGGTAGTCTCATCGCTGAAGTGTACCAATGGGGCATAGTCCTGCTGACGGACATGGTCGATAATCTGCTGGGCGAAGTGATGGACGTTCACGACAAAACGGTCGTAGCCATAATCCATCAGGCGTCGAAGGTTGATATCCAGCAACGGACTTCCTCCTACAGGCACCAAAGCCTTGGGCATGGTGTCGGTCAGGGGTTTCAGTCGCGTCCCCAAACCCGCAGAAAGAATCATCGCTTGTTTCATATTCTTTGTTTCAGGTTGCAAAGGTACAAAATAAATAAGAAAAAAGAGAGAAAAAAGTGTAATTATTACTATCTTTGCACAGAAATTTAGAAAATCAACCAAAAAATAACATGAAACTACTTTTACTTTTCCTAACCACACTATGTTGTGGGAGCATGAGTGCTCAAAACCTTGTGATTAACGAACTGATGCAGTCGAACGTCGAGTGCACGATGGATGACATTCACGAATTTCCAGACTCGTGGGTAGAGTTGTATAACCCCACAGATGCAGCCATCAACCTGAAAGACTACAAGATCTACAACAAGAAGGACAAGCCAAAGAAAGCCTGGCAATTGCCTGATAAAACGATAGCAGCCAAAGGTCACGCCATCATTTACTGCGACAAGGAAGAGAAGGGTCTGCACACCAACTTCCGTCTGGAGTCTGGCAAGGGCTGTCAGGTGTATCTGTTTAAAGGTAAGGAGACAGAACCCATCGATAGTCTGCCTGAGGCGCTGAAGAAGATGCCCGCTCCCGATGTGGCCTATGGTCGCAAGACGGATGGTGCCGACAAGTGGGGCTATCAGCTGACGCCGACCCCTGGTGCTGCCAACACAGGTGAAACCACGACAGCCAAAAACATCCTCGGTACTCCCGTATTCAGCGAGTTGGGTCGCGTTACCTATGGCGGCAGTGCCATCAGCCTGGAGCTGAGTCTGCCCGAAGGTGCTCCTGAAGGTGCCGTTATCCGCTATACCACCAATGGTAGTGAACCGACAGCCACAAGCACCCAATACACGCAACCTATCAAAATCACCCAAACGAAGGTGATTCGTGCCAAGCTGTTCTGCGACGGCTGGCTGTCGCCCGTCAGCACGGCCCAGTCGTACATCTTCCATCCCAGAAAGATTACTATCCCCATATTCTCCATGCAGATTAACGACCTATACCTGAATGGTGGCGACTCGCTGGGACTGTTCAAATACAACACCAAGAAAGAGGACAAAAAGACCTGCGACTGGCGTCGTCCGATGAATGTTGAGTTTTTCCCTGTTGAGGGTGAAGAGAGTGCCTTCAACCAACTCGGAGAAATCCGCATCCAGGGTGGACAGTCGCGTTCGAATGCCTTGAAATCAATTGTTTTCTACGCCAACAAGCGTTTCGACCCTGACAACAAGCAGTTTGTCTATGAGTTCTTCCCTGACCAGAAACCTGGCGTAAAGAAGTTCAAGTCGTTCTCGCTGCGCGACGGCGGTAATGATTTCGGTGACCTGTACTTCCGCGACGCCATCATCCAGCGCACCATGGCCAGCCACGTAGATCTGGACTGGCAGGCAGAACACTCTGCCGTGCTCTACATCAACGGTACATACATGGGTATGCTGAACATCCGCGAACGTTCGAACGAGGACAACATCTACAGCAACTACGATGGTCTGGAAGAACTCGACATGGTGGAGATTGAAGACGAACACGTGAATGGTGAACACCAGTTCCATGAGGAGCTGAAGGAAGGAACTGCTGATTTCTACGAGGCTTTCAAGACATTCTATAGCCAGACGGGCCATACCAAGGCTGAATACGAAGAGTGGATAGACGTCAGCGAATACCTGAACGTGATGGTTATGAACCTCTTCTATGGTAACGTCGACTTTCCAGGCAACAACTGCGTGCTGTGGCGTCCCAATGAGGAGGCAAAAGTGGACCTGCCCAAGAGATTCCGCGTGATTGTCAAGGATACCGACTTCGGACTGGGACTCTATGGTAGGAAGAGCGATTTCAACACCATCGACCTGCTCTATAACCCCAGCAAGTATCCCGATAGCAACTGGGCCTTCAGCGAACCTGCAACCAAGCTCATCAAGAACATGCTGGCGGACAAGGAACTGAAGGACCTGTTCATCGACAAGTGCTGTGTCTTCATGGGTGACTTTATGAATGCCCAAGGAACGGGTGAGACAATTGATGCCATCAAGGCTGAATCATTGGATGAGTTTGTGGCCCACCGCGCCAAATACAATACTTGGGGAGGAAACAGCCGTGAAGAGATTATCAACAAATTCGAAGATGCCAAAAAGTGGTTGGCAGGATATACTGAGAAAGACAGGTGGGGCAACGTCACTGCAACATACCAGCCTCGTACAGACTACTTCCTGAACCATCTGAGCGGCCAATGGAACCTCGGTACAGCCATTCCTGTAACCATCAACAAGAACGTTGCCGATATGCCAGATTCAGTTACGGTCAACGGCATCAAGCTTTCTAAGGGTGTCTTCGACGGCAAGCTTTTCCCCAACCGTCAGCTGACCATCACAGCTAAAGCCCCCGAAGGAAAAGCCATCAAGGGCTGGAAGGTTACAATTACCCCCACATCAGGCAGCGCGCAGACCAAGGAGCATGAAGGCAGCGTATTTACAACTACCCCGAAAAAATGCAAGTCTATCAGCATTGAGGCAGTCCTCGGCGAAGCCAATGGCATCGAGAACGTTCTGGCATCAGACATCAAACGCCAGACATCAGACGTCTACGACCTGATGGGCAATAAGGTAACTACCCCGAAGGCCGGCAGAATCTACATCCAGAACGGCAAGAAAATCTGCTGGCGATAAACGTCGAAAAAACTGTAAGGTAAAAGGATTGGAAATTACCCAACGCTCGGTAGCGTTTGGGTAATTTTTTGTTCCCTATGACAGATGCGCACCTCAATGCCGAACTTCTCGTGGATATGCTCGGCTAAGTGCTGGGCACTATAGACCGACCGGTGCTGACCACCCGTACAACCGAAACAGAACATCAGCGAGGTGAAGCCACGCTGGATATAACGGCGCACATGGGCATCGGCCAGCTTATAGACGCTGTCGAGGAACGTCAGAATCTCGCCATCATCCTCCAAGAAGCGGATAACAGGTTCGTCCAAACCCGTCAGCTGTTTATACGGCTCATAGCGGCCGGGGTTATGGGTCGAACGGCAGTCGAAGACATAACCACCGCCATTGCCCGACTCGTCCTCAGGAATGCCTTTAGTATAAGAGAAACTATAGACACGCACCACCAGCGGGCCTTGGGCATCGTACTTTGAGAAGGTAGCAGGACCATCTTGTGGATGGGGCTTATAGGGGTTCTTGTCGGTAATCTTGTAGCCATCAGCACGACTGACAGTGGTCTGAACCTGCTGGAAGCGAGGCATCTCCGTCAACTGGCGCAGGATATCGGTCAGATACGGATAAGGGAAGTTGCGCTCGTCGAGCAACTCACGGATATTCTGCATGGCAGGCGGTATAGACTCGATGAAGTGCAGCTTGCGCTCGAAGAAGCCGCGGAAACCGTAGGCACCCAGCACCTGTAACTGGCGGAACAGCACGAAGAGCGACAGACGGTCGACAAAATGATGGGGCGAAGGTACTTCAGCAAACTGTTTCATAGCATTGTAGTACTCATAGACCAGTTCGCGACGTACTTTATAAGGATATTTGGCAGAAGCCTGCCAGAGAAACGATGCCAAATCGTAATAGTATGGTCCCTTGCGTCCACCCTGGAAATCAATGAAGAACGGATGTCCCTCACTATCCAACATCACATTGCGAGCCTGGAAGTCACGATAGAGAAATCCCTGTGCATCATCGGCATTGGTCAGGTCTTTAGCAAGCAGGCGGAAGTCGGCCTCGAGCTTCAATTCATGGAAATCAATCTCAGTGGCCTTCAGAAAACAGTATTTGAAATAGTTCAGGTCAAAGAGCACAGAATCGCTATTAAACGCCGGCTGTGGATAACAGTTGGTAAAATCGAGGCCATCGGCACCCGCCATCTGAATACGAGGCAACTCACGTATGGTGCGACGTAGCAGCTCCTGCTCTTTCAGCGTGTAACGGCCACCTGCCTCACGACCGCCACGGATGGCGTCGAACAGTGAGACAGAGCCCAAGTCTGTCTGGATGTAGCGTAACTCGTCATTGCTGACGGCAAGTATTGTGGGAACAGGCAACTTGCAATCAGTAAAGTGCTTGGCCAAATAGATAAAGGCATGGTTTTCGTCGCGGCTGGTACCCACACAGCCCACCACGCTCTTACCCTCAGAAGAGGTCATGCGATAGTATTCACGATTACTGCCACCTGCAGTCAACTGTTGCACATGTTGGGGGGCGGAGCCGCTCCACTGTTGATAGAGTTCTATTAATTTCTGCATACGTCTTTATTTTCTATGGTACCACACGAACGTCGGGCAACCTCTGAGGGGCCTTCACGCGGAAGGTCTGATATCTTTCTGTCGTTCCTTGAATGTCTTGAAAACGTCCCTGACCGATATTCAGCCGCAATGTCAGTAACAAGGGACGGCTATAGTGTTGCGTCACTTCGAAATACAGGTCACCACTGCCCACACGACGGAAGGTATAGTCCAACTCTGGCGTACGAACAACAGCCTCATTCCAACTATCAGGGATTCCCGGATGTAATACACAACGACGCTGCCGCACGTTCGACTGTATGCCAAACAATCCCTGCAACAGAGTACGGGCTACTACGGCCACACTATCCTTGGGCGACGCACTGTCATAGACATGGTGTAACAGCATATCCTTCAACTGACGGAATGCTTCCTCGTTGTTGCCACGAAGAAATTCCGACAACAGTGCTGAATCAGAGGCTGGCGACGATACCCACTGCGGAGCCGTTATGGATACCAGACCACTCAAGGCATTGATGTAGTTGTCCGAGGTATGAAACCAGTAGGTGGTCAACTGCTGGCGCTGACTGTCGTCCAAGTCCTCCAAAGCATCAACACCGAAATGTTCGGTGATCAGCGAGAAATTGAAGTCCGCTGGGGTATAGCGCTGCGCTGTCGCCAGCAGCGACAGACAAAGCATTAGGAGTATCACACTTTTCCGTTTCACGGTGCAAAGATACAAAATAAAAATCGATTGTCATCACGACAATCGATTTTTTAAACAAACTACTTAAAAACTAATCTACTAAAACAAATCAAAAAAATATCTCTCTTAATTACTGTCAAATACAAGATGTCATAGACATGACGGTTATTTTTTCGGTGCAAAGATACATTATATTAAGGTAATACACAAAATTACCAAGTAAAAAGTACACTCTTTTTTGATAAAAATCAAGTAGGTGTCAACCATGAAAGGTCGGCACCTACTTTTTTGCTATGTGTAGTTTACAATTTTACATCATTCCACCCATGCCTGGGGCACCACCCATCGGCATAGCGGGTTCCTTCTCGGGCTTGTCGCAGATGAGACACTCCGTAGTGAGGAACATGCCAGCGATAGAAGCGGCATTCTCCAAAGCGACACGAGCCACCTTAGCGGGATCGATGACACCAGCCTCGCGGAGGTCCTCGTACTTGTCGAGACGAGCATTGTAACCGAAGTCACCCTTGCCTTCGCGAACCTTCTGTACAACCACGGCACCCTCCTCGCCAGCATTGCTGACAATCTGGCGCAGGGGCTCCTCGATGGCGCGGCAGATGATGTTGATACCTGTCTGCTCGTCGGCATTGTCACCCTTGACGTCAGCCAAAGCCTGCTGAGCGCGAATGTAGGTCGTACCACCACCGGCAACAACACCCTCCTCGATAGCTGCACGAGTAGCACAGAGCGCATCGTCAACGCGGTCTTTCTTCTCCTTCATCTCTACCTCGCTGTTAGCACCGACATAGAGCACTGCTACGCCACCAGCCAACTTGGCCAGACGTTCCTGCAGCTTCTCCTTGTCGTATGAAGAGGTGGTGAGCTCGATTTCCTTCTTGATCTGAGCGATACGATCCTGAATGGCCTGCTTGTCGCCAGCACCATTCACGATAGTGGTATTGTCCTTAGAGACTGTCACCTTGTCGCAAGTACCCAGCATCTCGAGGGTAGCCTGCTCCAGCTTCAGACCCTTCTCCTCGCTGATAACGACACCACCAGTCAGGGTAGCGATATCCTCGAGCATAGCCTTACGACGGTCGCCAAAGCCAGGAGCCTTGACAGCGCAGATCTTCAGACCACCACGCAGACGGTTGACAACCAAAGTAGTCAGAGCCTCTGAGTCAACATCCTCGGCGATAACGAGCAGAGGACGGCCACTCTCGGCAGCGGGCTGCAGGATGGGCAGGAAATCCTTGATGTTAGAAATCTTCTTATCATAGATGAGGATGTACGGATTTTCCATCACGCACTCCATCTTCTCTGAATCGGTTACAAAGTAGCCTGACAGGTAGCCACGATCAAACTGCATACCCTCGACCACACCGATGTGGGTGTCGCGGCTCTTCGACTCCTCGATGGTGATGACACCATCCTTAGAAACCTTACGGAAGGCCTCAGCCAGCAGCTTACCAATCTCTTCGTCGTTGTTGGCAGAAACGGTAGCCACCTGCTCAATCTTGTCGTAGTTGTCGTCAACGCGCTCGGCATTCTTCTGGATGAAGTCAACAACGCTCTTCACAGCCTTGTCGATACCACGCTTCAGGTCCATGGGGTTGGCACCAGCGGTGACATTCTTCAGACCCTCGGTAACGATGGCCTGAGTC
Source organism: uncultured Bacteroidales bacterium (assembly GCA_902760345.1). Classification (GTDB taxonomy): domain Bacteria; phylum Bacteroidota; class Bacteroidia; order Bacteroidales; family Bacteroidaceae; genus Prevotella. Next base: position 15,155 of record CACWFY010000034.1, on the reverse strand, counting down.
AGGATGGTAGCAGTGGTCGTACCATCACCAGCATCGTCGCCAGTCTTAGAAGCCACACTCTTAACGAGTTGTGCACCGGTATTCTCAAACTTGTCCTCCAGCTCGATTTCCTTGGCAACGGTTACACCGTCCTTGGTAATCTGGGGAGCACCGAACTTCTTCTCAATCACAACGTTACGGCCCTTAGGACCGAGGGTTACCTTTACTGCGTTTGCCAACTGGTCAACGCCCTGCTTCATTGCGTCGCGGGCGTCAATATTGAATTTAATATCTTTTGCCATAATCTTAATGCGCGCTTCGCGCTAAATGATAAATGAAAAATGAAAAATGATAATTACTTCTCGATAACTGCCAGCACGTCAGACTGACGCATCATGAGGAACTTTTCACCCTCAAACTCCAGTTCCGTGCCAGAGTACTTGCCATACAGCACTTCGTCGCCAGCTTTCAGCACCATTTCTTCGTCCTTGGTACCCTGGCCAACAGCCTTAATCGTTCCGTGAAGAGGCTTCTCCTTTGCGGTGTCAGGAATAATAATTCCACCAATCTTTTCTTCTGCCGGTGCAGGCACTACCAGCACGCGGTCTCCTAATGGTTTGATGTTCATAATACGTTTTTATTTTAATGTTTGATGTTAAATTTTGTTTTTCGCTTTGCCAAAAGCGTGCCAAACACATAAAACTGACACTTTGGCAGACCAACTATTTGGTAGTTTCAAAAAAAAGCCTTATCTTTGCCGAACCGAATGAAATGAAATCAAACAAAAAACTCAATACTTATGAAAGAATTTATGAAATATGTCTTGGCCACCATCACTGGTATCGTGTTGCTGGCTATCATTATGGGAGTCTTAGGCGCTATCTCGCTGGTTGGCCTGGCAGCTTCAAGCGCAGCAACTACACAGGTCGAAGAGAATTCCGTAATGACACTGGCACTTACCGGACAACTGGAAGAGCGTACACAAGACAACCCGCTGGCATCACTGACGGGTCAGGTGGCAGAAGGAATGGGACTGGACGACATCCTTGCAGCTATCAAAAAGGCAAAGGACAACGATAATATCAAAGGTATCTACATTGAGGCTGGCATTTTCTCTGCAGACACTCCTGCATCTTTACATGCTATCCGTGAGGCATTGCTTGACTTCCGCAAGAGCGGCAAGTGGATTGTGGCCTACAGTGACAGCTATACGCAGAGCACCTATTATCTGTGTAGTGCTGCCGACAAGGTATATCTGAACCCACAGGGTATGGTCGACTGGCACGGACTGGCCTCCAACCCTTACTTCGTCAAAGACCTGCTGGCAAAGTTTGGCGTGAAATATCAATTATGTAAGGTGGGCAAATACAAGAGTGCCCCCGAAATGATGACTGCTGACAAGATGAGCGATCCTAACCGCGAACAGGTGACAGCATACCTCAATGGTATCTGGCAGGTGATGCTTAACGAGGTTTCCAAGAGCCGTAAGGTCAGCGTCGACTCGCTGAACGCTTATGCAGACCGTTACGTGGCACTGACTGACCAAAAGGAACTGGTGCGCATGAAACTGGTTGACAAGTTGATGTATACCGATGAGGTAAAAGGTGAGATCAAGAAGCTATTGAAACTGGACAAGGATGACCACATCAGCCAGTTGTCGCTGAGCGATATGCAGGGTGTCAGAGGCAAGAAGGAAGAAGGCGACCAGATTGCCGTCTACTATGCTTTTGGCGACATTGTTGACTCTGAGACGGGTAGTATGTTGAACCAGAGTCATTCGATTGTGGCCAACGAGGTATGCAAAGACCTTGAGAAGCTGATGAACGACGACGGCGTCAAGGCTGTCGTGCTACGCGTCAATTCTCCTGGCGGTTCAGCCTATGCCTCTGAGCAGATTTGGCATTCAGTCATGCAACTCAAGGCCAAGAAGCCCATCGTAGTATCTATGGGTGGCTATGCAGCTTCTGGTGGTTACTACATCAGTTGTGCTGCCAACTACATCTATTCCGAGCCTACCACCATTACGGGTTCTATCGGTATCTTCGGCATGTTCCCCGACTTCAGCGGACTGCTGACCGATAAGCTCGGTGTGAAGTTCGACGAAGTGAAGACCAACAAGCACGCAGCCTTCGGCACGATGGCCCGTCCGTTCAATGCCGAGGAACTGGCTCTGCTCGACCAGTATATCGGCCGCGGATACGAACTATTCCGCAAACGTGTGGCAGACGGTCGCGGACTGAAAGTTGAACAGGTGGAAGAGATTGCCCAGGGACGTGTATGGCTGGGTAACGATGCATTGAAGATTAAACTCGTCGACGCCATCGGCTCGCTGGACGATGCTGTAGCCAAGGCTGCCCAACTGGCAAAGCTCAAGGAGTACCACACTGCCGACTATCCCTCGATGGGTAGCTGGTGGGAGAGCTTGTTAGATAACACTACTGCCAAGAACAACTATCTCGACGAGCAGATGCGTCAGGTGCTGGGCGAATACTATGCGCCCTTCACTTACCTGAAGACCATCAATCGTCAGTCGGCTATTCAGGCCCGACTGCCGTATTTCATGACGATTCAGTAACTTCGAAATATCGAAATAACGAAAATGGAAGGCGACTTCATCAAGATTAACAAGTGGCTATTACCGCTCAGCTGGTGTTACGGCGTAGCGGTCAATTTCCGCAACACACTATTCAGTATCGGCATACTGAAGAGTCGTTCTTTCAATGTACCAATCATATCGGTAGGTAATATCACCGTGGGGGGCACAGGCAAGACCCCCCACGTGGAATACCTTATTAAATTATTAAAGGACAAATGTCATGTGGCAGTGCTGAGCCGCGGATACAAGCGTAAGAGCAACGGATATATCAAGGCAACTGCCCAGACCACCATGCCCGAGATAGGTGATGAGCCCTACCAGATGAAGCAGAAATTCCCAGACATCACTGTGGCGGTAGACCAAAACCGCTGTCACGGCATCGACCAGCTGACCAGCGACGATGCACAGTTGGATGTCATCCTGCTCGATGATGCCTTCCAGCACCGCTACGTTAAACCTGGCATCAATATTCTGTTGGTCGACTACCATCGTCTGGTCATCTACGACACACTATTGCCGGCAGGTCGTCTGCGTGAACCGCTTTCCGGCAAAGACCGTGCTGACATTGTCATCGTCACCAAGTGTCCGCAAAACCTCAAGCCTATGGAGTACCGGGTGATTACCAAGGCAATGAACCTGTACCCATACCAGCAGTTGTTCTTCACCACACTCAAATATGGTGAACTGCAACCGCTATTCCCCAAACTGGCACAGCCGGCACAACTGGAACAACTGCAGTCGCAACATGTGCTATTGCTGACGGGCATTGCCTCGCCAGAGCAGATGGTCAACGACCTCTCGCCACTCACCGCCCACCTCTCACCGCTCACCTTCAGTGACCATCATGAGTTCAAGCGCAAAGATATCGAACTGATCAATGAGACCTTTGCCGCACTGCCCTCACCCAAAACGATTGTCACTACTGAGAAAGACGCTACCCGTCTGCTGACGACCACAGGACTCAGCGAAGAAGTGTGCAAGAATCTTTACGTACTACCTATTGAAATTTGTTTCATGCAGGAACAACATACCACTTTTAATAACCAAATTTTAAGCTATGTACACAAAAATTCAAGAAACAGCATCCTGGCTAAAAGCAAGGATGACCACAAGTCCCACGACAGCAATCGTGCTGGGAACAGGCCTCGGACAATTAGCTTCAGAAATAACTGACAAGCTAGAGATTCCCTACGCAGAAATTCCCAACTTCCCCGTATCTACCGTAGAGGGACACGCCGGTGCACTCATCTTCGGCAAACTCGGAGGCATCGACATCATGGCCATGCAGGGCCGCTTCCACTACTACGAGGGCTACTCGATGAAGGAAGTAACGTTCCCCGTACGCGTAATGTATGAGCTGGGCATCAAGACCCTGTTTGTATCGAACGCTGCAGGTGGTATGAACCCCGCCTTCAAGATTGGCGACCTCATGGTGATTACCGACCATATCAACTTCTTCCCCGAGCACCCGCTGCGCGGTAAGAACTTCCCCACAGGTCCCCGTTTCCCGGATATGCACGAGGCCTACGACCACGAGCTCATCAACCTGGCCACACAGATTGCCAAGGAGAAGAAGATTCGTCTGGTCTATGGTGTCTATGTCGGCACCACAGGTCCTACGTTTGAGACACCTGCCGAGTACAAAATGTACCGCACGCTGGGTGGCGACACCGTAGGCATGTCTACCGTTCCCGAGGTGATTGTGGCCCACCACTGTGGCATCCGCACCTTCGGTATCAGTGTTGTCACCGACCTTGGCGGCTTCGACAATCCTGTTGAGGTAAGCCACGAGGAGGTACAGGAGGCTGCCGACAAGGCTCAGCCGCTGATGACCGAAATCATGCGTGAAATGATTAAGAGAACAGCATAAATCAATGGAAATAGCAAAACTTGGAGAATTCGGCTTGATAGACCGTCTTACACAGGACATCAAGCCCAACAACACATCAACAAAGTACGGCGTAGGCGATGACTGCGCCGTACTTCACTATCCCGACAGCGAGGTGCTCATCACCACCGACATGCTCATGGAGGGTGTCCACTTCGACCTGACGTATATCGACCTGCAACACCTCGGTTGGAAGTCAGCGATGGTCAACATCAGCGACATCTTCGCCATGAACGGCACACCGCGCCAGATGACTGTCTCGCTGGCCTTGAGCAAGCGTTTCACCGTTGAAGATATAGAGCAGTTCTATAGCGGTCTGCGTATGGCCTGCGAAAAATGGGGCGTCGACATCGTGGGTGGCGACACCACCTCGTCGTATACCGGCCTGGCCATCAGCATCACCTGCATTGGCGAGGCCCGCAAGGAAGATATCGTCTATCGCAACGGGGCTAAAGAGACCGACCTCATCTGCGTCTCGGGTGACCTCGGTGCCGCCTACATGGGCCTGCAGCTCTTAGAGCGCGAGAAGGCCGTCTACTACCAGATGGTAGAAGAAGCCAAACGCAAGGCCACCACTACTCCCGACGGGTCGCCGTCGGGCCTAATCCCCGACTTCCAGCCCGACTTCGCCGGCAAGGAGTACCTCCTGCAGCGCCAGCTGAAGACCGAGGCTCGTGGCGACATCATCCAGCGCCTGCGCGAAGCCGGCATCCGTCCCACAGCCATGATGGACATCAGCGACGGCCTCAGCAGCGAACTGCTGCACATCTGCAAGCAGTCGAACGTGGGCTGTCGCATCTTCGAGAAGCAGATTCCCATTGACTACCAGACGGCCGTGATGGCCGAGGAGCTGAACATGAACGTCACCACCTGCGCTCTCAACGGAGGCGAAGACTACGAGTTGCTGTTTACCGTACCCATTGGCGACCACGAGAAGATACAGGATCTGGAGGATGTCCGCCTCATCGGACACATCACCAAGCCTGAACTCGGCCACGTCCTCGTCACACGCGACGACCAAGAGTTCGAACTAAAAGCCCAAGGGTGGAATCCTCTATAAAAAACTCTTCCCAACAACTTTTTTAAAAATAATCGCAGAAAAGTTTGGCAGAATCATTTTTTCTTCGTACCTTTGCACCCGCAAACGAAAGGAATGCAGTGATCTAACAAACAATGGTGCCTTAGCTCAGTTGGTAGAGCATCGGACTGAAAATCCGTGTGTCCCCGGTTCGATTCCTGGAGGTACCACTCCTCCTTTCATTATGAAACCCCTGTCTTAGAGATTTCTCTAGCAGGGGTTTTTCCTTTATATTACTTAAAGTTTACTTATAGCTCAGTGCAGCACCGATGGCGGTGCAGAACTCCGCATACTTGGGAATATGGAAATGCACCTTATAGAATTTCTCAAGCATAGGATAAATTTCCTTGCACTGCGGCAACAGCGTCAGGTTACCGATAAGCACAAAGTCCTTGATACCCGTATTCAGCGCAGACAGGATGGCTGCCGAACCAATGGTCTGCAGCACCATGACAATGATGCCTAAGGCAATATCCTCCTTAGGTGCGTCGTACCGAGCCTTCGAGAACAGTGAGGCCGTAGCATCCATGGGTAGTCCGGGCAGCGGATGCGTCGAGATATCGCCAATGAGCAGGTTGATATTCCTGATGTTGCCCTGCATGGCCAAGCTCTGTATCTGTTTCGGGTCACGGGTGTTCAGCATTACACGGCTCAGCCCCTGCAGCGTGCCACCGCCGATGCCTATGCCACCGATATGACGAATCTCATCGCCATCACACTGCACAAAGCTGGTACCTGTACCCATCGACACCACAATAGCCTTGCTGAGCCCGCTCTCGAAACGGGCTCCCAGACCATCGGCAATAAACTCGTCGACCTTCTGGGTGGGTATGCCATAGATGTTCTCGTCGATATACGCCGAGCCCACACCCGTCACCATCACCTGCTCCACGTCGGCAAGACTAATCTTGTTGTCGTGCAGATACTTGCCAAAGGCGCCATACAGCGACGTCACCTGATCGGCTGCCGTAATGCGGATGGGCGAAATCACCCTACCGTCACGCAGTCCTACTATCTTCGTGGTCGAGATACCGACGTCTATACCTATTATTATTCCCATCATTTGTTTGCTCAATTATGTTCCTTCGGGCGTTTCTTGTCAATCTTGTGCAGAAAGAAGTTAAAGGCCTCCAGCCCCAACAGCACCATCAGCGTACAGCCGATGCTCAGCACATACATGCCTCCGCCACAGGCCAAACCGATAGCTGCCGTCACCCACAGGCCCGCAGCCGTCGTCAGTCCGCTGACTATATTCTCCGCCTTGCGGAAGATAATGGTTCCTGCACCTATGAAACCGATACCGCTCACCACTTGAGCTGCTACACGCGACACATCCCAACGGGAGGTCATATCGTTGAACTGCACATCGCTGAAGCCATAGGCCGACACAATCATAAACAATGCTGAGCCCAAAGCGACCAGAAAATGGGTGCGGAATCCTGCCTCCTTGGCCCTGTACTCGCGCTCCAGTCCTATCAGTCCGCCCAAGATAGCTGCGACAAAAATGCGTAGAAGAAAGTCGTATTCCATAGGTTAAATGTTGTTATTTGCTTGCAAAGATAAAAAATAATTATGAATTAAGAATTAAGAATTAAGAATTATTTCGTATCTTTGCAAATATTACAATCAAAAACTATCACAAAAAATGATGAATCTACTTTTGTTCGGACTTGGCATGCAAGAAATCATCGTCATTGCACTCATCGTACTGCTGCTCTTTGGCGGCAAAAAGATTCCCGAGCTGATGAAAGGCTTGGGCAAGGGCGTCAAGAGCTTTAAGGACGGAATGAACGAAAACTCTTCTAACGAAGAGGAAGTGAAGAGTGAGCAGTGAGCCAATGGCTAACACCCAACACCCGACACCCAGTATGACCTTCTGGGATCATCTCGACGTGCTGCGCTCGGCACTGATACGCATGGCGGTGGCCGTAGTGGTCTTTGGCGTGGTGGCTTTTCTGATGAAGGAAGAGTTGTTCGCGGTGGTGCTGGCTCCACGGAGTAGCGACTTCGTGACCTACCAGTTGTTGGGCGTCGATGCGTTCTCGCTGCACCTGATGAACACCGGACTGACGGAGCAGTTTATGATCCACATGCGGACAGCACTCTATGCGGGGCTGTTGGTGGCTTCACCTTATATATTATATGAGCTGTTCCGCTTCGTCAGCCCAGGACTCTACCAGAGCGAACGACGCTATGCCGTGTGGATTGTGGGAGCAGCCTACGTGATGTTCATCGTCGGCACACTGGTCAACTACTTCGTGGTATTCCCCCTGACGGTGCGCTTCTTGGGAACCTATCAGGTGTCGTCCGACGTGGCGAACATGCTGACCTTGCAGTCGTATGTCGACACCTTGCTGGGCATGAGCTTAGTGATGGGCGTAGTCTTTGAACTGCCCGTCGTCTGCGGACTCCTTGGGCGCATGGGACTGATAACGAGCGACATGATGAGCACCTACCGTCGACATGCCATCGTAGCCATCCTCGTCGTAGCGGCCATCATCACGCCGACCACCGATGTATTTACGCTCTTCGTCGTGGCCCTGCCCATCTACCTGCTCTATGAACTGAGCATTCAAATAGTAAGAATAACTAAACGAAACTAAACAGATACCTTATGTTACGAAAAATCAGAATCACACTGGCAGCTATACTGATGATTGGCATCACGTGGCTGTTTGTCGACTTCACCGGCACGGCGCACCATCTGGTGGGCTGGATGCCGAAGATTCAGTTTCTGGAGGCGGTGCTTGCAGGCTGTGTCCTGATTATTGCAGGACTCACCGTGCTGACACTCGTCTTCGGGCGCATCTATTGCAGCGTCATCTGTCCGTTGGGCATTATGATGGATATCTTCGGATGGTTAGGAAAGAAGTCCAAGAAGAACCGCTACACCTTCTCGAAAGCCAAGTCGTGGTTGCGCTATCCCCTATTGGTAGTGCTCATCGCAGCACACATGGCTGGCATAGCCGTAGTGGTTCAGCTCCTGGCCCCCTACTCTACTTTCGGACTGATTGCTACCAACCTGCTGCAACCCGTCTATCAGGCAGGCAACAACGTGCTGGCAGCCATTGCTGAGCACTACGACAGCTATGCCTTCTACCATTCAGAGGTATGGTTGCGCTCTGTGACATCGCTCATCATTGCCATTGTGATGCTGGCCGTCATAGCCGTTCTGGCCTGGCGCAACGGACGCACCTGGTGTAACACCATCTGTCCGGTAGGTACCATTCTGTCGTTCCTTAGCCGTTTCTCATTTCTGAGAATTCAGTTCGACGCCGATAAGTGCCGCAACTGTTCGATGTGCTCGAAAAACTGCAAAGCCGCCTGCATCGACTACAAGACCCATACCGTCGACGCCTCGCGCTGTGTCGTCTGCGGCGACTGCATCGAGAGCTGTAAGTTCGGGGCCTTGGTCTATAAGGCCCATTGGCTCCATAAGACCCATGAGGCCCATAAGACTCATGAGACTCATGAGACCAACGAGCCCTCTCGCCGCTCGTTCCTGCTCAGCAGCGCCCTTTTGGCTACTGCCGCACTGGCCCAAGAGAAAGACAAAATCATGGACGGTGGACTGGCAGAGATTGCTGACAAGGTGGCTCCTGAGCGCCAGACACCGCTGACTCCGCCGGGCTCGCTGTCTGCCCAGAACATGACACGCAACTGTACAGGCTGTCAGCTCTGCATCTCGCAATGTCCCAACGACGTATTGCGTCCCAGCAGCGACCTGCTGCACCTGATGCAACCCGTCATGTCGTATGAGCGCGGCTACTGCCGTCCGGAGTGTAACCGCTGCTCAGAGGTCTGTCCGGCAGGGGCCATCAAGCCCATCAAGGCAGAAGACAAGGCTTCTACGCAGATAGGTCATGCCGTATGGATCAAGAAGAACTGTATTCCGCTGACCGATGGTGTGGAGTGCGGCAACTGTGCCCGCCACTGTCCCGTCGGTGCCATCGAGATGGTGCCCAGCGACCCCGATAACGACGAGTCACCCTACGTTCCCGCTGTCAACGAAGCCCGCTGCATTGGCTGCGGTGCCTGCGAATATCTGTGTCCGGCTCGCCCGTTCTCAGCAATCTATGTCGAGGGGCACGAAGTGCACAAGGAAGTGTAACAGCCTCGAAATATCGAAATCTCGAAACATCGCAAACAACTATGAAAAAAAACATATCACGAAGAAATTTTCTAAAGATATTTGGTGGCAGTGCTGTTGCCACAGCAGCCGTACTGACAGGCTGTAAGTCGAAGAGCGAGAGCAAAGCCGTTGAGGAATACAAGCAACAGGTGGAGCCCCCCATCGGTAAGATGACCTACCGCACCAATCCCAAGAGTGGAGACAAGGTGTCCATTCTTGGCTACGGCATGATGCGTCTACCGTCGAAGACGGAGAACAAGGATGACTACGACCAGGAGATGATTAACCGCCAGATAGACTATGCCATCGAGCATGGCATGAACTATTTCGACACGTCGCCCGTCTACTGTCAGGGCAAGTCGGAAGCCTGCACGGGCATCGCCCTCAGCCGACACAAGCGCTCGGAGTATTTTGTAGCCACCAAGTTGTCGAACTTCCATCCCTCGACGCAAAGTCGCGAGGCCAGCATGGCGATGTATCACAACTCCATGAAACAGTTGCAGGTCGACTACATCGACTACTACCTGCTGCACGCCATTGGCGGTGGCATGGACGAGTTCAACCGCCGCTATGTCGACAATGGCATGATGGACTTCCTGATGAAAGAGCGCGAGGCGGGCCGCATCCGAAACCTCGGGTTCTCGTTCCACGGCTACCAGAATGTCTTCGACGAGGTGCTGGCCATGCACGACAAATACCATTGGGACTTCGTACAGATAGAGCTGAACTACCTTGACTGGGACTATGCCAACGAGATCAACAGCCGCAACGTCGATGCCAGCTACCTGTATGCCGAACTCGAGAAGCGCGGCATTCCTGCCGTCATCATGGAGCCCCTGCTGGGTGGCCGTCTGGCTAACCTGCCACAGTATCTCGCCACCGAACTGAAGAGCAAGGACCCGGAGCGTAGCGTGGCCTCGTGGGCTTTCCGCTATGCCGGCACGCCCAAAGGTGTGCTCACCGTGCTCAGCGGCATGACCTATATGGAACACCTCAAGGACAATCTCCTCACCTACTGCCCGCTGGTGCCGCTCACCGAGGCCCAGCAGCGCTTCCTCGACAAAGACGTCGCCGAGCGCATTGTCGGTCTGGAGAATATTCCCTGCAACGATTGTAAGTACTGCATGCCCTGTCCTTACGGTATCGACATTCCCGCCATCTTCGTACATTATAATAAATGTAAGAACGACGGCACCCTGCCGCGCCTGAAGATGGATGACGACTACTATAAGCTGCGCCGCAACTACCTGATAGGTCTCGACCGTGCCGTGCCGCGCCTGCGCCAGGCCGACCACTGCATCGGCTGTGGCCAGTGTGAACCACACTGTCCGCAGAGCATCCGCATTCCGCGCGAGTTACAGAAGATCAGTGAGTTTGTCGAGTCGCTGAAGCAGAACAAGTTCGAAGAATCGACGTAGCGACAGTATAGGCTGTCGTCCATGCTGCCTGGAAATTGAAGCCGCCGGTGACACCGTCGATGTCGAGCACCTCGCCGGCAAAATACAGATGGGGCACATGCTTGCTCTCCAGCGTTGCAGGACTGACCGCCTTCAGCGACACCCCGCCACAGGTGACGAACTCGTCCTTGAACGGGGCGCGCCCTGCAATGTCGTAAGCATCATTCGTCAAGACGTTAACCAACCGGTTGACGTCTTTCTTGTTCAGTTCAGCCCAACGGACAGTCGCCCGCTCGGCCAGCGTCTTTTCCACAAGATAAGTCCACAGACGTTGCTGCAAATTGAAAGGATTACAGGTCGTCAGCAACTTCTGTGGCTCATGGGCAGCCATCTCATAAATAGCCGACTGCGTATCGGTCTCGTTACGCTGTAACCAGTTGATGCTAAGTGACGCCCGATAGTCGCTGTCTGCCAGATGGCGGGCGGCATAGCTGGAGAGGCGCAGAATGGCAGGACCGCTCAATCCCCAATGGGTGATAAGCAGCGCCCCTTCTGCACGCAGCTTCGTTCCGGGGATATGTACAGAGGTGTCTTTCACCACCAACCCTTGCAGGGCATGCAGACGGCTGTCTGCTATCGAAAAGGTAAACAGCGAAGGCACGGGTGCTTCTATCTCATGTCCCTGTTCCGCCAACCAACGCAAGCCCTCGCCTTTCGGAGAACCGCCCGTAGTCACTGCTACGAAGTCGAAGTCGCTAAGTGTGTCGAGAGAATCGATACGGGCCTTCTGACGTATCTCTATATGATAGCGTCGGGCCAACGACAGGAAACAGTCGATGATAGCATGGGAGTCCTGAGCCTGTGGAAACACGCACTCATCGTCCTGTGTCACCAGCGGCACGCCATGCTCCTCGAACCAGCGGTAAGCATCCTCGTAGTCAAAGACGTTGAACAATCGCTTCAACAGTCTATGACCACGAGGATACACCTGCGACAGGTCGCTGACCGCGGCAAATGAATTGGTGCAGTTGCACCGACCTCCGCCACTCACTGCCACCTTCGCCAACACCTGCTGGCTACGCTCGAAGATGGTGACCTCCATCTCTGGCATCATCTCCTTCAGGTTGATGGCCAGGAAGAAGCCTGCGGCCCCGCCGCCTATCACTGCCGTCTTCATTCAGCGCCAATCTGCACGTCAGTGTCCTTCTTCACAGCACCATTATCACCACCGCCATAGACATTACCCATGATGGTAGCACCGTTCTTGACGGTAATCTTGGTCCAAACGGAAGTAGAGAACTCCTCAGAATCCAATGTTGACATACCACGGCTAGCGCCATAGACCTCACCACCATAGGTCTTGTTGTACTTCCAATCGTTGATGAATGGTGTACCGATAATGGCAATACCCTTTCCACCACCGATGTTGATGGTATTCATTGACTGACGGCCAGGACCGTTAGCAGGCTTACCGTCAATATTAGCCTGACCAGGCTTATATGGAACATAAGTCTGTCCCATATTCGGTGCACCTACAGAACCCATCGAGCCACCGCCATAGACATTACGATGAATGATACCACCCATGATATTGACCTCAGTGAAGCGTGTCACAGAACCAGAAGAGTTGCTGTAGTCCTGTTCGTTGGCATCCGCTGTATCACCGTCGCCATTGAAGTCATACTTATACTCCGTGATACCCGAACCACCACCATAGACATTGCCACGGTGCATCCATTGTGAGTCGTCAAGACCATAGGTTTTCAAGAGTGCTGTCCGAGGATCAGATGTAGATTCATAAGGTACACCAATCTCACCATCGAGAACAGTCACCTTCGTATCGCGGCGTACGTGACCATCCTGACCACCGCCATAGACGCTGGCATAGATGGTAGGACCAACGACTTCCCAATTAGCAGCATAACTGGCATTTACATTCTCGAAATCTTTAGCAGTCATCAAATCTCCAATGGCATGACTCTTACTGTCAGCATCAGTATAAGCCGTCTTACACCTGTATCCACCGATAGTGACATCTGTTTCGTTCACATAGCCGGAGAAGAAGGCTGGACTATACTCGTAGCGAGGATTATCTGCAATGTTAGGAGCTGCCTCACCAGCACTACCGCCGATGACATTACCGTAAGGCAACTGGTTCTTCATGCTAACGGTAGGATCTGATGAATCAATGTAACCTACGGTACCGCTGATGACATTCACGGTCGCTATACCGCTGCTAAGGAAGTAATCAGCATTGGTAGTAGGTTTGTTCGAGTTAGTGATGGCAGCCTTGGGATCAAAGCCTGGAGTTGGCGTCCACAATGCTGCTTCAATCTTCTCACCATAACCTTGTGCTGCTCCTATGGGGCAGTCATTGACGTAGTCATCCGTACCGCCGGCATAGTTACCCTTACCCACGGAGCCCATGTTACCACCACCATAGACGTTACGTCCTACACGGCCGCCCAGCATGGTGACATAGGTATTGCCCATCACCTTACCGGCAATAAGACTGTAAATCTTGGCTTCATGAGTACCACTACCAACCACATTATTCAGTGTCTTCGTATAGGTACCCTTACCCTTACCGCCGCCATAGAGCGAGTGGCCGATGAGACCCTTGTTCAGCGTTACATGGGTGTCGCCATAGACGTAGCCGTTCTCACCACTGCCATGAACAGCACCAGTAATGCACTGCTTCGTGAAGTCATTCTGGATGGCAGCCTCACTTGTCATCTCGATGGTTTCAGGATACGTGATGTTCACCTCCGTCTCGTTGGTCAATGCCAGGTTTGCCATATCATAGTGCCAGGTTTGCCATATCATAGCGATCACCAGCCACACCACGCGAGCTACCATAGACATCACCACCTTCCAGCTGTCGAGTACCGATATGACCGCCCGTCACGTTGACGGTAGCCTTACCCGTGTTCGCTGCAAACTCAAACGCATACGGCCAGCTGAGTCCGAAGCCGTTTTCTATAGACCCATGCTTAGTCTCGCTCGTAATCGTACCTACCGATGCCATAGCGCCACCGCCATAGACAGCGCGTCCGACGTGTCCGCCAGCAATGTTGACGAAGGTGTTACCACCTACCATACCCGACTTCGGGTTGTAGTGTTCCTTACCGTCATCACCCGTATAGGTATCCGAACCACTACCGGCACCATAGACGTTACCACGGTATAGTTGAACTTCCTTTTCAAGTTCCTTATCCGTGAAGCTATACCACGGATCTTCAGTATCTGTTACACCAATAGTACCGCTATAGACATTCACCGTAGCACTCTCGTTGTTGTGACCGTTCTCACCGCCACCATAGACAGAGCCCTTGACAAGCGGCGTGTTCAGCGTTGTCCCTGAACCACTCGTACCGATAGTGACAACAGATTTGTTCACCCATGCCACACGGTCGTATGGATCAACAAGCTTCTCACCTTCACCTGGATCTTCATCGACAGGCTTCTGCAGATCACCACGTGACGAACCGAATACGAGACCATTGTCACGGCCGCTAATACCGATAGTACCACCGGTGATGGTGACAGTTGCCGTACCTGTGTTGGCCGTCCAGTTGTACGGCACACCGGCAATAGGAATATAGGAAGGAGTATCTGTTCCGTTAGACAGGCTGAATGTACCCACAGAACCCAGAGCGCCACCACCATATACATTATGATAGACGTTACCACCACTGATCGTGACGTTCGTGTTGCCCTTCACCAGTCCTGCCTTGGTGTGGCCAAGGATACCCTTACCGCCACCATAGACATTGCCCATCGTAGCGCCACCGAACAGGACGTAGCCGGCATCAACATCTGTAGCAGGTTTCACCTCGTCACGGCCAATCTTACCGCCACTGACGGTGACGGTAGCGTTACCATCGACGATAGCCATCTCACCGCCACCGAAGACGCTGGCACGAACCTTTGCGCCCGCACCACTTATGCTGACATAAGTACTGTCTTTCACAGTGCCACCATGGTTATCTGTGGCATCATGATCCTCCTGACCCATACCACCGCCATAGATGCTACCGAAGGTGTACTGAACATTACTCCTTGCATCAGTATTCTCAACGGTC